>DASZHS010000001.1:0-68067 GCA_035937595.1 Acidimicrobiales bacterium
CGACGGCACCGGGTCGACGGCGCCGAACCAGCACAGCACCCCGATGCAGACGAGGTTGTTCACGATCGGCGCCCACGCGGGCGCGCCGAACCGGCCCCGGACGTTGAGCAGGGCGGCGGACAAAGAGAGCAGCCCGTAGAAGAGGATCTGGGGGCTGAACCACCGCAGCAGCGTCGTCGCGACGTCGCGCTGCTGGGCGAGCGCCTGGGGGCTGCGGGTCATCCCCAGGTGGTTGAGCGCGGTGAACCCGTCGATGATCCACGGCGCGAGCGCGAACGTGGCGACCGACGCGACGACGAGGACCACCGTCGAGATGGTGACGACGGCGGAGATGGACCGCCACGCGCGCCGCTCGCCGTCGCGGTGGAGCCGCTCGACGAACACCGGCACGAACGTCGCGGTGGCGATGCCGCCGAGCACGACGTCGTAGAGCATGTTGGGGATCGTGTTCGCGAGGTTGTAGGCGTCGGCGAGGGGGGTGAAGCCGAGCACCCAGGCGAGGACGAGGACGCGCGCGACGCCCGAGGCGCGCGAGGCGAGGGTGCCGGCCGCCATCGTCGAGGCGGCCGAGAGCGGCTGGGTCGCGGGCGTGGCCGCCATCAGCGCGACGACCGGCGGCGCCGCGACGTGCGGATCCACCACCAACCGAGGACGAGCACGGCGAGGACCGTGAGCGCGATCCCGACGATGGAGGTCTGCGTCGCGCGCACCGTGATCACGGCGTGCGTCATGACGAGCTGGCCCTTTGGCGACCAGAGCTGGGCGAGGAGCGGGATGTCGCCCGTCACCTCGGCGTGCGCCGCGACGCGCAGCGAGTAGTTGGCGGCGATGGGGCCGTGCAGCCGGATCGTCGCCCCCTGGGGGAACGTGAGCTTGGGGCTCGACAGGTGCAGGAAGCCCGCGAAGCTGTAGGGCGCCGTCGAGAAGATCGTGATGGGCAGCGACGCGCCCGCCTGGGTGAGGGTGATGGGGCCGTTGTAGATGCGGAAGTAGCCCAGCTGGTCCTCGAGCTCCTCTTGGACCCCCAGCATCACCTTGGTCCGCAGGGCGGCGGGCAGCGGCTGCTCGGCCGAGAGGAGCTGGCCCTCGATCGCGGGGATCGGCGTCACCGGGCCGCGTACCGCCGAGCTGAGCGAGTCCGTCGTGATGCGGAGGTGCTGCAGGTAGCTCGTCGTCGACTGCGGGAAGGGAAGGCTCGGCCCCAAGGCGAGGTCGCGCACGGCCGGGAACCCGTTGGCGCCGAGCGGCACGAGCCGGAACGCCGAGGACACGGTGATCGGGGTCACGTTCGGGTTGGGCGCGAGCCCCGAGAGCACCGTGTCGACGAACGACGCGGTCACCGCTGCGGTCGCGTCCGTGACGACGACGGCAACCCGCGGGTCCGGCAGGTTGGGCTGCTCGAAGTGCAAGAACGCGAGCTCGCCGAGCATGTTGGCGCCGGCGAGCCCGGGGTCCGAGCTGGTGTCGTCGCTCAGCGTCGACAGCTCGGTGTCCGAGGCGAGCGCCGTCGCGCCCGCCGGGGCGCCGCCCATCCTGAAGGGCGTGCCCCAGGCGAGCGTCGTCACCGGGTCGACGGTGAGCGCAGCTCCCGGGACCACGACGTCGTGGTACCCGATCGACGCGAGCGCGTCCGCGCTCGTGGGCGTCTGCGGGCCCGTGCCGTACGTGACCGACGCGGCCGGCTCCGTCGTGATGCCGACCGTGTCGAGCCAGACGTCGTCGAGCGCGAACTGGCGGACCACCTCGTCGGGCAGCGCGCTCGCGCGCAGGGTCCCGAGCTCGGCCGGCACGTAGGCCTCGCAGAGCAGCTCGACGGCGGGCAGTGCGAGGTCGCGACGCAGCAGCGCGACGGCCGCGCTGGTCGCTGCGGAGGGGGCAGCGGCGGCGAGGGTGCTCCCCTGGACGTCGATCGTCACGGGCACGATGGGATGCCGGGCGATCGCTTGGAGCGCGGGGACCGCGCCCGCGAGCCCCGCCGCGCCGCCCGCGATCCGGAGCATCCACGCCACGTGAAGGGGGGCGGCCGCGCGGGCCGTCGCGAACGTCACGAGCGTGTCGATCGTGGCCGACGTCCCGCCGCCGGTGACCGTCACGCGGAGGGGGTAGACGCCGTCGGCGCCCCCCGGACCGAGCCGCAGGACCGGTGCGGTCGCACCGCACAGCGCCCGGTGCGCGACCGCCGTCCCGTCCGGCGCGACCGGGACCCCGAGCTGCAGCACGGTGCCGTGGGCGACGCAGCTGGCCGGGAGGAGCCCGGTGGTGGACACCGGGCCGGACGGCCCCTGCGGCGAGATCGCCTGGAGCACCGCCGAGCGCGACGTCATCCTCGAGAAGAGCGTGAGCTGCACCGTCGCGCCGGGCGCGAGCGCGGGACCCGACCTCGTGAGGGTGACGACGATCGGCTGTCCCGCGCGCGTGACCGTCGGCGTCACGTGCAGGAGGCGCACGAGCGGTGGCGTGGCCTGGGCGTCCGCGCGGCCGTTCACCGCGGCGACGGCGACGAGCGAGCACAGCACGACGACCCCCAACATTGTCCGCGCGCGCGTGCGAGCGTGGCACCGCACCCGCGCGCACGAGGCCATGGCCGAAGGTTAGAAGGTGCCTTCGTGCTCACCGGGGCGCGGTACCCTCGCCGGAGTGGCCGCGCCGGGGGTTCCACCGCGCCTGCGGTCGCTGCTCGCGGCCGCCGCCCCGCTCGCCGAGGCGTTCGCGCGTGCCGGGTTCCACGTGTACCTCGTCGGCGGCTCCGTGCGCGACGCGCTCGTCGGCGACGTCGACCTCGGCGCGATCGACCTCGACCTCACGACCGACGCGCGCCCGGACGACGTGCTCGCACTCGTGCGTGGTGTCGCCGACCAGGTCTGGGAGCAGGGGCGGGCGTTCGGGACGATCGGGGTACGACACGACGGGCGGACGTTCGAGATCACCACCCACCGCGCCGAGATCTACCGCGCCGACTCGCGCAAGCCCACGGTCACCTTCGGCGACGACGTCGAGGTCGACCTGTCCCGCCGCGACTTCACCATCAACGCGATGGCGCTCGATCTCGCCTCCCTGCGGCTCATCGACCCCTTCGGGGGCGCCGCGGACCTCGCCCAGCGCCGGCTCGCGACCCCGCTCGATCCCGAGGTGTCCTTCGGCGACGACCCGCTGCGCATGCTCCGCGCAGCGCGCTTCCTCGCCCGCTTCGAGCTGGTCGCCGACGACGCCCTGGTGAAGGCCGCGACCGACCTCGCGCCGCGCCTCGCGATCGTCTCGGCCGAGCGCATCCGCGACGAGCTCGACCGCATCGTGGTCCTCGAGGTGCCGTCGGTCGCCCTCTGGTTCCTCGTGCGCACCGGGCTCGCCGCACACTTCCTCCCCGAGCTCGAGGCGCTCGCGCTCGAGCAGGACCCGATCCACCGGCACAAGGACGTCCTCGCGCACACGCTCGCCGTCGTCGACAAGACCTCGCGCGACCGGCTGCTGCGCCTCGCCGCGCTCTTCCACGACGTCGGCAAGCCGAAGACGCGAGCGATCGGTCCTGACGGGGTGAGCTTCCACCACCACGAGGTCGTGGGCGCGCGGATGACGCGGGCGCGCATGGAGCAGCTGCGCTACCCCACCGAGGACGTGGACACCGTCGCACGGCTCGTCGAGCTGCACCTGCGCTTCCACACCTACAAGATGGGCTGGACGGACCGCGCGATCCGCCGCTACGTCCGCGACGCCGGCGAGCACCTCGCGCGCCTCAACGAGCTCACCCGGTGCGACTGCACGACCCGGAACGCTCGGCGCGCCCGGGAGCTCGCCGCGCGGATGGACGACCTCGAAGCGAGGATCGCCGAGCTGCGCGAGCGCGAGGCGCTGGACGCGATGCGCCCCGAGCTCGACGGCGTGGCCGTGATGGCTCGCCTCGGCATCCCGCCGGGGCGCGAGGTCGGCGAGGCGCTCGCGTTCCTCCTCGAGCTGCGCCTCGACGAGGGCCTGCTCGGCGAGGAGGAGGCCGGGCGCCGCCTCGATGCCTGGTGGGCTGCCTCGCACCGGTAGCCCTCGGTCACCAGCGGCTGCAGGACGCACCGGAGATCTGCCCTTGCATCCGGCGCCCCTACGCCATAGAATACGCAGTATGGTACGAGGTGAGCGGCGATGAGCGTCCGGCACTCCCTGCTGGCGCTGCTGAGTTCTGGCCCCAAGTACGGCATGCAGCTGCGCAACGAGTTCGAGCTGCGGACGGGCGACGTCTGGCCGCTCAACGTCGGCCAGGTGTACGCGACCCTCCAGCGCCTGGAGCGCGACGGGCTCGTCGCCTCGAGCGACGACGTCGAGCCAGGTCCCCAGAAGGACTACCGGATCACCGAGCGCGGGGAGCAGGAGCTCGCCACCTGGCTCACGACCCCGCCGGACCTCTCCGCGCCGCCGCGCGACGAGATCGTGATGAAGGTGATGGTCGCCGCCTCGGTGCGGGGCGTGGAGGTCGCCGAGGTCATCCAGCTGCACCGCCGGTACATGGTCGAGCTCATGCAGGAGTGGACCAGGCTGAAGTCCCACGACGGCGGGGACGACCTCAACTTCGCCCTCGTCGTCGACGCCGAGCTCTTCCGGCTCGACGCGATGATCCGGTGGCTCGACGCCGCCGATGGACGGTTCGCGCGGGCCGCGCGCGACGACGACCTGAAGGACGACGATCTCGAGCCGTCCTTCCCGATGCCGAGACGGCAGGGGGTGCGCAGATGAGCGCGTTGGAGCTGCACGAGGTGTTCAAGACCTTCGGGGACGGGCCGGCCGCGGTGCACGCGCTGCGCGACGTGTCCCTGTTCGTGGACGAGGGCGAGCTGGTGGCGGTCATGGGCCCGTCCGGCTCGGGCAAGACGACGCTGCTCACGATCGCGGGCGGGCTCGAGGACCCGACCAGCGGTGAGGTGGTCGTCGCGGGCGAGCCCCTGTCGCGGCTCTCGCGCGGGCGCAAGTCGGCGCTGCGGCGTCGTTCGGTCGGCTACGTCTTCCAGGACTACAACCTCTTGGCCGGGCTCTCCGCCATCGAGAACGTGTCGCTCCCCCTCGAGCTCGACGGGACTCCCGCGCGCCGCGCGCAGGCACTCGCGCTCGAGGCGATGGAGGCGTTCGACGTGGGGGACAAGGGGCACAAGTTCCCCGACGAGCTGTCGGGCGGCGAGCGCCAGCGCGTCGCGATCGCCCGCGCGACGGTCGGTGATCGCCGCCTGCTGCTGGCGGACGAGCCGTCCGGTGCGCTCGACTCGGTCAACGCCGAGGGCGTGATGCGCACCATCCACGCGGCCTGCCAGCGCGGCGTCGCCGCGGTCGTGGTGACCCACGACGCGAAGCTCGCCTCGTGGGCCGACCGCGTCGTGTTCATCCGCGACGGCAAGCTCACCGACCAGACGCGGCCCCCGGCGACGCCCGAGGCCGTGGTCCTCAACGAGGCGCGGTGACGACCGCCTCGGCGCACGCGCACGACGGCGGCCTGCCCGCGCGGCGCGCGGTGCTGCGCTGGTCGCTCCGGCTCTACCGCCGTGAGTGGCGCCAGCAGGTGCTCATCTGCGTGCTCATCGCCGCGGCCGTCGCCGCGACGATCCTCGCCGCCGGGCTCGTGACCGGGTCCCGGGTGCCCGCGAATGCCGGGTTCGGGACGGCGAACCAGCAGGTCCAGCTCGCCGGGTTCGACCCGCACCTCGATGCCGAGGTCGCCTCGCTGCACCGCCACTTCGGGCCGATCGCCGTGATCTCGTCGACGCCGCTCACGACCGGCACCGTCCAGGGCGCGCTCGTCGAGGCCTTCGACCCGCACGGCCCGTTCGTCGGCCCGCTCGTGCAGCTGGCCGACGGGCGCTACCCGACGTCGCGTCGCGAGGTCGCGCTCACGAGCCAGCTCGCCCAGCTCTACAACGTGCACGTCGGCGGCACTTGGCGTGCCCTCGGGACGCGCTGGCGGGTGGTCGGCGAGGTGCAGAACCCGACCGACCTGCACGCCTCGATGGCCCTCGTCGTGCCGGGGGCGATCACCCGGCCCGCCAGCGTGACGGTCCTCTTCGACGCGACCGGCGACCAGCTCGCGAGCTTCCGACCGCCGAAGGCGTACTACGACACGCTCATCTCCTCGATCCAGCCGCTGCCGGCGCCGACGTTCGACGTCGGGGCGTTCATCGTGCTCGTCGCCGGGACGTTCGGGATGCTCTTCATCGGCCTCATCGCGGTGGCCGGCTTCACCGTGATGGGTCGGCGCCGGACCCGGGCGATCGGCATGCTCGGCGCGCTCGGCGCCGCCGAGTCCAAGGTCCGGTTGGTCCTGCTCATGAACGGCCTCGTCGTCGGGTTCCTCGCCATGGTCCTCGGCGGGACGGTGGGGCTCGCCGCCTGGTGGTGGTACGCGCCGCACCAGCAGGCGAGCGTGGGCCACGTCGTCGACCCCGCCTCGATCCCGTGGTGGCTCGTCATCACCGCGCTCGTGCTCGCCCCGGTCACCGCGACGCTGGCGGCGTGGCGGCCCGCGCGGGCCCTCGCCCGGATGCCGGTCGTCGCCGCCCTGTCCGGGCGTCCCAACGAGCCGCACGCATCGAGGCGCAACGCGGCCATCGGCGCGGCCATCCTCGGCGGCGGCGTGCTGCTCACGTTCGCGGGCTCGGGCAAGGCCGGCGGTGGCAGCGGCAGCGGTGCGGGCGTGCTGACGGTCCTGCTCGGCATCGTGCTCGCGTGCCTCGGGCTCTTCTTGGTCTCGCAGTGGATCGTCGCGCAGCTCGGCCGCGTGGCCGCGCACGCGCCGCTGTCGGCGCGGATCGCGCTGCGCGACCTCGCGCGGTACCGATCGCGCTCGGGGGCCGCCCTCGGGGCGATCTGCCTTGCCATCGTGATGACGGGCGTCGTCGTCGTGGCGTCGACCGCGCGCTACTCGGACCCGTTCGACTACGTCGGCCCGAACCTCGCGAGCAACGTTGTCCAGGTGTACCCGCCGCTCGCGGGCGGCACCGAGGTCACCCAGCCGTGCGGCACGGGGTACTGCACCCACAAGACCGGCCCGGTGCCGCACCTCCGCGCGACCTTCCGCGCCGCGTCGAAGCGGATCGCGGTCGCCATCGGCGCGACGAGCTCGCTGACGCTCTACCAGGCCGACGCGAGCCTGGTCCGCACGTCGGGCGGTCGGCAGTTCACGGGCCAGGTGTACGTGGCCACGCCGGCGCTCCTGGCGCACTACGGCATCCCTCAGAGCTCGATCGACCCGAGGGCGCTCGTGCTCTCGTCGCGACCGACGCTGCCGGGCACGAGCGGCCTCGCCCTCACCTACGGCTCGGGCAGTCCGCAGGGCGGCCCAGGCCAGACCGGCCCGGCCCAGACCGGCCCGTGCCCGCCCGGCTACTGCGTCCCCGACCCGTTCGTCCAGGCGGAGTCCCGGCTGCCGACCGGGACGTCGGCGGCGAACACGGTCCTGACGATGCACGCAGTCCGCTCCCTGCACCTCACGCTCTCGAGCCCGCAGGCCATCGTGCTCACGACCGCGGCGCCGTTGTCCACGCAGCAGAAGAACGCCGCGCTCGTCATCGCCAACGGCACCGGCGCCTCGATCGAGACCGCGTCGTCGTTCGCGTCGCTCAACCAGGTGCTCGGGTGGGCCCTCGTGCTCGGGCTGCTCGTCGCCCTCGGCGTGCTCGCGATGACCGTCGGGCTCATCCGGGCCGAGACGGCCTCCGAGCTGCGCGTGCTCACCGCGGCCGGCGCCGCCCGGCGGACGCGCCGTGCCCTCACGAGCGTGACCGCCGGCGCCCTCGGCTTCGTTGGCGCCGTGCTCGGGGTCGTGACGGCCTACCTGCTCGTCGGCGCGTTCCTGGCGAACAACTTCTCGGACAACCTCGCCGAGCTCACGACCAACCCGCCTTTGCGGCCGATCGGCGTGCTCGTGCTCGGGCTGCCGCTGCTCGCCGCTGTCGGCGGCTGGCTGTTCAGCGCGCGGGAGCCCGCGGCGATCGGTCGCCAGCCGCTCGAGTGAGCACGGGTCGGTCGCGTCCCGCGCCGGCGGCCCGCCGCGCCGGGCGCTGCTCGAGCCGCCAGACGAGCTTCAGCCCCGACCAGTCCTCGTCGAGCATGGCCACCTTCACGTCGACGAGCCCGAGCGGCAGCAGCGTGTCGCGCACGGCCTGCTCGCAGAGGTCGCTCGTGTGCCCGGCGGCCTTGCGGGGCCACGCGACCCACACCATCCCGTCGGGCGTGATGGCGTCGCCGAGCGCGCGCGCGTCGCGGCGCAGCGCCGCGAGCGTGGTGAAGAACGCGACGACGACGTCCGACGGCGTGCGGGAGAGCCGGCGGGTGACCGACGCCGCCACGCCGAGCCCCTCGGTCGTCCAGCCCGCGGGCGCGGACCGCACCGCGAGCCGATCGCCGTCGCGCACGCCGACCTTGCGCCAGGTCGCGGCCGGCGGGTGCAACGTCGCCACTCAGCGCGCGGCGAATGCGCGGCGCGCGACGTCGCGATCGAGCGCGCCGTCGTCGGGGTCGATCGCGCCCGTCGCGAGGAGCCGCTGCGCGGCCCGCCAGACGGCGCCGTAGGCGACGCTCGCGAGCCGTCCGCCGACCGACAGCCGCCGCACGCCTGCCCCCGCGAGCTCGTGGCCGCCCGGGCCGCCCGCGAGCAGCAGCACGTTGACGGGTGTGGCGGTCGCGGCCACGACCCTCGCGATCGACGCGAGGTCGACGAGGCCGGGCGCGTAGACGCAGCCCGCGCCCGCGTCGCGGTAGGCGCAGAGCCGCCCGATCGTGTCATCGAGGTCGTCCACGCCGCGGAGGTGATTCTCGGCGCGAGCGGTCAGCACCAGCCCGCGCTCGCGGGCGACCGCCGCTGCCGCACTGACACGGTCGGTCGCGACGTCGAGCGGGACGAGGCGGCCGAGCGCGGGGTCCCAGTCCTCGATCGAGCAGCCGGCCGCTCCGGCGTCCGCCAGCGCGGCGACCGTCGCGGCGACGCCACCGGGGTCGTCGGGGTAGCACTGCTCGGCGTCCACGCTGACCGGCAGCGACGTCGCCGCGCACAGCGCCGCGACGTGCGCAACGAGCTCGTCGCGCGTCGTCGTCATGTCGAGCCGGCCCTGCGTCGCGGCGTAGCCGCTCGAGGTCGTGGCGATGGCCTCCGCACCGAGGTCCTCGAGCAGCCGTGCGGAGCCCGCGTCGAACGCGTTGGGCATCGTGAAGGTCCCCGCCTCGTGCAGGTGGCGGAAGCGGGCGCGGGCTCGGTCGTGGTCCATCCCGCGATGCTCGCCGACGCGCGGCTGGCGGACAAGCGGGAACCGGCCGCGGATGGCCGGCGCCCGGGGTGTCAGGCCGGGTCGCCCCTCGAGAACGCCTCGACCATCTCGAAGGCCACGTCGTCGTGGTACTGCACGGGCGGCGACTTCATGAAGTAGGCGCTCGGGCCGACGAGTGGCCCACCGATCCCGCGGTCGAGCGCGGCCTTCGCGCAGCGCACCGCGTCGATGATGACGCCCGCCGAGTTGGGCGAGTCCCACACCTCGAGCTTGAGCTCGAGGCTGAGCGGCACGTCGCCGAAGTTGCGGCCCTCCATGCGGATGTAGGCCCACTTGCGGTCCTGCAGCCACGGCACGTGGTCCGAGGGCCCGATGTGGATGTCGTCGGGGGCGAGCACCGTGTCCTCCATCTGGGAGGTGACCGCCTGGGTCTTGGACACCTTCTTCGACTCGAGCCGGTCGCGGTCGAGCATGTTGCGGAAGTCCATGTTGCCGCCGACGTTGAGCTGGTAGGTGTGGTCGAGGGCGGTGCCCCGGTCCTCGAAGAGCCGCGTCAGCACGCGGTGCACGATCGTCGACCCCACCTGGCTCTTGATGTCGTCGCCGACGATCGGGACCCCGGCGTCGGTGAAGCGCTTCGCCCACACCGGGTCCGAGGCGATGAACACGGGGATGGCGTTCACGAAGGCGACCCCCGTCGCGAGCGCGGCCTCGGCGTAGTGGCGCTGGGCGGCCTCCGAGCCGACGGGCAGGAACGCGACGAGCACGTCGGCGCGGCTGTCGCGCAGGGCCTGGGCGACGTCGACGGGCTCGGCAGGGGACTCCTCGACGACCTCGCGGTAGTACTTCGACAGGCCGTCGAGCGTGGGCCCGCGCTGGACGGTCACGCCGACGTGGCCGACCTCGGCGAACCGGATGGTGTTGTTCTGCGACGAGAAGATGGCCTTGGACAGGTCCGTGCCGACCTTCGCGGCGTCGACGTCGAACGCGCAGACGAACTCGAGGTCGCGCACGTGGTAGCCGGCGAGCTCCACGTGCATGAGGCCGGGCACGACGTCGGCGGGGTCCGCGTCGTGGTAGTAGCGCACGCCCTGGATGAGCGAGCTCGCGCAGTTGCCGACGCCGGCGATCGCGACTCTGATCGTCCCCATCGAGTGCTCCTTTCGGCCCCTACGGGGCGACGTCCGTCGTGATCGGGGCGCCCACGGGCGGCGCGCCCCCTCGCTCGGCCTCGACGAGGCCGTCGAGCCACGAGATGTCGAAGCGGACCCCCGCGGCGGCGTGCTCGACGACCGAGCGCGCGTAGGGGTCCAGCGTGTCCGCGCCCACGGCGCCCTCGAGCTCGGCGAGGCGGCGCTCGAGCACCGCGCGGCGGCGCTCGAGCAGCTCGAGGCGGGCGGCCGGGGGCAGGTGCCGCGCGAGGGCGAGGCGCAGCCCGAAGCTGCGCGGGTCGTCCTGGGGCGGGGACTCAGCGAGGAGCTTCTCGAACAGCTCGCCGCCCTTGGCGGTCAATCGGTAGACCTTGCGCGATCGCAGCCCGCGGCCGATCGTGGCGCGGCGGCCACGGGCCGCGGCGCGCTCGCCGGCGAGCGAGCCCGTCGAGGGCATCGAGGGGGCCGCGGCGGGCGCGTCGCTCACGATCTCGACCGCGCCCAGGCGCTCGAGCCGTGCGAGGGCGGGGTACAGCGAGCCGAACGAGACGTTGGTCACGAGCCCCAGCTCGTCGCGGAGCAGCCGGCGGATCTCGTAGCCGTGGCGGTCCTTCTCGCCCAGGAGGCCCAGGATCGCGAGGTCGAGCACCCCCGAACTATAGCAGTCCGATATATCGACCATCCAACGTTGACGCACCCGAGGTCCCGGGGCGCCCCTGCCCGTGCGTGTCGCCAGCGCCCCGGCGCGGTCGAGCCGTCGCCCATGGCAGCGGGCCGGCAGGGACGCGCCGGCCACCGACGGGTGACCGCCGGCCGGCGCGCCGTGCGAGCGAACGGGCGAGGGCAGCGTCGCGCGGGGCGCCGCAGCGGAAGGTGGAGGCGCGATGGCACACCGTGCGATCGACGAACGTCGGAGGCCACCGCTAGCGTCACCGCGATGGCACGGCCGTCGCCGCGCGAAGTGCCGGCTCGAACCGGCGTGGTCGAGTACGGCCTCGTGCGCCACGGCGTGCTCGAGTCGCTGAAGAAGGGCAAGCTCCGCCGCGAGGACGTGTGCGACGCGCACCCCGAGCTCCTGCGTGCCGCCCAGCACGTCGGCGTGCCCACCGAGCACCCCTGCCCCGTGTGCGACGCACGGACCACGACCGAGGTCACCTACGTCTTCGGGTCGCGCCTGCCACCCGGCGGGACGTGCCCGTCGACGCGCGCCGAGCTCGCACGGCTCGAGCGACGCGAGGAGCCCGTCGTGTGCTTCGCCGTCGAGGCGTGCATCGCGTGCGGGTTCCACCACCTCGCGCGCAAGTGGCAGGCGGGCGGCCGGCCCGCGCGCCGGGCGGCCAAGCGACGGGCCTAGTGGCGAGCACCGCCCCGGAGATCCGCCGCCGCAAGCGCGCCGACGGCGCGACGCCCATCGTCATGGTGACCGCCTACGACGAGCCGTCCGCACGGCTCTGCGACGCCGCCGGCGTGGACCTGCTCTTGGTGGGGGACTCCGTCGCGAACACCGTGCTCGGCTACCCGGACACCCTGCACGTGACGATGGACGACATGGCCCGGCACACCGCCGCCGTCGCCCGGGCCACGCCCTCGGCCCTCGTCGTCGGCGACCTGCCGTGGATGAGCTACCACACCGGCGTGGACGACGCCGTGCGCAACGCCGCGACCCTCGTCCGTGCCGGCGCGGGCTGCGTCAAGCTCGAGGGCGGGGCCGTCCGCACCCCGGTGATCGGCGGGATCCTCGCCGCGGAGATCCCCGTCATGGGCCACCTCGGCCTCACCCCGCAGTCCGTGCACGCGATGGGCGGCTACCGGGTCCAGGGCCGCGAGCTCGACGACGCGAAGCGGCTGCTGGACGACGCCCACGCGGTCGAGGACGCCGGGTGCTTCGCGCTCGTCCTCGAGGGCGTGCCCGACGTGCTCGCCGCCCGGATCACCGCCCAGCTCGCGATCCCGACGATCGGGATCGGCGCGGGACCCTCGACCGACGGCCAGGTGCTCGTCTTCCACGACCTCGTGGGGCTCGGGAACCGGCCGCTCGCGAAGTTCGTCCGCGAGTACGCCCAGCTCGGCCCGTTGGTCACCGACGCCGTCGGGCGTTTCGCGGCCGACGTGCGAGCGGGCACGTTCCCCGGGCCGCAGGAGACCTACGCCGCGAGCGCCGAGCTCCGAGCCGCGCTCGGGGAGTGAGGTCGCCGAGCGGCTACGTGTAGGTGCCGACGAGCGCCCCGGTCGTCGCGTCCATCTGGTCGATGAGGTTGTTGGACGCGTTGGCGACCCACAGCATCCCGCCGTGCATCGCGAAGCCCGACGGGTTGTCGAACTGGTAGGGGCCGTTCGAGTTGCACATCATCCACGGGCTCTGCACCGCGTGGTTCACGACGTTGAACTGGGTGACCATCGAGGAGGCGCCGAGCCAGCTCTGGCTCGAGACCCAGACGAACGACCGGTCCGCGACGACCGCGCCGGGGTCGTAGAGGTTGGTGGAGGTCGTGCCGAGGAACGCGAGGGAGCCGGCCGCGAGCTCGTCGATGGTGTTGCCGGTCGCGTTCGTCACCCACAGGTGCGCGCCGTCCGAGGCGATCCCCGCCGGGGACGAGAACGCGTAGGCGGCGCTCGTCGCGTTCGTGACGAGCCGGAGCCGCGCTCCCGTGACGAGCGACAAGGCGGTCACGCCGTCGGGCGCCGCCGGGTGGCCCGTCGCGGCGTTGCTGAGGTAGGCCTCGCCGCCGAGGACCGCGACCCCGGTCACGTCGCCGAGCTTCGACGACGACGCCGGGATCGTGCGGAGGAGGGCCCCCGTCGCGGCCGACCACTCGAAGACCGCGCCCGTGCTGCACGCCTCGATGAGGTGGCCCCGCGCATCGATCGCGAGGAGCGCGGTCGCCGGGGCCGTGCACCCGGTGGGCCGCAGCACGCGCAGCCGCCTGACGCCCACGGTTCGGCCCGCGGCGCTGAACGTGAAGGTCGCCACCGCCCCGCCGGTGCCGGCGACGAAGGCCGTGCGGCGGCCCGCGACCGGCTCGGCGACGATCGCCGTGGGCGCGGACACCCCGAGCAGCGCGTGCGAGACGGTGCGGACGTCGGTGCCGCCGTTCGCGGCGAGCACCGTGAGGGTGCTCGCGGCCCGGTTCGCGACGGCGATCCAGGGGCCGATCGACGCGATCGAGGAGGGCGTCGCGAAGTGCGGGCTCGACGACGCGCGGGCGGCGCCGGCCGCGGCGGGGAGGACCAGCGTCGCGGCGAGCAGGGCCACCGCGGCGGCGGCCGAGGCGACGGCGGGACGGGTGCACCGGAGCACGAGGGTCCTCCTTGCGGGCGGTCACGTCGACCCTACCGAGGCGGCGTCGGGCCCAAAAGGGGCGGCGACGCGAGTTGGGCGGCAGATGTCAGGGGCGTGCCTCGGCGTTGCGATGGCGCGTGCCGGCGACGCGCCGTCGGCCCGGGCGGTGCCGGCGCGCCCGACGGCTACGATCTGGCGTCCCGCTGCGGCGGGAGCCACACCCTGCCCCGAGCGACGGGGCCCGGCGTCCGCGTCGGTCCAGAGGGAGGACATGGCCCATGCGGCCCTACGAGACCATGCTCATCTTCGACGTCGCCGTCGACGCCCAGGAGATCCAGGGGGCGCTCGACCGCGCGCTCGACGCGATGAAGGCGGCCGGCGGAACCCCCGGGCAGATCGACCGTTGGGGGAAGCGCACCCTGGCCTACGAGATGAAGAAGCGCCGCGAGGGCTACTACGTCGTCGTCGAGTTCACCGGTGAGCCGGCGACCGTCGCCGCGCTCGACCGGCACCTGACGCTCGCGCCCGAGGTCCTGCGGCACAAGATCATCCGCCTGCCGGAGAAGGGTGCCGCACGCCGCGTCGCCGCCGGCGCGGCCTGACAAGGAGCACCATGCCAGACAACACCGTCACCCTCGTGGGCAACGTCACGCGCGACCCCGAGCTGCGCTTCGTGAGCTCGGGCCAGGCCAACTGCTCGTTCGGCCTCGCCGTCAACCGGCGCTGGCAGAACCGCCAGACCCAGGAGTGGGAGGAGGCCACGTCGTTCTTCAACGTCGTCTGCTGGCGCGAGATGGCCGAGAACGTGGCCGAGTCCATCACCAAGGGCGCCCGCATCGTGGTCGCCGGCCGCCTCGAGCAGCGCAGCTGGGAGACCGACCAGGGCGAGAAGCGCTCGGTCGTCGAGGTCGTCGCCGACGAGATCGGGCCGTCGCTGCGCTGGGCCACCGCGCAGGTGACCAAGAACGAGCGTCGCGGCCCGGGCGAGGCGCGGCCGGCGAGGTCCGCCCCGCCGCCGCGCCAGGAGCCCGCCAGCTACGGCTTCGACGAGGAGCCCTTCTGATGGCACGGAACAACATGCGCACGACGAAGCGAGCCCCGAAGGACCTCGGTCGTCGCATCAAGAAGAAGCCCTGCCAGCTGTGCAAGGACCACGTCGAGTGGGTCGACTACAAGAACGCCAGCATGCTGAAGCGCTACATGTCCGAGCGCGGCAAGATCCGGGCGCGCAGGGTCTCGGGCAACTGCGAGCAGCACCAGCGCGACATCGCCGAGGCGATCAAGACCGCGCGAGAGCTCGCACTCTTGCCCTACACGCAGCGCACCGTGACCGAGCGCCGGGGTGGGGGCCGCGGCCGAGACCGCGACGGCCGTGGACGCGGGCCGCGCGGCGACGGCGAGGAGCCGACGCTCGCGACCGCGGAGCGCAGCGCGGGGTTCCGGGCGGCCGAGGCGGCCCGCGCCGAGCGTGAGGAGCCCGCGGCGGCCGCCGCCACCGCCCCGGCGCCGGACGCCGCGCCGGCACCCGTGCCCGTGGATGCCGACGTGGAGGCGGGATGAAGGTCCTGCTCCGCAAGGACATCGACGGCGTCGGGCGGCGCGGCGACATCGTGGAGGTGAAGGGCGGCTTCGCCCGCAACTTCCTGCTCCCGAGCGGCTCGGCGCTCGTCGCCTCGGACGCCGTCGCCGAGCAGGCCGCGTCGATGCGGCGCTCGCGCGACCTCAAGGACGCCCAGGACCTCAAGGCCGCCGCGACCCAGAAGTCGGCGATCGAGCGGGCGACGGTCCCCATCCCCGCACGGGCGAGCGCCCAGGGCAAGCTCTTCGGCTCGGTCGGCCCCGTGGAGGTCGCCGCGGCGCTGTCCGCCGCGACCGGGGTGGAGGTCGATCGTGCCCAGGTCGTGCTCGAGGAGCACGTGAAGGAGCTCGGGGAGCACAAGGTCGCGATACGGCTCTTCGGCGACGTCGAGGCCACCGCCACGATCGAGGTCGTCGCCCAGGCCTGATTGGCCGTCCGACGTGCGCGTCGTCGTGCGCCGATCGCGCCGGATCCGTGCGCGCGGCGTGCGTGCATCGTGAGGGCGACCACGAGTGTCACACGGTCCGGCCACCATGCACGCATGGCGCGACGTCGTGTCGGCGTGCGTGCGCCGGGCGCTGTGGACAATGCACCCCGCGATGCACAGCTAACCCTCCCCCTACCGCCCTATCGCCACACAAGCGGCGTGGACGACAGTTGGTGAATCATGGTGCAGGCCGTCGACGACGCACGTCCCCTCCGCCTCCAGCGGCCTGACGACGGCCCGAGGGTCCCGCCGCACAACCTCCTTGCCGAGGAGTCGCTGCTCGGCGCGATGCTGCTCGCGACCGACGCCATCTCCATCGGCACCGAGCTTTTGAGCGCCGAGGACTTCTACAAGCCGGCCCACGGCCAGATCTTCGCGGCGATCTGCCGGCTCTATGAGTCCGGCCAGGCCGCCGACGCCGTCACCGTCGCCGACGAGCTCGACCGCGCGGGGCTCACCTCGATGGGGACGGACCCCGCCGCGTTGGTCTCCCTGCAGACCAACACCCCCTCGTCGGCGAACGCGACGTACTACGCGGGCATCGTCCAGGAGCTCGCGCTGCTGCGGCGGCTCATCGGGGCGAGCGGGGAGATCTCGGACCTCGCCTACAGCGCCCCGGACGACGTGGCCGCCGTCATCGACTCGGCCGAGCGGATGATCTTCGACGTCGCCGAGCGGCGCAACGCCGAGACGGTGCGCTCGCTCGGCGAGCTCCTGCACGAGTCCGTCGACTGGATCGAGGAGCGCGGCAAGGGACACATCACCGGGACCGCGACGGGCTTCACCGACGTCGACAACATCCTCTTGGGCCTCCAGCCCTCGAGCCTCACGATCGTCGGCGCGCGCCCCTCGATGGGCAAGACGAGCTTCGCGCTCGGGATCCTCACCCACGTGGGCGCGGTGCTGCGCCGGCCGGCGCTCCTGTTCAGCCTCGAGATGAGCCACCTCGAGCTCTCCCAGCGGCTGCTGGCCTCCGAGGCCCGGGTCGACGCGCAGCGCATGCGCACCGGCCAGCTTGGCGACGCGGACTGGCAGAAGGTGAGCCGGGCGATCACGCGGCTCGGCGAGGCGAACATCTTCATCGACGACAACCCGCACCTCACCGTGATGGACGTCCGGGCGCGGGCGCGGCGCCTCAAGAAGCAGCACGGCGAGCTCGGCGTCGTGATCGTCGACTACCTGCAGCTCATGAGCTCGCGCATCCGCGCGGAGAACCGCCAGGTCGAGGTCGCCGAGATGTCGAGGGGGCTGAAGATCCTCGCGCGTGAGCTCGAGTGCCCCGTCGTCGCGCTCTCCCAGCTGTCCCGCGGGCTCGAGCAGCGCTCGGACAAGCGACCGATGCTCTCGGACCTGCGCGAGTCGGGCTCCTTGGAGCAGGACGCCGACGTCGTGCTGTTCCTCTACCGCGAGGAGGCCTACGACAGCGACGCCCCCGTCGAGAAGAAGGGGCTCGCCGAGGTCCTCGTCTCCAAGCACCGCAACGGCCCGACCGGGCATGCCAACCTCGCGTTCCTCAGCCAGTACGCCCGGTTCGACAACCTCGGCCAGGGCATCTGACGCCAGGTCGATCCGGATCGCCGTCGTCGGCGGCACGAGAGGTCACCCGAACGAGAGGCCACCCGATCCGCCCTTGACGGGCGACCGTCGTCGCCCTATAGTTAACTAGATACCTAGTGAAATCGGGGACACGATGATCGAGTTCTACCTGGACGCGAAGTCGGGCGTCACCCCTTACCTGCAGCTCGTCCACCAGGTCCGGCGCGCCCTCAAGCTGGGCATGCTGCAGGAGGGTGACCAGCTGCCGACGGTCCGCGAGGTCGTCGCGCGCATCGCCATCAACCCGAACACCGTCTCCAAGGCCTACCGCGAGCTCGAGCACGAGGGCCTGGTCGCCGCGCGGGCCGGCGTCGGGACCTTCGTCACGGCGACGACGAGCGACGAGGTCCTCGCCTCGCTGGGGCCGCTGCGCCACGACCTCGAGCAGTGGCTCGTGCGGGCGCGCGCGACCGGGCTCGACGAGGAGGCCATCGAGGCCCTGTTCCGGGACACCTTTCGGGCCGTGGCACCTGTAGCGTCATGACCGAGCTCGCGCTGCGCGCCGAGGGTCTCGGCAAGCGCTACCGGCGCCACTGGGCGCTCGAGAGCTGCGACCTGCACGTCCCCCGCGGCCACGTCGTCGGGCTCGTCGGCCCGAACGGCGCCGGCAAGTCCACGCTGCTGCAGCTCGCCGCCGGGCTGCTCGAGCCGACGGCGGGGTCGATCGAGGTGCTCGGCGCGCACCCCGCGTGCGACAGCGCCCAGCTCGGCCGGGTCGGCTTCGTCGCCCAGGACGCCTCCCTCTACGCCTGGCTCAGCGTTGAGGACCACCTCCGGCTCGGCGCACACTGCAACGCGTCGTGGGACGCCGCCGCGGCGCACGCGCGCCTCGCCGAGCTCGGGCTCTCCCCCCGCCATCGGGCCGGCCGGCTCTCGGGTGGCCAGCGCGCCCAGCTGTCGCTCACGATCGCGCTCGCGAAGCGCCCCGACCTGCTGCTCTTGGACGAGCCCGTGGCGAGCCTCGACCCGCTCGCACGACGCGAGTTCCTCGGGCTGCTCATGTCGACCGTCGCCGGGGCCGACGTGAGCATCGTGCTCTCGTCGCACCTCGTGAGCGACCTCGAGCGCGTCTGCGACTACCTCGTCGTGCTCGTGGACTCCCACGTGCGAGTGGCCGGCGAGATCGAGGACCTGGTGGCGGGCCACCACCGGCTCATCGGGCCGCGACAGTCGGGCCACGCCGCGCCCGCGAACCAGACGGTCATCGCCGCGAGCGAGACGGACCGGCAGCGCGTGCTCGTTGTGCGCAGCGACGGCCCGGTCGTCGAGCCCGGGTGGGAGATCGAGTCGGTCAGCCTCGAAGACGTTGTCCTCGCCTACATGGGGCAGGGCGCGGTGCTCCAGTCCTCCCTCCCTTCGACCCCGACGGCGGCGCCGTGACCTGGCTCGCGTGGCGCCAGCTGCGCACCCAGACGCTCGTCGCCGCGGCCCTGCTGGCGGCGCTCGCGATCCTGCTCGTCCTCACCGGTCCGAACCTGCGGCACTACGCCGACACGGTCGTCAACACGTGCACGGCGCGCCACGACTGCATCGCCGTCACGGCCAACTTTCACAAGCTGGCCCACCTCGCGAACCCGATCTCGCTGCTGGTCATCGTCGTCCCCATCCTCCTCGGGGTCTTCTGGGGCGCCCCGCTGGTGGCTCGCGAGCTCGAGGCGGGGACCTATCGACTCGCCTGGACCCAGTCCGTGACGCGGGTGCGGTGGATCCTCGTGCGCCTCGTTGCGGTCACCTTGGTGGCCGTCGCGATCACCGGGCTGCTCAGCCTGGTGGTGACCTGGTGGCAGAGCCCCGTCGACCGGCTCAACGCCGGCCTCTTCAACAGCTTCGAGGCACGCGACGTGGTGCCTGTCGCCTACGTGGCCTTTTGCGTGGCGCTTGGCGCGTTAATCGGTGCGCTCGTGCGAAGGACCATCGCGGCGATGGCGGCGACGCTCGGGTGCTTCGTCCTCGTGCGGTACGTCGTCCAGCAGTACGTCTACCCGAACTTGCTCGCGCCGCTGCAGCTCACCCGTCACTTCCGCGCGCCGCCCGTCAACGGCAACAACTCCCTCATCAAGCCGCCGAACCCGGCCGACTGGGTGCAGTCGGACCAGGTCATCGCACCATCCGGGAAGGTCCTCGGCCAGTACGGGGGGATCGGTCCCCATGGGACGTTCGGCTTCAATGTGTCGAACAACGGGTCGGCGGTGTTCCGCGGCGTCGGGCGGTGCCCGAACCGGATCGCCACCCCTCCCGGCCACATCCGCCCGCAGCATCTGACCCCCGCGCAGGCGCATTTCCTGCAGGCGGAGATCCAACGCTGCGTGGACAGCTTCCATCTGCGCGAGGTCCTCACCTACCAGCCCACGAGCCACTACTGGCCGCTGCAGTGGTCCGAGGCCGGGATCTTCGGAGCGCTTGCCGTCGCCCTCAGCGCCGCCTGCATCTGGTGGGTGCGCCGACGCCTGCCGTAGGGCGAGGTTCGTACACTGCCGCCGTGGCTCGCGGTGGCGACGTGCGAGCGGACACGCGAGCGGACACGCGAGCGGACGTTCGGCCGGTCTTCCTGGCGGCGGGGGCTGCGTTCGTCGCCGTCGCTGCGTCGGTCGACCCGGGGCGCCTCGACGAGCCCGCGACCGATGCCTGGACGCTGCGCGAGCTCCTCGCGCACGCGACGCGCGGGCTGACGACGGTGGCCTCCACGCTGGCCGCGCCGATCGACCCGTCGTCACGGGTGCTCGAGAGCGCGAGCGGGTACTTCGCCGCCGCCATGGCCATCCCGCACGTCCACGAGGGGATCGTGCAGCGCGCCCGTGACGCGGCGGCGGCCATGGGCGACGACCCGGGCGGCACCGCCCGCGCGGCGCTTGCGACCGTGGCACCGCTCGTCGAGGCCGCGCCGCCGGACCGGCTCGTGCAGCACTTCGCGGGCCGGCTGCGCTTCGACGCGTACCTGGC
This sequence comes from Acidimicrobiales bacterium, assembly GCA_035937595.1. Taxonomy (GTDB): domain Bacteria; phylum Actinomycetota; class Acidimicrobiia; order Acidimicrobiales; family RAAP-2; genus Palsa-459. Next base: position 20,261 of record DASZHS010000001.1, read on the forward strand.
GGCGCGGGTGGTCGAGCTCACGCTGCACACCGCCGACGTCCAGCTGGCGCTGGGGGTGCCGGTCTCGTTCCCGGACGCGCCGGCACGCCTCACCTGCGACGTGCTCCTCGAGCTGATGGACCGCGCCGATCCGCTCGCCGTCGCGTGCGCGCTGACGGGACGGACAGGACCGACGTGCCAGGTGCTGTCCTGAGGACGGCGCGCTCGCGTCCTGCCGCGCGGGAGGGCGACGCGGCTACTTCGGCTGCATCCTGATGCCGGCGTCGATGCGGATCGACTCGGCGTTCATGTAGCTGTTCGAGAGCAGCTCGACGGCGAGCGAGGCGAACTCGTCGGCGTAGCCGAGGCGGTGCGGGAAGAGCACGGCCTGGCCGAGGCGCGCCTTGAACTCGTCGGAGGCAGGCCCGGACCCGTAGATGGGCGTGTCGATCAGCCCCGGCAGGATGCAGTTCGCGCGGATGCCCACGACGGCGAGGTCGCGCGCGAGCGGGAGCGTGAGCCCGACCACGCCGCCCTTTGATGACGAGTACGCCACCTGGCCGATCTGGCCGTCCTCGGCGGCGACCGAGGCGGTGTTGACGATCGCCCCGCGGCAGCCGTCCGCGTCGGGCGCGTTCGCGCTCATCTTGGTGGCGGCGAGCCGGCACACGTTGAACGTGCCGACCAGGTTGATCTCGATGACCTTCTTGTACAGGTCGAGGTCGTGCGCGCTCGCGTACTGGCCGTCCTTGCCGATCGTCCGCGTCGCCCACCCGATGCCGGCGCAGTTGACGACGGACCACAGCGGCGCCATCGACGCGGCCGCCTCGATGGCGGCGATCGCCTGGTCCGTGTCGGTCACGTCGCAGCTGGAGAAGGCGCCCCCGAGCTCGGTCGCCAGCGCCTCGCCCTTCTCGGCGTTCAGGTCCGCCAGCAGCACGCGGACGCCGCGCTTGGCGAGCAGCCGAGCGGTCGACTCGCCGAGGCCGGACGCCCCGCCCGTGATGACCGCGGACGTGTTGGTGAGCTCCATGGGACGCCTCCTTTGCGACCTGAGGAAGTTAGTGGGCACGCTCGAGGCGGGCGAATCCTGTGCGAAGCCCGCCGGTACCGTGACGGCGTGCCGAGCGCCTACGACCCCGACGGGGCCGCGCTCGACGTCGCGCTCCGCGACGCGCCCGCGTACCGACGGCGCCAGGTGGACGAGGGGCTGTGGCGCCAGCACCGCCGGCCCGAGGAGATGACGGTGCTCCCGCGCGCGCTGCGCGACGCGCTCGCAGCGGCGTTCCCCCCGTCGCTGCGCTGCGTGGCGACGGCGGTCGCCGACGACGGGCGCACGACCAAGTGGGTCTTCGCGCTCCACGACGGCGCCACCGTCGAGACCGTGGCGATGGCCTACGGCGGCCGCGTGACCGTCTGCATCTCCTCGCAGGCGGGCTGCGCGATGGGGTGCACGTTCTGCGCCACGGGCCAGGCGGGGTTCCGCCGACACCTCGCCGCCGCCGAGCTCTTGGAGCAGGTGGTCGCCGCCGCTCGGCACTGCGCGCCGCGGCGCCTCGGCAACGTCGTCTTCATGGGGATGGGCGAGCCGCTCGCGAACTACGGCCCGACGCTCTCGACGGTGCGCGCGCTGACCCAGAAGATGGGGCTCTCGGCGCGGCACCTGACGGTGTCCACGGTCGGGGTGGCCCCCAGGATCGAGCAGCTGGCCGCCGACGCGCCGACCGTCACGCTCGCCGTCAGCCTCCACGCGGCGAACGACGCGCTGCGCGACACGCTGGTGCCGCTCAATCGGACCTACCCGCTCGAGCGGGTGGAGGCGGCCTGCCAGGTCTGGCGCGCCGTCACGCGTCGGCGCGTCTCGTTCGAGTGGGCGCTGATCGACGGCGTGAACGACCGGGCCCAGGACGCCGCCGAGCTCGCCGCCATCGCGCGGCGCTGCGCGGCGCACGTCAACCTCATCGCGCTCAACCCGACGCCCGGCTACGCCACGAAGGGGACGCCGCGCGAGGGGGTCCTCGCGTTCCGCGCCGCGCTCGAGCGGCTCGGCGTCAACGCCACGGTCCGCGCGACGAGGGGCCGCGAGATCGACGCGGCGTGCGGGCAGCTCGCCGCCGTCGAGGGCGGGCGACGCTCGCGCACCGTCGCCGGGCCGGTGCGTCGTGAGACCCAGGACGGCTAGCGGCCGGGAGCGACCTCGGCGGTGAACCGCGGGAGGCGCCACGCGAGGAGGAGTGCGCCGACCGCGCACCCGAGCCCGCCGCTCACCGCCGAGATGGCCGGGGTCGTGAGCGCGGCGACCGCGCCCGCCTCGAAGTTCCCGAGCCGCGGGCCGCCGGTCACGACCGCCATCTGGATCGAGCTCAGCCGGGTGCGGAACTCCTCGCCGATCGACTGCTGCAGGATCGTGTTGCGCAGGATCGCGCTGATTACGTCGGCCCAGCCGGCGATCGCGAGGAGCACGAGGGCGACCCACAGGATGCTCGAGATCCCGAACGCGGCGATGGCGAGGCCCCAGACGACGACGGCGACGACGACGGCGCGGCCGCGTCGCCGGACCCCGCCCACCCACCCCGTGGTGAACGCGCCGAGGAACCCCCCGACCCCGGGGGCGGCGTAGAGCAGCCCGACGACGACCGAGCCCGCGTGGAACCGCTGGGCCGCGAAGGCGGGGAAGAGGGCCGACGGCATGCCGAGGATCATCGCGTTGAGGTCGAGGAGGTAGACGCCCTGGAGCACCTGGCGGCCCCGCAGGTACGAGAACCCCTCGCGGATCGCCCCGAGCCCCGGGCGCCGCGCGTGGGTGAGCGGCGGCAACGGCGACATCGCCAGGGTGGCGGCGAAGATCGCGAAGAAGCTGACCGCGTCGGTCACGTAGGCGGCGGGGAGGCTGAACGCGGCGATGACGCCGCCGAGCGCGGGGCCGACGACGGTCGCGAGCTGGATCGTGGTCTGGTTCAGCGAGTACGCGGCGAGCAGCTTGTCCCCCGCGACGAGGCGCGGCACCGCCGCGTTGCGCGACGGGTTGGAGAACCCGGTCAGCCCGGCCGCGAGGGCGGTGAGGGCGTAGAGGGCGACCAAGGAGGGGTGTGCGACGGCGGCGTTCACCGCGATCGCGCCGGTGAGCGCCGAGAGCCCGAGCGCGCTGAAGGCGAGGAGGCGCCGTTTGTCGACGACGTCGCCGACCGTCCCGCCGTAGAGCGAGCCGATGACGAGGAAGGGCAGCGACACGAGGCTGATCGCGCCCACCTGGAGCGTCGAGTGCGTGAGGTCCCAGACCTGAATGGCGACCGCCACGATCGTGATTTGGTTGCCCATCATCGAGACGAGCTGACCGCTGAACAGCAGTCGGAAGTCACGGCTCGCGCGCAGCGGCGACACGTCGACGAGGAGCCGCGGCATCGGCGCAGGCTACGCAGCCGGCGCCGATCCGACGCCATCGACGACTACCGTGGAGCGGGCACTCCGGCTCCGAGGAGGCAACGGCAATGGTGCGTTCTGCAAGGGCGACGCGCGGGGCGACCGCGGCGGCGGACGAGGACATGGTCCAGCTGCTCGCACCGAGCGGCGAGCGCGTCACGCACCCCGAGTACGACCTCGAGCCGAGCGACGACGAGGCGCGCGGGCTGTACCGCGACATGGTGATCATCCGTCGCTGCGACGTCGAGATGACCGCGCTGCAGCGCCAGGGGCAGCTCGCGCTCTGGGCGCCGCTGCGCGGCCAGGAGGCCGCCCAGATCGGCGCGGGCCGCGCGCTCGCGCCCGACGACTTCTGCTTCCCCGGCTACCGCGAGCACGGCATCGCGTGGTGCCGCGGCATCACGCCCGAGCAGTCGGCCCGAAGCTTCCGCCAGGTCACGAACGGCGGGTGGGACCCCTACGAGCACAACTACGCCGAGCCGTCGATCGTGATCGGGAACAACGTGGTCAACGCCGTCGGCTACGCGATGGGCGTGCAGCACGACGGGGCGGAGAGCGCGGTCATGGCGTGCACCGGCGACGGCGGGATGAGCGAGGGCGACGTCGCCGAGGCGTTCGTCTGGGCCGCGGTGTTCCAGGCACCCATCGTCTTCCTGCTGCAGAACAACCAGTGGGCGATCTCCGAGCCCACCGAGCGCCAGAGCCGGATCCCGCTGTGCCGCCGGGCGGACGGGTTCGGGTTCCCCGGCGTGCGCGTCGACGGCAACGACGTCTTCGCGATGCTCGCGGTCACCCGCGCCGCCCTCGCCCGCGCGCGGGAGGGCTCGGGGCCGACGCTGCTCGAGGCGTTCACCTACCGCATGGGCGCGCACACGACCTCGGACGACCCGACGCGGTACCGCGTCGACACCGAGGTCGAGGACTGGCTGCAGCGCGACCCGGTCGAGCGGCTGCACCGCTACCTCGTCGCGGCGGGCGCCGCGGACGAGGCATGGACCGCGGAGATCGACGCGGAGGCCGACGGGATCGCGAGCCGGCTGCGCGACGCGGTCGTGGCGCTGCGCGGGCCGTCGCCGGCGTCGATCTTCGACCACGTCTACGCCGAGCCGCACCCCCTCGTCGACGAGGAGCGCGCGCAGATGGTCGCCCTCTTGGGCGCCGAGGACGCAGGGAGTCTCAAGTGACCGAGCTCACGCTGGCCAAGGCGATCAACGAGGGGCTCCGCAAGGCCATGGAGGACAACCCGAAGGTCCTCCTCATGGGCGAGGACATCGGACGGCTCGGCGGGGTCTTCCGTGTCACCGACGGGCTGCAGAAGGACTTCGGCGAGCAGCGCGTCATCGACTCGCCGCTCGGTGAGTCGGGGATCGTGGGCACCTCGGTCGGGCTCGCGATCCGCGGCTACCGCCCGGTGTCCGAGATCCAGTTCGACGGCTTCGTCTACCCGGCGTTCGACCAGCTCGTCTCCCAGGTCGCCAAGCAGCACGCGCGCTCCGAGGGCGCGATCACGCTGTCGCTGGTCGTGCGGATCCCCTACGGCGGGGGCATCGGGGCCGTCGAGCACCACTCCGAGAGCCCCGAGGCGTACTTCGCGCACACCGCGGGGCTGCGCGTCGTGTCCCCGTCGACGCCGAACGACGGGTTCTGGATGGTGCGCCAGGCGATCGAGTGCGACGACCCGGTCCTGTTCCTCGAGCCCAAGTGCCGCTACTGGGAGAAGGGCGAGGTCGACGAGGCCGCGCCGCCGTCCGGACTCTTCGAGGCGGCCGTGCGCCGCGTGGGCACCGACGCGACGCTCGTCGCCTACGGGCCGAGCGTGAAGACCTGCCTCAAGGCCGCCGAGGTGGCGCAGGGCGAGGGCCGGAGCCTCGAGGTCATCGACCTGCGCTCGATCTCGCCGCTCGATGCCGACACGGTCGCCCGCTCCGTCGAGAAGACGGGGCGGCTGCTCATCGCGCACGAGGCGCCGGTGTTCGGCGGCATGGGCGCCGAGATCGCCGCGCGGCTCACCGAGCGGTGCTTCTACTCGCTCAGCGCACCGCCGCTGCGCGTCGGCGGCTACCACACGCCGTACCCGCCGAGCCGCGTCGAGGAGGACTACCTCCCGAACATCGACCGGCTGCTCGACGCCCTCGACCGCGCCTTCGAGTTCTAGCCCCGGTGGCCGAGCGCTCGTTCCCGCTGCCCGACGTGGGCGAGGGCCTCACCGAGGCCGAGATCGTCACCTGGAAGGTGGCCGTCGGCGACACCGTCACGATCAACCAGCCGCTCGTCGACATCGAGACGGCGAAGGCGACCGTCGAGCTGCCGAGCCCGTACGCGGGCCGGGTGGTCGCGCTGCTGGCCGCACCCGGCGACGTCGTCGACGTCGGGACCTCCATCATCACGATCGAGACCTCGGGCGACGAGAGCGCCGCGACGGCGGCGTCGGCGTCGTCGGCCGCGCCCGCCGAGCGCACGGCGGTCCTCGTCGGCTACGGCGTGGCGACCGAGGAGGCGCCCACGCGGCGGCACCGACGCGGCGCCGCCGCGCCGCCCCCGCCCGCCCCCGCCGCCCCAGCTTCGCGGGCGGTCCCCTCCGCGCCCGCGCTCGCGCCGCGCTCGACGCCGCCGGTGCGCAAGCTCGCGAAGTCCCTCCACCTCGACCTCGCCGCCATCCGCGGCACGGGTCGCGACGGGCTCATCACCCGTGCGGACGTCGAGGCGGCGGCCTCGCCGACCACGGCCGTCGCGCGCGCGCCGTCGGGGCCGACCCGCTTCGCCGGCGTCGAGCTCGCCGGGTGGGACGAGGGGCCGCTCGAAGAGCGCATCCCGGTCCGCGGCGTGACGCGCGCGATGGCGGAGTCGATGAAGCTGAGCGCCTTCACCCAGCCCCAGGCCTCTGCGGCGCTGCAGGTCGACGCCACGCGGACGATGGACCTCGTCGACTCGCTGCGCGCCCGCCCCGCCCTCGCGGGGGTCAAGCTCTCGCCCCTCACGATCCTCGCACTGGGGGTCTGCCACGCCGCGAGGGCGAACCCCGGCATCAACAGCGCCTTCGACGAGGCGGCCGGCGAGGTGGTCGTGCGCCGCCGCATCGCCCTGGGGATCGCCGCCGCCACGGACCGGGGGCTCATCGTCCCGAACATCAAGGGGGCCGACCAGCTCGACCTCGTGGCCATGGCGAGGGCGCTCGACGCGCTCGTGGCGACGGCGAGGGCGGGGACGACGACGCCCGCCGACATGCTCGGCACGACGCTCACCATCACGAACGTCGGCCCCTTCGGGATCGACGGCGCCGTCGCAATCCTCCCGCCGGGGACGTCGGCCATCGTCGCGGTCGGCCGGATCGCACCCAAGCCCTGGGTCGTCGACGGGGCGGTCGTGGCACGCCAGGTGGTCGAGCTCACGGTCACCTTCGACCACCGCCTGGTCGACGGCGCGCTCGCCTCCACGTTCCTGCGCGACGTGGGGCGCTTCGTCGAGGACCCGGCCGCGAGCCTCCTCGGCGGATGACCGGCGACGCCGCCCTCGAGCTCGTCGACCTCGACCGGTACCCGATCGACGCGCCCGCGTCGCCCGGGCACGACGCGGCCGTCGGCGCGGCACGCGCCGAGCTCGCGGACCGCGGCGCCGCGGAGCTCGCGGGCTTCGTCACCCCCGACGGCGTCGCGGCGCTGCAGCGCGACGCCGAGGCGCTGGCGGTGCGGTCGTTCCACTCCGACGGCGTCGGCACGGCGTACCTCGAGCTGCCAGAGGACCGGTGGGCACCCGAGCATCCCCGCCAGACCTGGGCGCCCTACGCCGTCGGCGCCGTCGGCTACGACGTGATCCCGCGCGCCTCGCCCCTGCGCCGCCTCTATGAGTCCGCCCTGCTGCTCGCCTTCCTCGAGGCCGTCCTCGACCGCGGACGCCTGCACCGCTACGCGGACCCCTGCGGCGCGCTCAACCTCGCCGTCATGGGGAAGGGCGACGAGCTGCAGTGGCACTTCGACCAGACCGACTTCGTGGTCTCCCTGGCCATCCAGGCGGCCGAGCACGGTGGCGACTTCGACGTCGCCCCGAGGATCCGCAGCGCCGGCGACGAGCGCTACGACGACGTCGGCCGCGTGCTCAAGGGCGACCGCTCGCGCGTCGTCACCCTGCCGATGACCCCGGGCACGCTCCTCGTCTTCGAGGGCCGCCACTCGCTGCACCGCGTGAGCCCGATCGAGGGCGACGCGCTGCGCCACGTCGGCCTGCTCGCCTACGACACCTCGCCCGGCACGGTCTCGTCGGACCTCCTGCGCGAGGTCCGCTACGGGCGCACGACGCCGTTCGCCGACCCGCCCGACGCGTGGCCGCCTTCGTAACCCAGCTCGGCGAGGCGTTCTGCGGGGCCGGCCCCGAGGCCGCGCACGTGAACACCGTGCTCGGCGCCAAGGGCGGCCCGGTCGAGGCCGCGTGGGTGACGGCCCTCGCCACCCCCCGCAAGGGGCACGTGGCCTTCGTCGTCGCGGCCCAGCCCTCGCTCGCGGTCAAGCCGATGACGCTGTTCGTGAACAAGGCGACGATCGCGACCGACGACCACGCCGCCCTCACCTGGGGCCCCGCCCAGGCCGGCGTCGCCTCCGGCGTGCTCGACGCCGTCGCCGACGGCACGGTCCCGGCCGCGCTCGCCGACGAGCTCGTGCTGATCGTGGCGGTGTGGCTGAGCGCCGAGGCGCGCGACGCCGACGCCGTCTACGGGTGCAACCGCGAGGCGACCCACGCCTCGCTGCGCGCCGGCGCGCTCGGCCACCCGACGCCCGGCGACGTGCTCGCCGTGCGCGAGGACCCGTACAACGCCTACTGGCTGCCGCCCTCGATGCGCTGAGCCCCGGGACCGGTGCTCGCGCGGACCGGCGGCGTCACCCGGTGGCGGGCGGGCGCTCGATCTGGAGCTGGACCTCGCGCTCCTCGAACCCCACCGCGCGGTACAGCTCGATCGCCACGTAGCCGGGGTCCGCGACCATCACGAGCGTCCGCGCGCCGAGCGTGTCGAACCCAAAGCGGCCGGCGTGGTGGACGAGCGTCCCCGCGAACCCCTGGCGTCGAAGGCCCGGGTCGGTGTGCACCGTCTGGAACCGCGCGAGCCCCGGTCCTGCGGTGACGAGGCCCATCTGACAGACGAGACGGCCGTCGGCGAAGGCACCGAACCAGGCCCCGTGCCCGGCCTCGACGAGCCGCCGGTTCGTGACGGCCTTGGCGGCCGCGAACGCGCGGAACCCCGCCCGGTCGAGCTCCTGGCCGATCGAGCGCACCTCGAGGTCCACGCTCTGGACCCAGTCCTCGTCCGTGCGGAGCGTGCGGCACTCGGCGTCGGGGTTCGGGTGGCGCGGCTCGTGGACGATGGACGTGGTCATTACGGCCTGGGCGTCCGCGGTGAAGCCCCGAGCGGCGAACCACGCGAGGTCGTCCAGCGCGCCGTGCGTGCCGTCGAAGCCGAGCGCCACGTGCCGCGCGTCAGGGAAGGTCGCGGCGAAGCGGTCGAGCCACCCTGGCGACGACGCCGGCGTCGGGACGTCGTGCAGGAGCAGGAAGTTGCCCCACCAGTGGGAGGGGTTGTGCGAGCTGCGGACGACGAGGTGGTCCCCACGCTCCTCGATCGTCGTGCCGCCGAGCCTGAGGAGCGAGAGATCGGTGCGGAACCCGAGGGAGGCGACGTCCACGCCCCGCACCGTAGGCAGCATCGGGCCGGCCGTCGCCCCGGACGACGACGGTGCCCCGGTCAGCTCGCCGGTGTCGACTCCGCGGCGGCCTTCAGCCGCTCGAGCGTCTGGGTCATCGTCTCGCTGTTGTGGGTCTCGCGGTCCTCGATGCCGGTGCCGAGCTTGCCGAAGAACTTGGCGACCGAGCCCCGCTGGTCGACCGTGGACTCCGTCACCCGACAGCCGGACGGGATCGGCTCGAGCTCGTAGCGCCACTCGGCCACCTTGAAGGGCCCCACGTTGATGAGGAAGGCGAGCGCCTTGTCCGGCGTCGCCTCGGTGATCCTCCCGTGGGTCGTCCAGGTCTTCGAGCCGTGCCGGTTCGCCCCCTTGAACGTGACGCCCACCGCCGGCCCCGACGCCCCCTTCAGCCACTCGACGCCCTCGTTCTCGGGCGACCACCTGCCCATCTGCGTGAGATCCGCCACGAGCCCCCAGACCTTCTCGGGGGGCGCGGCGATCTCCGTCGTCACCTGCACGCGCGCTGCCATGCCGCGACGGTAGCCGCGACGGCGAAGTCGGGCACGACGCGGGCTGGTCCTGGTGGTCGAGCCGCCCGCTACCCCGTGCCGAGCGCGACGTCGTCACCGCGCACGAGACGGATGAGCTCGCCGTAGCCGCCGCGGGCGTCGGCCGGGACGCGCCACACGTCGACCGTCGCGAAGACGCCGAGCGTGCGGATCCGGATCGCCGGCGCGCCCTGGCGTGCGCGGTCGGACCCCCACTCGCGGCGGTGCCCGAAGATCGCGAGCCCGCCGACGGCGACGTCGACGCCCTCGGGCACGTAGACGTCGACGTTGCCGAAGAGGGCGAGCACGTTGACGCGCGTGGTCGGTGCGTCGATCTGCGCCTCGCGCAGGTCGAGGTCGAGGTCCGAGAAGGCGGCGGCGGCGACCGTCGAGCCCTTGAGGCGGAGCCGCCCGCGCCGCACGACGTGGGCGAACAGCGCCACGGTCGCGCGCGTGGGCCGACGCCGCGGGAGCGCCGCCGGCGCCGTCGGGACCGGGAGGTCGGACTGGATCGCGGCGAGCTCGCCGTGCACCCGCGCGCGGTAGGCCTGCTCGACGCGCTCGGTGAACTCCTCGAGGTTCAGCCGCCCGTCGAGCAGGTGCTCACGGAGCGCGACGACCGCCTGCTCGCGCTCGGCGTCCGAGGCCCGAAGCTCGGGATCCACCGCAGGAATCTAGCCCTGGCGCCCGCCGTGAGGTCGGCCGCCGCGTGGCCGCGCGGCGCGGCGCCGACGCGGCGCCTCGAGAGCGCTGCGATCGATCCGGCGCGGGTCAGGCGCCGTCGACGCTGAGGCGCGGCGTGGCCGCGAGGACCTCGAGCGCACGGTCCGCGTGGCGGTCCATGCTGAACGCCGAGTCGATGACCTCGAGCACACGGCGGCGCTCGTCGAGGACGAAGGTGACGCGGCGCACCTTGAGGATGTTCAGCGCGCGCTTCACGCCGAAGGCCTTGGCGACCGCGCCGTCTTGGTCGCTGAGCAGCGGGTAGTCGAAGCCGTGCCGCTCGGCGAACGTCGCCTGCTTGTCGACCGAGTCCATGGAGATCCCGACGCGCACCGCACCGGCGGCGTCGAACTCGGCACCCAGGTCGCGGAAGTGGCAGCTCTCCTTGGTGCAGCCCGTCGTCATCGCCGCGGGGTAGAAGAACAGCACCGTGCGCCGTCCGTCGGCGATCGTCGAGAGCGACCGGACGCGACCCGTCTGGTCCGGGAGCTCGACGTCGGGCGCGGTGTCCCCGGCGTGCACGTGCGCAGCGTAGGCGGATGGACCCGGCGAGCCGGTGCTCAGGGGTCGAAGCGGAACCCGATCCCGCGGACGGTGACGAGGTGGACGGGCGCGCCCGGGTCCTTCTCGAACTTTCGGCGGATGCGCTTCACGTGGGTGTCGAGCGTCCGGGTGTCGGCGAGGTCCTGGCCCCACCACAGCGTGTCGATGCACTCCTCGCGGGTCACGACCTGCCCCGCTCTCGAGATGAGCAGCGCCAGCAGCTCGAACTCCTTGCGCGACAGCTCGAGGAGCGCGCCGTCGACGGACGCCTCGTGGCGCGCGAGGTCGAGCCGCACCCCGCCGGCGCTCACGACCTGGTCGTCGACGCCGGTGTCGCGTCGTCGTCGCAGCACCGCTCGCATGCGGGCCACGAGCTCGCGGAGCCGGTAGGGCTTGGCGACGTAGTCGGCGGCCCCGAGCTCGAGCGCCAGCACGACGTCGACCTCGCCGTCGCGTGCGGTGACCATGATCACGGGCACGTCCCGCTCCGCGCGGATCTCCCGGCACAGCTCGATGCCCGAGACGTCGGGGAGCATGACGTCGAGGAGCACGAGGTCGGGTCGGTCGCGCCGCACCGCGGCGCGCGCCTCGGCACCGTCGGCGGCGACGACGACGTCGAAGCCCTCCTGGGAGAGCCCGATGCTGAGCGCGTCGCGGTAGCTCTCCTCGTCGTCGACGACCAGCACCAGCTCGTGGGAGCGAGCGCGCGAGTCGCTCGCGGTGACCGGCGTCGTGGCGCTCATCGGGTGGACGGCGACCTCGGGACCAGTCGCAGCAGCGGCCGCACGCGGCACCGTCGAGGCTGCCCGCGCCGGTGTCGACCCGGGCACGCGGCACGCCGGCCGTGCGCTGGGACCGGCGTGCCGCCACCCGTCGAGGTGGGCATGACCATCGGCCGAGGGGGAGAGTTCCGCCGGGGCCATGCCACACCTGCACGGTATGGGGACGAGGTGAACCTGAGGTGAAGCGTGCCCGACCCCGAGGTAGCCGCTGGGTGTCGCTCGTCGTCGGTCGTCACCGTCACGGCACCCAGTCGCACGCCGCAACGGCCTCGTCCGCGAGCGGGTAGGCCGCCATCTCGTCGCCGACGCGGCGCGCGGCGTCGCCGTACGACGGGTCGTCGAGCACGCGCTCGACGGCCGCGCGGAGCGCCGGTCCGACGTCGGCCCACGCGTCCTCTCCGGTGCCCGCCGCCACGACGAGCCCGGCGCCGGCGCCGGCGACGACCGCACCGTTGCGCGCGTTGTCGGCGAACAGGGGGCACACGACGACGGGCAACCCGGCCGCCAGCGCGCCGAAGGTCGTGCCGGAGCCACCGTGGCACACGACGACGTCGCAGGCGGCGAGCACCGACGCCTGCGGCACCCAGGGCTCCACGTGGACGTTCCCTGGCAGCGCGCCGAGCGCCGCTCGATCGAAGCCGCGGCCGACGGTGAGCAGCACGCGGACCTTGGCGTCCCCGAGCGCAGTGGCGGCCGTTCGGAACGCGCGCGCGGCGAGCTCGGTGTGGCTGACGATGCTGCCGAACGTCACGTAGACGAGCGGCGCCGCCGCGTCGTCCCACCACCTCGGGAGCGGCGCCGGAGTGGCGGGGGCGACGCGGTAGCGCACGGTCACGTCCCACGGAGAGGGGTCGAGCCCCGCCGGGAAGGCCGTGAGGAAGGGCGCCCGTGCGATCGCGTCGGCGGTTCCCGCGCCGAAGCCGTCGACGACCGCGCCCACCATGGACAGCACGTCGCGCTCGATGCGGGCCTGGGAGATCGCGATCGTCCCGAGGGGTAGACCGCCCGACCGCGCCGCGACCGCGGACGCGTACTCGCACGGCTCGCGGAGCACGAGGTCCGGCCGTAGCCGCTCGGCGAGCGCGACGGCGGCGGGCAGCATGGCGCGCGTGCCGTGCTCGGCGAACAGCTCGCGGTCGATGAGCCCCGGATCGGCGGCCGCCGCGCCGCGCCCGAGGCGGTCGCGGTAGGCGTGGACGACCGCCGGGGCCGGCTCGCCGCCGACCACGAGCGCGAGCCCCGCCGTTCGCGCCGCGGGCACCAGCGCGGGCGGCACGAGGAGCGTGACGTCGTGCCCAAAGCTCGCGAGCTGGCGTCCCACCGCGGCGACGGGCTCGAGGTGCCCCGCGCCGCCGAGCGACGTGGCGACGACGACGCGCACAAAGGGAACCTAGGCCACGCGATCCCTTGCGATGGCTGGGGATCCGCCCCGCGACGGCGCCCTGGGACCCCCTCGGGAATCACGGCCCTCGAGATTTAGTTGTTGTGTCAGGCAAATCAGGACGAGAAGGACCCCGATGACGAACGAGAACGTGACGCTCCCCCTGCTGCCCCTCACCTCCGGGGTGGTGCTGCCGGGGATGGTCTTCACCATGGCGCTCGAGTCCGGCGAGGCCCGAGCCGCCGTCGAGGCCGCCCGCTCGGCCGGTGGCCATCTGCTGCTGGTGCCCCACATCGAGGGCCGCTTCGCCAACGTCGGCGTGATCGCCGAGGTGATGGAGGAAGGCGAGCTCCCCGGCGGCCTGCCGGCCGTGGCCATCCGAGGCGACGGTCGCGCGGTCATCGGCACGGGCGTGCCGGGGACCGGCGACGCCCTGTGGGTCGAGGCCGAGCCCCTGGTCGAGCCCGAGCCCAGCCCGGCGGCCAACGAGCTCGCCCGCGAGTACCGCGCGGTGCTGGAGAACATCCTGCACAGCCGGGGCGCCGCGCGGATCGCCGCACAGCTGCGCGAGGTCACCGAACCGAGCCGTCTGGCCGACGTGTCGGGGTACTCGCCCGACCTCTCGCTCAGCCAGAAGGTGGAGGTGCTCGAGACGCTCGACGTCGAGGCACGGCTGCGCCTGGTCCTCGGCTGGGCGCGCGACACGCTCGCCGACCTCACGCTCCGCGAGAAGATCAAGACGGACGTGGAAGAGGGCATGGAGAAGACGCAACGAGAGTTCCTGTTGCGCCGACAGCTCGACGCCATCCGCAAGGAGCTCGGCCAGCTGGGTGACGGCGACGCCGACGACCCCGACGACTACCGCGCCAGGATCGAGGCGCGGGACCTGCCCGAGCACGTGCGCACGGCGGTCGAGCGCGAGGTGAACAAGCTCGAGCGGACGAGCGATCAGAGTCCGGAGACGGGCTGGATCCGAACCTGGCTCGACACCGTGCTCGAGCTGCCCTGGGGCGTGGAGTCAGAGGACCGCCTCGACGTCGCCGAGGCATCCCGCATCTTGGAGCAGGACCACGACGGCCTCGAGGACGTGAAGGAGCGCATTCTCGAGCACCTCGCCGTCCGCAAGCTCCAGGCCGAGCGGGGCCTCGCGCCGGTCGACGGGCGCGGGTCGGGGTCCATCCTGGCCCTCGTCGGCCCCCCGGGCGTCGGCAAGACGTCGCTCGGCGAGTCGGTCGCGTCCGCCCTCGGGCGCAAGTTCGTCCGTGTCTCGCTGGGCGGGGTCCGCGACGAGGCCGAGATCCGGGGCCACCGTCGCACCTACGTCGGTGCCCAGCCCGGCCGGCTCGTCCGCGCCCTGCGTGAGGCGGGGACCATGAACCCGGTCATCGTCCTCGACGAGGTCGACAAGATCGGCACGGACTTCCGGGGCGACCCCTCCTCGGCGCTGCTCGAGGTGCTCGACCCGGCGCAGAACCACACCTTCCGCGACCACTACCTCGAGGTCGACCTCGACCTGTCGCGCGTGCTGTTCATCGCGACGGCCAACGTGACCGAGACGATCCCGGGACCCCTGCTCGACCGCGTCGAGGTGATCCGCATCGATGGCTACACCGAGTCGGAGAAGGTCGCGATCGCCAAGCACCACCTCGTGGCTCGCCAGCTCGCCCGCGCTGCGCTGCACCCCGAGGAGGTGCAGGTCAGCGACGAGGCGCTCGGCGCCATCGTCGCCGACTACACGCGGGAGGCTGGCGTGCGCAACCTCGAGCGCGAGCTCGGGAAGCTCATGCGCAAGGTGGCGACCGCGTTGGCCTCCGGTGAGCGCCCAGCGCCCGTCGTGGTCGACGCCGGCGACGTGCGGGGGTGGCTTGGCCGGCCACGATTCTTCTTCGAGCCCGCAGACCGAACGAGCGTCCCCGGTGTTGCCACGGGCCTGGCCGTCACCGGTGCCGGCGGCGACGTGCTGTTCGTCGAGGCGAGCGTGGCCGACGGGCCCGAGGGACTGATCCTCACCGGTCAGCTGGGCGACGTGATGAAGGAGTCGGCAGAGATCGCGTTGTCGTTCGTCCGCTCGCACGCAGCTGAGCTCGGCATCGATGCGACCGCCTTTGCGGGCCGGCGGTTCCACGTGCACGTCCCCGCTGGCGCGGTTCCAAAGGACGGTCCGTCGGCGGGTGTGACGATGACGACGGCGCTCGTGAGCCTGCTGCGTGACGTGCCGGTGCGCCCGGTCCTCGGGATGACCGGCGAGGTCACACTCCAGGGTCGCGTGCTGCCCATCGGTGGCGTCAAGCAGAAGGTGCTGGCCGCCCACCGGGCTGGGCTGACCGAGGTCGTCCTGCCGGAGCGCAACGGACCCGACCTCGAGGACGTCCCCGCAGAGGTCCGCGAGGCCATGACGTTCCACCTGGCCGCCACGGTCGCCGACGTCCTCGCGCCGGCACTGTCTTCGACGGACGCGGCGGCATCGGGGACCGGAACGGACACCGGGCTGGGTGTCGCCGCCTGACAAGTCACGCGAGCGCGGCCGCCCCTTCGTATCGCCTTGCACGCCGGCGACGGGATGCGATCGCGCTCAGCTCACCTGACGCGCACCGTGACGTAGAAGCTGCCATTGCCCATCGTGCAGCGGAGCGCCTCGCCGCAGGAGACTCGTGACGCAGAGAGGGTGGCGCTCCCGGGTGCGGACGCCCGGAACGTCGCCGTGACGGTGCCGCAGCCTTGGCCGGGGACGCAACCCCGCAACCGCGGGACCACCGTCACGGCACCACGTGCTGGCAGCACATCGGCGTTCGAGCTCGGATGCATCGACCAGTAGGTGCTGTCGAGGACCACGCGGAGGGTCTCGCCGGTATGGAGGTACACCGTCGATCCCTTGTCGCCGAACGTGACGGTGACCGTGCCGGCGCGCTTGGGCGCCGCGCCAGACTGGCTGGCGACGAGCCCACCGAGGCCGAACACCAGGAGCACCGCGGCAGTGCCCAGACCGAAGCGCATGACTCGTGTCTGCTCGCGTCGCATCTCGTGAACTCCTTGTCGTCGAGCGGCCCCGATGGCCGGCACCTCCTTCCTGTCGCGACGGGCGGACTCCTTTCACTTCCGCCCGACGGCCGGTGCCGCCGGTGTTGCCCCAAGCGCAGCCCCAAGCGCGGCCCCAGTGCGTCATGTGCGCAGACGGGAGCTTCGCCGGCGTCAGAGGTCTCGGACCCGGTGGCTGCCATCGAGGCTGACGAAGTGTCGCGGTCGCTCCAAGCCACGTCTGGACAGAGGGCGACGGGTGCCGCCGGGGCCGGTCACACCACGTTCGACCGGCGCAACCCCAGCGCGGGCCCTCGCCGTCGCCGTCGCCGTCGCGGTTTGAGCTCACGACACGCCGGTCGTAGCCTGCGGCGCGATGAGGACGATTCGAGGATTTAGCCCCGCGCTTTTGCGCCTTGGGCGTGTCGGCACGGCGAGCCTTGCCTTGGCGACGGCGCTCGCCGGCTCGAGCTGGCACGTTGTCCATGGGCCCGGCGCGCACGGGAACCGACTCACGGGTGTGTCCTGCGCCTCACCGACCTTCTGCTTCGCGGTCGGTCAGTCCGGCAAAGGCGCAACCTTGGCCGAGCTGTGGAACGGCCACCTGTGGACCATCACCACCGGCGCGAGGTTGCAGGGGCCGACCAGCTCCCTCTCGAGCGTGTCGTGTCTGTCGGGGAACGCCTGCTGGGCGATCGGCGTAGCCAAGAGCGACTTGTTCGAGCACTGGAACGGGAGCGACTGGCACGTGATCAGCGGCCCGCCGGGCTCATGGAGCCCTACGGGGCTGTCGTGCCCGAGCTCCACGTTCTGCGTCGCTTCGGGGAATACCGGCACTGCTGCAGACCTGGCGATCTGGAACGGTCAGCGATGGGTCGTGACGCACGGTGCGAAGTCGGAATCGAGAGCTCGCCTGCCGGCGGTCTCCTGTTCCTCGATCATGTTCTGCGAGGCAGTGGGCGTAGTGCCCAGTCGCACGGCTTCCCAGGTCCCCGCTGCGGAGTCGTGGGACGGGCAGGGTTGGGTGAACTCGCACGCTATCGCCCCTCGCTACGCGTCCCTCGATGGTGTCTCGTGCTGGTCCGCCTCGGGTTGCCTGGCCGTCGGCTCCGCGTACGTGCGGGCCGCTGGCCTCTCGGGGTTCGCCGAGCGGTGGAACGGCCTCCGATGGTCGAGGGTGAAGGTACCGCTGGCGAGAGGTGAGGTGCTGCTCAACGTGGCGTGCACGGGCCCAAGTCACTGCCTCGTCGTCGGACATGAAGGAATACAGCCGATCGTCTTGTCGTGGAACGGCAGGAGCATGGCGACGGCGAGAACCCAGCACGTGACGGCTGGCGGTGTCCTCAGCGCGATAGCGCTCACCGGGGGATTCGGTGTCGCCGTTGGCTTCTCCAACGGGACAGGGTCGCGGGCAGGGAGCTCGCTCATCGAGATGCAGACGTGAACGCTGTCCGCATGGGAGTCGACGCAGGTCGCGCAGCACGCCGATCCAGTCGTCCGAGAATCGATTGAATGGCGACTGGGTTCGGGGAGAGTAGCGCCGCCAGCTGACGGTTTTGGGCGGCACAAGGTCTGCCACACGACACGCATCGGTGCTCCAACGCGAGCTCGTTGTGGACAGGTGCAATCAGTCGTCGACCTCGACGCGCGCGGTGCGGCGGGTAGCAGCGCAATCTGCAAGTGGCGACAGCGGTACCCGTGAGTCAGCACGTGATGAAGTTCTCACGACCCGGCGCGTCGCATCCAGTGGTTGAGGGCAGGGTTGCACTCCTCCCTCGGACGACGCCGCAGGTTGCAGCGCTTCCACGTGACGGCGATCGACTCCTGGCCTAGGGTGGCCGAGCCGCGACAACGGCGCGAACCTACAACGGGCGTTCGGTCCATGCCGAAGCAGGGATTCCCATGGAGCCTTCCGGACGGCCGTCAACCAAACGGAGGACACACATGAGAAAAGTACGCAGGGGTCGCGGTCTGGCCTTGGCGGTAGCCGGGGTGACTGCGCTGTCCATGCTCGTCCTGAGCCCGATGGCCGCAAACGCCACGTCAGCGCCGAGGTCGAAGCCCGCCCCGGGCTGTGCCCAGGTGCAGCAGCCTTCGAGTTCAGCTGCGATCGCCCACATCGGCGGCATCATCCTCGCGCAGAGCTCCGTTGCCACTGGTGGGTGCCACAAGCCCCCGCCAGAGCCGGCGTTCGACGGCGCTCCGCCGCTGCTCTTCCACCCGACGAACTGCTTCGGCTTCGGTGTCCCGTGCTTCAACGGCAACGTGATGATGACGGCGTCGACCGGCCCGCTCTACGTGACACCGATCTTCTGGAACCCGACCGGGTACCCGATGTCGGATGCCTATAAGAGCATCATCACGGGGTACCTGAACAACGTCGCGAAGATGAGCGGCCAGAACCAGAACGTGTTCTCGACGCTGAACGAGTACTCAGGGACCAACGGCCAGATTCAGTACAACATCAAGGTCGGACCGGTCATCAACGACACCAGCGCGCTGCCGTTGTCGGGTTGCACGGTGGAGCCCCTTGACACGTCGGGGATCTACGCCGACAACTCGGGCTACAGCGCCTGCCTGGACGACAACCAGATCGAGAACGAGGTCGAAGCGGTTCGGACGGCCAACAGCCTGCCGGCCGACCTGACTCACATCTACGTGGTGTACCTGCCCAAGGGTGTCGAGTCGTGCTTCTTCCCGGGGCCGACCGCTTCCAACAACGTCTGCACGATCAACCACTTCCCGACCGCGGCGTACTGCGCGTACCACAGCTTTGACAACCAGAGCGCCGTCTACGCGAACATGGTGTACCCGATCTACCAGTCGCCGGTTGGCTTCACCTGCGGCAGCGACGCAAGGTTCCCGGTCATCGAGTCGCCGAACGGCAACGCCGACGCCGACACCGAGATCAGCCCGACCAGCCACGAGATCAGCGAAGCGATCACCGACCCGGATACCCAGACGGGCTGGTATGACCAGTTCGGGTTCGAAAACGGTGACGAGTGCGCGTACGTCTATGGCTCGACGAACGGCCCGCGTGGCGGCTACTTCAACCAGGTCATCAACGGCCAGAGGTACCTCACGCAGCTCGAGTTCAGCAACAAGGTGTTCGCAAGCTCCGGCGGCACCGCCGGATGTGTGCCAGGGGCGTCGTCAGTCAAGTAGTCGCCTACGCACAGCAAGGAGTCCACGAGGCTCCGGGTCGGGACGCAGTTCCCGGCCCGGAGCCTCGTTGCATCTGGACCTGAATCGCCGCCGGTCGCGCCCCGGCGTCGCGCGATCGGGTGCACCTTGGTGACCTGGTCGGATTAGGGAAGGTCCGTGGAGGTCGCCTGCGCAAGCCGTGCGTGCGTTGGGCTCACCGCGTTGGGCTCACATATTGGGGCTCACCGCGAGTGGAGCGGGCGACGGAGCGGGCGACGGGAATCGAACCCGCGTTCTCAGCTTGGGAAGCTGATGTTCTGCCGCTGAACTACGCCCGCAGAATGGGCAGAGACTAGCGTTCTCGCGCCATGGTTCTCTCTGACCGCTCGATCCGAGAGGCGATCGAGGCAGGTCGGATCGTCATCGATCCCCTCGGTGTGGACTGCATCCAGCCCTCGTCCGTCGACCTGCACGTTGACCAGTACTTCCGGCTGTTCCGCAACCACACCTCGAGGGTGATCGACGTTCGAGAGGATCAAGAGGACCTCACCGAGTTGGTCGACGTGGGAGCCGAAGGGCCGCTCATCTTGCACCCGGGCGAGTTCATGCTGGGTGCGACGATCGAGCGGGTCGGCGTCCCCGAGGACCTGGTCGCGCGGCTCGAGGGGAAGAGTTCGCTCGGCCGGCTCGGCCTGCTGATCCACTCGACGGCCGGCTTCGTCGACGCGGGGTGGGACGGGCACCTCACCTTGGAGCTGTCGAACGTCGCCAACCTCCCGATCACGCTGTACCCAGGAATGAAGATCGGCCAGATCAGCTTCTTCCAGATGACGACCAAGGCCGACCGCCCCTACGGCTCGAGCGGGCTCAACTCCAAGTACCTCGGGCAGCGCGGCCCGACGCCCAGCCGCTACGCGGAGAACTTCCGCCGGCACACCTCGTCGTGAACGGCTCGCTGGGCTGCGGGACGAGGGACCTCGCGTGACGGCCACCCGCCTCGTCGTCGGCCTCGGGGTCACCGCGGTGTGCTTCGCCGTGGCCGGGCTCCGGTTCTGGTGGCTGCGCCGGCTCATCGGGACCGGCGTCCCCGCACCGGGCCGCTGGAAGGGCTTCCGTCCGCGCGCTGAGGCCGAGCTCGTCGAGGTCGCGGGGCAGCGCAAGCTGCTGCGCTGGACGGTGCCGGGGCTCGCGCACTTCTTCACGATGTGGGGCTTCACGATCCTGTTGCTCACGATCATCGAGGCGTACGGGGCGCTCTTCAGCCGCAGCTTCCACATCTGGTTCATCGGAACCGACGCCTGGGTCGGGTTCCTCGAGGACTTCTTCACGGTCGCCGTCCTCGTCAGCCTCTGCGTCTTCGCCGTGATCCGCGTCGTCAACTCGCCGGCGCGCAAGGAGCGCTCGAGCCGGTTCTACGGCTCGCACACCGGGGCGGCGTGGCTGGTCCTCGCCTACATCGCCGCGGTGATGGTCACGCTCCTGCTCTACCGTGCCGCGCAGGTCAACACGGGCTACTTCCCCTACGGCACGTCCACCTGGGCGTTCGCGAGCCACACCGTCGCGAGCTGGCTCGCCCCCCTCGGGACGTCGGCCAACAGCGCCATCGAGACGACGTTCCTCCTGCTCAACATCGCGGTCATCGCCTCGTTCCTCGTCTTCGTCTCGTACTCGAAGCACCTGCACATCTTCATCGCGCCGATCAACGTTGCGTCGTCGCGGCGGCCCCGCGCGCTCGGGGCGCTCGACAAGACGCCCGACATGGACATGGAGCACGTGAGCGAGGACACCGTGTTCGGCGTCGGGCACGTCGGCGAGTTCACCTGGAAGCAGATGCTCGACTTCGCCACCTGCACCGAGTGCGGACGGTGCCAGTCGCAGTGCCCGGCGTGGAACACGGGCAAGCCGCTCAGCCCGAAGCTCGTGATCATGGACCTTCGCGACACCCTCTTCGCGTCGGCGGACCGTCTGCTCGCCGGGGCGCCGAACGACGGCGACACGCTCGTGCCCTCGGTCATCGACCCCGACGTGCTGTGGAGCTGCACGACGTGCGGGGCTTGCGTCGAGGAGTGCCCCGTCGACATCGAGCACGTCGACGCCATCATCGACATGCGTCGCTACGAGGTGCTCATGGAGTCGCGGTTCCCCACCGAGGCGGGGTTGCTCCTCCGCAACCTCGAGAACCAGGGGGACCCGTGGGGGCTGGGGGCGGCAAAGCGCACCGACTGGCTGGCCGAGCTCGACTTCGAGGTGCCCGTGGTCAACGACGTGATCCCCGAGGACGTCGAGTACCTCTACTGGGTGGGCTGCGCGGGGTCCCTCGACGAGCGCGGTCGCAAGCAGGTGGTCTCGACGGCGCGGATGCTGCACCGCGCCGGCGTCCGCTTCGCGATCCTCGGGCCGAAGGAGTCGTGCACGGGCGACCCGGCGCGCCGGATGGGCAACGAGTACCTCTACCAAGAGCTCGCCAAGGCGAACATCGAGACGCTGCACGCGGCGGGCGCGCGAAAGATCGTCGTCACCTGTCCGCACTGCTTCAACTCGATCCGCAACGAGTACCCCGCGCTCGGTGGGGAGTTCGAGGTCGTCCACCACGCCCAGCTGCTCGACACCCTGGTCCGCGACCACCGCCTCACGCCCGGGACCGGGTACCAGGGGACCGTCACCTACCACGACCCGTGCTACCTCGGCCGCCACAACCGCGTGTTCGACGAGCCGCGCGGCGTGCTCGACGCGATCCCCGGCGTGCGGACTGTCGAGATGGGGCGCTGCCGCGAGAAGGGGTTCTGCTGCGGCGCGGGTGGCGCGAGGATGTGGATGGAAGAGACGATCGGCACGCGTGTCAACCGGAACCGCACCGAGGAGGCCCTCGCGACGGGCGCCGACGTCGTGTCCACGGCGTGCCCCTACTGCATGATCATGCTCGACGACGCCGTGAAGGCCGAGGGCCGCGGCGACGACGTCCGGGTCCTCGACATCTCCCAGGTCCTGGAGGCCTCGCTCGCCGTGCAGCCCACCCCACCGTCTGGGTGACGCCGCACAACTTCACGCCCTCGTAACGCATCGCTAACGGCGTCGAAACACACACCGGTCACACTCACCGCCAGGCAGAACCGCCGCCGCGGAGGAGGACCCAGTGCACCTCATTGCGATCGGGCCCTACCCGAGCTGGCTCAACCCCGGCGACAACGCATGGCAGCTCGTCGCCGCGACGCTCGTCGGGCTGATGAGCCTGCCGGCGCTCGCCGTGCTCTACGGCGGACTCGTCCAACGGCGCTGGATCGTGAACACGATGCTCATGGCGTTCGTCGGGTTCTCGGCCGTCCTCGTCGTCTGGGTGCTGTGGGGCTACAACCTCGCGTTCGGCCCGCTCTCGCACTTCGGGGCGACGGGCTCGTTCCTGTCGGGGTTCGTCGGCAAGTTCTGGCCGATGGCGAGCCACTTCGGCGAGCAGAACCAGGCCGTCTCCGGCGCCCTTCCCTCCGGGCTGCACTTCCACTTCCCGACGGCCACGTTCGCGTACTTCCAGGTCGTCTTCGCCGCGATCACGCCGCTGCTCTTCCTGGGCGCGGTCGTCGGGCGCATCAAGTTCCGGGCCTGGCTCTTCTTCGTGCCGCTCTGGATCACGTTCGTGTACTGCATCAACGCGGCGCTGCTGTGGGGTGGCGGCTTCCTCGCCCAGAAGGGCGCCGTCGACTACTCGGGCGGCTACGTCATCCACCTCTCCGCTGGCGTCGCGGGCTTCGTCGCCGCCTGGGTCGTCGGGCCGCGGCTGCGGCGCGACCGCGACCACGGGGTCCCGAACAACCTGATGATGGTGGCGCTCGGCGCAGGGATCCTGTGGCTCGGCTGGAACGGGTTCAACGGCGGGGACCCCTTCTATGCGGGCGTGGACGCGGCGTCGGCCGTGCTCAACACGAACCTCGCGACCGCGACGGCGGTGCTCACCTGGGTCGTGTTCGACATCTGCTTCAGCAGGGCGCGCAAGCCGACGTTCCTTGGAGCGATCAACGGCATGATCTGCGGCCTGGTGGGGATCACCCCCTCGGCCGGCTGGGTGAACGGCTTTGGGGCGATCATGGTCGGGCTGATCTGTTCCTCGCTCGTCTGGGTGTCGTGGAACTACCTGAGCCGGGTGCGCCCGTTCTCCAAGGTCGACGACGCGCTCGGCGTCGTGTACACCCATGGCATCGCGGGCCTCGTGGGCGGCCTCCTCGTCGGCGTGCTCGCGGACCCCGGGATGATCGAGTACGTGAGCGGCACCAAGCACCCCGGCGGCCCGGGGTCCTTCGGCGTCAGCGGTTTCCTCTACTCGCACAGCTTCCACCAGCTCTGGGAGCAGTTCCTCGCGGCGTCGTGGATCATCGTGTTCACCGCCGTGGCGACGTTCCTCATCCTGCGGGTCGTGAAGGTCCTGGCGCGGGGGCTGCGCGAGCCCGACGAGGTCCTGCTGGTCGGGGACCTCGCGATCCACGACGAAGAAGCGCTCCCGCGCGAGACGTTCGCAGAGCGGGTCGACGCGCTTGCCCGGCACTCCAACGGCAACGGCAACGGCCACGGCAACGGCGAGGGCAACGGCCACGGAGCGGTGATCGAGAAGGTGAAGGAGCCCGCATGAAGCTCGTGACGGCCATCCTCAATCCCGGCGGACTCGACGAGGTCCGCTCCCGCGTCCGCGCCCTCGGGGTGAGCGGCATGACGATCACCGAGGCGCACGGCGTCGGCCATGAGGCGGGCCACGCCGAGGTCTACCGAGGTGCCGAGTACGAGGTGGACTTCGTACCACGGCTGCGCGTCGAGATCCTGGTCGACGACGAGGACGCGGATCGGGTGACCGAGACGATCGCGCAGTGGGCGACGACCGGGCACGTGGGCGATGGGAAGGTCTGGGTGACCCACGTCGAGTCCGCGGTGCGCATCAGCACCGGGGAGCGCGACGCCGCCGCGGTCTGAGCTCAGCCCGCCTGGCGTGCGACCGCGTCCGCGGCCGCGGCCGCGGCCGCGGGGTCGCCGAGATAGCGCGAGTCGAGGACCCCCATCGCGTCGTCGAGCTCCAGCACGTAAGGGATGCCCGTCGGCACCTCGACGCCCGGGATCGCCTCGGGCGCGATCGCCTCCAGGTGCATGCGCAGCGCGCGGATCGAGTTGCCGTGCGCGGCGATGAGCACGGCACCGCCCCTCGCCCCCTCGGTGCGCAGGTCCGGGACGATCGTGTCATCGAAGCAGGGGAGCACGCGGGCGACGACGTCCTTCAGGCACTCCGTCGCCGGCAGGAGCTCGCGGGGCACGTCGCGGTAGCGGGGGTCGGTGTCGCTGCGTCGCGGGTCGCCCGGGGGCATCGGCGGCGGCGGCACGTCGTAGCTCCGGCGCCACGCGTGGACCTGCTCGCGCCCGTAGCGCTCGGCGGACTCCTTCTTGTTGCGACCGGTGAGATCCCCGTAGTGCCGCTCGTTCAGCCGCCAGCTGCGCCGGACGGGCAGCCAGCTGCGGTCGGCCGTGGCGAGCGCGAGCTCGGCGGTGCGGATCGCGCGCGAGAGGACCGAGGTGTGCAGGACGCGCAGGTCCAGACCGGGCTCGTCACGGAGCAGCGCACCGGCGGTCACGGCCTCGCGCTCACCGGCGCCGGTGAGGCCGACGTCCTCCCAGCCGGTGAACAGGTTCTGCTCGTTCCATACGGACTGGCCGTGTCGCAGGAGCACGAGCGTCGGCACCACCGCACAGTAGCCACGACGCTTCGCCGTCCCGCCGCGGGGACGCCGGCACCGGCGGGTCGTGGTGGTGCGGGTCGTCACTCGCCCGGCGGGCCACCGCACGGCGTGTAGGGCGACCAGTGCCACGTGATGCGGACCTCGGTCGGCACGACGATGGCGCAGCGCGTGCGCTTCACCGTGCCGAGGCCGTCGTCGTAGACGGTCCAGCCGTGCAGGACGTACATCGTGAAGACGTCGTAGGCGCCGTCGTCTTGGACGCTCCGCTGTGCGGCCCCCGACGACCGGCGGGGGACGAGCTTGGCCGCGGCCCAGTACACGGGGCCATCGAGCGCGTAGTAGGTCATGCCCTTCGCGAGCCCGACGTAGTCGCGCACCGGCAGGTGGTGCGCGGCGGCGCCCGCCGCGAGGAGCGCCGCTTCGAGGCCGGGCGTCACGCGAAGCCCCTGGGTACCCATCACCGCCCTCGGCGACGACCCACCCCCACACGCGGTGAGCGACGCCGCGCCGACGAGCACCCAGGCGACGACGAGTGCCGTTCGCCACATCGAGCCCCTCCCGACGCGCGCACCGCACCCCGCCACGGGCTCATTAGGTCGGTGGCGGCGCCCGGTGGCCGAACGCTCACACACCGGCCGGCACGCCGCAGGGGGTCGCCAGCGACCAGCCCCAGACGGTGCGCACGGCGGTGGGCACGCGGATCGCACAGATGGTGCCGTGCTGGCCGCCGAGCCCGTCGTTGAACGCCGTCCACGCACCGTGCGACGCCTTGGTGAAGATGGCGTAGGCGCCGTCGTCCTGCACGCTCACCTGGGCTCGCTGCGACGCGGCGCTCGGGACCACCTGCGCCCCTGCCCAGTAGAGCTGGGTGGTCGGGTCGTACGCGTAGAACGTCTTGCCCGTGGCGAGGCCCGTGTAGGCCGAGGCCGGCAGCGAGTGCGCGGCCGCGAACGCGGCGACGAGCGCCGACCTGATCCCGGCGGTCACCGCCAGGTTCTGCGCACCCGAGCCCGACGTGGCGGACGTGGTCGTGGGCGGTGTCGCGCTGGGCGACGAGCCACAAGCCGCGAGCACGAGGGCGCTGGCGGCCACCAGCGCGGCGACGGCGACGCCCTTCAGCGGCGGCCGGGTGCTCGCCCGGTGCTGGCCCGGCGACGCATCGGGCCGCCGCACGACCGGGACCTCAGCCCTTGACGATGTTGTGAATGGGGGAGACCATCGGCTCGCCGGGGTCCGCACCGACCTCGGCCATGATCGGCCGGAGCGTCTCGCCGAAGGCCTGGAACGACGCCTCGGAGTCCCAGACGTCGAAGACCTGGATGGAACCCTCGTGCTCCATCGCGACGTGGTACAGCCGTCCCTTGGGGGCGCCGGCGCCGGCGGCCTCGAGGCGCTTGAGGGCGTCGTCGTAGACGTCGGGGGCGAAGTTGCTGGGCTGGAAGTAGAGGCCGAGGGGCATGTCGTCTCCTTGTTGGTGGCCAGGCGGTTCCCGGCGGTGCGTCAGGTCTGGGCGGCGGAGCCTACCGAGGCCCTCGCCGAGCGACAACCGGATCCTGGCTCCCCGGCGCGGCCCGCCCCCCGGCCCACGGGCCCTCCCGGGCCACTCAGAGTTGACAAGAAGGGCAGCAAGTTCTACTTGACAAGGGTCCTATCAAGTTTGTAGAATGTCTGCTGATCTCCCGTGGCACGCCCGTCGGACCCGCCGGCGGCCGCCCCGGGGGCCACCAGGAGCGGAGCACGCGATGGCAAAGGCAGTTGGAATCGACCTCGGCACGACGAACTCGGTCGTGAGCGCCCTCGAGGCGGGGGAGCCCACGGTGATCCCGAACGCGGAGGGCTCGCGGACGACCCCGTCGGTCGTGGCCTTCTCGAAGACCGGCGAGGTGCTGGTGGGTGAGGTCGCCAAGCGCCAGGCGATCACGAACCCGGACCGCACGATCCGGTCGGTCAAGCGCCACATGGGCACGAGCTGGTCCGTCGACATCGACGGCAAGAAGTACACGGCGCAGGAGATCTCGGCGCGCATCCTCGGGAAGCTGAAGCGCGACGCGGAGGCCTACCTCGGCGACACCGTCACCCAGGCGGTGATCACCGTTCCGGCGTACTTCGACGACGCCCAGCGGACCGCGACCAAGGAGGCGGGCCAGATCGCCGGGCTCGAGGTGCTGCGCATCGTCAACGAGCCGACCGCCGCCGCCCTCGCCTACGGCCTCGACAAGGAGGGCGCCGAGCAGACCGTCTTGGTGTTCGACCTCGGCGGCGGCACCTTCGACGTCTCGGTGCTCGAGATCGCCGAAGGCGTCTTCGAGGTCAAGTCCACCGCCGGCAACACGCACCTCGGTGGCGACGACTGGGACGAGAAGGTCATCGAGTGGCTCGTCCGGGAGTTCAAGAACACCGAGGGCGTCGACCTCTCGGCCGACAAGATGGCGATGCAGCGTCTGAAGGAGGCCGCCGAGAAGGCGAAGATCGAGCTGTCGACGGTCCAGGAGACCCAGGTCAACCTGCCCTTCATCACGGCGACGGCCGAGGGCCCGAAGCACCTCGACCTCAAGCTCACCCGCGCAAAGTTCAACGAGCTCACGAGCGATCTCGTCGACCAGTGCAAGGGTCCCTTCGAGCAGGCGATCAAGGACGCCGGGCTCAGCCTCGACAAGATCGACCACGTCATCTTGGTCGGCGGGTCGACGCGGATGCCCTCGATCCAAGAGCTCGTCCGCGCGCTGACGGGCAAGGATCCCCACAAGGGCGTCAACCCCGACGAGGTCGTCGCCGTGGGCGCGGCCGTCCAGGCGGGCGTGCTCAAGGGCGAGGTGAAGGACATCCTCCTGCTCGACGTCACCCCGCTGTCGCTCGGCATCGAGACGAAGGGCAGCGTGATGCACCGGCTGATCGAGCGCAACACGACGATCCCGACGAAGAAGTCCGAGGTCTTCACAACCGCCGACGACAACCAGCCCTCCGTCGAGATCCACGTCCTGCAGGGCGAGCGCGAGATGGCGGCGTACAACAAGACCCTCGGGAAGTTCCAGCTGGTCGACATCCCGCCGGCGCCGAGGGGCGTGCCCCAGATCGAGGTCACCTTCGACATCGACGCCAACGGGATCGTGCACGTCTCCGCCCAGGACCGCGCGACCGGCAAGTCCCAGTCCATGACCATCACGGGGCAGTCCTCGCTCGCCAAGGACGACATCGACCGGATGATCAAGGACGCCGAAGCACACGCCGAGGACGACCGCCGCCGTCGCGAGGAGGCGGAGATCCGCAACAACGCGGACCAGCTCGTCTACCAGACCCAGAAGCTGCTCACGGACCAGGGCGACAAGCTCGACGCGACGGAGCGAGCCGACGTCGAGGCCGCCGTCACCGGGGTCACCGAGGCGCTGAACGGCACGGACGTGGAGGCGATCAAGACCGCCACCGAGCGGCTGCTCACGGCGAGCCAGTCGTTCTCCCAGAAGCTGTACGACGCCGCGTCCCAGGCCCAGAGCCAGGCCGCGACGAGCGGTGGCGGCGACACCTCGTCGTCGACGGGTGACGACGAGATCGTCGACGCGGAGATCGTGGACGAGCAGTGAGCGCGGGGTTCGAGGACGGCGGGGGAGGTCCCGCGCCGCGCTCGAGTGAGGCCAGGTCCGACGCGCCGACGGGCGAGACGCCCGCGACGCGCCCGGGCGACGCCGCGCCCGGCGCCGACGATGACGCGGGCACGGCGACCGCCGGTGCGATCGACGGCGTGTCGTTCGCGGCCGTTGACGAGCGCAGTGAGCTCGAGCGCGAGCGCGACGAGTACCTCGACGCGCTCCGGCGGGTGCAGGCCGACTTCGAGAACTACCGCAAGCGGGTCGACCGACAGTTCGAGGAGCTCGCCGCCCGCGGCGTCGCCACCCTCGTGGGCCGAATCCTGCCCGTCCTCGACACGCTCGACCTCGCCGAGGACCACCTGCTCGCCGAGCCGCCGGGCAGTGGTGCGGTCGCGGCGGAGACCAAGGCCCTCGTCCAGGCGCGCGCGCTCCTGCTCGACACCTTGGAGAAGGAGGGGCTCGAGCGCGTGGGCGCGGCCGGCGAGCCCTTCGACCCCACGGTCCACGACGCGGTCGCGCACGCCGAGGCCCAGGGCGGACCGACCGTCGACGAGGTGCTGCGATCGGGCTACCGGTGGCGCGGGCAGGTGCTGCGGCCCGCGATGGTGAAAGTCAGGGGCTGATGGCCGAGCGAGCGTGGTTCGAGGAGGACTACTACAAGGCGCTCGGCGTACCCTCGACGGCGACGGACAAGGAGATCACCAAGGCCTACCGCAAGCTCGCGAAGGCCCACCACCCCGACACGAACCCCGGCTCCGAGGAGCGGTTCAAGGAGGTCTCCGCCGCCTACGACGTGCTCGGGGACCACGCCAAGCGCCAGGAGTACGACGAGGTCCGACGGCTCGGGCCGATGGCGGGCGGGTTCGGCGGCGGCGGCGGCGGGTTCCGCGCACCCGGCGGCGCCACCTTCACGATGGGCGACATCGGGGACTTCGGGGACCTGCTTGGCGGGCTCTTCGGCTCGCGACGCCGCGCGCCCAAGCGGGGGGCCGACGTCGAGACGGCGCTGCACCTGCGCTTCGAGGACGCCGTGCGGGGGGTGACGACGTCGGTCAACCTGCCGACCGACGCGCCGTGCCACACGTGCCACGGCTCGGGCGCCGCCCCCGGGACCACGCCGGTCGAGTGCGAGCGCTGCCACGGGCGCGGCGTGCTCGACGACGACAAGGGCATGTTCTCCCTGTCGACGATCTGCCCGGTGTGCCAGGGGCGCGGCGTGCGCATCGAGACGCCGTGCCCCACCTGCCACGGCTCGGGGCGCGAGGCTTCGAGCCGCTCGGTGAAGGTGCGGATACCCCCGGGTGTCGAGGGCGGGCAGCGCATCCGGGTGCGGGGCAAGGGCCAGCCCGGACAGCAGGGGGCGCCGGCCGGCGACCTCTACGTCGTCGTCCACGTCTCGCGCGACCCGCGATTCGGCCGCAAGGGCCGCAACCTCACGACGCACGTGCCGGTCAGCTTCGCCGACGCCACGCTCGGGACGACGGCCGTCGTCGACACGCTCGACGCCCCGGTCACCGTGCGCGTCCCGCCCGGCACCTCGCCCGGGACCACCATGCGCCTCCGTGGCCGCGGCGTGCCGGCACACGGGAAGACCGCCGCCGGTGACCTGCTCGTGACGATCGACGTGACGGTCCCGACCGACCTCACCGACGAGCAGCGCGCGGCGGTCCAGGAGATGGCGAAGACGCTCGAGGGCGTGACGGAGGAGCGATCGTGACGACGCGAGCCACACGGGGGAAGGCGGCGGGACCCGCACGCGGCGGCGGGCACGGCGACGAGGGCGCCCACGCCGTCTACGTGATCTCGGTCGCGGCGCGCCTCGTCGGCATGCACCCCCAGACGCTGCGCAACTACGAGCGGACGGGACTCCTCGACCCCTCGCGCACGAGGGGCGGCTCGCGCCGCTTCTCGGAGGCCGACCTCGACCAGCTGCGCCGCATCCACCAGCTGACGAGCGACGGCCACAACCTCGAGGGCGTGCGGCGGATCCTCGAGCTCGAGCGCGAGCTCGACGCGCTGCGCGACGAGCTCGACGCGCTGCGCGCCTCGGTGGCGCGCAGCGTCGAGGAGACCCACCGCGCCTATCGCCGCGACCTCGTGCCGCTGCGCCAGGCGGCGGTCGTCTGGCGCGCCGCGCCGAGGGGGACCGACCGATGACGCTCGACCCGCAGCGCTGGACGACACGGACCAAAGAGGCGTTCAACACCGCGCTGCAGCAGGCGACGGCGGCCGGCAACCCCGAGGTCACCCCCGCCCACCTGCTCGCGGCGGTCCTCGCCCAGCCAGAGGGGATCGCCGGCCCGCTCCTCGCCCAGGCCGGCGTCGACGCCACCGCGGCGGCCCAGTCGATGCGTGACGCCCTGGCCGCGCTCCCGCGCAACGTCGGGGGCTCATCGCCCGAGCTCTCCCGCGAGGGCCGTGACGGCCTCGAGCGCGCGGACTCGATCCGCGCCGACCTCGCCGACGACTTCCTCTCGGTCGACCACGTCCTCTTGGCCTTCGCCCCGCTGCTCGGGACGACGTCCGAGACGCTGCTCAGCGCACTGCGCAACGTGCGCGGCTCGGCCAGGATCACGTCGGCGGACCCCGAGGGCACATTCCAGTCGCTCGAGAAGTACGGGCGCGACCTGACCCAGCTCGCGCGCGAGGGCCGCCTCGACCCGGTCATCGGCCGCGACGAGGAGGTGCGCCGCGTGATCCAGGTGCTGTCGCGGCGCACGAAGAACAACCCCGTGCTGATCGGCGAGCCGGGGGTCGGCAAGACCGCGATCGTGGAGGGGCTCGCCCAGCGCATCGTGGAGGGCGACGTCCCCGAGTCGCTGCGCGGTCGCCGCCTCGTTGCCCTCGATCTCGGCTCGATGGTGGCCGGGGCGAAGTACCGCGGCGAGTTCGAGGAGCGGCTGAAGGCCGTGCTGAAGGAGATCCAGGACGCCAAGGGCGACGTGATCACCTTTGTCGACGAGCTCCACACGATCGTGGGCGCCGGCGCGGCCGAGGGCGCCATGGACGCGGGCAACATGATCAAGCCGCTGCTCGCGCGCGGCGAGCTGCGGCTCATCGGGGCCACCACGCTCGACGAGTACCGCACCCACATCGAGAAGGACGCCGCGCTCGAGCGACGGTTCGCCCAGGTGTACGTGGGCGAGCCGACCGTGGACGACACGGTCGCGATCCTGCGCGGGCTGAAGGAGCGCTACGAGGTCCACCACGGCGTGCGCATCCAGGACGCCGCGCTCATCGCGGCGGCCTCGCTCTCGCACCGCTACGTGACCAACCGCTTCCTCCCCGACAAGGCGATCGACCTCATCGACGAGGCCGCGTCGAGGCTGCGCATCGAGATCGACTCGATGCCGACCGAGCTCGACGTCGTCACGCGGCGGATGCGCCAGCTCGAGATCGAGAAGATGGCGCTCGCAAAGGAGACCGACGACGCCTCGAAGGTACGGCTCGAGGCCCTCGAAGGCGAGCTCAGCGAGCTGAAGGAGGAGGCCGACGCGATGGCCGCCGCCTGGCAGGCCGAG
Organism: Acidimicrobiales bacterium; assembly: GCA_035937595.1. Classification (GTDB taxonomy): domain Bacteria; phylum Actinomycetota; class Acidimicrobiia; order Acidimicrobiales; family RAAP-2; genus Palsa-459. Next base: position 52,275 of record DASZHS010000001.1, read on the forward strand.
AAGTCCGCGATCGCCCGGATCCGCGAGGCCAAGTCCGCGTACGAGGCGCGCCGCGTCGACGCGGAGCGACTGGAGCGCGAGGGCGACCTCGAGGGCGCCGCGCAGCTGCGCTACGGCGAGCTGCCCGCACTCGACCGCGAGATCGAGACCGCCACGGCCGCGCTCGACGAGCTCCAGCGCGACCACGCGTTCTTGAAGGAGGAGGTCGACGGCGAGGACGTCGCCGACGTCGTGAGCCGCTGGACCGGCATCCCCGTCGCCAAGCTCATGGAGGGCGAAGTCGACAAGCTCGTGCGCATGGAGGACCTCCTCCACTCGCGCGTCGTCGGCCAGGACGAGGCCGTGGTCGCCGTCGCGAACGCACTGCGCCGCTCGCGCGCCGGGCTCAGCGACCCGAACCGGCCCATCGGCTCGTTCCTGTTCCTCGGACCGACCGGGGTCGGCAAGACCGAGCTCGCCCGGGCGCTCGCCGAGTTCCTCTTCGACGACGACAAGGCGATGGTCCGCGTCGACATGTCCGAGTACCTGGAGAAGTTCTCCGTCTCCCGCCTCGTCGGGGCGCCGCCGGGCTACGTCGGGTACGAGGAGGGCGGGCAGCTGACCGAGGCCGTGCGCCGCCGCCCCTACGCCGTGGTCCTCCTCGACGAGATCGAAAAGGCGCACCCCGACGTCTTCAACCTGCTGCTCCAGGTCCTCGAGGACGGCCGGCTCACCGACGGGCAGGGTCGCACCGTCGACTTCACGAACGTCGTGCTGATCATGACGTCGAACCTCGCGGTCGACCCGACGTCGTTCTTCCGGCCCGAGTTCCTCAACCGGATCGACGAGATCGTCCGGTTCCGCGCGCTCGCCGAGAAGGACCTCGAGGTGATCGTGGGGATCCAGCTCGGCCGGCTCCGCCTGCGGCTCGCCGAGCGGCGTCTCGCCCTCGAGGTCACCGAGCCGGCGGCGGCGTGGATCGCGCACCGCGGCTACGAGCCCGACTACGGCGCACGCCCGTTGCGCAGGGTGATCCAGCGCAGCGTCGAGGACCCGCTCGCCCTCGCGCTCCTCGAGGGCCGCTACCACGACGGCGACACCGTGGTCGTGGCGCTCTCCGCGGCCGGCGACGCCCTCGAGCTGCGCTGACGCGGTCGTCGACGTCGCGCCGCGCGGGCCGCGGCGCCACCGCCCGATGGCGCAGGGCCGACCCCGGCGAGACCTAGCCTGACCCGATCGCGGCGCTGCTCGAGCTCGAGGGTCTCACGCGCCGCTACGGAGCGGTGACCGCGCTCGACGGGCTCACCTTCTCGGTCCCGGCGGGCCGCGTCGTCGGGTTCCTCGGGCCGAACGGTGCCGGCAAGACGACCACGATGCGCGCGATCTTCGGGCTCACGGACCTCGACGCAGGGTCGGTCCGCTGGCAGGGCGCGCCCGTCGACCAGGCCGCACGGCGCCGGTTCGGCTACATGCCCGAGGAGCGCGGGCTGTACCCCACGATGCACGTGGCCGAGCAGGTCACCTACCTCGCCCGGCTCCACGGGCTCGACCCGGTGGCGGCGGGGGCCGCGACCACGACGTGGCTCGAGCGCCTCGGGATCGCCGAGCGCGCCGGCGACAAGGTCGAGAGCCTGTCCCACGGCAACCAGCAGCGGGTGCAGCTCGCCGCGGCGCTCGCGCACGATCCCGAGCTCCTGGTCCTCGACGAGCCGCTCGCGGGCCTCGACCCGACCGGGATCGACGCCATCTCCCAGGTGCTCGTCGAGCAGGCGCACCGCGGCTGCTGCGTCCTGCTCTCGAGCCACCAGCTGGACCTCGTCGAGGACCTGTGCGAGTCGGTCACGATCATCGACCACGGCAGGGTCGTCGTCGCGGGCGACGTGGACGTCCTCGCGGAGAGCGGGCCGCGCCGGCTCCTCGTCCGCGTCGAGGGCGACCGCGCCGGTGCCTGGGCGCGCGGGCTCCCCGGCGTCCGGGTCTCCGAGAGCGACGGGGGCGCGATCCGCCTCGTGCTCGACGACGACGTCGACAGCGACGACGTGCTCCGAGCGGCGATGGGCGCGGGGCGGGTGACGGCGTTCTCCTTCGAGCGCCGCCGGCTCTCCGAGGTGTTCCGCGAGGCGCTCGGATGACCCTCGCGATCGTGGTCGGATGCGCGGCCGTCCTCGTCGCGCTGCGGTACTGGCGGCGAGCGCGGCGGAGCGGCGCGCACCACGACCCCTGGCGGGTCGGTGCGCGGTCGATCGACCTGCACGGCGCCCCGCTCGTGGCGGCACGCGAGCTCCGCGAGCGCGTGCGGGGGCGGCCGTTCCGGATCGGGACGGCGCTCATCCTCCTCGCGGTCGCGGCCGCCATCGTGATCCCGATCCTCACCCGTGGGACGCCGACACCCACCCAGGTGGGCATCGTCGGGCCCGCGACCCCGCAGCTGCGCGCCGCGATCCACACCGCGGCCGCCGGCGTCGGGACCTCCGTGCACGTCGTCGTAGAGCCGAGCGCGTCGGCGGCGCGCGACGCCCTCGAGCGCGGCCGCCTCGACGTCGCGCTCCTCGGCGACCGAGCCGTCGTCGTGGCGACGCTCGATCCCACGGGTGCCTCGTCGAGCACCCAGCTCGCGACGGCGCTCGCCGGCGTCCTGGGTGTGCACGCCGCCTACCGGGCGGCCGGGCTCTCCCCGGCCCAGATCGCTCGGCTCGCGGGTGCGAAGCCCATCACGATCCTGAGCCTGCAGCCGGCCACGAAGCCCCACAACGCGGGGAGCTCGGTCATCGGGGTGATCCTCGTCTTCTTGATGCTCACCCAGTACAACACCTGGATCCTGCTCGGGGTCATGGAGGAGAAGTCGAGCCGCGTCGTGGAGGTGCTGCTCGCGACGGTGCGGCCGATCCAGCTCCTCGCGGGCAAGGTGTTCGGCATCGGCCTCGTCGCGCTCGGCCAGGCGACGCTGATCGTCTCGTTCGCCCTGGTCCTCGGTGCGATCGTGGGCTCGAACCTCCTCCACGGGGCGGCCCCGATCGAGCTCGCGGCCGCGCTCCTCTGGCTCGTGCTCGGCTACGGCTTCTACTGCTGGGCCTACGCCGCGGCGGCGTCGATGGCCGAGCGCCAGGACCAGATCCAGTCCGTCGCGCTCCCCTTGTCCATCCCGATCCTCATCGGCTACGTCTTCTCGCTGACGGTGGCGGGCTCGGGGAACGCCTCACCGTTCTTCAAGGTCCTCGCCTACCTCCCGCCGACCGCACCGTTCGCGATGCCCGTCCTCGTCGGGCTCGACCAGGTCTCGATCCTCGGGTTCGCCACCTCGGTCGTCATCAGCCTCCTCTGCACCGTCGGCGTCGCACGGCTGGCGGCCGTCGTGTACCGCCGCGCGATCCTGCGCACCGGATCAAAGGTGCGACTGCGCGACGTCCTGCGGACCGCGCACTAGCGGCCTCGCCGCTACCAGCCGACGGTGCCGTCGACGAGCTCGCGCAGGAAGTCCGCGTGCCCGTTGTGCCGCGCGTACTCCTCGATCATGTGGACGTAGATCCACCGCAGGGTGCACGGGCGGCCGTCGCGCAGCCCGGCGTCGTCGAGCTGCTTGTGCGAGGCGCTCGTCCGCGCCGCGTTGCAGGCGCCGCGCCACATCTCGAGGTCGTCCTCCCAGACCGCGTCGTCGAGCGGCACGAGCGCGGCGTCGCCGGCCCCCGGCGTCGCGAAGTAGCGGGGCGTCTCGGGCTCGCGGAGCAGCACGCGGACGAACCAGCTCCGCTCGACCTCCGCCATATGGCGGACGAGCCCGTGCAGCGAGAGGCTCGACGTCGGGATCGCGCGGCGCTTGCGCTGCTCGTCGCTGAGCCCCTCGCACTTCATGAGCAGCGTCACCCGGTGGAACTCGAGCCACTCCTCGAGCATCTGGCGCTCCGGGAGGTCGTAGGGCGGCTCGTGGCGCCGCGGGTCCACCAGCTCCTCGACCATCGCTCCTCCTCGCCGGCGCGTCGTCGACGCTCGTCCGTACCGGCGGGCTGGCGCGACGACGCGTCGCGCCACCCAGGTCGACGCGACCTCGCCGGTAGGATTGGTCGTCAGCAACCGCGGAGGGTCATCCGTTGCCAGCAACCGTCGTGGTCGGCACCCAGTGGGGTGACGAGGGCAAGGGGAAGCTCACCGACCTGCTCTCCAAGGAGATGGACGTCGTCGTCCGCTACCAGGGCGGGCACAACGCGGGCCACCGCATCGTCGTCGACGGCGAGGCGTTCGCGCTCCAGCTCGTCCCCTCCGGCGTGCTGTACCCGGCCGTGACCCCCGTGATCGGCAACGGCGTGGTCGTCGACCCTCAGGTCCTGCTCGCCGAGGTCGACGCGCTCGAGGCGAGGGGCATCGACACCTCGCACCTGCTCGTCTCGGGCAACGCGCACCTGATCATGCCCTACCACCAAGAGCTCGACCGGGTGACCGAGCGGTTCTTGGGGCGCAACGCGCTCGGCACGACGAAGCGCGGCATCGGTCCCGCCTACGCCGACAAGGCGGCCCGCGTCGGGCTGCGCGTCCAGGACCTCCTCGACGCGAAGATTTTCCGCCAGAAGCTCGAGGTCGTCCTCAAGGAGAAGAACGGCGTCCTCTCGCGCGTGTACAACCGGCTCCCCATGTCGGCGGACGAGATCGCCGCGGCCTACCTCGACGTCTACGCCCCGAGGATCGCGCCCATGATCGCCGACACCGTCGGGTTCCTCCACGACCAGCTCGCCGCAGGGCGTCACGTGCTGCTCGAGGGCGCCCAGGCGACCTTCCTCGACCTCGACCACGGGACCTACCCCTTCGTCACGTCGTCGAACCCGGTCGCCGGCGGCGCGTGCACCGGCTCGGGGATCGGCCCGCGCGACATCTCGAGGGTCATCGGGATCGCGAAGGCCTACGTGACACGAGTGGGTGCGGGGCCGTTCCCGACCGAGCTCACCGACGACGTGGGCGACCTGCTCGTCGAGCGCGGCCACGAGTTCGGGACCAACACGGGGCGCCGCCGGCGCTGCGGGTGGTTCGACGTCCCGATGGCGCGCCAGGCCGCACGGCTCAACTCGCTGTCGGACATCGCGCTCACCAAGCTCGACGTGCTCGACGCGCTCGAGTCGGTGAAGGTCTGCGTCGCCTACGAGGCCGACGGGAAGCGCTACGACTACCCGCCGTACCACCAGTCGGTGCTGCACGCGGTCACCCCGGTCTACGAGGAGCTCGAGGGGTGGCGCGAGGACCTGACCGCCTGCACGTCGTTCGACGAGATGCCCGCGGCCGCGCGGGACTACGTCGCGTTCCTCGCCACGTGCACGGGCGTGCCGATCCACGTCGTGGGCGTCGGGCCCGGCCGCGAGCAGTTCGTCGCCGTGCCGTGAGCCGCCACGCCTGCGTGGTCGGCGCCGGTGCCCGCGAGCACGCCCTCGCCCTCGCGCTCTCGCGCACCGCGGACGTCTCGGTCGCCCCGGGTGCCGACGCGATGCGCGCCCCGCGCATCACGCCGACGGGCGCGTCGGCGCTCGACGTCGACGCCGACCTCTACGTCGTCGGCCCCGAGGGTCCCTTGGTCGAGGGGCTGGCCGACGAGCTGCGCGCGCGCGGCCGCCGGGTCGTCGGTCCCGGGCGTGACGGCGCGCGCCTCGAGGGGTCCAAGGCCTTCATGAAGGAGCTCCTCGACGCCGCCGGCGTCCCGACGGCCCGGTACGGCACGTTCGAGGACCTCGACGACGCGGTCGCGTTCCTGCGAGCGCTCGGCGGGACGGTCGTCGTCAAGACCGACGGGTTGGCCGGGGGCAAGGGCGTGCTCGTCACCGAGGACCTCGACGCGGCCGCGCGCGACGTCGAGGCCAAGCTGTCCGGCGCCGCCTTCGGCGCGGCGGGCCGGCGCGTCGTCATCGAGGAGGGGCTCGTGGGCGAGGAGTGCACGCTGCTCGTCCTGGTCGACGGGTCCCGCGCCGTGCCCCTCGCGCCGGCGCGGGACTACAAGCGGCTCGCCGACGGCGACACCGGGCCCAACACGGGGGGCATGGGGGCCGTCTCGCCCCCCGACGACGTCGACGACGCGCTCGTGGCGAGGATCATGGCCGACGCCGTCGAGCCGACCCTGAAGGAGCTCACCGCCCGGGGGATCGACTACCGCGGCGTGCTCTACGCAGGGGTGATGGTGGACCACGGCGCGCCGAGGGTGCTCGAGTACAACGTGCGGCTCGGCGACCCCGAGGCCGAGGTCGTGCTGCCGCGCTTGGCCGACGACCCCTTCGACCTGTTCGAGGCGGTGGCCACCGGCACGCTGAGCACGGCGCCACGCTTCACCTCGGACGCGGCGGTGACCGTCGTGCTGGCCGCGGCGGGCTACCCCGACGCCGTCGCCAGAGGCGCGCTGATCCGCGGGCTCGCCGAGGACGGGCAGCTCGCCGAGGGACGCGACGGGGTCATCGTCTTCCACGGCGCGACGCGCAAGGAGCGCGACCACTACGTGACGGACGGCGGCCGCGTCCTCGCCGTCACCGCGCTCGCGCCGACGGTCGCCGCCGCCCGCACCCGCGCGTACGAGGCGGTCGACCAGCTCTCCTTCGACGGCTGCCAGGTGCGCCGGGACGTCGCGGGCCCCCCGATCGGGATGTCGTCGTGATCCCCCGCTACGCCCCCCCGGACCTCGCCGCGCTGTTCACCGACGAGGCGAGGTTCGCGGCCATGCTCGAGGTCGAGCTCCTGGCCGCCGAGGCGATGGAGCGCGCCGGTGTCGCACCGCCCGGCGTCGCCGCGCGCCTGCGCGCGGCCGCCCCGGTCGTCGACGCGGCCTTCGTCGAGGCCGTCGGGCGCCGCGAGGCCGAGACGCGCCACGACACCGCCGCGTTCGTCGACGTCGTGCAGGCATCGATGGCCTCCGACGAGTCGTCGTGGCTCCACTACGGCCTCACGTCCTCCGACGTCGTCGACACCGCGCTCGCCCTGCAGCTCACGCGTGCGCTCGACGTGCTGGCGGCCGACGCGCGCGGCTTCGTCGCCGTGCTCGCCGCGCGTGCCCGGGCGACGATCGACGTCCCGGTCGCCGGGCGCACCCACGGGATGTTCGCCGAGCCGACGACCTTCGGCGCCAAGTTCGCGCTCCTCAGCCTCCAGGCCGAGCGCGACCGCGTGCGGCTCGAGCGGTCACGCGAGGGGATCGCGGTCGCGAAGCTCTCCGGGGCGGTCGGGACGTTCTCGTCGATCGACCCCGCGATCGAGGCCCAGGTCGCCGCGGCGCTCGGGCTCACCCCCGTCCCGGCGTCCCAGGTGCTCGCCCGCGACCGACACGCCGAGGTCCTCTACGCGTGCGCGGCCGCCGCCACGACGACCGAGGCGCTCGGCACCGAGGTGCGCCTGCTCTCGCGCAGCGACGTCGGCGAGGTGTCCGAGCCGTTCGCCGAGGGCCAGAAGGGGTCCTCGTCGATGCCGCACAAGCGCAACCCCGTCATCGCCGAACGGCTGTGCGGCCTCGCGAGGGTCGTGCGCGGCTACCTGGTGCCGGGGCTCGAGGACGTGGCCCTCTGGCACGAGCGCGACATCTCGCACAGCTCCGTCGAGCGCATCGTGCTCCCGGACGCGATCCAGCTCACCGGGTTCCTGCTCCGCAGCGCGACCGCGCTCGCCGCGGGCCTCGTGGTCCACGCGGAGCGCGCGCGAGAGAACCTGGAGGACGCGAGCCTCGGGCTCGTCTTCTCGCAGTCCGTGCTCCTCGCCCTCGTCGACCACGGCCGCTCGCGCGACGACGCCTACCGGGTCGTCCAGCGCGCCGCCGCCAAGGCCGCCTCCACGCGCACGCCGTTCCGCAAGGTGCTGGAGGCCGACGAGAGCGTCGGCCTCGACCAGGCGGCCCTCGACGCCGCGTTCGACCTCGGCCGCGTGCTCCGGCACCGGACGAGGTTCCTCGACGCGATCGACGGGCTGTGACCACCGCCGGCCTCACGGGGCTCGAGCACCTGCACTCCGGCAAGGTGCGTGACCTCTACGCGATCGGCGAGGACCGGCTCCTGCTCGTCGCGTCGGACCGCCTGAGCGCCTTCGACGTCGTCATGGCGGAGCCCATCCCCGAGAAGGGGCGCGTGTTGACCGCGATGACGGCCTATTGGTGCGAGCAGCTCGACGGGGTCGCAGAGTGCGCTCTGCTGACGTGCGCTCCCGCGGAGATCGAGAGGTCCGTGCCCGGGTTCGGTGGAGCGCCGTCGCTCGCCGGACGCGCCATGCTCGCCCGTCGCGCCGAGATGGTGCCCCTCGAGTGCGTCGTGCGGGGCCGGCTGGCCGGCCAGGCGCACGAGGAGTACCTCGCGTCGGGCACGATCCACTCGATGCCCGCGCCGAAGGGCCTCGAGCTCACGGACCCGCTGCCCGAGCCGATGTTCACGCCGTCCACCAAGGCGGCGGTGGGCCACGACGTGAACATCTCCTTCGACGACGCGTGCGCGCTCGTAGGTGCGACGCTCGCCACGCGGCTGCGGACGCTGTGCCTCGAGATCTTCGAGGTGGCCGCGCGTCGCGTCGACGCAGCCGGCCTCGTGCTGGCGGACACCAAGTTCGAGCTCGGCCTGATCGACGGGGCCCTCGTGCTCTGCGACGAGGTGGTCACGCCGGACTCCTCGAGGCTGTGGCCGAAGGACGCGATCGTTCGCGGCGAGGCGCCGCCGGCGTTCGACAAGCAGCCCTTCCGCGACTGGCTGGCCGCCCAGCCGTGGGACCGGACGCCGCCGCCCCCTCCCGTGCCACGCGACGTCGTGGACGTCACGTCGCGCCGGTACGTCGCGGCCTACGAGCGCGTGACGGGGCGGTCGCTCGACGACTGGTACGGTCCGTCGTCGTGAGGTTCGACGCACGCGTCGAGGTGACGCTGCGCGACGGCATCGCGGACCCCGAGGGCGCGACCATCGAGCGCGCGCTGCCCGCGCTCGGCTTCCACGGCGTCCACGGCGTGCGCGCCGGCCGGTCGTTCCGACTCTCGGTCGACGCGGACACCGCCGACGCCGCACGCGTCCTCACCCAGGCCCTGGCCGACCGCCTCCTCGCCAACCCGGTCATCGAGCGCGCCACCGTCGAGCTCGTGGACGCCCGATGACTTCCCGCGTCGGCGTCGTGGTCTTCCCCGGGTCCAACTGCGAGTACGACGCCGCGACCGCGCTCGGTGCGTTGGGTGCCGACGTGCGCTACGTCTGGCACCACGAGACCTCGCTCGGTGACCTCGACTCGGTGGTGCTGCCGGGCGGGTTCGCCCACGGCGACTACCTGCGGCCGGGCGCCATCGCTCGGTTCTCGGCGGTCATGGGCGCCGTCGCCGAGTTCGCCGCGCGCGGTGGCCCGGTCGTCGGCATCTGCAACGGCTTCCAGGTCCTGTGCGAGGCGGGGCTGCTCCCCGGTGCGCTCCAGAAGAACGCCGGCCTCACGTTCCTGTGCCAGCCCACCGTCGTCGAGGTGGCCTCCACCCGCTCGGTCCTCACGTGCGAGGCGCGGCTCGGCCAGCGGCTCACGATCCCGATCAACCACTTCTCCGGCGCGTACGTCTGCGACGGCGCCACGCTCGAGCACCTGCGCGACCGTGACCTCGTCGTGCTGCGCTACGCCGACAACCCCAACGGCTCGGTCGACGACATCGCGGGGATCTGCAACGAGGCGGGCAACGTCGTCGGCCTCATGCCGCACCCCGAGCGCGCGAGCCTCCCTTTGCTCGGCTCGACGGACGGGCGCGTGCTCCTCGGCTCGCTCCTCGCCTCGGTGCACGCCCCCGTCTGACGTCGCGCGTCCGAGCCCGCCCGACGGCGATCGGTACGATCCCCACGTGGCACGCACCGATCGCCAGGTCGCGGACGCGGCGGCGATCGCCGAGCGCCTCCTCGTCGTCCTGCGGCGCCGCCACGGCTGTCCCGGCATCGCCTACGGGCTCCGCCACGACGGCACGACGGTGCTCTTCGGCGCCGACGGCGTCGCCGACCTAGCGACCGGCGCGCCGGTCGACGTGGCGACGACGCGGTTCCGCTGCGCCTCCATCACGAAGACCTTCACCGCCACCCTCGTCCTGCAGCTGGTCGAGCGAGGCCAGCTCCGTCTGGACGACGCCGTCACCACGTGGCTGCCCTGGACCCGGCGCACCCTCGGCGCGGACGTCACGGTCCGCCACCTGCTGCTGCACGCGGGCGGGGTCATCCGCGACGGGTCGAACGCGTGGGACGACACGACCATGCCGGATCGCGAGGCCCTGCACCGCGAGCTCGGCGCGGCCGCGACGTTCGGGGCGCCCTCCGAGCGCTTCCGCTACTCCAACATGGCCTACGCCCTTCTGGGCGAGGTGCTCGAGGCCGCCACGAAGACGCCGTTCGCGGCGCTGCTGCGACGCCGGATCGCACGGCCGCTCGACCTCGCCCAGACCGACGCGGACCTCACCGCGGTCTCGCGCCGGGCGCTCGCGACCGGGTACTACGCGGCATGGCCGGACGAGCCGCGGCGGGCGGCGGCGCACGTCGAGGCGCGGGCGATCGCGCCGGCCGGCGGACTCGTGTCGACGGTCGGCGACCTCCTCGCCTACGAGCAGGCCCACCTCCCGGGCGACGACCGACTCCTCAGCGAGCTGTCGAAGCGCGAGATGCAGCGACCGCAATGGCAGCGCGCCACCGAGCCGCACTACGGGCTCGGCTGGATGACCTGGCACGTGGGCGGGATCTCGGTGGTCGGCCACAGCGGGGGGTACCCGGGGTTCACGACGAAGATCGCGTTCTCGCCGCGGGATCGACTCTGCGCGGCCGTGCTGACGAACGCGATCTCGCCCGTCGCGGCCCTCGGGGTGGACGCCATCTACGGATCGATCGACGCCGTCGGGTCGCGGTGGGAGGAGGCCTCGGCTCCGTCGCCGTGGCACACGCGTGCTGAGCTCGCGAGCTACGGCGGGATCTACCGGGACAACTTCGGCACCCTGGTCGTTGGCCGCGTGCACAACGCGCTCCTGGTGGTCCCCGCCGAGGACGTCCAGCCGTTCGCCGGGGCGTCGCTCCTCACGGCCACCGGACCACGGAGGTTCCTCGTCGCGTCGGGCTACGACTTCGGCTTCGTCGGCGAGCAGGTGCGCTTCCGCACCGATCGCCGTGGTGCCGTGACCACGCTCGTGTGGGGACCGCACCCCTACGTCCGGATCGGGCCGTGAGGCCCCGTCTCCTGCCCGATCCGCGGCGGGGTGCGCTCGACTAGCCCCTCGTCCGCTTAACGTTCGCCTTCGCGAGGACGTCGGCGGGCACGCCCATCGAGCGGAAGGCCGAATAGGAGATCCCGCGCCGGGCGGCATAGCCCTTTGCGACCGAGGTGAATTCCTTCTCCAGCGCGGAGAGGTCGGCGCGGGTCTCCAGTCGGGCCTTCTCGATCTCGAGGTTCATGCGCTCCTGGGTGAGCTCCAGCTGCTGCATCGGCGAGGCGTCGTCGAACGTCCTCGAAATCTTGGAAAGGCGCGCCTCGATCGACGACGGCGTGCGCTTGCGGCCACGCTTCCCTCTGCCGGCTTTCAGGGCGTCGAGATACTTGTTAATCGCACGCGATTCCCTGCGTCCCTGGGCCAACGCCGCCTTGTGGGCCGCGGACATGCCGCGCGGCTTCGCCGGGGCCTTCCTTACCGTCTTCTTCGCCGCGGTCTTCGCGGGCGTCCTCGCGGCTCTCTTCGCGGCCGGCTTCGCGGTGGACTTCGTTGCTGCACGGGGCACTGGACTACATCCTTTGTTGGGAGACCGTCCACCATAGACCGAGGTTGCGGTGCCCTCCAAATCACCGATGTCGCGTCATCGGCACGTCGTTGCATCGGCCAATTGGCACATGGCCTTCATGTGCAATGCGCCACGCGTGATGCACGCTGCGGATGCTCCGATCCCGACGCGTCGAGGGAGCGGGCGCCGATGGCGGCGTTGGTACTGTGCAGCCATGGCGACGGTCGCGGCACGCCACCGTGCCCTGGGCCTCTCCGACGAGGAGCTCGCCGAGATCACCCGCGTGCTCGACCGGCCGCCGAACGACCTCGAGCTCGCGCTGTTCGGCGTCATGTGGTCGGAGCACTGCTCGTACAAGTCGTCGCGCATCCACCTGTCCCGCCTTCCCACGGACGGCGACCGCGTGCTCGTCGGACCCGGCGAGAACGCCGGCGTCATCGACGCCGGCGGCGGCGTCGCGGTGGCGGTGCGGATCGAGTCGCACAACCACCCGTCGGCGATCGAGCCGCACCAGGGGGCGGCCACGGGGGTCGGCGGCATCCTGCGCGACATCTTCACGATGGGCGCGCGCCCGCTGTGCGTGCTGGACCCCCTCTTCTTCGGCCGGCTCGACACGCCCCGGCAGCGCTGGCTCTTCGACGGCGTGGTCGGGGGCATCTCGAGCTACGGCAACTCGGTCGGTGTCCCAACGGTCGGCGGCGAGCTGACCTTCGACCCCTGCTACGAGGGGAATCCGCTCGTGAACGTCCTGTGCCTCGGGGCGCTGCCCACCGAGCGGCTCGTGCTCGGGCGGGCGAGCGGCGTCGGGAACCTCGCCGTGCTGCTCGGGGCCTCGACGGGGCGGGACGGGATCGGCGGGGTGTCCGTGCTCGCCTCGGCCGGCCTCGGCGCGAACGGTCGCGACGACGACAAGCGGCCGTCCGTCCAGGTCGGCGACCCCTACGAGGAGAAGCGCCTCATCGAGGCGTGCCTCGAGCTGCTCGACCGGTCCCTCGTCGTCGGGATCCAGGACCTCGGAGGTGCGGGCCTCGCCTGCGCCACGAGCGAGACCGCGGCACGGGCCGGCCTCGGGATGGACGTCGACGTCGCCGCGGTCCCGCGTCGCGAGGAGGGGATGGTGCCCGCCGAGGTGATGACGTCGGAGAGCCAGGAGCGCATGCTCGCGATCGTCACCCCCGAGAGCGTGGACGACGTGGCCGAGGTGTGCCGCCGCTGGGAGGTCGCCGCCACGGTCGTCGGCCGTGTCACCGCGCCGTCGGGTGCGAACGGCCACGTTCCGCTGGGCCTCCTCCGCGTCCGCGACGGGTTGGAGGGCCCGGTCCTCGCCGAGGTCCCCGCTGCCGCGCTCGCCGACGACGCCCCGCGCTACGACCGTGCGCGCCGCCGTCCGACGGACCTCGACGCGTGCCGTGCCGACGATCCGACCGGCGACGAGCACCGCGGCTCGTGCCGCGAGGACCTCCTCGGCCTCGTCGTCGACCCGTCGTGGGTCTACCGCCAGTACGACCACCAGCTGTTCTTGAACACGGTCGTCGGGCCCGGCGGCGACGCCGCCCTCCTGCGGCTCTGCGGGCCGGGGCTGCCCTCGACCGATCGCGGCGTCGCGATCACGACGGACTCGAACCCACGAGCCTGTGCACTCGACCCGAGGGGCGGCACGGCCCTCGTGCTGGCGGAGTCCATCGCGAACCTCGCGTGCGTCGGGGTGGCGCCGACCGCCGTCGTCAACTGCCTCAACTTCGGGAACCCGGAGCACGCGTCGGTGATGTGGCAGCTCGCCGAGTGCGTCGACGGGCTCGCCGAGGCGTGCCGCGCCTTCGGCCTGCCGGTGGTCGGTGGGAACGTCTCGCTGTACAACGAGCATGCCGGTCGCGACATCGACCCCACGCCCGTGCTCGGCGTGCTCGGCGTCGTCGAGGAGCTCACCGGCCGGCCGCCAGGCCTTCAGATGACGAACGGCGACACGATCCTGCTGCTCGGCGAGCGGATGGGTCGCAACGGCGCGCCGCACCCGCTCGGCGGGTCCGCGTGGGCCACACGAAGGGGGCGACGCGGGGGCGTCCCGCCGGCGCTCGACGCGAGGGCGCACGGCCGCGCCTGCTCGCTCGTCGTCGATCTCGTCGCGCCGTCGTTGCGCGACGACGACGTGGTCGTGACGGCGGTCCACGACGTCTCTTCCGGCGGGCTCGGCGTGGCGATGGCCGAGCTGTGCCTCGCCAGCGGCACGGGCCTGAGGGCCTCCGGCATCGACGGGCACCGCGAGCTGTTCTGCGAGCTGCCGTCGAGGTTCCTCGTGGCGTCGCGCGATCCCGACGCCGTCGCCTTCGCGGCCCACGCCGCGGGTGTCCCGATCGGCGTGCTGGGTGTCGCCTCAGGCGAGCGCCTCGACGTCGAGGGGCTTCTCGACGTGTCGCTCGCCGAGCTCCGCGAGGCCGCCGCGCTCGCACCACGCGGCGCGTCGAACCGCTCCGTCGCGTAGGTCGGCCTGGCCGGGCAGCACGCCGCCGTTCGGGCGGGTCGCACCGTCGCATCCCTGTCCCGCGGCATCCGCGACCGCCACCAGCGGTCGGCCGTGGAGCGCCGCCTGACCGGTAGTCGCGCGGCGGCCCGGTGCGCCGCTCAGGGTCGCGCAGCGTCGAGCTCGTCGAGCAGACCGTCGGGCACCGAGAGCCGGCCGGTCCCCGACCCGAGCGCGATGTCGGGCTTGTTCGTGCCGTGGTAGTCCGAGCCGCCGGTCGGGACGAGCCCGTGGGCGCGGGCGAGCTCGACGAGCCGCTCCGCCTCGAGGGGGTCGTGGCGCGAGTAGTGGCACTCGACGCCCGTCAGCCCTGCCGCCCGAAGACGACCGAGCACGGGGTCGACCCGGCGCGTGATCTCGTCGAGCGTGCGGTCCTCTGCCCACACGTCGGGCATGAGCGAGATGAGCGGGTGCGCGAGCACGGTCACCGCGCCGTCACGGCGAGCTGCCTCGCTCGCGTCGTGCACCGACACGTGCGCCTTGCGGACGTACGCGCGCCCGGTCCGTCCGAGCAGCTCGTCGAACACCGCCTGGCGGGAGGTGAACTCTCGTGGATAGAGGCGCAGGAGCGCGTCCGCGACGTGCGGGCGCCCGATCGAGGTGGTCTCGGCGCCGGCCGTCACCCGGACCTCGTCCATCGTCACCCGGTCGTATCCGAGCTCGGCCAGGCGGGCGAGGAGCTCATCGTTGCGCGTCGCGCGGTCCGACGAGAGCGAGCCGAGCAGCCCACGCAGCCCGCTGTCGCGATCCTCAGAGACGAAGTAGCACAGCACGTGCAGGCTCCGGTCGTCCTCGAGGCAGGAGACCTCCGTTGCGCGGACGGCCCGGACCCCGCCGGCGCGGCACGCCGCGTCGAAGGCGTCGAACCCGTCGACGGTGTCATGGTCGGTGAGCGCGACGGCCCGGAGCCCGGCCGCAGACGCGAGGCCGGCCAGCTGCTCGGGCGTGTCCGTGCCGTCGGAGCACGTCGAGTGGCAGTGCAGGTCGATCACGGCTCACCTCCGCGGGCGAGCGTACCGACGGCGTTGCGACACCCCCGCCGGAGCCCCTCGGCGACTCGGTCGCGACGGGTCCCTGTGCGAGACTGTCGGCGCCATGCGCTCGGTCGGCCTGCCACCGGACGGGTCGGTGACGTCGTGAAGGAGGCCTGCGGCGTCGTCGCCGTGTCCGCACCTGGCCGCGAGGTCTCGCACCTCGTGTTCGACGCGCTCTACGCCCTGCAGCACCGCGGACAGGAGTCCGCCGGCATGGCGAGCGCCAACCTCGAGACCGTGACCGTGGTCAAGGACATGGGCCTCGTCGCTGCGGTCTTCAACGAGCGGAGCCTGGCCGCGCTCGACGGTGACCAGATCATCGGCCACACCCGGTACTCGACGCAGGGCGAGTCGGCATGGGACGGCGCCCAACCGGTCTTCCGTTCGCAGGGCGCGTTCGGGTTCGCGCTCGCGCACAACGGCAACCTCACGAACACCGTGGCGCTCGCGGAGCGCTCGGGCACGCTCCCGGGCATCCTCACCACCGACACCGACGTGGTGGCCGAGCTCCTCGCGTCGTCGATGGGCTCGGGCCACACCCTCGCCGAGGCCATGGGTGAGGTCCTTCC
>DASZHS010000002.1:0-107441 GCA_035937595.1 Acidimicrobiales bacterium
ACGGTCATAGAAACAGAATCCAATGGTGATCCACCAGATTGCCGTCGGAGAACTCCCGCCTTTGATGCGTCTGTCGTAGCGAATGAACCGCTCCCATGGGACGACGAGGAAGACGGTATCTGCAAGAGCATCGACCAGTGCACAGCCGTACTCACTTACCACCGCGAGCGTTGCAACAACCACGCGGCCAGGATTCACGAAGGCTGCTGGAGACCAACCCGTGCGGCCCTGCACTAGGTCAGAGCGTTCGATGAATGCCCGCCGATCTGCTTTCCATTCTTCGTCAGTCCGATTCATCAACGAGAGTTGATTGAGCATGCGCTGCGCCGTTGCGGGAACGCTCCTCATGCCAATAGGCAATTTGGGGACTCCGGAGCCGACGGCCAGGTCTGAACTAGGCCTAAATCTGGGCAGAGGCATCGCAGTCAGAGTACGCCGAGACCCTTGGCTGACAGTCCTTTGGTTGTCTGCATCTTCAACGAAGCAGAGGCGTCCGTGCATTCAGGCACCGACGCCAGGGGCACTCGCTCCCCTGAGGCTGCCGGGGCTGCTGAGGGTCGGGGCTGAGGCTCTTCGAAGATGAGTCCCTCGAGAGTCCCTCATGCCGTGCAAACCACCGAATGCAAGGCGTACGACAGCGTAACCACCTGCGGGCCAGAGAGTGCCCGTATCCCCCGCTCAGCCCCCGTGTCAGCCACCCTCGCCCGGATGCCCACCTGAACCCCGCCTACAGGCCGACTCACCGTCCTTTCAACGTCCTTTGTGCGTGCGTGGCGATCACCGCCGGACTCGTCGGGGTCATCGTCGGGCTGCTCGGTGTCGGCGGCTGAGTCGATTCCTCGTCGACAACAGGCACCAGCCGCTCCCCGCAAGCACGGGGTTCACCATGACCCTGACGTGATCGCGACGTGGGGCCATGGGTGTTCAGCTCAGTGACACGTCGTCGTACCTGGTGTGCGTCGGGTCACCGGCGCGGTTATCGTCGTGGCTCGTCAAGGTGAGCGTGTACGACTGACCCGGGTTCACCGATGCCGTCACTTGCACCCAGCCGGACGACTGGACGCACACCTTCATGAGCACCTTGGTGGTGCTCGTGGTGTTGTCCTTGAGCGTCGCTGTCGCCCACTCGCGACTGAGGGAGCCGGGACAGGTCAGGTTGTACCAGACGTGCAGTGTGCTCGTACCGCTCGGTGCGACAAACGTCTGGGTGATCGACGAGCTCCCGTTGGTCGGCGAGGTCGAGCCCAGGACCGCGGCGTACGTGCCGGAGTGCGGTCGGTACGTCGTGACACCGGTCTTCGGTCCGGAGGGCGTCCAGCCCGAGAGGGTGCCCGTCTCGAAGCCGCCGTTGACGATGCCGCCGCCGCTCGCGCTGATCACCCACGAGAACGTCGCAGAGCCGGAGGCGCCGGTGGCATCCTTCGCCTTCACGGTGACCGAGTAGCTCGTGGCGATCGTCGGCATGCCCGAGATGAGCCCCGTCGAGGCGTTGATCGACAGGCCTGCGGGCAGGCCCGTCGCGCCGTAGGTGAGCGTCTGGCCACTTGCGGAGTCGCTGGCATGGATCTGGAGCGAGGCAGAGGTGCCGACGGTGCCGGTCTGGGACCCCGGGTTCGTGACCGTCACGGTGTTCGCTGCGCTGTTGACGGTCCAGCCGAACGACGCGCTCCCGCTCGCGCCCGTCGTGTCGGTGGCCGAGACCGTGACCGACGAGGTGCCGGGGCTCGTCGGCGTGCCCGAGATGAGCCCCGTCGAGGCGTTGATCGACAGGCCTGCGGGCAGGCCCGTCGCGCCGTAGGTGAGCGTCTGGCCACTTGCGGAGTCGCTGGCATGGATCTGGAGCGAGGCCGAGGTGCCGACGGTGCCGGTCTGGGACCCCGGGTTCGTGACCGTCACGGTGTTCGCCGCGCTGTTGACGGTCCAGCCGAACGACGCGCTCCCGCTCGCGCCCGTCGTGTCGGTGGCCGAGACCGTGACCGACGAGGTGCCGGGGAGCGTCGGCGTGCCCGAGATGAGCCCCGTCGACGCATTGATCGACAGCCCTGCGGGCAGGCCCGTCGCGCTGTAGGTGAGCGTCTGGCCGCCCGCGGAGTCGCTGGCCGGGATCTGGAGCGAGGCCGAGGTGCCGACGCTGCCGGTCTGCGTGCCGGGGTTGGTCACGTTCACGGTATTGCCGTTCGTGACGTGGAACCCGGACTCCCACGCGAGATCCGACGGGTCCGTCGGGATCGTCGTTCCGTCGAGCGAACTCTGCTGCATCGAGAAGTACATGCCGGTGCCAGTTGGAATGCAGGGCTCGGTGCCGCTGTCCATGCCGTCGGAGGGAACATTGGCGCTGCAGTTGGCGTCGGTCGCGGTGACCTCGAGCGTTCCATCAACCCAGAGCTCGACCGACGTTGCGGTCCAGAGCACCTGATACTCGTGCCACGCGTCCGGGTTGCTCAGGGTGAATCCGAACGTGGCCGCGCAGTCCGAAATCGTGTCGTCAGCGTCAGAGGTTCCGCCGCTCTCGCTACTGATGGCTGCGTGATTGCAGCTCACCCCGTTGTGGTACGTCCCATCGGCGGCCTCGCTCCCCACACCCTCGGTGTCATCGCTGTCACCGTCCGAGACGAAGGTGTCGTCGGTGTCAGAGTTCCAGTGCAGATTGAGGCTGACACTCCCTCCACCGGCTTCGACCAGATCAATCTCCGGTGGCCAGGCGTGGCCACTTAGCGGGAAGAGCGCGAAGGCAGTATCGACCGCAGGGTTGCTCGTGAACCTCGCGCACCAGTCGAATGCGGATGGCTGCCCATCGCCGACGCCAAAGCCGTTGGCCGCATCCCCCACGCCTGCGGTGTACAGCACAGGTGGAGTTGTCGTGTCCACGGCCATGTTCAGCGCGACGTACTGATCACTCCCACCCCCAGTCCAGTCGGTCTCATTGCTCGACGTGAGCGTCCGCTTGTTCGGAGAACTCCCGTTGAATGCAAACCAGGTCTGACTCGTTCCCGTCGTGAAGGTGGTTGCGTTCTCGTTGGCGAAATTTCCTGGAGTTTGCGTCCAACTTGTCGGCGCGCTGGAGGTATTGCAACTGCTGGTCGCACCCGCGGCCTTTACTCCGACGACCGATCCACCGACCGCAGCGAAGGACGAGGCGAACAGCATCCCGATGACCACAAACCGGCTGACCTTCATCGAATCTCCTCATACGACTTGGGCGTGTCGGCAATGGCTTGCGAGGGTTGCTCCCCCTCGACGCCTCGTGTCCGACCCCCAAGGTGGTGTCGAACAAGGACGCTGCCGGTCGCGCTCGGAGCGGACCTTTGCACACTCGCCGGGAACGCGCTCACGCAACGCAACCGGTGGTTTCAGGTGGCAGGGCAGTTCAGGCGTGGCAGGGATCTCGAGGCTTGACGTCGTCTTGGGAGTGCCTCGTTGGCGGGCACGTCCGTGCCGACTGCGGGCCGTCTCCACGCCGGAGAGTGCGAGTCCGGCAACGACGAGGTGAGGTCGTCGTCCCCCGCACCGTCGAGGTCCTCGTCGCGCGCCCCGGCCTCCAGCTCGAGGACCGCCGCGACGTCGCGCGCAGGGGCCTCCCTGGCGGGTTGCGCCCCTACGCCGACGCGAACACCTGACGCTCGGGAACCCTGCCGATACTGGCGCCCTTCACCCCGCGACGGGGATGCCGCGTCCGCGACGCCGGTCGTTGGGTCAGGGGTTGAGTGAGTAGACGACGGTCACCTGCACCGACACCGGCTGGCGTCCCGTCTCGAGCGGGACCCCCACGTAGGCGGTGGCGGAGGCCTGCGCAAACGTGTGGTACGGGAAGTAGGTCTGCTGACCCTCGTTGTCGGTGACCTTTTGGATCGATCCGACGGTCTCACCGCCGCCCGAGGCGAGCTGGCGCGCCACGGCGAGTGCGCTCTGCATCGCGCGCTCGCGCGCGGACGCGAGGAGCGTCGACTCGTTGGAGATCGAGAAGGAGACACCGTTGAACTGGATCCCGTTGCCCGCGATCCGCACCGCCGCGTCGATGACCTTGCCGGCCAAACGGACGTTCGGCACGGTCACCTGCAGGCTATCGTCCACCGCGAAGCCGGTGAAGGTGCCGTAGCGGTTGGTCTGCTCGTAGAAGTTGACGTTGTTCGTCTGCATGTCCTTGAACGCGACGTGGTAGGCGTGGAACGTCCCCTCGAGTCGAGCAATCTGCGAGTTGTTGGCCCCGAGCGCAGCGACGGCGTTGCTGCGCACGGTGTGGATGCCGACCGAGAACTGCACGGTGTTCGGCGTGCCCTCGATCGTCCCGGTGCCCGTGACCGTGATCGTGCCGACCGGGGCGGTCGCCGCGCCGGCCTTCGACGAGCGGGTGAGCCCGTAGCCGGCCGCGCAGAGGCTGAGGACGACGAGGACGACGAGCGCCGGGATCCAGCTCGTGGCATCGAGCCTCGATGCGCGTCCTCGCCCGGAACCCTCGTCGTCGCGCCGCGACAGCGGCCGCTCGTCGTTTGGTGTGGTCGTCTCCGTCATCTCTGCTCCTTGCTCGTTAGGTGTCCCCGTGGGCGCCCTGCCCGCGCAACAACCTTCAACTGTGGCGACCCTGCGGGGCGTCGCTTCTCGCACGGGGCCGAGGCTCATCGAGCCGCGACGACCGCTGCACCCACCTATGTCCGAGGCGAGCCGCGCGGTACGCCGGCTCCGCCGAGGCAACCCTCAAGAGATAGGACGCGGCCACGGCGCAGATGGTTCGAGACATGGTGACGGAAGCCTCCAACGTCGCGCCCGGCACGGGCCGCGGCCCCAACGAGCGACTCGGCCGACGTCGCCAGGGCGTCAGGACGCGGGGCCTTCCTTCCGTCGAGGATCGAGTTCCCAGGGGGCCGCCCTCGCCAACGACGGCGGGTCGCGCTCCGGTCCGCAGATTGGGGTGAGCCTTGCCGGAGCGTCCGTGAGCGTGCCTCGACGAGGTTTGTCGTGGCTCGGCGCGTTGCGGCCTACCGCCGTGACGCTCGAGATGGCGCCACGGCCGGTGTGGCTCTGTCCGGTCGCACCACTCGGACCGTACGCCGCTGCGACAGTTTGCTCGTCCGATGCGTCCTTGAACGAGGCGCCAGATACGAGCAGCGCAGCGAACCTGATCGCGGAAGGTCACTCGAAGAGCGGAGCATCCGCGTGGGTGTGAGCCTGGGGACTACTTCTCGACGTGCACCGTGAGTGGCGGGATGACGCCGTGACTTGCCATCGCGGCGCTCATCTCCGGAGGCGGGGAGGCGACGGCTGCCGTTGCGACCGCGGGTCGTCGACGTCGGCGGTGATCGCGACGTTGTTGCTCCCGTCCGTCGCGACATGGTCGACGACGTTCTTGCCCCCCAGGTGCGCGATCGCCTCCGCTCGCTCTACCTTGCCCTTCAACCACCTCTCGACGTCTTCGACCTTGTGGGTGATCACCATCTTCGGCATCTGTGTTCCTCCGCGTGACGCGCCATCCTGGAGATCGGCGAGGGACAGTGTCTATCGCGTCCAGAGTCGGCGTGTCGGGTCCGCGCTGCGCTCCCTGTGGAGCCAGGCAGTGAGGAGGTATCGAGATCCCTGCCGTGCAGCGGTCCGGGGACACCTCGATGTCGCACCGCTGGCTGACGCACCCTGTCCGCGGATAGCGGCTCCGACGCACTTCCTCGGCAACGACGCGTGAACGATCGTCGTGGTGCAGCGGTATCCACGCCCGGGTGGGCGCCTCATCGACAACGCCACCCCTCAGGAGGTGCACGGTGCGACGTCAGAAGCGGATCCTTGCTGGATCGGCCCTCGCGCTCGGGATGGTCATGGTGATCACCATCGGCACCCCGATCGCGAGCTTCGCCTCGGGCGCCTCGCCCGGGACCGATCGGTCGTCGTCACATCCGTTCCTGTCCACCCTCGGCCACCTCACGACGATCGGCTCGACCGTGCCCGCGAACGGGGACGTCAACCCCTACGGCGTCGCCGTCATCGACGCCAGCGCCGGGCGCCTCGTCCGGGGCGACACCCTCGTGAGCAACTTCAACGACGCGGCGAACGTCCAGGGAACGGGCCGGACCCTGGTCGAGGTGTCGCCGAAAGGGAAGCAGACGCTCTTCGCGAAGATCACGTCGCTGCCGAGTGGCCAGCACTGCCCCGGCGGGGTCGGCCTGAGCACCGCCCTCGCCGTTCTTCCTGGAGGCTGGGTCGTCGTCGGAAGCGCGCCTGCTGCAGGTCCCTCTGGGAATCCTGCGAGCACGAACCCCAACGGCTGCCTCATCGTGCTCAACAGCGTCGGGCACGTCATCGAGACGTGGTCGAACCCGTCCATCAACGGGCCGTGGGACCTGACGTCGTCCTTCCAGGGCGCCAGCGGCTCGATCTTCGTGTCGAACGCCTTCAGCCGGCCAGCCGTCCTGCGGAACCTCCCCTCGAGCGGATTGTGCTCGGTCGTGCGACTCAACGTCGTGCTCGGTCACGGGGCGCCTCGCGTGACGAGCTCGACGATCGTCGGGCGAGGGTTCCCGTGGCGCGTGAACCACAGCACGTTCGTGCTCGCGCCAACGGGCGTCGCCCTCTCGAGGTCCGGCACGCTGTACGTCGCGGAGACCATTGGGAACCGCATCACGTCGATCCCGAACGCGCTCACGAGGTCGACGTCCGTCGTGGACGGCTCCAGCACCCTCACGCACGGTGGCGCGCTCAACGCGCCGCTCGGGCTGGTGATGGCGCCCAACGGGGACCTGATCGCCACGAACGGGAACGATGGCATCGCCACCGAGATCTCGCCGCAGGGGCGCCAGATCGCGACCGCGACCCTCGTGTCCAACGGCGCAGGGACGCTCTTCGGGATCGCGATCTCGCTCGACGGCCACGGGCTCGTCTTCGTCAACGACGGCAAGAACCAGCTGGACGCCGACGCCGCGAGGTAGCGGCACCCGTCCGCCGAGGGACCGCAGTCGCCAGGTCCGCTCGTGACCGAGGATGGCCACTGACCTTCCGAGGGGAAGAGACGTCGGCCAACGGGTCCCGCTCCAAGGCCCGACGATGCCTACAGGTCCCTCAGGATCTCCATCGCCGGCGATCGGGTGGATCGGATCGCCCCTGCGGCCGCCGCGACGCCGGAGCCGACGGTGACGAGGAGAAGCCCGAGGAGGTAGACGACCGGGATCGAGAGCCGCGTCGGCGGAGGGTCGAACACACCGGTCAGGAGCTTGACGAGGACCTCGGCGAGCAGAAGTCCGACGATGGTGCCGCTCAGGATGCCGCCGGCGAGCACGAAGATCGTCTCGCTCCACACGAATCCTGCGAGATCCTTCGGGCGGGCGCCGAGGCCGGTGGCGATGGCGAACATCCGGCGACGCTCGGCCAGCCCGAGCGCGAGGACCATCCCCGACGCGGTCGCCGCCAGGAGGAAGGCGAGCGCGAGCTCGAGGCTCGTCAGCCCCGAGAGGTCGACCGTCGTCAACCCGGACGAGATGAGGGCGAGCTGCTCGTCGATGCTGCGCACCACGACGCCGGAACGCGGGGGCACGATCCCTCGGATCGCATCGGCGACGCTCGACGGCACTGCGTTCGTGCGCACGAGGACCGTCTGATGGGAGCCGTTGCCGGTCACCCCGGCGACGTAGGCCGCGTTGGCGACGAAGAACGAGTCGTGCGGCGCCGTGGGGAACTCGCGAACGACGCCGATGAAGTGGAACGGGACCGCGTGGTAGGCGTGGTCGCGCGCAAACTGGAGCCGCAGCACGATCAGCGAGCCGGGCTTGAGCCCGTAGCTGACCGCCGTCTCTTGCGCGACGAGGATCGCGTCCGCGCGGGTGGCGAGCCCGTGCAGGGCGTCTCTCGCGGTGACGCCCGAGAAGAAGGCATCCGAGAGGGTCGTCGCGCTCGCAAGCGTCCTCGTGCTGATGCCGAAGAGGTCCTGCAGGTCGGTGCCAACGTAGGCGAAGCGATGCTGCATCGCGGTCACTGCAGTGACGCCAGGTGTCGCACGGATCTGTGCCGCAAGGCCGGTCGGCAGAGCCGAGGTGCCCGGGGCCGCGACCGAGACGTCGGCGCCGTTCGTCAGCAGGGCGTCGACGACGGACTGCGACGAGAACGTCGCGTTGAACACCGCCGTCGAGACGGCGAAGGAGCCGGTGAGCGCGATGATGACGAGTCCCCTGGTGAGCAGCTTGCGCTGTCGGCGCATCGACGCTGCGACGACACCGGCGAGCGGCCCCGTGAGCGGGCGGACACTCGCCGCGACGGCGCGAGTCCCTCTGGCGAGTACCGCCACGGAGACCCGCCAGGTGAGCAGGGCGGCACCCACCCACAAGAGGAGGGGGGCGAAGAAGACCGTGTAGTCCACGGAGGTCGACGACACGCCCTCGGGGACGAGCACGATCTGAAAATTGCTGCCGACCGAGCGCACGTAGATGACGGCCGCCAAGCCGAGCGCCCCGACGTCGAGGTACAGGCGCGCCCACAGAGGTCTGGTGGCGGCACCGACGGTCGCCCTCGAGGTCGAGACGCTGAGCGTGCGCAGGTCTCGCCAGGCAGGGACGCCCACCGCGAGGACGGCCGCGGTCAACCCGACGATGCCGGCGGTGATCATCCATCCGCGGCTCGCCGAGGCATCCGGGGCGAGGTGGGTGGCGTTGAAGCTGATCCGCTCGGCCAGACGGGCGAGTCCGAGACCGATCCCTGCCCCGATGGCCCCGACGAGCGCACCCTCGATGAGGGCAAGGCGGAGGACACGCCGCGGCGTCGCGCCGCGAATGCGCAGAAGGGCCTGCTCCTTGCGGCGACGGGTCCCGCCGCTCGCCGCGAGCACGCTGGCAAGGAGGATCGCGACGATGGCGCCGGGGACCCCCAGGAAGAGGAACAGCAGCTGCGCGTAGAGCGCGTCCTTGCGCGCACCGTCGAGGGCGACGGCGATGTTGTTGCCGATCAGGGCACCACCCGCGAACCGCGCCTCGAGATGGCGCGCCCGCTGGACGACGAGGTCATACGCCGCGGAGGGATTCGAGGGAAGGGCGTTCGAGAGCTTCACGTGCAGCTGTGTGGAGGTCGATCCCGGGGGGACGAAGCCGCGGTGCAGCTCGTGCCAGACGGAGAGTGGGACGAAGACGACGTTGTCCGGCGGCGCCTGGGGGAGGTAGCCCGGCGGAGCTCCCACCACCTGGAACATCGAGTCCGCGGCGGGAAGATCGATGATCCCGTCGACCCGCAGTGTCGCGACGCGACGGCCCGGAAGGGTCACCGTGATGCGGGACCCGACCTTCGCGCTCAAGTTGGAAGCGGCCTGCTGCGCGAGCAGCGTGCCGTGCTTGGCGCCCACCAGGTAACGGAGCTCCTTCGGGAACATCGAGGAGTAGCCGGACGTGATGCCGAGGATCCTCCCGCGACCCGCGTCCTGAAGGGAACCGGCGCACCGGCACGAGAGGTCGCTCAGGCTGCCGTAGCCGACGACTTGGGATCCCACCACGCCGGGCTCTGATTGGACGGTGCGGGTGGCGGTCGTGGCGCTCACTCCCGGTGCAATCTGGACCTGCCAGTCCACCGAGACGCTGCCGACCGCCTGCTGGGTCATGTGCGCGTTCGCCGCGCCAAAGAAGCTGCCGAGCGCTGCGATGAAGCCGACGGCCAGCGCGATGCCGACGGTGATGCCGGAGAGTCGTCCCCAGCGGCGCTGCACGAGTCCCTTGAGCCAGGCAAGCTCGAGTCTCATGGCATCTCGCTCTTCAGCACTCGGTCATGGACGGTCCAGTGCCGGTCCATCCGCGCCGCGACCGTCCGATCGTGTGTCGCGATGAGCAGTCCGCTCCCGAGCGACGAGGCGACCTCGAGGAGGAGGTCGACGACGCGCGCAGCGGTCACGTGGTCCGACTGGCCCGTCGGCTCGTCCGCGACGATCAGCTTCGGCCGCCCGACGAGCGCTCGCGCCACGCCGCCTCGCTGCACCTGCCCGCCGGAAAGCTCCTCGGGCAGCCGCTCGACCACCTCGAGCAGCCCGACCCTCTCGAGCATGGCGACGGCTTCGTCCCTCGCCTGCGCCTCACGGACGCCGGAGAGCAGGAGTGGGAGCTCCACGTTCTCGAGGAGCGACAGCGGTGCCATCAGGCTCGGGCCCTGGAACGAGATCGAGACCTGGCTCGGCCGCAGCGACGAGGCGGGGCCGAGCGCCGGCCATGAGATGGCTCCTGTTGTCGGCGGTGTGATCCCCGCCACGAGGTGCAGGATCGTCGACTTGCCGCTGCCGGAGGGTCCGGCGATGCTGACGTGCTCTCCGCCGCGGAGCTCGAAGGTCGCGTCGTCGATCACCTTCGTCCGGATGCTCCCCGCGCCCAGCGCCATCGAGACCCGATCGGCGGCGACCAGCACGCGAGCCCCGACGTGACCCCCGGACACGTCAGGCATCGGAAGTCCTCCCGTCGACCAGCTGCACCACGCGATGGGCTGCGGCCGCGACCTCGTCGCTGTGCGTGACGACGACGACCGCGCCCCCTCGGCTGGTGCGGGCGAGCAAGAGGTCGATGAGCGCTCGCTCGGCCTCGTGATCAACCTCGCCGGTGGGCTCGTCGGCGAGCAGCAGGGGTGGATTGTTCGCCAGCGCCACCGCAAGTGCCGCACGCGTCGCTTCCCCGCCGGACAGCGTCGACGGGAACGCATCGGTTCGGTGGCGCAGGCCCACCTCGTCGAGCAGCGTGGCGGGATCCGAGAGGGCTGCGCGCTTGCCGAATGCCTGCGCGATGCGCACGTTGCCGATCACGCTGAGGTGGTCGAGGAGGTTCGCAGACTGGAGGAGGACACCGATCAGCTCCCCACGCATCTCGTCACGCTTCGTCTCGGGCCGCCTCGTGAGGCGCCGGCCCTCGACGGCCACCCAGCCGCCGTCTGGCTCGTCGAGCCCGGCGAGGCAGTTGAGCAGCGTGGACTTCCCACTCCCCGAGGGTCCGACGACGGCGACCATCTCGCCACCCTCGACGTGCAGGGAGACACCCCTGAGCGCGAAGGTCTCGTCGTCGCCCGAGTGGTAGAACCGGTACAGCTCACTCGCCTCGAGGATCGTCACCGCCAGCGTCTCCTCATCGCTGCACCCGAGGTCCGAGTCCGAGGCCCGAGTCCGAGGCGCTGGGTCTCCTTGCCCGTGCAACCGGTGGTCGGCGTACCGAGGGGGCGACCGACGCCGGCCCCCGCCGTGGAGGCGACACCCGAGGCGAGCGACGTTCCGAGGTCGACTCGCCGGCGGGCCGGCACGACGGCAACGGCGACAGCGTCTTTAGGATCGAGGCTCATGACGTTGCTCCGAGTGGACATCCGTTGCCGTTCCGCTTGGCTTGGTGCACATCTTGGTTGAGGCGTGCTGTGCAACGGCTGAGCAGTCCTGAGAACGCACTCAGCGCGACCCGGCGCCGATCCACAAGAGTGGGAGCATCGTGCGCGCGATGAGCTTGCCCGCGCGACCATCGCATAGAGAGTGTTCGAGGGTCGAGTGCGGATCCTGCTTGTAGAGGACGAGGTCGGGCTCGCGACGAGCTTGCAACGTGGCCTTCGGGCCGACGGCTACACGGTGGAGCTCGCCCAGGACGGGCTCAGCGGCCTGTCGATGGCTCGCCAGTGCTCGTTCGACGTGATCGTGCTGGACCTGCTGCTTCCCGGCATGAACGGCTTCGTGATCTGCCGCACGCTGAGGGAGGAGGGCTGCGTGATCCCGATCCTGATCCTCACCGCGAAGAGCGGCGAGTTCGACGAGGTCGAGGCGCTGGACACCGGCGCCGACGACTTCCTGACCAAACCCTTCTCCTACCCCGTCTTGCTGGCGAGGATCCGCGCCCTCCTGCGAAGGGACGTGCGCGTTCGACCTGTGGTCCTCGGTGCCGGCGACCTGCACCTCGACCCCGCCTCCCGTTCGTGCTGGCGCGGTGACGAGGCCATCCATCTCACTCCGAGGGAGTTCGGCCTTCTTCACTACCTCATGTCCCACTGCGGCGAGGTCGTGACGAAGCAAGAGATCCTCGACCACGTCTGGGATCCCGAGTTCGAGGGCAACACCAACATCGTCGAGGTGTACGTCGGCTACCTCCGACGCAAGGTGGATCGCCCGTTCGGCGTGGAGACGATCTCCACCGTTCCGGGCGGCTACCGGATGGACCCCAACGATGACTGAGAGCTCTGCCAGCGGCCCGCCGCGACCGCGGCGGCGGCGGTACCAGAGGCTTTGGCCCTGGTCGATTCGAACGAAGGCAGTGGCGGCCGTCGTCGTCGTCGTCGGGCTCGCGCTCGGCATCGCGGGCGTCCTGCTGGTGTCGGGGCTCTACACCTCACAGGTCAGCGCCATCGACAGGGCACTCCGCCTCGAGGCCGCATCGGTGGCCAGCTTCGCCAGGACCGGGACGCTGCCCCATCCCATCCGATCCTCCTCGAACGAGGCGGCCTTCATCCAGGTCGTGGACGCGCGCGGGCAGGTGGTCGCTTCCAGCCAGAGTCTGGCCGGTCAGGATCGCATCGAGACCTACGTCCCCCAGGTCGGGGCGCTCACGATTCGGACGCTGTCGGACCTTCCGCTCGGCTCGGGAGGTCCCTTTCGTCTCGCCTCGCTCGTGGTGACCACCCCGACGGGTCCGTTGACGATCTACGTGGGAGAGAGCCTCTCGACGATCAACGGATCGGTTCACGACATTGTGGCGAGCCTGTTCGTCGTCGACCCGTTGCTCCTCCTCATCGTGGGTCTCACGGTCTGGTGGCTGGTCGGTCGTGCGCTGGCACCCGTCGAGGCGATTCGAGCCGAGGTCGCGGAGATCTCCTCGAGCGCACTCGACCGGAGGGTCGCCGAGCCCGTCGTCAAAGACGAGATCGGACGCCTCGCGGTCACCATGAACGACATGCTCGAGCGTCTCGATCGGTCCAGCCGTCGGCAGAGGACGTTCGTGGCCGACGCCTCGCACGAGCTGCGAAGTCCTCTGGCAGCGGCGCAGACCGAGCTCGAGGTGGGTCTTGCGCACCAGGACACTGCGGTCTGGCCCGAGGTTGCTCGGGACGCGCTCGGCGACCTCGAGCGGGTCCGTCGCATCGTCGACGACCTCGTCGTGTTGGTCCAGTACGACGAGGGGCTGATTCCTGTTGCCAGCGCCGAGGTGGACCTCGACGACGTCGTGCTCGACGAGTGCCGGCGTCTCCGACGCACGACGTCGGTGATCGTCGACACGGCCAAGGTGTCCGGCGCCAGGGTCATCGGCGACCGGGAGCGCCTCGGTCGTGCGGTGCGGAACCTCCTCGACAATGCGGTTCGACACGCCGACGGGAGGGTCGACGTCGAGCTGCGTCAGGAAGACGACGCCGTCGAGCTCCGCGTGTCCGACGACGGCCGCGGGATCGCCCCGGAGAACCGCGTCCGCATCTTCAACCGGTTCGAGAGGGTCGACAGTGCACGGGGAAGAGAGCTCGGCGGCAGTGGGCTTGGCCTCGCCATCGTCCAGGAGATTGCCGTCGCCCATGGTGGCACGGTCCAGGTCACGGGGGACACTCCTGGCGCGCACTTCCTCGTCCGGTTCCCGAGCCTGCCGGGCTGTCCAGCCGTGGCGCCGACGCAGGCACGGCGTCAACAGGGGTGACGCTGAGCTGTTGGTCCGGCATGACCGAGCTCCACTGGCGCCGCCGAGGTGTGCGCGGATCTCGTCGAGTAGGCCCGCGGACGGCGTCGCTCACCTCGGTGGCGGCGTCCTGGCGCTCGAGGCGTGTCCACGCCCGTCGAGTCGCCCGTCGAGGTTGCCACCGCGCTCCCGCGCCGTTGACCCTGCAGTTATCCGGCGCGCAATGCAAGGTAATCTCTCCCGCCAAACACGGCGCAGAAGACCCCACGGTCGGCACGCCACAAGCGGAGAGATGGACAGTTGGCGCAGTCGACGACCAAGACACAGCAAGCCTCGGGTCGGTCCCCCAAGGAGCCCCGCAGGGAGATCGGATGGACCCCGTTCCTGATCGGCGGGGCGGTCGTCCTCGTGGTCGCACTCGTGCTGTCACTGACCGTGCGAGGCAGCTCCGCGCCGAACGGCTCCACCACGTCCACCACCGTCGCCCCCGGCACCCTGCTCTGGACGGGCGAGGTCACGCTCGGGGTGGCTCGGGACTACGGGCTGGAGCACCCGACGGCGACCGTCGACAACAGCTGCAACCACTGCACGATCGTGGAGGGCGTCTTCCAGTACGGCATGGCGATCAGCAACACGGGCGGTCTCCAGGTCTGGCCCGCCGGCGCCCCGACGTACCTGGACTGCGCCAACGCGCTCAGCCAGCGCTCGCTGCCGGCCGTCGCGCTCTACGATCCCCCCACCTACACCGGGAGCAGCGTGCTGCGGCCCGGTGCGTACCTGTGCGCCCTCGGCGACAACGGCAACGTGGTGTCGCTCCGCTACGACGGGCCGGTCCACCAAGGGAACGCGTTCAAGTTCTACGTGACCTCCTGGACGGCCTGACCGGGGCGTCGTCCGAACCGAACGGCACGCTCCGCGTGATGGGGCGCGTCACCACCTCGCACATTCTCGCCGCGACGCCCTCCGCGGCTCGACGCACGCCGCATCGAATGCGACCGGCGCCTCGATCTGCGTGGCTCGGCGCCTGAGCCGTCGCTACAGGCGCACCTCGAGCTCCAGCTCGTCGTGGATCCCGATGCCGTGCGCTCCGATGTCCGGGATTGACGGCTTGAGTTCCCGAGCGCCGTCCACCGCGCCCCGGTGCACCGTGACGAGACGGAACCCGCGTCGCTGGTAGAAGCGCAGGGCGTCGAGGTTGTCGTTCGTCGTCACGAGCCACACGCGCGCGCACCCACGGTGCTTCGCGATCTCACGGGCGGCGGCCACCAGCTGCGTGCCGACGCCCTCACGAGGGACCACGGCGTCGATCGTGACGACCTCCATCGCATCGTCGGCGACGTCATAGGTCAGCAGGCCGACCGGACGGCCCCGCGCTCCCAGGGCAACCAGGCCTGGCAGCACCGCGGCGTCGTGGGCGACGCCGCGGCTGATCACGGTCGTGGCGCCCCAGTGGCGGACAAGCAGCTCTTCGGCCCATGCCCTGTCGGTGGCCGCTGCCGCGCGCACGATCACGGCGCCATTGTGTCTGCCGGAACGTGCTGCGGATGGCGACGCCGGCTCTGCCAGGCGCGCCGCGCGGCTCGAGGGCGCACTCGAGCCGAGCGGCGCGCCAAGATCGGGGCGACGGTGCAGCAGTGGCCGGCACGCGGCGCCGCCGAATGGAGGCGAGATGACGAACGAGCCGTCGCAGTACTTCGACAGCAGCGGGCGCAACGACGTGCTCTCGGGCGGCGTGCGGATGATCCCCATCACCACGACGTGCGGCGAGTTCCGGGTGTGGACCAAGCGGGTGGGCAACAGCCCGACGACCAAGGTCCTGCTCCTGCACGGCGGCCCCGGAGCGACCCACGAGTACCTCGAGGCGTGCGACAGCTACCTGCCCGGAGCGGGGGTGGAGTACTACTACTACGACCAGCTGGGCTCGGCGTACTCGGACGATCCCGGCGACCCGTCGCTGCTCGAGATCGATCGGTTCGTCGACGAGGTGGAGCAGGTTCGCGTCGCGCTCGATCTCGGTCCGGACAACTTCTACCTGCTCGGCCACTCGTGGGGCGGCCTCCTCGCGATCGAGTACGCCCTCGCGCACCAGCGGCAGCTCAAGGGCATCGTCATCTCCAACATGATGTCGAGCATCCCGTCGTACAACCGGTACGCCGACACGGTGCTCAAGCCCGCGATGGACCAGGGCGCGCTCGCGGAGATCGAGCGCCTCGAGGCGAGCGGGGAGACCGACGACCCTCGCTACGTCGAGCTGCTGCTCCGGCACCACTACGTCGAGCACGTGCTGCGGATCCCGTTCGAGGAGTGGCCGGAGCCGGTCCGGCGGTCCTTCGAGCACACCAATGGCGCCGTCTACGTCCCGATGCAGGGACCGAGCGAGCTCGGCGCGAGCGGCAAGCTGGCCGACTGGGACCGCACCGAGGAGCTCGGTGAGATCAACGTCCCCGCCCTCGTGATCGGCGCGCGCCACGACACGATGGATCCCGCCTTCCTCGCCGCGATGGCGGCGCGGCTGCCTCGCGGGACCTACGTGGAGTGTCCGAACGGCAGCCACCTGGCGATGTACGACGACCAAGCGGCGTACTTCGCGGGCCTCCTCGCGTTCCTCGCGGGGCCGCACGCCGCACCGTCGACGATCGACAGTCGAGCCACAACACCACGTTGACCTGCGCACCGCCGCTCGCTCGTCGCTGTCCGTCCTAGGCTGGCCGCACATGGCAACGTTCCCTTAGGTTCCTGATCCGGCACACGTAGACCAGGTGGTGCCGCCTTAGGCGGCGCTCCAACCGCGTCCGGGCGCCCGCGCCCTGTCCGCGTCCCCATCGCGAGGCCCTCCTCGCTCGTTCGGTCCCACACCGTCCGAGCGAGAGGAGACCCTCCGTGCCGAAGGCACCCCGTGCCGCGTTCGTCGCCCTGTCGACGCTGCTGCGACGCCGCTTCCCTGACCTCGAGGACCCGTCCGCGCTGATCCGGTTGGGCCTCGTCCTGGTCGACGACGCGCCCCGCTCCAACCCGTCGACGCTCGTGCGCGCCGACGCCGCCATCCGGGTCCTCCATCGACGACCGCTTCGCGGGACCCAGAAGCTGTCCGGTGGCCTGGCGCATCTCGGCGTCACGGTCGACGGCGCCGCGGCGCTCGACCTCGGTGCCTCCGCGGGTGGCTTCACCCAGGCGCTCCTGGACGCCGGCGCGCGCCGCGTCTACGCCGTCGACGTCGGCGTCGGCCAGCTCCGCGGGAGCCTCCGCAACGACCCGAGGGTCCGGAACCTCGAGCGCACCAACCTCGCCATGCTCGACCGGGAGGCCATCGACGAGCCGGTGGACCTCGTCACCGTGGACCTCTCGTACCTGCGCGTCGCCGATGCGTTGGCCCAGCTCCGCGGCGAGCTCTTCGCGACCGATGCCCGCCTGGTCGCCCTGATCAAGCCGACCTTCGAGCTCAAGTCCGGAACGCTCGCCGCAGGACCACACGAGGTGGCGTCGGCGCTCGCCGTCGCTCGGGAGGCCCTGGAGCCAACCGGTTGGCGCCACGTGCGCGACGTGCCGTCGACCGTCCGCGGCGCGCGGGGCGCGATCGAGGCGTTCCTGCTCGCAGAGCGTCGCTGAGCCGAGGTTCGATGGCGGACGGACCGCCCGTGGGGAAGGGCCCGCCGCCCTCGACCCGTCGGCGTCGCGGCGCCAACGTCACCGCTGCCCGGGGGCGTCGCGCTACGCGAGCGCGCCGCCATCCATGCGCTGGACGATGTTGCCGGCCGCGAGCTTGACCTGGTCACCCGCGAGGCGCAGCACGGACGACCGCAGACTCTGGTCGACGTTCGCCGCCGACTCGGCGAGGGCGAGCCCCGCGACCAGCTCGCGGACGAAGGGCCCCCACGGCGGCTGTGGACCACGCCCCGTCGGGCCGCCGCCGTCGATCGTGACGCTCCACGAGACCCAGGTCGCGTCGGCGACGACCGGGGGCTTGAAGACGCCATTGGGCGGCGACTGGTACATGGCGAAGGCGATCGCCGTCGTGTCCTTCTGGCCGGTCAGATCCTCGGTCGTCACCGGCTCGGTCCCCTCGACGACGATCCACTCGCTGAATGGAACGGCGCGAATCGACGTGTAGGCCCGAACGTCCTCGGTCGCGGTCGTCGTTGGCACGATGCCGTCGAGGTTGGCCTCCGCCGTGAGGCTGGCATCGGTGACCACGTCGACGAAGTCGTCGAGCACGAAGTCTCCGATGTCGACGTCGAACGCGTCGATGAGCAGCGCGGGGTACCCGGGACCGCTGCCACCCTCGATGTACCACGCCTTCGCCTGGATGTCCGAGGTGTCGGCGTGCACCTTGAGGTTGGGGTCGGTGGTGAAGAGCGGACCGTTGGCGCAGCCCACCACCGACCAGAACGCGAAGTGGCCGGTGTGCGTGCCGCTGAGATCGGTCCACGTCCCGTCCGGGAAGGCGTAGGCGGAGTACGGGTCGCCCACCCCGACGCCGGTGACGCCCGGGGTGGTGATGTCCACCGCTCCCGAACCGTTCTTGTGACGGAAGCCTCGCGACTCCCACACGACGAAGTGCGTGTACACGGTAGGCATGATGACCCCCCTGGTTCGGTCGAGCGACGTCGCTCGCGTGCAAGCCTCGGCTCGGTCGACGCGGCTGTCCAGAGAGGAGTGGACAAGTTGAGCGACATCTGTTGCGCGTGTGTGCGGTGTCGCCGGTGCGCCGGGCGACCCCGAACCGCTGACCCGATCGCCGGCGCACGATCGGCGCCGTCGCGTCGGTGGGGCCGAACCTGCGGCCCCACCACGTCACCGCATCGACACCACGCTGCGCAGCACGTCCCTCCTCGCCATCGCCGCGAAGGCCTCCTCGACGTCGGCGATGCCGATGACCTCCGAGACGAACCCATCGAGGTCGAGCCGACCTTGGCGGTACAGCTCAATCAGCATCGGGAAGTCCCGGTCAGGGAGGCAGTCGCCGTACCACGACGGCCGCAGCGACCCGCCGCGGCCGAAGAACTCGATCATCGCCAGATCCGGGAGGCGCATCTCGGGCGTCGGCACGCCCACCTGGACCACCATGCCGGCCAGGTCTCGGGCGAAGAACGCCTGCTCGAGCACCTCTGGTCGTCCGACGGCCTCGATGGCAACGTCGACGCCGAAGGAGTCCGTCGCGGCACGGACCGCGGCCACGGGATCCTCGCGGGCGCTGTTCACGGTGTGGGTGGCCCCAAAGGCACGCGCGCCCTCGAGCTTGCGATCGTCGACGTCGATGGCCACGATCGTCCTGGCCCCCATGAGGCTCGCGCCAGCGATGGCCGCGGCGCCGACGCCCCCGCAGCCGAACACCGCGACGGAGTCGCCCGGGCGGACCTCGCCGGTGTGCATCGCCGCCCCGAGCCCCGCCATCACGCCGCACCCGAGGAGACCGGCCGCCTCGGGTCGAACCCGCGGGACCTGGGTGCACTGCCCGGACGCCACCAAGGTGAGCTCGGCAAAGGCCCCGATGCCGAGCGCCGGCGAGAGCGGTGTCCCGTCCGCGAGGGTCATCTTCTGCACCGCGTTGGACGTGGCGAAGCAGTACTGGGGCCTTCCGCGGCGACACGAGCGGCATCGACCGCAGACCGCACGCCAGTTCAGGATGACGAACGCACCGGCATCGAGGCCGCGCACGTCCGGGCCGACTGCCACGACCTCACCGGCCGCCTCGTGACCGAGGAGGAACGGGAAGTCGTCGGAGATCCCACCCTCGCGGTAGTGCAGATCGGTGTGGCACACGCCGCAGGCCAGCACCCGAACGAGCGCCTCGCCGGGCCCTGGGTCGGGTACGCGAATCGTCTCGAGCGAGACGGGCTTGCCGCGCTCGCGGGCGACCACGCCCCGGACCTCGTGGGTCATGGACTGACTCCTCTCGCGGGATGCGGCGTGCGCCGCCGTGGCCAGGTTGGGTCGCGTCGGGTCGCGGGAGTCCACTCGACGGGCGTCATCGCTTGGGGAGGAGGACCTCACCCTCGAGCCCGTCGGGGTCCCGGAAGAAGATGCTGTAGGCGCCGCCGAAGTCCGTGACGGTGCCGTCGCTCGCACCGGTCTCGATGAGGCGCGCACGGATCGTGTCGAAGGCCTCCTGCGACGCGGCGGCGAGCCCCACGTGGTCGATGCGGCCCCGACCCCACATCGGCGTCTGCCGGTCGGCCTCCAGGTTGCCTTCGATCACGAAGACGTTGAGCTCGGTGGTCGGTCCGACGGAGATGACGGTCATCGTCTCGCCAGGACCGTGCGGCCGCGTGGGTCCGACGACGGCGTCGAACACGGTCTCGTAGAACGTCCCGAGCCGCGCGACGTCCTTGGAGATCCATGCGACATGGTTGACGCCGTCGAGCAGCACGTTGACCCCTCCTCGTTGCGCCACGGTAGCGGTGGCGACGGTCGGCTCGCGGTCGTCGCGCCCCGGCCCCCGGCAGCTCGCGCTCGAGCGGCCGGCGGGACATGGCCACGGGGACGACCACGCCGACGGCATCGCTCAGCGCTTGAAGCGTGCCGCCTCTTCTGAGCCGCTCGTGGCGTTGCCTGCGCCGTAGGAGTGCGCGCCGGAACCGGCCAGCCGGCCCTCGTGGACGATCAGGTACTCGTCGCGGATCGCGCGGCCGGACAGGAAGCACTCAAGGATCTCTCGGGTGCCGGCCGCGTAGCGGGCCTGCGCCGACAGCGAGGTGCCCGAGATGTGGGGCGTCATCCCGTGATGCGGCATGGTGCGCCAGACGTGGTCCGCGGGAGGCGGTTGCGGGAACCAGACGTCGCCTGCGTACCCGGCCAGCTGCCCGGACTCGAGGGCGCGCGCGATGGCGTCGCGGTCGCAGATCTTGCCGCGGGCGGTGTTGACGACGTAGGCGCCGCGCTTCATCGTCGAGAGCAGCTGGTCGTTGAAGAGCCCCTCGGTCTCGGGGTAGAGCGGCGCGTTGATCGTGACCACGTCGAGCTCCGGCACCATCGCAGCGGTCGTGTCGTGGAACGTGAGCTGGAGCTCGCTTTCGACCTGCTCGGGCAGTCGATGTCGATCGGTGTAGTGGAGCTGCACGTCGAACGGCTTGAGACGTCGCAGCACGGCGAGACCGATGCGTCCCGCCGCGACCGTGCCGACCTGCATGCCCTCGAGGTCGTAGGAGCGTTCGGCGCAGTCGGCGATGTTCCATCCGCCCCGCACGATCCATCCGTACGAAGGGATGTAGTTGCGGACCAGCGCCAGGATCATCATCACGACGTGCTCTGCGACGCTGATCGAGTTCGAGTAGGTCACCTCGGCCACCGTGATCCCGCGGTCGATGGCCGCTTGCAGGTCCACGTGGTCAGAGCCGATGCCGGCGGTGATCGCGATCTTCAGGTTCTCTGCCTTCGCGATGCGCTCGGCGGTCAGGTAGGCGGGCCAGAAGGGCTGGGAGATGACCACGTCGGCATCGACGAGCTCGCGTTCGAACTCGGAGTCCGCACCATCTTTGTCTGACGTCACGACGAACGTGTGGCCCTCGCGCTCGAGGAACGCCCGCAGGCCAAGCTCGCCAGAGACGCAGCCGAGCAGGTGCCCGGGAGTGAAGTCGATCGCACCCGGCGTCGGGGTCGTCTGTCCCCCCGGGTACGCGGCGATCGTCGGCAGCTCGTCCCTCGGGTAGCGCTCGGGATAGCCATCGACGGGATCGTCGTACAGCACGCAGAGCACCTTGGCCATGTCGATCCGCACCTCCGCACTCGCTGCCCCCGCCCGGCCGCGTGGGCGGCGTCCATGCAAGCACACCCCGCCGGTCGGGTCGTCGTTTTGCAACGCCAGGGCCCTAATCGCCCCGCGCGAGCGCTCTGGCGACGATCGGGAGACCGGCACACGAACCGAGGACGTGCCCCGACGCTCGCTTCGACCGGACGGTCGTCCGCGGTCCGTGTCGGACGCCGACGGAGTGCACGACGGTCGTCGTCCACCGTGTCGCCGCACGCCACGAGCGCAGCGACGCGGTGACGCGCGCGGTCGATCGCGATCCGACGTCCGGTAACCCGTGGCTGCCAGATTTTCTTACCCCGCTCCTACGTCCACGGGCAAGGCCGCAATCGTGTGTGCCGCCTGGCGATTCGCGCACCTCCGCACCGGTGACGACGTCGGAACGAACGTGCCCGACGACACATCGACAGCGCTCGCCGTTACCATCCTGCGCACAGAACGTAACCGTGTGCTTCGTGCACAACGAGCGAGCGCATCCGCGAGGTTGCACACGCCGACACGATGGCACCGATGCGATGCCCGTAACCGCTGGCTGGGCTCGCCGCGTCTGCACTTGCGCTCTTGCCGGCACCCACGAACCCAACCAAACGCTGCTGTCGATCCGTCGGCGCACGAGAAGGACAGGACAGTACCGATGCTCCAGCACCTCCGAGCCGCAGCCTTTGTGATGATCGTCAACGCCATCGTGGCCACGACGCTCATCTCGGCCACGACGCCGACTGGTGCCGTGCCCCGGTCGTCCGCTCGGATGACGCACGCGTCCCATCACAAGCGGACACCCGCCAGAGCCCGCCGCAAGCTGTTCGGCATCACGCCGCGAATGATGGCCGCGGCGACGCGTGTGTCACGCTGCGAGGAGGGGGGCAACTGGCACTTCGCGGGCACGACGTTCGACGGCGGCATCGGTTGGACGCCGGAGAACTGGGCACGCTTCCGCAAGCCAACGTGGCCACGGTTCATGCACGATGCGCCGCCCCACATGCAAGCCAACGCCCTCTTCAGGTTCGTTCGATACTTCGGGATCGCGATGCCGGACCAGAACGGGACCTGCGCCGGCTACTGACCCGGTCCTCGGTGGATCGAGGCCCTGAAGGCCGTCGAGGGCGGGCGGGCGAGCTCCCAGATTGGACGATCAGCGGTGCCGGGTCCGGTGGGCGACCCGGTAGGATTGAGCGGCTCAGGTTGAGCAGACTCGTGCCAGGTCCGGGCACGCACCCGGTGGTCACCGCCGGGCAGCTGGCGGTGCCGGACCGACCGAAGTGACGTTGGGAGTGTCCAATGGCGGAAGCCCGCCCAGAAGATGCCGTCGTCGGCCACGCAGCGGGTACCGATCGCGCCATGCACGCGCTCCACGGTCGCGTCGTGGGCGGTGCGCACCAGATCCAGATGCCCGCGGTGCCCCGGCTGGCAGCATCGATCGCCGGTCCGGCAGGTCCGTCACGACAAGAGGTCCGGGGCGCTGCCACGAGTGCGATGCACGCAGGGCGCATCGCCGACTGCCAAAGGGGACGTTGACATCGGACGCGAGAGCGCGAGCAAGCGAGCCATCGAAGCACGCCGCATTGACCGCAAGAAGCTGAAGGACGAGCGACGCCAGGAGCGCCAGGCGGCCGCGGAGGCGGCACCGGTCGACGAGGCCGAGATGATGGCCCGATTCCAAGAGCTCAACGAGCGGCGCGCTGCGGGCGACGTCAGTGAGGAGCGCTACGAGGCGCAGCGCCGAGAGATCTTCGTCGCCCTCGGCCTCGAACAGCACGTCCCGGCGGACGAGCCGCCCGACGAGGACCAAGCCGGCGAGTAGGTAGCAGACCGCTCGGCGGCCAGCACGGGCTCCGCCGCTGCCCTGCCAGGGGCACGGCCATGGCCCGCACCTCGCGTGGACGATCTCGCCGCGACGATGCGACCCACGTGCCTCTCGTGTTGACGCGCCGGACACCGTCGCTTGGCCATGGCCCCAAGCGTCCGGCACCGACGGCCTGCGCGCGCACCGTGACCCACAGAGCCGCTGCGATCAGTCGTCCTCGAGCAGCCACCGTGGCCCCGATCCGAGCGCCGCAGCGACGTCGTTCGGATTGGACAGCTGGCAGACCTTCAAGGAGAGGCAGCCGCAGCCGATGCACGCGTCGAGGCCGTCGCGGAGGCGCTGCAGCTCCGCGATGCGAGCGTCCAGCCTCGGCCGCCATGACCGCGAGAGACGACTCCAGTCCGCCGCCGTCGGCGTCCGGGCGTGCGGGAGGGAGTCCAGCGCGTCGCGGACCTCATCGAGGCTGAGCCCGACACGCTGCGCCGCACGCACGAAGGCGATCCGGCGCAGCACCTCACGGGGGTAGCGCCGCTGGCCGCCGTCGGAGCGATCCGCCTCGATCAACCCCTCCCGCTCGTAGTAGCGCAGCGTCGAAGGGGCGACGCCCGCCCGGGCCGCAACCTCGCCGATCGTCAGGAGCACCCCGGCAGTCTATCCCTTGACTTGAAGTTAAGTTCAACTTCTAGGCTGCGCGCATGCGCACAGCGATCATCACGGGCGGGTCACGAGGGTTCGGGAGGGCGCTCGCGGGCGCCCTCGTTGGCGACGGCTGGACGGTCGCCGCCGACGGGCGGGACGCGGCCGCACTCGGCGACGTCGCGAACGCGCTCGGCGACCGGCTGCACGCCATCGTCGGCGACGTGACCGACGCCGCGCACCGCGCGGCGCTCGTCGAGGCCACGCGCCGCCTGGGCGGGCTCGACCTCCTCGTGAACAACGCGAGCACGCTCGGACCGTCGCCGCTCCCCCGGCTGAGCGAGCTCCCCCTCGACGCGGTGATCGACGTGACCGAGGTCAACGTCGTGGCACCGCTCGCCCTCACCCAGCTCGCGCTCCCGTTGCTCCGGGCCAGCGGGGGTGCGGTGCTCAACGTCACGTCGGACGCCGCGGTGGAGGCCTACGAGGGCTGGGGTCTCTACGGCGCGTCGAAGGCCGCACTCGAGCAGCTGAGCAACGTGCTGGCCGTCGAGGAGCCCGACGTCCGCGTCTGGTGGCTCGACCCCGGTGACATGCGAACCGACATGCACCAGGCCGCCTTCCCCGGCGAGGACATCTCCGATCGTCCCCTGCCCGAGACCGTCGTCCCCTCGGTCCTCCGCCTGCTCGCGGCGCGACCACCGAGCGGGCGCCTCCGCGCAGCCGACGCGCTGGTGGAGGATCCCAGGTGACCACGACCCAGCTCCGCTTCGAGCTCCCCGCGTCCCTCGAGGCGGCGGTCCCGCCCGAGGCACGAGGAGTGCCGCGCGACGACGTGCGGCTGATGGTCGCGACCCGGGCCACCGGCTCGCTCGTCGACACCACGTTCACG
Organism: Acidimicrobiales bacterium; assembly: GCA_035937595.1. Taxonomy (GTDB): domain Bacteria; phylum Actinomycetota; class Acidimicrobiia; order Acidimicrobiales; family RAAP-2; genus Palsa-459. The sequence goes on from DASZHS010000002.1 coordinate 24,630, forward strand.
CACCTCCCGGACTTCCTCGAGCCGGGCGACCTGCTCGTCGTGAACACCTCTGCCACCATCCCCGCCGCACTCGTCGTCCTCGACGAGCACGAGCCGCCGATCGTCGTCCACCTCTCGACGCGACTGGACGACGGGACCTGGGTCGTCGAGCCGCGGCGGCGCACTCCGGCGGGCACCGCGCGCTGGGCCGGTCCCCCGCCACCTCGACGGTTGACCGTCGGCGACGGGGCCAGCGTCGAGCTCCTCGCCCCCTACCTCGACAGCGAGCGGCTCTGGATCGCGCGGCTCGCGCTCCCCGACGCGCCACTGCGGTGGCTCGCGTCGCACGGACAGCCGATTCGCTACTCGTACGTCCATGGCGCCTGGCCGATCGCGGCCTACCAGAACGTCTACGCGACCGAGCCGGGCAGCGCCGAGATGCCGAGTGCCGGTCGGCCGCTCACGGCCCGCGTGATCACCGCGCTCGTCGCCAAGGGCGTGGGTGTCTCGCCGGTCGTGCTCCACACCGGTGTCGCGTCGCTGGAGGCGGGCGAGACCCCGTACCCGGAGCGCGTCCAGGTGCCGGCATGGACTGCGCAGCGCGTGACGACGACGCGCGCGGCAGGTGGCCGCGTCATCGCGGTGGGCACGACGGTCGTCCGCGCCCTCGAGTCCGCGGCCGGCGAGGACTCCACGATGCGGGCGCTCGACGGCTGGACGGACCTCGTGATCACGCCAGAGCGTGGCGTGCGCGTCATCGACGGGCTGATCACGGGCTTCCACGAGCCCGAGACCTCGCACCTCCAGCTGCTCGAGGCCGTCGCCGGCTGCGAGCTGCTCGTCGGCTCGTACGAGGCCAGCATCGCGCGCGGCTACCTGTGGCACGAGTTCGGGGACTCCCACCTCGTCCTCCCGTAGCGGGCGAGGACGTCGAGGGCGCCCGGCACGTTGTCCTACGACGACGCTGAACGATCGCCCGCCGTCGCCGGTACCCCACTGGTCAGCAACCCGTTCGCCGCCGCCCGTAGAGTCGGGCGCGTCGGTCGACGACAACGTAGGAGGCATGGCCGTGCTCAGAGGGATCGCAAGACTCGTGCTGCCGGCGGCGCTCGCCGTCGGCTCCCTGGCCGTGGCCGCCAGTGCCCCCGCGTCGGCGGCCGCGCCGAGCCGCGCGACCGTCGCCGCGCACTCGGTCACCTGGCCAGGCATCGTGGACTCGGTCAACCTGGCGAAGCACCGGTTCGTGTTCACCTGGGCCGGCTACCGCTACACCGTGACCTACACGTCGAAGACGAAGTTCACGAACGGCACGGCAAGGAAGCTGAAGAAGGGGCTCCACGTCACGGTGACGGGCAACCTGAAGGGCAGCACCGTGCTCGCCGCGACGAAGATCGTCGTGTAGCCAGCTGGTCAGCCGGGCGTGCCCGGCACGCTCACGGGATCAGCAGGACGCGCCCGAAGGCGTGGCGGCCCTCGATGTAGGCGTGGGCGGCCGCGGCCTCCGAGAGCGGGTAGGTGCGGTCGATGACCACTCGAAGCTCGCCGGCGGCGATCGCCGCGAGGTGGCCGGCGATCATCGCGTGCGGGCGGGGCGACAGGAACAGCTCGGCGCCGAGGAAGTAGCCCGTGAGCGTCTGGTTGCTGGCCCGCAAGGTCGAGACGTCCAGCTGCTCGGCGGGCGCGCGCCCGGCGTCGCCGACGCTGACGCAACGGCCCCGGTAGGCGAGGGCGAGGAGGCTGCCCTGCAGCGTCGCCCCGCCGATCGAGTCGACGATCACGTCCACCCCGCGACCGTCCGTGAGGCGGCGGGCCTCGGCGACGAAGTCATCGCGGGCGTAGTTGATCCCCTCGTCGAGGCCCAGCTCCTTCAGTCGCTCGAGCTTGTCGTCGCTCGACGCCGTCGCGAGGACGCGCGCCCCGGCACGATGCGCCATCTGGATCGCCGCGATGCCCACGCCGCCGGCGCCCGCGTGGATGAGGGCCGTCTCCCCCGCGGCCAGGTGCCCGAACTCGAAGAGGCAGTCGTCCGCCGTGCCGAACGGCACCGGGACGCACGCGGCCTCCTCGATGCTGAGCCCGTCGGGGACCTTCCAGGCGAAGGGCGTGCCCGCGGTGCGCAGCGACGCGTGCGAGCCGTCGAGGCCGACCGTGACCACCCGATCGCCCACCGCGAAGCCCGCGGCGCCCTCGCCGAGGGACACGACCGTCCCTGCGCACTGGTAGCCGACGACGTGCGGTGCGGTGCCCACCTCACCGCCGAGGCGGTTGAGCGTGTCACCACCCTCGATGCTGATCGCCGCGACGGCGAGGAGCAGCTCGTTCGGACCTGGCGTCGGGTCCGGCACGTCCTCGTAGCGGAAGACGTCCGGTGGACCGGTGCGGTAGTAGACGGCAGCCTTCACAAACGGGTCCCCCTCGGTCGACTCGAGCGCTCCGCAACCTAGGGCACGATCGGTGGTCGTCCGGCACCTCGAGCAGGCAAGGCTCGCGGCCGCCGCTCGACTCAGTGCGCCGGGTGCCAGCAGCGACGCGGGGGTGTGAAGATCGGCGCCGTCGTCACGGGCAGGTTCCGCGGTGGGTCCACGATGACCATCGGGTTGTGGGGGTCCGTCGTCGAGCTGGCCCGGGTCAGCGCGTTCTCGCACGCGAGCAGCGCCGCCTTCTCCGGGTTGCGCCGGGACCTCGCGTCGCCGCCCGCCCACATGTCGAACCGGTACCGATGCGCGGTGGACCAGTCGTGGTCGCACTCGGAGCACTCGTCCTCGTGGATGAAGTAGCGCTTCATGTACGGGACGTAGATCCGCTGGCACCAGCCGAGCTCGTGGACGTCCGTCGCGAACGTCACGGGGTTGGCGTAGCTCCCGCGTCCCCCGGCGAGCCGGTGGAGGCAGGGATGCGCGATGGCCCTGCCCGGCGGAGCGTTGTCGATCCACCCGTAGAGCGTCATGAAGGCCTGGACCTCGTGCGCGTGGCGCGGGACGACCGCGTCGCCCCGCGCGGGCGCGCCCGCGAACCCGAGCGCCGCGGCCAGGGTCACGACGAGCACGGCCGCGACGAGCCGCACCGAAGTGGCCGTGCGCACGCTCATCGAGGCACCGTCATCGTGGAGGGGCGCCCCCGACCTCAGGCGCCCGACCCCGGCAGCTCGACGGCGAGGATCGTCCACGGCGCTCCCGGGGCGGTCGGCGTGGGGATCCGGACCTCCGCGCGGGCCTCGACCAGGGGCTGGTTGGTGCACTGCACCCACGCCGTCCAGCCGTGCGCCCCGTCCGCCCACTGGTTGAGCGTCGACCAGTGCGCGTGCACGGGAACGTCCGCCCCGCGCACGACGCCGACGGAGAGCACGAGCGACGTTGGCCGCGTGGTCCGGAGCGTGGCCGGACGGGCGCCGCCGACGCCGCTGGCGGTGCTCGAGGCACCGGGTCGCCGCGTGCCCTCGATCGCGACGAGCGTCAGGGTCGTCAGCCCGTGGCCGCGAGACGAGACCCGAGCCGCGGTGAGGACGCGCGGCGCGAGCGCGCTCCAGATCTCGATCGTGCCCTGCGTGCCCGACGACCGACGGACCAGGTGCCACGCCAGCCCGCCCCCGACGACCGGGCCGACGCGCGCCGCGCCGTTCGGGCTCTGCACGAGGGCGAGCAGCCGCTCGCCGGGGGCCGCCGTGTGGAGGGGCCGCGTGGACACGGTGCCGGTGCCGCGAGCGCGCACGACGGCTTGGAGGACGAAGCAGGTCATGGCGGGCGCCGGGTTCGCGACGTCGATCGGGACACTGGCTCGCACCGTCCGTCCGAGCACGTCCGTCGCGGTGACCGTCACCTGGTGCCGCCCGTTCCCGACGGACCTCGTGTCGAACCGCGGATCGGCGAACGGCGCGCGCGACGTCGGCGCGCCGACCAGTGCGCCGTCCACGGAGAAGCGGACCGCGTGCGCGGCCACCGGGTCGTCGAGGACCGCGGCGAGGGGGACGATGCCCGACACGGTCTGGTGCGGCGTGGGGTTGACGATGGTCACGTGCGGTGCCGCGGCCAGCGGTCGCACCTCGACACCGGCCATGTTCCACTCGTCGGCGACCGGCGCGGTGTCCGCGAGGGTCACCTTCGTCCCGGCGGCACCGCTCCTGGCCGTGGTCCCCTGCACCCAGAAGGTGTCGCCGTCCCCGGCGTCGACCCACTGGGACAGGAGGTCCTGCCCGCTGGCCACGGTGCGTGCGATCGCGTGGTCCCAGTCCGCCCCGACGGCGAGGGCCATCGATCCCGCGCCCTTGGTCGAGACCGAGACCGACGGCGCACCGGCGCTCGCCGACGCCCGCCCCGAGCCGCCCACCGATGCGGCGCCCGCGAACGCGATGACCGTGAGCTGTTGGGCGAAGCCGCCGGCCGCCGGCGTCGAGCGGACGTGCACCTTGGACAGCCGACCCCGCGCCGTCGCCGTCCAGACCTCGGCATCTCCGGGCCTCGCGTTGGCGCGGGTGACGAGGCGCCACCGCAGCGACGCACCGCTCACTCTCGTCGTCTGGACCGCCGACGACGGACCGTCGAGCGCGGCGAAGGCCACGAGGACGTCACCCCTCCTCGAGGTGGAGAACGGCCCCGTGGTCAGCGTGCCCCGGCCATCGGTTGCGAGCGAGGCGTCGATCGAGAACCCGGACGCGATGCCGGGAGCGACCGTGACGCGTTCGGGTCGTGACGTCCCGACGTTGCCGGCCGAGTCGGTCACCTGGGCACTGAGCAGGTGGGCACCGAGGGGCGTGCTCCCCGTGCCCCAGCGGTACCGGTAGGGGGGCGTCGTGAGGACCGGGCCGAGCGGCTCGCCGTCGAGGAGGTAGCGCACCGACGCGACCGTCGCGGGTGCCGTCGACCTCGCCGTCGCCGAGAGCGTGACCGTGCGCCGCACGCTCGCGCCGGGGTGTGGACCGGTCAACGCGACGGTCGGCGGGACCGTCCTCGGGCTGCGCTGTAGAAGCACGGTGACCGTCGTCCCGGTGAGGCGCAGCTCGGTGTCGACGACGTCGTTCGTCGTCACGCTCTCGGTGAGGACGTGCTGCGGATCGACGGACGCGTGCAGCACGTAGGTGCCGTCGGGGATCCCGGTGAGGTCGATGGGCTGGCCGTTGTCGGTCTGGTCGTACTGGTCGCCCCAGCCGACGCTGAACCCGAGTGCCGCGGCGGGGTTCGTGCAGTTGGACTGGGGAGGCGAGGTCTGGCTCGGCGTGTTGGGCACGCCGCCGACGACGGTGTCGCCCGTGATGCAGTAGTCCGTCTTCGGGCTGACCGCCACCTGCCGGCCGGGCGTGCCGTTGGCGTTGGCGACGTTCAGGGTGAACCGGGTGAGCGGGAAGCGATAGTCGCTCGGGGCCTCGAACGTCCCCGCGACGGCGATCGGGACCGTGTGGTCACGGGTCCAGACGCCCGGCCGGGGCATCCGGTAGAGGACCTGGACGAAGCTCGACACCCCCGTCGCGCCGTCGTACCTGGGCTGGATGACGAACGGCCCGGCGCCCGCGTCCCAGGTGACGTGCGTGAACTGGAGCTGGCGGTGGCCCGAGCCCGGGTTGGTCCCGATCGAGATGTCCCCCGTCGGCACCTTGATCCGCAGGTCGGGCAGGGTGAGGCGCACGGCGGCCGACCGCGCCGGGGCGTGACCGACGGCGACGCCGAGGGCCATGGGAACGGCGATGGCCGTGCTCGCCAGCACGACGCCGATCCGGTGCAGTCGCGGGTCGATGGGCGAGTCCTCCTCGGCGCCGACCCGTCGCCGTCCTAGGCGACGGGGGTCTTCGAGCGGTGGACGACCTGGACCTCGGCAAACTCCGCCAGCCCTTGCGGGCCGTTCTCCACGCCGAGGCCGCTCCACTTGAACCCCCCGAACGGCTGGTGCGGCGCCAGAGCGAGGTGCGTGTTGACCCACGCCGTGCCGCACTCCAGTCGCTGGGCGACCTGGGTGGCGCGGTCCGCGTCGCCGCCCCAGACCGAGCCGGAGAGCCCGAAGTGGGTGGCGTTCGCACGCTCCACGGCGTCGTCGACGTCGCGGTAGGCGATCACCGGCAGCGCGGGGCCGAACTGCTCCTCGTCGACGATGCGCGTCCCGTCCATCACGTCCGTGAGGATGGTGGGCTCGAAGAAGTACCCCGGGCGGTCCATCGCCGCGCCGCCGGTGACGGCGGTGGCGCCGTGGGCGAGGGCATCGGCGACGAGCTCCTTCACCCGCTCGAACTGCGGACGGTTGTTGATCGGGCCGAGCTGCACGCCCTCCTCGGTCCCCTCGCCGACCTTGGCCGCGCGGGCCTCGGCGGCAAGGGCGTCGACGACGTCGTCGTAGAGGGCCTCGGGGACGTAGACGCGCTTGACCGCCGAGCACACCTGCCCGTTGTTGGCGAAGGCGCCGGCGAAGACGCCCTTGCCGACCTTGGCCGGGTCGGCGTCGTCGAGGACGATCGCCGCGTCGTTCCCGCCGAGCTCGAGCGTGACCCGCTTGAGATCGCCCGCCGCCGACAGGGCGACCTTCTTGCCGGTCTCGACCGACCCGGTGAAGCTGATCTTGCGCGGCACCGGGTGCGACGTCATCCAGGCGCCCAGGTCGTCGCCGCCGCTCACCACGTTGACGACGCCCGGCGGCACGACGTCGCGGAGCAGCTCGGCGACCTTGAGCGTCGTGAGCGGTGTGAACGGCGACGGCTTGAGCACGAGCGTGTTGCCGGCGAGGAGCGCGGGCGCGATCTTCCAGAACGCGAGGATCAGGGGGTAGTTCCACGGCGTGATGCCGGCGACGACGCCAAGGGGTCGCCGGACCACCTCGACGTAGGCGGTGGCGTCGTCCTGGATCACCTGCGGCGGCGTCTCGAGCGTCGCGTAGTACTGCAGCCAGACGGCGGAGCCGAAGGTCTCGATGTTCGCCTCGTTGAGCGACTTGCCCTGCTCGGCCGTGAGGATCGGGTTGAGGACGTCACCGGACGCCATGAGCACGTCGGCCATCTTGAGGAGGGTCGACCGCCGGAACGCCTCGTCGCCCTTCCAGTCGCGGTGCGCCTTGGCGGCGGCCTCGAAGGCGGCGTCGAGCTGCTCGCTCGTGCACGAGGGCGCCTCGGCGAAGACCTCGCCGGTCGCCGGGTTGATCACGCCGAAGGTGGCCACGGTCGGTGCGGGCTCCCCTCCGATGGTCATCGTGAACTCGGACATCGCGACCTCCCGAATCTGCGGACTCAACGCCGAGAACCTACCTCCGGACCGAGAGGTGCCATGGCAGGATTTCGCGCGTGGCGTACATCAAGAGCGTGACGTTCGACTGTGTCAACGCCCTGCGGTTGGCGCGGTTCTGGGCGGCGGCCCTCGGATCCGAGGTCGACGGCGAGTCGTCGGACGAGAAGGCGTTCGTGGAGGCGCCCGGCTGGGGCGGACCCTGCATGTGGTTCAACCAGGTCCCCGAGGGCAAGGTCGCGAAGAATCGCCTGCACCTCGACTTGCGGGCGCCGGGCGAGCTCGCCGCGGAGGTCGACCGACTCGTGCAGCTCGGTGGCACGGTGCAACGACCGGGTGACGAGCTCGTCGTGATGCGCGATCCCGAGGGCAACGAGTTCTGCGTCGAGGTCGGCTAGCCACCTCGTGACGCGGCCAAGGTAACTTCGCGACATGGTCCTCGAACGCGCCTACTGGGAGCGCGTCGAGCCCGAGCCGGTGATCGAGACCACGGTGGGCGGACTGCTGCGCGCCGCGGCGGCCGCGACGCCGAATCGGACCGCCCTCGTCGCGGGCGTCCCGGAGCCGGACCAGCGCCGCCGCTGGTCGTTCGCCGAGGTGCTGGCGGAGGCCGAGCGGGCCGCGCGATCGCTGCTCACCCAGTTCGAACCCGGCGAGCACGTCGCCGTGTGGGCGCCGAACCTGCCCGAGTGGGTGCTCCTCGAGATGGCCGCCGGCCTCGCGGGACTCGTGCTCGTCACGGTGAACCCCGCGTTCCGCCCTGGGGAGCTCGAGTTCGTGCTCCGCCAGTCGAGAGCGGCGGGGATCTTCTACGTCCCCGAGTTCCGCACCAACCAGATGGCGGCGGCGCTGTCGGAGGTCCGTGGGAACCTCCCCGAGCTGCGCGAGACCGTGTCCTTCGCCGACTGGAAGGCGTACCTCGAGCTCGGCGACGACGCCGAGCCGCTCCCCGAGGTTCGGCCGGATGCCCTTGCACAGATCCAGTACACGTCCGGGACGACGGGGTTCCCGAAGGGCGCGTGCCTGCACCACCGGGGGATCGTGAACAACGCCCGCTTCACCGCCGACCTCTTCGAGGTGCGCGAGGGTGACGTGTGGCTCAACCCGATGCCGCTCTTCCACACCGGCGGGTGCGTGCTCGGCGCGCTCGGTGCGCTGCACGCCCGGGCGACGCAGATCCCGGTCCTCGCGTTCGATGCGGGCCTGGTGCTCGAGCTGATCGAGTCCGAGGGCGCCTCGGTGATGGGCGGCGTCCCGACGATGCTCATCGCGATGACCGAGCACCCCGATTTCGCCCGCCGTGACCTCGGGTCGCTGCGCAGCGTGCTGTCCGGCGGCTCCACCGTGCCGGCGCCGCTGGTCCGCCAGCTCGAGTCCTCGCTCCACATCCGGTTCGGGATCGTCTTCGGCCAGACCGAGGCCTCGCCGGTGATCACCCAGACGCGGCTGTCCGACACGCCGGAGGACAAGGCGGAGACGATCGGCCAGCCCCACCCGCACCAGGACGTGAAGGTCATCGATCCCGCCACCGGTGTCGTCATCGGCATCGGCGAGGTGGGTGAGATCTGCTGTCGCGGCTACAACGTCATGCTCGGCTACTTCGAGCTGCCCGAGGCGACGCGAGACGCGATCGACGCCGACGGGTGGTTGCACACCGGGGACCTCGGCTCGATGGACGGCCGCGGGTACCTCACGATCGAGGGCCGGCTCCGCGACATGGTGATCCGCGGGGGCGAGAACCTCTACCCCCGCGAGATCGAGAACCTCCTCCTCACGCATCCCGGCGTGGCGGAGGTCGCGGTGATCGGCGTCCCCGACGCGCGGTGGGGCGAGGAGCTGGCCGCCGTCGTGCGCCGCGCCGTCGGGCAGCCGGATGCCTCCGGTGACGAGCTGCACGGCTACGTGCGGGAGCGGCTCGCGCCGCAGAAGGCACCTCGCATCTGGGCCTTCGTCGACACGTTCCCGCTGACGCCGTCGGGGAAGATCCAAAAGTACGTGCTGCGCGACCGCATCGAGGCCGGCGAGCTCCCCCTGAGCACCTAGGCCCGGCCCGAGCGCCGCGACGCCGGCGGGTCGTGCTATCACACGACGGCGTAGACGCTCCACGTGCCCGGCACCCCGCGCAGCTGGTGCTCGCCGCGAGGCTCGAACCGGATCCCGGAGCCGGCGACCAGGTCCGTGACGGTCCGCGAGACGAGGATCTCGGAGCCATCGGCGAGCGCGCCCACCCGCGCAGCGATGTGCACGGCGAGCCCGGCCAGGTCGTCGCCCCGCTGCTCGCACTCGCCAGTGTGCAGGCCGAGCCGGATCGGCGTGTCCATCGCGGCGGTGGCGTCACGGATCGCCTGGGCACAGCGAATCGCTCTCGCTGGACCGTCGAAGACCGCGAAGAACCCGTCGCCGGTCGTGTTGACCTCGCGGCCCCGGAAGCGACGGAGCTGCTCGCGCACGACCTGGTCATGCGCGTCGAGCGTGGCACGCCACGCGCGATCGCCCACCGCGGCCACCTGCTCGGTCGAGCGCACGATGTCGGTGAAGAGCACCGTGACGAGGATCCGGTCGGGCTCAGATGCCTCGCGGACGCCGGTCAGGAACTCACGGATCTCCGCGACGATGTCGTCCCCGTTGGCCCACGGCGCGTGGTCGTCGCCGGGGAGCTCGACGAAGACCGCGCCCGGGATCTCCCTGGCGAGGAAGCGGCCGTTCTCGATCGAGCAGACGCGGTCGCCGACGCGATGGAGCACCAGCGTCGGCGCGCGGACGGCGGCGGCGACCGCACGGACGTCGATCTCGAACGCCATCCGCATGAACGCCTCTGCGGCACTGGGTGTCGCGGAGTTGACCTGGAGCCGTCCCGCCCACTCTCGCGTGAACGGATCCGCCAGGCTCGGTGCCACGCTCTCCATGAATCGACCGGCGCCCCAGCGTGCCTCCACCGTCGCCATGTCCTTCTCGTGCTCCTCCCGCGTCGCCTCGCCCCAGGGCCAGTCCTCGGTGATCCGCTCCTTCACCTCCGCACCGACGAGCACGAGCCCCGCCGTCCGCTCCGGGTGGGCCGCAGCGAACAGCACCGACATCGGACCCCCCTCGGACGAGCCGAGCAGGACGGCGCTCTCCACGTCGATCGCGTCCATCACCGCTCGCACGTCGTCCATGCGCTCCTCGAGCGTGCCCACCCGGACCCGGTCCGACAGTCCCATGCCCCGCTTGTCGAACCAGATCAGGCGCGCGAAACCGCTCAGCTGCGTGCAGAACTGGCGGAACGCCGGGAGCTCCCACATGACGGCCAGGTTCGTGATCGCGCCCTGGACGTAGACGAGGTTGACGGGTCCGTCACCGAGCACCATGTAGGCGATCTGGACGTCGCCGCTCGTCGCGTACCGCGTCGTGGGCAGGTCCACGACCGACCAGCCTGCTGCGCGGCCGTGCCAGACGCAACCGCGCGGCCCCTGCCTCCCGCGACCGGCACCTCGAGGGCGCACGGCGCAGTGGACACGCGTCGATCCCGGCTCGGTGCGCCCGTCGCCGCTGGTCCGGCGCACCGTCGAGGCGATCGCGGCGACGCGTGCGAGCCCAGGTGGGTCGCGCGAGTGCCGGACGGTCCGCGACGGCGGAACACGTCGCGCAGCGTGCTAGCAATGTGGCCGTTTTGCAACAAGATTCGCCTCGAGCGCGGGCTGCACGCGGCGTCGCTGGCGACTGAGAGAGGACCTGTTGCTCGACGAACGGCTTGGCACCGACGAGGCGACGGCGCCCGCAAGTCCGGGTCGTGCCCGTCACCGCCTCGGCGTGGACGTCACGTACTGGACGCTGTCGGTCCTCGTCCTGTGCGGGATCACGACGTGGCTCTATGGGCCGCACGTCTTCGACGGCACGTCGATCCTCAACCGTCCGGACTTCGACTGGGCCCAGGAGGTCTGGTTCCTCGGGTGGCCGGCGTACGCCCTGCAGCACGGGCTCAACCCCCTCTACTCGACCTGGATGAACTACCCGTCGGGGCTGAACCTGATGGAGAACACCTCGATGCCCCTGCTCGGCATCGTCTTCGCGCCGATCACCTGGCTCGCCGGCCCCGTCGTCACGTACAGCCTGGTGCTGCGACTCGGCATGCTCACCTCGGCGTGCTCCGCCCAGTGGGTGGGCCGGCGACTCGGGCTCTCGAGGCCCTCGAGCTTCCTCGCAGGGCTCCTCTACGCGTTCAGCGCGATCGAGATCGTGGAGGGCAACGGCCACGCCTTCCTCACGTTCGTCCCGCTGCCCCCGCTCATCGGCTACGCGGTCTACGCCGCGGCCGCCGGGCGCCTGCGGGCCCGACGCGCCGGCGTCGTCGCGGGGCTGCTCCTCGGCGCACAGGCGCTGATCTCGCTCGAGGTCGCCCTCCTGACCGCCGTCGCCTGCGTGGTCGGCCTCGTCGTGGCGGGCGTCTGCTACCCGAGGGCCGTCACGCGGGCGCGCGTCGCGACGCTCGCGAGCGGCGCCGCCTGGGCGCTGGGCGTCCTCGCCGCCGTCCTCGTCGCCCCGTTGCTCAGCTACTTCGGCCGAGGGCACTTCTGGGGACCCGCGCACGCCGACCAGACCATCTTCCGCGCGAACCTCCGGTCCGTCGTCGTCCCCGGCCGGTTCACCTGGCTCAGCCCGATCGGGGTCCACCTGCCGCACGCGATCGTGTTCGTCCGCGAGAACGGCGCCTACCTCGGGATCCTGGTGGTCGCCGTGCTCGTCGCCGTGGCGATCCGTGGCTGGCGCGTGCCGCTCGTGCGGATCGCCACGGTGACGCTCCTCGTGCTCCTCGTCCTCTCGCTCGGCGATCGCCTCAACGTCACCGGGTCCGTGACCGGCGTCCCGCTCCCCTTCGCGCTCCTCGCCAAGCTGCCGTTCATGGACGCGCTCAGCCCCGTCCGCTTCTTCATCGTGATCGGGCTGCTCGTCGGCCTGCTCTGCGCGTGGGGGCTCGATCGGGCGATGGCATGGGCGCGGACCGGCGACGCGCCGGTGCGGCCCTTCGGGTGGGTGCGCGCCGCCGTGGTCGCCCTCGGTGCGCTCGCCGTGTGCCTCTCGCTCGCGCCCGCCCGCGCGTACCCGACGTCGCCCACCAACGTGCCCGGCTGGCTCGACAGCGCGCGGGGCCGCACGCTCGTCCCGGACGGGGCGGTCGTGCTCTTCTACCCCTACCCGAGCCTCGTGGACAACCAGCCGATGCTCTTCCAGGCGGCCGACGGCTTCCGGTACAAGATCATCGGTGGCCGCGGGATCGTGAAGACGTCCCGCTCGAACCGCCACGCCATCGGCCCGCTCTCGCCCTACGAGCTCCCGGCCGTCTTCCTGCGCGCCTCGACGGGCGAGCTCGCGACGCCGCCCAGCGCGACGTTCTTCGCGCTCCCGCCGCTCCCGCCCCACGACGCCGCGACCGTGCGGCAGTTCCGGACGTTCGCGACGGTGAACGGGGTCACGGCGATCGTCGTGAACGACGCCACCGCACCGGGCGCGCGGCTCGCCATCGCCTATCTCACGGACGCCTTCGGCGCACCGGCGCTCGTCGCCTCGGGATCGATCGCGGTCTGGCCGCGCGCGTCACTCGGTGCGGGGTCGTCCGCGAGCGCCGCGACCGGTCACCGCTGACCGAGTCGAGCGAACGGACTCGCCGCCGACGGCTCGCGCGGCCGGGCTCAGACGGGTGCGGTGCCCACCGCGGCCCGCGCGCCGCCCACGACGACGCAGGTCCCGCGACCCGCACAGCCCACGGCGGTCAGGTTGCCGCTGAGCGGGATGGTCCTCGAGGCGGGGTTCCACGCGCCGCTGAAGGCCACGGTGCCGCCCGCGTCGTCGGCCGCGAGGCAGAACCCGTTCGACGTGCACGACACCGCGGTGAGGCGGTAGGGGTCGATGCGGGTGCGCTTCCAGCTCTTGGCCGCGCCGGCGGTCTTGAGGATGATCCCGTAGCCCTCCTCGTCGACCGCGGCGCAGAGCGTCGGGCTGCACGAGATGCCCGTGAGCGGCGTGTAGCGCACGTCGGCGAGGTGCAGCAGCGCCTTGCCCTTCCCGAAGACGAGCTCGTTGCCCATCGTGTCGATGGCGACGCAGAACGTCGGTGACCCGCACGCGATGCCGTCGTAGCCGCGGACCTTGCCGGACGCCACGCCCTCGGCGTTGGGCTTGGACCACTTCGAGCCGTTGAACGTGAGGACGTGGGCGGCGGCATCGGCGGCCGCGCAGAACGTGGCCGACGCACACGAGACCGACGTGAGCGCGCTGGGGTCGACCTGGCTGGGGCTCGACCAGGTGCCGTTCTTGTCGACCACGACGCCGCCGCTCTCGCTCACCGCGACGCACAGGGCGGTGCCGAAGCACGAGACCGCGCTCAGCGACGAGAGGCCGCTGGCCCTCGGACCGGACCACGACGCGCCGTTGTAGGTGAAGGTGCGACCGGCGTCGTCGACCCCGACGCAGGACGACGTGGTGCCGCAGGCGACGCCCGTGAGGACGCCGGGCCGCGGGTCCGCGGTGGTCCCCCCGCCCCACGACGAGGTGTAGACCCTGGCCACGCCGCCGTAGGACAGGGCGGTGCACGGTCCACCGGGTGCGCAGCTGACGGCGATGCCCTGGTCGTTCGGGAACTCGTTCGTGGCGCCGGACCACGACGTGCCGCTGAGGACGGCGGCGTTGGTGGCGGCGTCGAGCGCCACGCAGGTGGTCGCCGACGAGCAGCCGAGCGACGCGACACCTGCGGCGAGCACGCCGGGCCGGGTCGCCCAGGTTCCGGTGTAGGTGTGCACGGCGCCGGCGTCATCGCCGACGACGCAGAACGACGCGGTCGGGCAGGCGACGGAGGTGAGCGCCGAGGTGCCGAGCGACTTCGCCCCGGACCACGATCCCGTGAAGGTGTACGCGCTGCCCGCTCCGTCGACCGCGACGCAGAAGGACGCGGTCGCGCACGAGATGGCGCTCAGTGCGAACGAGCCGATCGCGACGGCACCGGACCACGTCCCAGCGTTCAGCGTGACCGCCCTCCCAGCGACGTCGACGGCGACGCAGTGCGTGGTCGACGGCGCGCAGGAGACCCCTTGGAGGCCGACGTCGTCGATGCCGGGGTCCGCGGTCCAGGACCCGCCGTTGTAGCGGAAGGCGTTGCCCGCGGCGTCGACCGCGACGCAGAAGCTCGAAGAGGTGCACGAGACCGAGGTGAGCGCGCTCGCGTCAAGGGTGCTCGGCGACGACCAGCTCCCCGAGGACTCGGTCCTCGCCTGGCCACCAAGGTCGACCTCCGCGCAGAAGCTCGGCGTCGGGCACGAGATCGCCGAGGGGTGCCCGCCACTCGGCTCCACGGTCTGCGCGCCACCCCACGAGACCGTGACGTGCGGCCGGACGTGCGAGCCGACGGCCGCGTGCGTCCCCGTCGTCGAGGCGGACGCGGTCGCCGTCGCGCTCAGCGTGCCGAGCGCGAGGAACGCCGCCAGCACCGAGGCGAGCATCGCGCGCGTCGGGGTGGATCCCACTGCGGCGCGGCTCACTTGGTCCTCGCAAAGCACGCGGCGACGATGTTCTGGGTCGGCGTGTTGTACCAGGTGTAGAGCCCCTTGGCGTTGTTCTCGGTCGGCGACCAGTTGTCGAACCCGATGGCCCAGAAGTAGATCCCGTGCATGTGCAGCGTCCAGAAGGCGTTGCACGCGCCCTGGAACCAGTCCTCCTGCACCGCGCGGTCGAGCTTCGTCTTGACGGGGTAGTGCTCGTAGAACGGCCGGGTGTACGCCCCAGCGACCGCGGCGATCCCGAGCTCTTCGATCGTGAGGTCGGCCGGCGACGACTGCATGCCGGCCAGCTGGAAGTTGTGGATGAAGCCCCTCGTGAACGCGGCCGCCGAGACCCGCCTGGGATTGGAGATGAGGATCGGCGTGTAGGCGTCGTAGCCCTTCGCGGTGAGCGGGAGCGACACCATCGGCGAGTGCGACTGGGAGTAGAGCAGCTCACCGGAGTAGACCGACTTCGCGTGCTGGATCAGGGTCGTCCAGTTGGACAGGTGCGGCAGCAGCGTCGTGAGCTCCTGGGCGACGCTGAAGCTCGACACGCCGGCCTCGTTCGCCGAGATCAGGTACGGCTGGAGGAACGTCCAGTAGTTCTGGATCCACAGCGCCGGGTTGGTGGGCTTGATCGTGGTGCGGGAGTTCTGGAGCAGGTCGCCCTCGAAGAGGTACGGCCGATACTGCACGGCGAGGTGGTAGCGGTGTGCGACCGCCGTGATCGCGGCGAGACGCTGCGGCGAGGGCGTGATCGACGCGCGCATCGGATCGTTCGAGGTGGACGACGCCTGCCGGTAGGGGAAGTTCAGCGACACGGCATTCGCGTGGAACCTCGCGACGATCGTCGAGAACATCGAGTTCGCGATCGTCACCGCTTGCGCATCGGTGATCTGACTCGCACCGTCGAGGAGCACCGCGATGCCCTTCGTCGGTGGACTGGTCGGAGCACTTCGAGGTTGTGGGCTCGCTCCGGACAACGCCGGCACGGCAACTGCCGCGCCGAACGAGACCGCGAGTGCGAGCAGCACTGCTAGGGGGCGCCGCATGGCGGCCGAGACTAGCCGCAGGCCCGCTTCGCACAACCTCGCGACAACCGGCATCCAGCGGATGCCGGCTCGGCGGATGGACGCCCAATGGTGCCTGAGGTTGACAAACATTTTGTTCCAACCCCTCGCTGCGGAGTGCGATCGTAAAGACACGCGACCACGTCAAGATGACGCCGAGGTGACACGGTGTTGAACGAGGTGCGACGCACGCGCTCCAGGTGTCGGCTCATCGGCTGTCGGGTCGTCGTCGTTGGCGCACGGTCGTGCGCGTCACCTCCCCTTCGATCTCGAGGTGCGCGCTACGTCGAGCGGCAGCCTCGCTCGATCGTGAACCTCCTCGTCGTGACCGAATAGATTCCGCCCGTCCTGTCGTGGGGAGGGACAAAGCGGACGGAGGGGCGGGCGTGGACCTGGACGGAGAGCTCGGGGCGGACACGACCGGGGATGCGGGGGGCGACCGGAGGGCGCGTCCCTCGATGGCCCCGACGAAGCAGGTGGCCGTCCTCGCCTGCATGGACACGCGGTTCGATCCCGAGAGCGTGCTCGGCCTCGGGGTGGGGGACGCCCACGTCATTCGCAACGCCGGCGGCGTCGCGACCGAGGACGCCATCCGGAGCCTCGTCATCTCTCAGCGCCTCTTGGGCACCAGGGAGATCATCGTCCTCCACCACACCGACTGCGGCATGGAGACGTTCCGCGACGACGAGGTGAAGGACCAGATCCTCGCGGACACCGGGATCCGCCCCGGCTTCGCGCTCGAGGCGTTCCCGCGGGCCGCCGACGACGTGCGGCAGACCGCCGCGCGCATCGAGGCAAGTCCGTTCGTTCCCCACAAGTCGATCCGAGGCTTCGTCTTCGACGTCGGCAGCGGCCGGTTGGATGAGGTTCCACTCGCCTGATCGGCCTGCACGGACGCGGTCCGGCCCTGCTGCGGCCCCGCCGCGGCCGCCGGCGTGACGGCCGTTGAGGCGCCCCCGGCGCGCCACCGCGACCGCGCATGGCGTCACCCCGAAGGGGTACCTTCCGGGCGTGGCTGAGGTGCTGCTGTTCCATCACGCTCTCGGACTCACGGACGGCTGTCGATCGTTCGCCGACGAGCTCCGTGCGGAGGGCCACGTTGTGCACCTCCCTGATCTCTACGACGGCCGGACGTTCACCGAGCTCGACGACGGGATCGCCTGGGCCCGTTCGATCGGCTTCGAGACGATCAGCGAGCGGGGTCGCCGAGCGGCGGAAGCGCTCCCGTGCGCGCTCGTCTACGCGGGCTTTTCCCTCGGCGTGTCGCCGGCTCAGCGCCTCGCCCAGACCAGAGACGGCGCGAGGGGCGCGCTCTTCTTCTACGCCTGCTTCCCGCCGGACGAGTTCGGTGCGTGGCCCAGGGGCGTCCCGGTGCAGGTACACGCGATGGAGGGGGACGAGTGGTTCGATGAGGACCTCCCCGGCGCGCGCGAGCTGGTCGCCTCGGCATCCCCCGACGCCGTGCTCTACCTCTACCCCGGCGACCGGCACCTGTTCGCGGACCCCAGCACCTCGGACTACGACGCCGACGCCGCTGCCCTCCTCTTGCGCCGGGTCCTCGCGTTCCTCGCCGCGCTCCCGTAGTCGCCCGCGTCACGCGCTGCCCCGGGTCGCCACACATCGGCGAGCACCACCTCGGTGAGCACCTCGATGCATCGACGGCGTTCCGACCGATCGCGATGCACCCGCCGATCGCGGCTCCTCTCATCGCGTGACTCGTGAGGTCGGGTCCGTGTCGTTGCTCGTCATGCGGGCATCCCCGACGCGACCGGGTCGGGGTGTCGGTCTCCCCACCGCGACCGACGCTCATCGGCTCGGTACGCTCGGCCCGTGCTCGACAGCGCGGAGTTCGACTACCACGGCGCGCTCGTCGTCGTCGAGACGGACGACGACCAGATCGTGATGATCCACCCCGCAGGTGGCACCGAGGATGCGCCCGCATCGCTCCCGAGCAACCCGTGCTCGCCCGGAGAGGACCCGGACGTCGGTGCGGTCCGACTCGTCCGCGAGATGACCGGCCTCGAGGTCGAGATCCTGCGAGAGCACGTGACGTTCATCCAGCCGGGAACGCCGACGGGCACGATGTGCGCCCACGGCTACGTCGCTCGGGTGATCGGGGGCCGGCAGCTCGACGTCGGCCCGGAAGGGGCCGTGCGTGCCTACCCCGTCGACGACCTCCCGGCGATCATGTCCCTCCGCGTCGCCAATCAGCGGACGCTCGACGCCTACCTCGAGCAGCGTCGCCGCATCTCGTGAAGGTGCGCACCCAGCGCCGGATCGGCGACGACACAGCACGGTCGGCGCGGGGAACCGGCCGAACAGGACCGTGCCGCGAGCCGACGCCAGGCGGTGCGGCGGCGCCGTGACGGACGCTTCGCCGCCATGTCACGATGGTCCGGTGCCATCCGAGCGGATCGAGGTCGCTCGCACCATCGCCGCTCCGGCCTCGGCGATCTTCTCCCTTCTCTGTGATCCCGCGGGCCACGTCGCCATCGACAGCTCCGGGATGCTCATGGGCGCGACGGGCGAGCCCGTCTCCAAGGTCGGCGACTCCTTCGTGGTCCACATGGATCGCGAGGCGCTCAACGACTACCCCCTCGGCGCCTACGACGTCACGGTGTCGATCGTCACCTTCGAGCGTGACCGCGAGATCGCCTGGGAGATCCTCGGCGCCATCCGACCCAAGATCGGCCACGTCTACGGCTACCTGCTCGAGCCGGCGGAGAGCGGGACGCTCGTGACGTCGTACTACGACTGGTCGAACATCGACCAGGCGTGGCGTGACGCCGCGATCTTCCCGGTCATCCCCGAGTCGGCGCTCCGAGCGACGCTCGGGATCCTCGCCCGGACGGTCGCAGCGAACCCTTCGGCTGCCTGAGCGCGTGCTCATCTTCGGCGTCCGAGGCCGCGTCACGACGCTCGACCGCGGGCAGTTCTACTGCCCGCGGTGCCTCGGGGACCGGGCGTACACCCGCACGACCGCCCGCAACTGGTTCACCCTCTTCTTCGTCCCGGTGCTGCCCATCGGGCGACCCCAGACGTCGCTCGTCCGCTGCGACGTGTGCGGTGGGACCTTCGCCGACGGAGTCCTCACGCTCCCGATGGCCGACGCGTTCGACGCGCTCTGCGCCAGCGCCCTTCGCCGTTGCGCCGTCGCGGTGCTGAAGGCGGGCGACCCCGCGAGCCTGCTCGCCCGCTCGACCGCCCTCTCGGTGCTCAACGACGCCCCCGGGGCGACGGGCCCTCCCGTTGACGACGCCCTCGACGACGAGCTGGCCCGTGTCTCGCCGACCGAGGTGGCGACCTACGCGTCCCCCGTCGCCGATCGGCTCGGACCGACGGCGTCGGAGGAGTTCTTCGGTGCCTGCGCACGCGTCGCTCTCGCCGACGGCCCACTCGTCCAGTCGGAGCGCGACGCCCTCGGCGACCTCGGCGCGCGCCTCCACCTGAGCCCCGCGACCCAGCTCGGCGTCCTCGAGCTCCTCCGTGCCCCCACCGAGCGAGCGGCAGGCGGCCCGCTCGCCTCGGGCTGAGACGCGTCGTCCGTGGAGCTCCTCGCGATGTCCGGTCCCCCGTCGACGAGTTGTCGAGGCCGCGGCCGACGCGGTGCCAGAGCGCCGGCCGGGCTCGAGGTCGTCACACCGCCCGAGGCGAACGGTGCCCTCGGCCCTCGGGCAAGGGCGGTCGGAGGTCACCTGGGACAAGGAGGTCGGTGATGCGGCACGCGACGAGCGAGGACCTGGGCGCGATCGACGGGCTCGTGTCGTCGCTGCGAGAGCTCGCCGGGCTCACCGAGAAGCGTCCGGGCGTCTTCTACCGCCGCTCGAAGGCGTTCTTGCACTTCCACGCTCACGACGGTGACCTCTTCGCCGACGTTCGCACGGATCCGGGCAAAGACTTCGAGCGTCGCCGGGTCACGACCAAAGCGGAGCAGCGTCGCCTCCTCGCAGAGATCCGGCGCTCGCTCGCACCAAGCGCGCCATAATCGCGCGGTGCGAGTCCTCATCCTCGGCGCCGGCTTCGGCGGGCTCGAGCTCGCGACCACGCTGTCTGAGCAGCAGGGCGCGGACGCCGACGTCGTCCTCATCGATCGCAGCGACCACTTCGTCTTCGGCTTCTCGAAGCTCGACGTCATGTTCGGTCGCCGAACACCCACCTCGGTGCAGCTTCCCTATGCGACGATCGACAAGCCCGGGGTCCGCTTCGTAAGGGCGACGATCCGAGCCATCGACCCGGCGGCCAAGCGCGTCGAGACCGACGCGGGGGACTTCGAGGGCGACGTCTTGGTCGTCGCGCTCGGCGCCGACCTCGACCCGGGGGCCACACCCGGCCTCGTGGAGGCCGGGCACGAGTTCTACACGAACGAGGGCGCGATCGAGTGTCGCCGCGTGCTCGCCGACTTCGAGGGCGGGCACGTCATGGTCGGCGTGACCTCGACGCCGTTCAAGTGCCCCCCGGCGCCGAGCGAGACGGCGCTCCTGCTGCACGACCACCTGAGAAAGAGAGGCATCCGGGGCCGCTCGAGCGTCTCGCTCGTGATGCCGCTGCCCGTCCCGATCCCGCCCTCACCGGCCGCCTCCGAGGCGATCCTCGCCGCCTTCGAGGCGCGTGGGATCGCCTGGCACCCGGGCCGGCTCGTCACCCGGCTCGACGCCGCTCGTCGCGTCGCGGTCTTCAGCGACGACACCGAGCTGGCCTTCGACCTGTTCCTGGGCGTGCCCAAGCACGTCGCGCCGAGCGTCGTCCTCGCGTCCGGGTTGGCGGTCGACGGCTGGATCCCGGTGGACCCGCACACCCTCGAGACGAGCGTCACCGACGTCTACGCCGTCGGTGACGTGACGAGCGTGGGGACGCCCAAGGCGGGGGTGTTCTCGGAGGGCCAGGCGAGCGTGGTGGCCGCCGCGATCCTGGCGCGCGAGCGCGGCGTCGCGCCGACCAGCGGCTACGACGGCCGTGGCACCTGCTACCTCGAGTTCGGCGAGGACCTCGTCGGCCGCGTGACGGTGAGCTTCCTCGCCGGCACCCCGCCCGCCGGCGAGCTCGCGGGCCCCTCGGCGGAGATCGCGGCAGAGAAGGGCGAGTTCGGCTCGAGCCGGGTTCGGCGCTGGTTCGATCGGACCTGGGAGCCCGCCGCGACCGGGTCGTAGTCGAGCGGCGAGGCGTCGCTCGCGGACACCGGAGCCCGTCGGCGCCTCGCTCGGCGGCCGCGCCGCGGCTCGGTCGACAGCACGCGCACGGCCGACGACGGGCTGCAGACGAGGACCGGCGCGTGCCGTAGGGTCCGCGGCGATGCGCATCGACGGCTCCGAGCTCGCCTGGGCTCGAACCCTCGTGGGGCGTTGGGTGCCCCCGACACCTCTCTACGCGTGGCCGCTCCTCGCCCAGGCCGTGGGCACGGAGGTGTGGGTCAAGCACGAGAACCACACCCCCACCGGGGCGTTCAAGGTCCGCGGTGGCCTCGTCTTCGCCCACCGCCTCCGGGACCGATCCCCCGAGGTCGCCGGCATCGTCTCGGCCACACGGGGGAACCACGGCCAGAGCCTCGCGTTTGCGGGCCGCGTGACCGGGCTCGACGTGACGATCGTGGTGCCGCACGGGAACAGCCGCTCCAAGAACGAGGCGATGGCCGCCCTCGGCGCCGACCTCGTCGTCCACGGTCACGACTACCAGTCGGCACGCGAGCGCGCGGACGAGCTCGCCGCAGAGCGGGGGCTGACCCCGGTCCCGCCGTTCCACGCCGACTTGGTCCTCGGCGTGGCCACGCTCGCCGCCGAGCTGTTCGACGCCGCGCCCGCCCTCGACACCGTCTACGTGCCCGTCGGCATGGGCACGTGCATCAGCGGCCTCATGGGCGTGCGCGACCTCTACGGGCTCGACACCGAGATCGTCGGCGTCGTCGCGGCACAGGCGCCGGCGACCGCCCGCTCCTTCGAGCAGCATCGGGTGGTCGCGACCGAGCGAGCGGACACGTTCGTCGATGGCGTGGCGATCCGCCAGCCCGTCGCAGAGCTCGTCGAGGCGCTCTGCGACGGTGCGGCGCGAGTCCTCAGCGTCGCCGAGGACGACGTGGCGCGCGCGATGCGGCTCGCGTTCGACGCGACCCACAACGTGGCTGAGCCGGCCGGCGCGCTCGCCCTGGCCGGACTCCTCTCCGAGGGCGCGGCACCGGGCCGCCGCGTCGCGGTGGTCCACACTGGTGGCAACGTCGACGCGGACGTCTTTGAGCGCGTCCTCGCAGGACGAACGCCGGTCCCCTGACGCACCTCGACGCCGCGGCGGCCTAGCGCACTCGAGCACGCCACGGCTCGTCGCCGCGTGGCGCCGCGCGGCGACGTGACAGGCTGGTGCGATGCCGGAACGCATCGCGCGACGACGGCCGGCCGCGGACGCCGCCAGCGGGACGGCACCGGGTCGCACCCCTCGCGGCCAGCGGTCCCGTGGGCTCCGCCGATGACGGCACCCGCCGTCACCGCCACTCCTTCCGCCGACCTCGCGCACGGTGAGCGGCGACGGTTTGCCGCGCTGGCCGCCGTGTTCCTCGCGAGCGGCATCCTGCTGGCCCTCGCGGAGTGGATGGCCGCACGTGGCGACGGCACAGGCCACTTCTACGTCTTTTGGTTCGGCTACTTCCTCGTCACCGCACCCGTCGCCTGGCTGCTCGTCACGGATCGGACGAGCGCGGCCGCGCGGGGCTCGCTGGTCGTGGCCCTCGGGATCTGGAGCCTCGCCCCGACGCTGCTGCGAACGGGGAACCACCCGCTGTTCTTCGACGAGTTCTCGCACTTCCGGATGCTGCAGGACCTCGTGCGCACCGGGCACCCCGTCGGGAGGGTTGGCCTCCTGCAGATCGGGGCCAACTTCCCCGGCCTCGAGCTCGTCACGAGCGGCCTGTACCACCTGAGCGGCCTGACGCTGTGGATCTCGGCGCTCGTGATCGCGTCGGTCGCCCACGTGGCGCTCCTCGCCGGCGTCTACGTCCTCGTCCGCGACGCGTCGCGCTCCTCGAGGGCCGCCGCCATCGCCGCCGTCGTCTACTCGCTCAACCCGTCGTGGCTCATCTTCGACGCGCAGTTCTCCTACGAGACGCTGGCCCTGCCGATGCTCGTGTGGTCCCTCGTCTTTGCGCTGCGCGGCGCGCGTCGCCGCGAGCCTGGCACGCCCACGCGTGCG
This sequence comes from Acidimicrobiales bacterium, assembly GCA_035937595.1. Taxonomy (GTDB): domain Bacteria; phylum Actinomycetota; class Acidimicrobiia; order Acidimicrobiales; family RAAP-2; genus Palsa-459. The sequence goes on from DASZHS010000002.1 coordinate 47,550, forward strand.
CGCAACGTCCAGATCGGCCTTGCCGCAGTGCTCATCGCCGGGCTGGTCGTCACCCACTCGGTCACCTCGGTCGTGTGCGCGGCGGCCCTCACCGGCATCGCCCTGATCGCGACCCTGCAGCACCGCGGCGTCCTGCGCACGGAGGTCACGACCTCGCCGTTGATCGCCTGGTGCCTCGCGGCCTGGTCCGTCGGGCTGACGTGGTGGCGGTTCACCGAGGTCGGCCATCCCCTCGTCGTCTACCTCGGACCGACGTTCCACTTCTCCCAGCAGCTCCGCCAGCTCCTCAGCCTCTTCGGCGTCGGGTCGTCGCTCCCGCTGCACAGCGCGTTCGCGAACTCGTCGGCGCCGCGCTTCGAGATCGTCTGCGCGTACCTCATGCTGCCGGTGCTGCTGGTGGCCTTCGTGTGGGCCGTGTGGGGGCTCCTCGGCGCGCGCCGCGGGCTCACGCCCCTCGTCTACGTCGCCGGCGCGCTCGGCGTGCTGTTCTTCGCGTCGCTGCCGCTCGCCTCCGCCGTCGCGTACTCCGAGGCGGTCCACCGCTCCTGGGCGTTCAGCTTCCTCGGCTTCGCCGTCGTCCTCGGGCTCGCCGGCGGGCTGGCGCTCGACGGGCGCCTGTCCCTCACGGTGCGATCGCGCCGACTGTGGCCGCCCGCCGAGCGGTGGCGTCGATCGCTTCGGCCCGGGATCGCGGCATGCGCGGTCGTCGTGGCGATCGGCTCGGTCTCTCTCGGGTCGTCCACGGCCTACCGGTTCGGGGGCACGGTCGCGCCCGAGGTCGACCCGCTGTACGCGGGGACCCAGACGACGATGGTCGCCCGGTGGTTCGCGCACCACGCCTCCGCCCACGACGTCGTCTTCGCGAACCGCTTCGTCATCCGTCCGATCGCGATCGCCTCGCACGTGCACGTCGTCCAGCCGGGCGGCACCGAGGTCCACCTCCTGCTCACGCTCGCCATCTCGACCGACGAGCTCTTCGCCTACCGCACCGATCGCGTGACCTACGTCGTCTATGACCGCCAGACCGGCAAGATCGGCCACGTCAAGGCGTGGTACTGGTACGTCCCGTCGGACTCGCTGCTGCCGAAGGATGCCCGGGGCACGCCCCACATCGCCCGGCTGAGCTGCCTCAACTGGCTGCACGCCGTGTTCGCGACGAGTGACTACGAGGTGCTCCGCGTGGATCGCCCCGTGCTCGCCGCCGACCTGCGTCGCGGCGTGACGGGGCTCATCGCCGGGTGCCCGGAGCGATTCGGCGGGTGAGCGACGTCCGCGGTGAGCGCGGCGCTCGCATCGGCGTGGGCGCCCTCGGCCTCGCGGGCCTCGCGCTGCTCCTCGCCGCGGCGCTCCTCGCGCCAGGAGGGGCCGAAGGGACGGTCCGTACCGCCGTCGCGTGCCTCGCCGTGCTCGTGATCCCCGGCTGGCTCGTCGGTCGGCTCGCCGACGAGGACGCCGACGCCCTCTCGCGGCAGCTCGGTGGCACGGTCGTCACGCTCGCGGTCCTCGCGGTGTGCGGCTTCGCGGCCGCGACCTGGTCCCTTCGCGTCGCCACGGCCGCCGTCGCGGTCCCCCTCCTCGTCCTCGTCGCGATCGCCGCGCTCCTCGGCACGGCGGCCCCCGGGATCCGTCGTGCGCCGCTCGCCCCGCTCGTCGGCGCGCTCGCCCTCGGCGCGACCGCGCTCCTCGGCGCGATGGGCACGCACCTCGCCCTCCCCGCGGCCCCCGTCGAGCCGGCGTTCTCGATCGAGGCCGCGCACGCCGTCGTCTCCCCCACCCGCGTCGTGGTGACCGTTACGGTGACGCGGGTGCGCACCGACGAGCCCACGCAGCTCACGCTCTACGTGAACCTGCCCCCGCCCGTGGCGGTCGCCCTGGTCGCACCGGAGCAGACCACCGTCCGGCTCGCCGCGAGGCTCCCCGCCGGCACCTCGTGCCGCTCTGCGCTCCAGCTGCGCGTCGTGGCCTCGAACGGTGCGTTCCTCACCCCGCCGGTCACCTGCGTCGGACGGTAGGGGAGCTGCGGTGACACCGCCGGCGCCCGGGGCGGCCGGCCCCGCCCGCGCCGAGGGGCTCCGGGGCGCGGTGGCGAGGGCGCTCGGGCGCGCCGAGCAGCGGCTCGGCGCCAACTTCCACCTCGTCCGGGGCTCCTTCGGCGTCATGGCGTCGATGATCGTCGCGTCGATCGCCGGGGTGCTGTTCTGGTTCGTCGCCACCCAGCGCTGGCACGCGAACCAGATCGGCGTCGCGACCTCGCTGGTCGCGGCCCTCACCTCGATCGCCCTCATCGCCGCGCAGCCGATCGCCACGACCATGCTGCTGCGCATCCCGCGCTCCGAGCGACGCGACGGCCTCCTTCGGGCGGGCCTCACCGTGGCCGTGGGGATCGCCCTCGTCGAGTCGCTGATCGCCATCGCCGTGCTGCCGGGCACCGTCGGCCAGGTCCGCACCTTGGGGGTGGGCGCCCTGTTCGCGATCGGCGCGGCCGCGGCCGCCGCGGGCATCGTCCTCGACGCGAGCTCGCTCGCGATCAGGAAGCCGGGGTTCATGGTGGCGCGCAACGCCATGCACGGGGGCGGCAAGCTCCTCTTGCTGATCGCCCTCGCGGTCCCGGCGGGGCTCATCTCCGGCCCGTTCGCCGTGATCGCCACGTGGGCCGTGCTCTCGGTGGCGACCTCGCTGTGGGAGCTGTCGGCGTGGCGTCGAGCCACCGCCCTCAGCGGCGATCCCCCGGCGCTCGGACGCGCGGGCCGGCGCGCCGGGTTCGCCGAGCTGCGCGAGGGGTTCGGGCTCCAGGTCGTCGGGACCCTCGGAGGGTCGCTGCCGCCCCAGGTGCTGCCGATCCTCGTCGTCGGGATCCTCGGCGCCACCAAGGCCGGCTGGTTCTCGATCACGTGGCTCGTGGGCTCGCTCTGCTTCATGATCTCCCCCGCGGTCTGCCAGGCGCTCCTCGCCGAGGGCTCGCTGCGACCCGACGAGCTCGACGCGAGGACGCGCACCGCCGTCGGGCTCTCGAGCGGGCTGCTCGTCGTCCCACTGGTCGTCTACGTGCTGTTCGGCAGCGTCGTGCTCGGGGTCTTCGGCCACACCTACGCCGTCCACGGGACGACGCTGCTCCGCATCCTCGCGATCTCCTCGATCCCCGACCTCGTGACCAACGTCGCCGTCGCGCGCTACCGGGTGCGCGGGCGCCTGGGCGCGGCGGCGGCGGTGAACGCGGTCATCGCCGTCGTCGCGGTCGGCGGCACCGCCTGGGCGCTCGGCCGCTACGGCATCAACGGCGCGGGCTGGGCATGGACCGCCGGCGAGGTGGCCGGCTGCCTCGTGCTCGTCGTCATCGCCGCCGTCGACCGGCGCGTGGGCCTGGGCGCGGGCGCGCCGAGAGGGCTCCCCGCGTGAGGATCCTGCACCTGACCGACCTGTTCGCCCCCACGATCGGCGGGACCGAGACCCACGTGCTCTCCTTGGTCCGCGAGCGCGTCCGTCGCGGCCACGAGATGTCCGTCGCGACCCTGGTGCAGCGCGACGGGCGCCCGAGCGACGCCGTGGAGGACGTGGGGTTCCGCGTGCACCGCCTCGACGCGGGGTTCACCAAGCTGCGACGGGGATGGGCGTCCGTCGACGTCGCGCCCTACCACCCGCCGTGCCCGGACCCCGTCGTCGCCGCGGCGCTGCGGCGGATCATCGAGCGCGAGCGGCCCGACGCGGTCCACGCGCACAACTGGATGGTCTACAGCTACCTCGCCTTCAAGACGAGGTCACACCCCCCGGTCCTGTGGATGCAGCACGACTACTCGCTCGCCTGCGCGAAGAAGACGCGTCGCTACGTCTCGGCCGACGAGCGGTGCCCCGGCGCGTCGCCGCTGCGCTGCGCGCGATGCGCGGCCCCCCAGTACGGCGCGGCGAAGGGCGCGGCGGTGACCCTCGGGCTGTTCGCGTCGAACGCGACGCTGCTCGGCCGGGTCGACCGCGTCGTCGCCAACTCCGAGCCGGTCGCGCGCCGCGCGCACGAGGCCACGGGGCTGCGCGGCGAGGTGGAGGTCGTCTCGAGCTTCATCGAGGACGACCTCGCCGAGCAGGCCGAGCGCGTGCCGCGGCCCGCGTACCTGCCCCCCGACGACGGGTACCTCCTCTACGTCGGTGGCCTCGGGCCCCACAAGGGGACCCAGGACCTGCTCGCGGCCTACGACCGGCTCGTCGACCCCCCGCCGCTCGTGGTCCTCGGCGTGCCGATGGACGGGCAGCCCGAGCGGTGGCCCGACGGGGCCGTCGTACGCACCCACGTGCCGCACGCCGAGGTGATGGCGGCCTTCAAGTCCTGCGCGATGGGCGTGGTGCCGTCGCGCTGGGAGGAGCCGTTCGGCTTCGTCGCCTTGGAGGCGAACGCCGTCGGCCGGCCCGTCGTCGCGACCGCGGTCGGCGGCCTCGCCGGCGTCGTCCTCGACGGGGTCACCGGCGTCCTCGTGCCGCCGCGCGACCCCGCGGCGCTCGCCGCGGCCATCCAGGGGCTGCTCGACGACCCCGCCCGCGCCGCCGCCATGGGCGCGGCCGGCAGGACGCACGCCGCCACGTACTCGGTCCGGCTCGCCGCGCCACGGTTCGACGACCTCTTGGCCGCGATGGTCGAGCGCCACCGCGCACCGCGCTGATCAGCGCGTCGCGGTGCCGAGCGCCGCGCTCGAGGCGTCCGTCACCGCGCAGGTCGCCCGCGACGTGCACGCGACGGCGCTGATCGCCCCGAGCGGGACGAGCCGCGACGCGGCCCGCCACTGGCCGCGGTCGTAGATGACGGTGCCGCCGTTGTCGTCGACGGCCAGGCAGTAGCCGATGCGCGTGCAGGCGATCCCCGTGAGCCGGTAGGCGTCGATGTGCCCCGGGCGGGACCACGACCGGACCGCGCCGCGGGCGGTATAGGTGACCTCGTTGCCCTCCTCGTCGACGGCGATGCAGAGCCGGGACGTGGCGCACGCGACACCGGTCAGCGGGATCGAGAAGGACTCCCCGTTGTACCGGCACGCAGTGGCGGCGCACGCGACCGCCTGGTGCAGGAACGGCCGGCCGGCTCCGAAGAACAGCTCGTTCCCGTTCTCGTCGACCGCCACACAGAACGTCGGGGTCACGCACGACACCGCGTTGTAGCCGCGGGCCTGCGCCTGGGCGACCCTCATGGTCCTCGGCGCGGACCACCGCGCGCCGTTGAAGGTGAGCACGTGGTTGGCAGCGTCGACCGCGGCGCAGAAGCGCGACGACACGCACGACACGCCCGTGAGCGCGCTGGGGTCGATCGAGCGGGCGTGGCGCCAGGTCCCGTGGACGAAGGGCACCGCGCCACCGTTGTCGCTCACCGCCATGCAGAACGTGCCGGCGCACGACACCGCGCTGAGCGAGCCGAGACCCGTGGGCTGGCGCGCCGACCACGTCGACCCGTTCCAGCGCGACGCCTGGCCCGTGTCGTCGACGGCGAGGCAGAACCTGGGCGCGCCGCACCCGACGCCGGTCAGACGACCGGGGCGCGCGTCGACGCCGGTCGGCCCCGACCAGGCGGTGCCGTTGAAGGTCGCCGCCGAGCCGGCGGCGCTCACCGCCGTGCAGCTGGCGGCGGCGACGCACGAGGCGCCGACCCCGTTGTCGGCAGGGAAGACCTGGGTGGCCGCCGCCCAGCTGCCCGCGTAGACCGCGGCCGCGCCGTCCTGTCCGAGCGCGACGCACGAGGTCCCCGACGCGCAGGCGACGGCGACGACGCCGTCGGTGTGACCGAGCACGGCGTGGTCCGGGGTCCAGACCCCTGTGCTCAGCACGTCGACGCCGCCGGCGTCGTCGCCCGCGACGCAGAAGGTGGCGGTCGGGCAGTCGACCGAGAGGAGCGACGCCGACCCGAGCGACGTGGCGATCGACCACGTCCCCGTGTAGGCGTAGGCGTTCCCCGCCGCGTCCACCGCCTCGCAGCTGGTGGTCGTCGCGCACGAGACGGCGCTCAGCGGCGCCGAGGCGACGGGCGTCGCGGCGGACCACACCCCGGTCACGTAGCCGAAGGCATCGCCGGCGACGTCGACGGCCACGCACTGGGTGGCGGCCACGACGCAGGAGACCGAGGTGAGCGCGACGGTGTCGAGGTGCTGGGTCGTCCACGTGGACCCGTCGTAGACGAGCGCGTCCCCGGTGCCGTCGACCGCCACGCAGAGGGTCGCCGAGGCGCAGGAGACCGACGTGATCCCGACCGCGTCGACGCCGCTCGGCGCCGTCCAGGTGCCGGCGGCGTCGAGCACGATCCCGCCCGCCGTGTCGGCGACCGCACAGAACGCAGGGGTCGGACACGAGATGGCCGACGGGTGCCCGCCCGCCGGCTCCACGGGGTGCGCCGCTCCCCACCGCACCGCGACGGCCGGGGCGCTCGCCCGCCCGACCGACGGCGACGCGACGGCGACGCCCACGCCGCCGAGCGCGAGCGCGCCGACGACGAGCACGGTCGTGATCGCGCGGCCGGCCAGCGTCGTCGGCCCGCCCCGGCTCACGGCGTCCTCGCGAAGCACGACTCGATCGCCGCGGCCGACGGGGTCTTCAGCCAGTTGTAGATGCTGGCCGTGTTGTCCTCGGCGGGCGTGAACGTGTTGAAGTCGATCGACCAGAAGTACATGCCCGCCATGTGCAGCGCCCGGAACGCGTTGCACGCCCCCGCGAACCAGTCGGCCTGCACCCGGCGGAGCACCCTGGTGCCGGAGGGGTAGTGGAAGTAGTTGGGCTGCAGGTACGCGCCGCTCACCGCGGGGATGCCCACCTCCTCGGCCGTGAGGTCCCCGGGGGTCGACTGCATCCCGACCATCTTGAAGTTCTGGATGAACCCCTTCGTGAACGCCGCGACGGAGACCTGGCGATCGCTCTTGAGCACGATCGGCTGATAGGCGTCGTAGCCGCGCTCGGTGAGCGGGATGGTCTCCTGGGGGACGTGCTGCTGGGAGTAGAAGAGCTCGCCTTGGTACACCGTCCTCGCCAGGTGGACGAGCCGCTCCCAGCTCGAGAGGTGCGGGAGCAGCGTCGTGAACTCGAGCGCGACGCTGAAGCTCGAGGCCCCGGCCTCGTTGGCGGACTCGAGGTAGGGCTCGAGGAACGCCCAGTAGTGCTGGAACCACACCGCCACGTTGGAGGGGTCGATCGACGGCCGCGACTGGTTGACGAGGTTCCGCTCCCAGAGATACGGCCGGTACTGGACGCTCAGGTGGTAGCGGTGCGCGAGCTCGGTGAGCATCGCGAGGCGGCCCGGCGACGGGGTCATCGGCGCGCGCTGGGGGTCGTTCGCCCGCGAGGACGACTGGTAGAAGGGGAAGTTCAGCGACACGGCGTTGGCGTGGAACTGCGTCGAGAGCATCGAGAACAGCTGCGCGCCGATCGCCATCGCCTGGGCGTCGGTCTTGTTGTAGGCGAGGGTCACGTTGATCGCGATCCCCTTGACCGGCGCCCACGGCCGGCCCGCCGCGGGCGTCGACGTCGCGGCCGACAGGGTGGGGACGACGAGGGCGGCACCCGACGCGATCGCGCCCGCGAGGAGGGCCGCAGCCAGCCGACGCATCGCCGGGCACGCTACTCGGGTGCCCCGAGCGCCCGGCTGCGGCTCGGCGACGCGTGACGCGCGCTCGGCGTCGCCGGTGTGTCGCCGGTCGAGCGGGTGTGCGGTCAGTCCGCGAGGAGCTTCACGAACAGCTCTTCAAAGGCCTCGCGGGTGTGCTCCCAGGAGTGCGGGTCCTCGAAGCGTCGGTCGAAGAGGGGCTCGGCCTCGCGGATGCCCTGGGCGAGCGCGCGGGGGTCCGAGGGCGCCACGAGCACGGCGCCTTTGTAGTCCGCGACCGCGAAGCCGAGCCCGCCGACGCTCGTGGCGACGACGGGGAGGCCCGCGGCCATCGTCAGGTGCAGCGGGCCGCTCGCCGAGGACTCGAGGTAGGGCAGCGCCACGACGTCGGCGCGCCGGAAGTACTCGGGGATCTCCTCGTCGCGGACGTAGCGCGCGACGGTCTCGATCGCGGCGCGGTGCGGGCTAGCGGCGATCTTGTCGAAGGGGAGCCGCCACCCCTCCCAGGGCTCGCCGACGACGATGAGCCGCCACTTCCCCGGCTCCTCATCGCTCAAGAGGTCGAACGCGTCGACGAGCACCTCGAGGCCCTTGTACGGCCGCACGGTCCCGAAGAACAGGATCGTCGAGGGGTCCGTCGCCGAGCGGGCACGGACCTCGACGTGGCCGGCCATGTTGAACGGGCCGTGATGGACGACGAGGACGCGGCCCGGGTCGACGGCGTAGCGCTCGATGAGCCCCTCGCTGTCGATCGGCGAGTGCACGACGTAGGCGCTCGAGGTGGCGACGAGATGGCGAAGGCCGCGCGCGGCGACCGGGCCCGCGAGCGGGATCCTCGCCTCAGAGGCGTGGAGCTCCTCGTGGAGCTCGAGGACGACCGGGATCCCCATGCGGCGCGCGGCGCGGCTGAGCACGAGGTACGCAGGGAGGCACGACGCGCTCCACCACTCGAGGACTAGGACGTCGGGGCGGTGCTCACGGAAGAAGCGCAGCGCCCGCGGGATGCTCGGCACGAGCGTCCAGTCGACCCCGTCGTAGGTGGGGGCGAAGGCAGAGGTGGACAGCCCGGTGATCGGCGCGCCGACCCGGCCGCGCCCCGGGTACAAGAACCTGGGCACCAGGGCCCGCATGAGGATCACCGACACGTCGCTCGTCTCGGCGAAGCTCTGGGAGAGGAAGTAGGTGTAGTAGCTCGGCCCCGAGATGAAGTGCATGCCGGACCCGACGATGCAGACGCGGGGCCGACGCTCGCCACCGGGCATGGGCTCGGTCGTCATCGTCGGCGCCGCGGATGGGCGAGCGCGTCCTCGTACACCGCAATAGTGTCCCTCGCCACGTCGGACCACGCTCGAAGTGCGCCGCTGGGGCGCCCAGGGCGTCCCGAGGCCAGGGCGCCGAGCAGGGCCGCGGCCACGTCGGAGGCCGTGGCGGTCTCGGGGACCATCGTGGGCGTCGCCCGCAGGGCGGTCGCCATCTCGCGGTGCGCGGCGATGTCAGAGGCGACGATCGCGGCCCCCGCGACGATCCCCTCGGCGAGCGAGAGGCCGAACGACTCCCTGGTCGACAGGCTGACCACGACGTCGGCGGTGCGCTGCCAGCGGCGCAGATCGGCGTCGCTCACCCCACCGAGGAGGCGGACCCGTCCAGCGACGCCCTCGGTCTCGGCCAGCGCCTGGAGCCGCGGGGCCTCGGGCCCGACACCGGTGATCACGAGCGTGGCGCGGTCGCCGACCTCGCGCATCGCCTGGACGACCAGGTCGACGCGCTTGTAGCGGTCGAGCCGCCCCGCGCTCAGGATGATCGGGCCCTCGACGGCGAACGGCTCGACGCCGTCGTACAGCGCGGCGTCGACGGCGATCGGGATCACCCTCGCCCACTCGGCGCAGAACGGGTACAGCCGCACGACGTCCTCGCGCTCCGCGCGAGACGAGCACAGGATGGCCTCTGCGCGGTTGAAGACGCGACCAGCGAGCGGTCGGTAGACGAGGTGTGCGGCGCGAGCGAGCGCGCTGTGCCCGCTCGCGTGGAAGACCGGTGAGAAGAAGAGGGGCACGTCACTCGCGCCGCTCACCGCGAGCGCGGTCGGCGCGTGGTAGCTGAAGGCGTGCACGACGTCGAACTCGCCGCGGTGCTCGTGCGCGTAGCGCCGGAGCCTCGGTGCGTAGCCGAACCGCCGGCCACCGACGCGGTTCTTGAACCCCACCACGCGGAGGGCGTCGCCCTCTGCTCGCGGGTGTGTCGCGCCGTCGGCACGGCCGCGGACCTGGGTCAGCACCGTCGCCTCGCAGCCCTGGCCCGCCAGGGCCGTCGCGAGGCTGCGCACGTGGGAGCCGAGCCCTCCGAGCTCGGGCGGGTACGACGGCGTGGCGACGGCCACCCGGAGCCCCGAGCGGCGCGTCACAGGCGCGGTGACGGGTCGCCCCGCGAGCCCTCGACGGCGTCGGGGCGTGGAGGCGTCGACAATCCCATTGGGCGACGAACTATAGAGATGATCTGGGCACAGAGCCGAGTCCGAGATCCCACGAGCACCGAGGGTGACCGCGGCGGGCACGCGATCGGTCGCCGTCGAGGTGTGCCAACGTCGCACGATGTCTACCTCGTTGCTCGCACGCGCGACGGCGAGAAGACGGACCAGGTGCGGGCATCGAGGTCGAGCGCGCACACCGTGCCGGTGATGTGCCGGACGTCGATCCAGTGCGCGACGTGTCGGAGGTAGCCGCGTCCCGACACCGGGAAGAAGAGGTGCCAGCCCCTCGGGAACGAGCCGCTGGTGCCGTTGAGGGTGGGGATCGCGTACCGGGCGCTCAGGAGCATCGCGGTGGTCTGGACCCTCGCGGGGTGCGCGGCTGACGCCGTCGCGGTCTCGACGAAGAAGCTCCGGCAGGCGTTCGGGGGCGCGGGCGGCGCCGCGAGCAGCGCGACTTGGGCGCGCCGTGACATCTGCGAGGAGTTCGTGACGTTGACCTGTTCCAGGCACAGCAGGGCCGCGAGGGCGCAGACGCCGGCGACGAGCGCCGGCCGCGGCACCGCTGCGCGGAGCCAGGGTGCGAGGCGCGCGCCGGCGTCGACGAGGGCGAGGACCAGCAGGCCGGACGCGACGACGGTGATCCGGTCGACCGCACGGATGCCCGACGCACCGGGGATCCAGTAGACCGCACGCCAGAGGAACGTCGAGCCGATCGCCATCGGCGCGAGCGCGAGCAGCAGCCCGGTCGAGGCGAGCACGGCGGAGGAGTAGCGACGCCCCCCCGGCGGTGCGGCGTCGCGGTGCTCGCGGATCGACGCGAGGACGGCCGCGAGCAGGCTCAGCACCAAGAGGATGGGCGTGGGGGCGTAGTCGCGCTCGGACAGCGCGGCGGTTCCGTGCACGACGCCATGGACGAGCGTCGAGCCCCACAGCAGGTTCCCGACGCCGACGTTCACGAGGTCCGGGAGGCTGGCCCGAAAGAAGTAGGCCGACTGCAGCTTGTAGCCGCCCGCCGCGTGGAGCGCCGGCAGGTACGTGACCGCGAACAGGATCGCCGGGAGGACGGCACCGAGCGCGACGCCGAGGAGCACGAGCCAGCCGCGGCGCAGCGCCGTACCGCAGCTCGCGAGCGTGGCCCTGGGCGCGACGAGGACGGCGAGGATCGCGGCGATCACCGCGGCGAGCCCCACGAAGAACCCGACGTAGTACGTCGAGTAGGCCACGAGGACGCCGAGCGCGCCGAACGCGGCACCCCAGAGCGCGCCGCGAGGATCGCCACGCTGGGCGGCCCGCCACGCCGCGACCCCCAGCAGGCACACCGAGGGCACCAGGAGCACGCCGAAGAGCTGCGGATGGTTCGCGTTGACGTAGAGCGCGTTCGAGAAGGTGAACACGGCGGCGCCGAGCAGGCGAAGCGCGATCGGGGGGTGCCAGAGGGTGCGCACGAGGAGGTAGAAGGTGGCGAAGCCGAGCGCGCTCGAGGCAACGAGCACGAGCTGGTAGGCGAGGAACGGGTCGGCGCCGAGCGCACGGGCCGGGGTGTAGACGACCTGCCAGAGCAACAGGGTGTCGCTGAGACCGAGCGTGTGCTGGATCGGGAAGTAGAACGCGGGCGTACGCCACGCCGCGTGCCCCAGCAGGGACTGGTACCAGTTCTCGTTCACGTAGATGATGAACCTCGCGGCGCCGGGGTCGCCCATGATCCGGTCGAACCCGCTGGTCCACTGCTCGCGGAAGAACACGAGCTGCCCGAGGAGCCATACCCCCGCGACGAGGAGGAACTCTTCACCCCGCCCGATCCGTCGGCGCCGCGCGTCGCCGGCGTCGGTGCTCGGCACGTCGTGCGTCACGACCTCGGCGACGTGCACCGAGCGATGCTACTAATGCGTCAGCGACGCCACGAGAGGAGCGACGTCGCTCTCGAGGTCGCCTCGAGCCACGCAGCCGGTGGTCGTGGCGCACGCTCGCAACGCGGCTCGTCGTCGGACCACGACCGCGGCGATGACCCGCGCGCTGCGCATCCGGCGCATCCGGCGCATCCGGCGCATCCAGTGGTGCCACGTTGCGCACCCGCACCGCGCGCGTGACCGCCCGGTGACGGGCCGGCGACGACTCGGGCGCCGTGGGGCGGATCGCCCCCTCGCGCTCCCCTCGCCGGCGCGGCAACGGCGAGGACGAAGGCCAGCACCGGTTCGTCAACGGGGCCGGACCCCCACGTAGGGTTGGCGGCGATGGCGACGGCACGAGCCCCGCGGTCAGCCCCGCGGCGGCGTCCCCGTCCGCCGATCTCGAGGGACCCCGAGCTCGAGGCGGCCGCCAAGCGGTGCACGAGGTTCCTCGTCGGCGACGGCCCGCGCCGCGCGTCGACGCTGCTCGCCACGATCCCCGACGACGCCGAGGTCGACTACTACGGCGTCGGCGGCGCCGTCGCGGCGCTCGAGTCGCGGATCGCCTCGCTGCTCGGCAAGGAGGCCGCGCTGTTCCTCCCGACCGGGACGATGGCCCAGCAGGCGGTGCTCCGCGTCCACGCGGACCGGCGCGCGAGCAGCAACATCGCCTTCCATCCAACGTGCCACCTCGACGGGTGGGCCGAGGAGCGCGGGTACCAGGGGCTCCACGGGCTCTTCGGCATCCCCGTCGGCTCGCGCGAGGAGCCGCTCACGCGCGACGCGCTCGACGCCGTCCACCAGCCGCTGGCGGCGCTGCTGCTCGAGCTGCCGCAGCGCGCGCTCGGCGGCACGCTCCCGTCCTGGTCGGACCTCGTCGCCCAGGTGCGTTGGGCGAGGGACCGTGGTGCGGCCGTCCACCTCGACGGCGCACGGCTGTGGGAGGCCGTGCCCCACTACGCCGGCACCAACCGCAAGACGATGCGCGACGTGGCGCGGCTCTTCGACACGATCTACGTCTCGTTCTACAAGGGGCTCGGCGGCCTCGGCGGCTGCTGCGTCGCCGGCGAGCGGGACGTCATCGACGAGCTCTCGGTGTGGCGGACGCGCCACGGGGGGCGGGTGTTCATGATGTGGCCCTACGCCGCGTCGGCGCTCACGGTCCTCGACCTGCGCCTGCCGAAGATGGCGAGGTACGCGCGGCACGCCAAGGCGATCGGCCGTGCCGCGCGTGGTGTGCCCGGCGTCGAGGTGCTCCCCGACCCTCCGCAGAGCGCGATGCTCCACGTCCGGCTGTCCACCACCCTCGACGGGCTCCGCACCGGTGCCCTGCGCGTGGCTCGTTCCGAGCGCGTCTGGACGTTCGCGCGGCCCTTCGCCACGGAGGGCGCACGGCTGCAGCGCTGCGAGCTCTCCGTCGGCGACGCGACCCTCGAGCTGTCGGCCAGCGAGGTCGCGGAGCTCCTGGCGCAGCTGGCCGCGGCGTAGCGCGGCGAGCACGCCGGCGGTGCGGCGGCACCGACGCCACCGTGCTCGGCGGTGTGCGAGCATGCCGGCGTGCGCACGCGCGACCGGGGCACCACCTCGAGCACCGCTCTCACCTTGACGCCGCTGCACGTCCGGGCGCGGTCCGGTGCGCCGCACCCACCACGGTGACCACCCGGCTGGGCGACGTCGAGGTCTCCCTCGCCGAGAACGGGGTGGCCTCCGTCGAGCTCCGCCGCCCGCCCGAGAACTTCTTCGACCTCGAGCTCATCGGGTCGCTCGCCGACGCCTACGAGGCGCTCGACGCCGACGAGGGGTGCCGGGCGATCGTGCTCTGCTCGCAGGGGCGGCACTTCTGCGCCGGGGCCGACCTCTCGCGTCCGTCGCTCGGACCGCCAGCCGATGGGGCACCGTGGGGGGCGTCGGAGCTCTACCGCCAGGCCGCACGGCTGATCGAGTCCCGGACACCGGTGGTCGCGGCGGTCCAGGGCGCGGCCGTGGGCGGGGGCCTCGGCCTCGCCTGCTCGGCGGACTTCCGAGTCGCCTCGACGCTCGCGCGCTTCTCGGCCAACTTCGCGCGGCTCGGGTTCCACCACGGCTTCGGGCTGACCGTGACCCTGCCCCTGCTGGTCGGCCACCAGCGTGCCTGCGAGCTCCTCTTCACCGGGCGCCGGCTGACCGGTGCAGAGGCGTTCGAGATGGGTCTGTGCGATCGGGTCGTCGAGCCCGACGAGGTCCGCGACGCGGCCCACGCCATGGCGGCGGACATCGCGGCCTGCGCACCGCTCGCCGTCCGGTCGATCCGAGCGACGATGCGCGACGGGCTCGCCGCGCGCTTCCGCGCCGCGACGGATCGGGAGTTCGCCGAGCAGGACCGACTGCGGAGGACCGAGGACTTCACCGAGGGCGTCCGCGCCGCTGCGGAGCGCCGCGACCCGGTCTTCAAGGGTCGCTAGTGCCCGTGACGGGCCTGTCGGGCGATCGTTTCGACGCCGTGGCGCTGCGCGGCGAGCTGGCGGCATGGCTCGCCAGCAACTGGGACCCTGACGGCACGCTCGTCGGGTGGCGGGAGCGGCTCGCCGACGCCGGGTGGGCGCGACCGAGCTGGCCCGCCGCATGGGGTGGCCGCGACCTGCCCGCCGTGGCGTCCGACGTCGTCGAGGGTGCGCTCGCCGCCCGCGGCATCGTCGGCGTCCCCGAGGGCGTCGGCATGCTGCTCTGCGCACCCACGGTCCTCGAGCACGGCGACGACGCCACCCGACGCCGTTTCCTCCGTCCGACGCTCACGGGTGCGCTCACGTGGTGCCAGCTGTTCAGCGAGCCCGGCGCCGGCTCGGACCTCGCCGGGGTCACGACGCGCGCCATCGAGGACGGCGCGGCCTGGATCGTGCGCGGTCAGAAGGTGTGGACGACCTCCGCCGGACACGCCGACGTCGGCCTGCTCCTCGCGCGGACCGACCCCGAATTGCCGAAGCACGCCGGGCTGACGTGCTTCGTGCTCCCGATGCGCCAGCCGGGCGTCGAGGTCCGCCCGCTGCGCCAGATGAACGGCCACGCGTCCTTCAACGAGGTCTTCCTCGACGACGCCGTCGTGCCGCCCGGTCACGTCATCGGCGCCGTCGGCGACGGCTGGCGCGTCGCCCTCACGACGCTCTCGCACGAGCGCCGGATGGCGATCCTCACCCGAGGCAACCCGTGGCGCCACGCGGTGACCGGCCGGGTGATGCGCGAGGCCATCGACGAGCACGACCGGGTCGCCGAGCCCTACCGGTGGTACCCGCAGCGCGCGGGGCGGGTCGACCTCGTCGTCCCTCGCGCGATCGCGACGGGCGCGTCGCGCGATCCCCTCGTCCGCGACCGGGTCGCGGCGCTGCTCGCGACCGCGCGGACCGCGCAGCTCACCTCCGAGCGGGCGACCGCCGCCCGGGCGCAGGGTCGCGCGCCCGGGCCCGAGGGCTCGATCGGCAAGCTCGCGAGCAGTCGCATCGCCCGTGCGGCGGCGCGCGTACACACCTCGATCGGCGGCGCGACCGCGATGCTCTCGGGGGCGGACGCGCCGCTCGACGGGACCATCGCCGAGGTCCTCGTCTCCGTTCCCGCGATCTCGATCGCCGGGGGGACCGACGAGATCCAGCGCAACATCATCGCTGAGCGCGTCCTCGGGCTGCCGAAGGAGCCCGACGACGCCCGCGCGGTCCCGTTCTCCGCGACGCACACCAACCCCGTGTCCTCCCCGCGCCGCGCCGAAGAGCCAGCCACGTGAGCGCGCTCGACCGCGAGGGGGTCCGCATCGCCTACGACGTCCACGGCGCGCCGTCCGACGCGCTCCCGCTCCTGCTCTCGCACGGCTACTCGTCGTCCTCGTCGATGTGGGCGCCCAACCTCGCCGCGCTCAGCGCCGATCGGCAGGTCATCACCTGGGACGTCCGCGGGCACGGGGCGAGCGACTCGCCGGAGGGACTCGAGAGGTACACCGAGGCGGCCAGCGTCGCGGACATGGCGGCGATCCTCGACGCCTGCGGGATCGCCCACGCGGCCCTCGGCGGGCTGTCGCTCGGGGGCTACCTCAGCCTCGCGTTCCATGCAGAGCACCCCGGCCGAGTCGGTGCGCTGCTCCTGTTCGACACCGGCCCGGGGTTTCGCAGCGACACCGCGCGGGCGCAGTGGAACCGCTGGGCGATCGCGCAGGCCGAGGCCTTCGACGCCGAGGGGCTCGCCGCGCTCTCGACCTCGAGCGAGGTGCGACGTGGCGCCCACGACCCAAAGGGCCTCGCGCTCGCGGCGAGGGGCATCCTCGTCCAGACCACGAGCACGGTGATCGACTCGCTGAGGGCGATCCGCGTGCCGACGCTCGTGCTCGTGGGTGCGGACGACGCGCTCTTCCTCAGCGCCGCCGACTACATGGCGTCGCGGATCGCCACTGCCACGAAGGTGGTGCTCCCCGGCGCTGGCCACGCGAGCAACCTCGACGCGCCGGACGCCTTCAACGCCGCAGTGCTCGCGTTCCTCGGAGGGACCTGACCGCAGCCCGGCGCGCCAGCGCGCTCAGGCGGGGATGTGCTGGCTGACGAGCACGGCGATGTCACTGCCCCACTGGTGGGTGCCGCCGATGATCGTCCGCAGCGTCGCGGACACGCCGCGTCGGCACTTCGAGTACTTCGTGAGCGTGATCGAGCTCGTGGGGCTCGTCACCTTGGGCTTGGCCGTGCAGCGGTCCAGCTTCGCCCACCGAGCGACCGACTGCGGCGCGGACAGCACGGTCGTCCCACCCCCGACGCCGTTGAAGTGTCCCCCGTTGTAGGGGATGGCGCCGTCAGCGGTGCCGTGGATCTCGTAGACGTTGATCGAGCGCGACGGGGCGCACGTCGGCGACACGGGGACCGGCAGCTCGCCTTCCACCGGCACGATCAGCGCGAGCGAGCTCGCGAGCTTGCACCCGAGGTACTCGACCATGAGGGCGCCGTTCGAGAACCCGGTGGCCGCGATCCGGCGATGGTTGAACGACACGAGGCTCTCGAGCTGCGCGATCGCGGCGGCCGTGTACGCCACGTCGTCGATGCCCGCCTGCTCGGCCGGGGTGTGGCCCGCGCCCTCGTTCCAGGTGTTCGCGTAGCCCTGCATGAAGGCCACCAGCGCGCCGTCGGTGTTCGAGACCTGCTCGAAGTCCGTCGACTGCGCGGTGCCCGAGGCGGTGCCCTCCGCCCCGTGGTACACGAGGATCAGCGGGCGGTTGGCGACCTGGAGCGACGGGACGTGCAGGATCAGCACCCGGGTGCGACCCTGGACGGTGACGTTGATCGTGTGGTCGCCCGGCGCCGACGCCGTGGCCGACGTGGTCGCCACCTTGGGCAGCGACCCCATGGACGCGCTCACCCCGCACGCGCACAGGAACGTCGTCGCGACCGCGAGGGCGCACACGCTCATCAGCCGTCGGACCATCTGCGCGTCCTCCTCACTCGCCCACGATGTCCACCGTCGAGGCGACGCGGCCGAGGACGCGCCGGAGCTCGTCGTGGTCCTCGACCGTCCCGAACACCGAGAGCACGTGCCCGTGGTTCCCTTCTCGCCAGTCGACCCGATCGCCCGGCCCCCGCCGCAGCACCACCTCGTCGACGCCTCGCAGCGCGCGGAGCTCGTCCAAACCCTCGACGGAGGTCACGACCCGGAGCTCTCGCGGCGCCTGCACATACAATAGGAAGGCAACCCGGTCGCAGTGCAGCGGGCCGTCCAGCCGGATCGTCTCGCCGAGCGCGAGGCGCATCGCGATCGTGAGGAGCCGCTCCCCTGCCGCAGCGGCGAGGAGCTCGGGCACCCCGCCGCCGATCCGTCCGTTCACCTCGATCACCACCGGTCCCTTCGGCGTCAGCTTGATCTCCGTGTGCAGGCATCCGGTGGTCACGCCGACCGCCCGCGCGGCCTGCGCGGCGACGTCGAGCACGGCGCCCTGTGCCGAGGGGTCGAGCGCGGAGGGGATGAAGAAGCCCGTCTCGCGGAACGGGGCCGCCGGCGGCGTCCTCCCGTTCACGGCGAGGTGGCAGACCGCACCCGCGCTCACGAAGCTCTCCACGGACACGTAGCCGGCGAAGCCCTCGCCCGCCACGTCGCCTTCGGCGTCGGCGATGTACTCCTCGACCACGAGGTCCCGCACCCCGTCGTCGTCGAGCGCGAGCGCGACGACCGTGCGCAGCTCGGCGGCCGACGCCACGGGGAAGGTGTCGCGGCTTCCCTCGCCGTGCCGCGGCTTCACGACGGCGGGGAAGCGCAGCTCGCCCTCGAGGGCGGCGAGCGCGGGCGCCGGGTCCGCGCCGGCGATGACCCAGCTGCCCGGCACGTCGAGCCCGGCGGCTGCGAGCGCGGCGCGCTGCGCGAACTTGTCGGTGAGCCGCCGCGCCGTCGCCGGCGAGTGGAACGGGAGCTCGAGCAGCTCGGCCAGCTCGGCCGTGACGCACAGCGCGTCGTCGGCGAGGGCGAGGATGCCATCCGGCTCGTGGGCGGCGACGGCCGCCGCGGCCTCGACCGTTGACAGTCCGGCGACGTCGACCAGCGTGCCCAGTCGCCGCAGCAGCGGGGTCAGCTCGGCGACCTCGGGTCGCGAGGCGTCGGCGACCCAGACCAGCTCGCAGAGCCCGCGGGCGGCTTCGAAGAGCGCGAGCGTCGCGAACGAGCCCGGCTCGAAGACGTAGGCGAGCCGCCGAGGAGCGGGGGCGCCGCCGGGGTCCTCCGCCACCGGTTCAGATCTGGCGGCGGACGAGCAGCAGCTGCGCGTTGTCGCCGAGCTGCCGGTCGTTGCTCACCATGATCAGCCCGCCGTGGGCGTCGCGGATGATCCGGTCGAGCGAGAACTCCGTGTCGCGGCGGTAGCCGAGGATGCCGCAGATGCCGAGCGCTTCGGTGGCGGTCCGCACCGCGAGGGTCGACGTCGAGACCTTGAGGTTCCGCAGCGCCATGACGAACCCCGCGTTCTCGAGGTCGCCGGCGGCCTCGAGCCAGGCGAACCGGAGCGACTGGGCCACGAGCAGGCTGCGCGCCGCTTGGAGCTCGCCGGCGATCTCGGCGAGGCGCATGGCCGACGGTGGCGTCGTGCCGATCGACTTCCGAGCGGCCGCCCGGACGAAGGCGTGCGCCTTCGCCGCGGCCGCCTCCGCGAGCCCGACCCACACCGCGCTCAGGAGCAGCTGGCGGGCCTGGCCGCCGCCGTCGTTGGCGACGACCGCGAAGGGCACCGGGAACAGGAGGTCGGGATCGACGTCGGCGCGCAGGCGGAAGCCCCGGCTGCAGGTGCCGCGGAGGCCCAGGGTGTCCCACTCAGAGATCGGGTCGAGCGTGAAGCGCCCGCGCCGACAGATGATGAAGACCTGGTCGGACTCGGCGGCGTCGGCGTCGCGCCGCGCCGTCGTGAGCACGGCGTCGGCGTTCTCCCCGTAGGAGATCGCGAGCGCCTGCTTGTCGACGGTCCAGGGGCTCGTGGATCGGTCCAGCGCGCACAGGCTGCGGCCGACGTCGCCGCCCACGCCCACCTCGCTGTTGGCGTTGGCGAGGAGGAGACCGTCGGCGGCGATCGCACGCGCGAGCGCCTGCAGCGCCGGTGTGGTCCCGTGGCGTGCCAGGTTGAACGCCTCGATGCTGTGCATCGCGAGGACGAGCGCGCTCGAGGCGCAGTGCGCCGCGAGCGCCCGCACGGCGCCGACCAGCTCGAGGAGCGACGCGCCGCCGCCGTCGAGCTCCTTCGGCAGGAGCGCCGACAGGAAGCCCTCGGCGCGGAGGGCGTCCACGGCCTCGGCGGGGTACCGCGCGAGCCGGTCGACCTCGTCGGCGACGGGTCCGGCGACCTCGGCGCCGATGCGCCAGGCGGCCTGCTCCCAGGGGCCGGCCGCCTCGCCGGGCGCGACCAGGCCGTCGTTCAGCTCGGCGGTCATCCGCGCTCCTCGTACTCGGACGGCGGGCCGTCGGACGGCGGGTCGTCGGCCGGGGCGTCGGTGGCCACCGTCGGCGGCGTCGCGTACCGGGTGAGCACGTGCCCGTCGAGCAGGGCGATCGCCCGCGCCCTCCCGTCGGCGGCGTGCATGCTGTGGTCGAGCCCGTCGACGAACTGCACCACGTAGTTGCTCGGAGCGAGGAGCCGGCGGCTGAAGAACATGTCGAAGCGCCGGGACGACTTGTACGGGGAGAGATCCTCGCTGGTCGAGAGCACGTAGAGGTCGGCGCCGCTCGCGACGACCTTGGCGAGCGCGTCCACGCCGTACATCGACGGCATTATGACCCGGCACGCCTTGAGCACGACGACGGACACCCACCGCAGCCGCAGCGCGAGCTCCTTCAGCCGCACCGCGAGCGCGCGCGCGGGGCCGTGCCTCGACTCCGCCATCCGAGCCGTCCCGTAGAGGAAGTCGATGCCGATCGGCGGGTTGATCGCGCAGACGCCCTTCGATCCCAGCGCCAACGCGCCCTCGACGGCGAGGTAGGCGCCCGAGCACAGCCCCACGAACACGGTGTCCGACGGGTCGTCGGGACGCAGCGCGCGAGCGACGTCGCTCATGTCGCCCAGCCAGCGCTCGTCGTACATCGCGGGCTCGGGCTGGCCGCGCCGCCAGGGCGAGTCGCCGAGCCCGGTGAGGTCGAAGCGGACGCACTGCAGCCCCGCGGCCGCCCACCGTCGCGCGAGCTCGACCCAGAGCCGCGACGGGCCGGTGTGCTCCTCGTTCGACACGTTGAGGAACACCACGAGCGGCCCACGCACGGCCTCGATCGGCTCGGTCACGATCCCGAACAGTCGGTTGGCGCCGAGCTGCACCGTGCGCTCCGCCACCGCCACTGGCTCGTCGGTCAGGATGACCGAGGACCGCGTGCCGAGCGGCTCTTTGAACGCCGCCCGCACCGCCCTCGACGAGGACAGCCAGTCGGCGACCCGCTCCATGGAGTGGAGCGGGAGGACCGCGTGCAGCGGATCGACGTCGAGGAGCGGCGCTTGGTCCGCCGCCACCTCGAACTCGGCGTGCTCTCGCTCCAGGCGTCGACGGAGCTGCTCGGGGAGCGGACGATCGGGTCGCACCAGCACGAGCAGCCGCTCGGCGAGCGGGCTGCGCTCGAGCGACGTGAGCCGGAGGCGACGGATCGCGTCGGCCGCGCTCGAGGAGAACACGAACTCTGCCGTCTCGACCGAGCCGTCCGAGGGGACGTCGGCGCGCTCGCGGCGGAGGGACTCGAGCGCGCCGAGCTCGCGGAGGTAGCTGCGTCCGGAGTCGCAGGGGTCCCAGAGCACCAGCGAGGTCAGCCCGAGGTCGCTCGCGTCCGCGGCGGCGCCGACGATCGTCGCCCCGAGTCGCATGCCGATCGCCGAGACCGAGTCGAGCTCGCACGACCGGAGCAGCTCGACGGCTCGCGCCACGCTGTCGGTCCACGCCGTGTCGAGGTCGAGCTCGTCGAGGTCCCCGCTCGCGTCACCCGTGCCCCGGTAGTCGAAGCGGAGCGACACGAAGCCCCGGTCGGCGAGCGCGAGCGCCGTGCGCCGGAGCGCCCGGCGGGCACCGCGAGCCTCCCGTCCGATCGGCGGGGCGAGGAGGACCCCGCCACGCGCCTGCCCGTCGCGAGGCGTCGCGAGCCACCCGAAGAGCGGGCGGGAGGGCGCGCCGAACCAGACGGGGTGCTCGCCGCGCTCTGGCGCACGTGGCACGGTGCTCACCCCACGACCGCCGGGGTGGTGAGCGCGAGTCGCTGGCGCACCTCTGCGGGCCACTCGTCCTGGTGCAGGCCGTGGCGACGGAGCAACGACAGCGTGATCCGCTCGAGCCCGAAGCCGATGCACGCGGTGTGCGCCGCCGCACCGTCGGCCAGCCTGATGTCGAACGCCTCGCCGAAGTGGCCCTCGTGGTAGTTCGCCGAGCTGATCGCCCCCGGAACGTCAGCAGAGATCGGCGCGACGAGCTCGTACTTCAGCTCCTTGGTGCGCTGGCTCGCCGCGAGAAGTCGACCCGTTCGTCCGAAGAACGGGTCGTTGGCGACGACGGCGCTCACGTCCAGGCCGAGCGAGCAGAGCAGCTCGCGCCCCTGCGCGAGCCACCGGTCGCGGTGCGCCACCGCGCCCTCCGGCGTGCCGAGGTAGACGAACTCGTGCTGACGGAACGACTGCATGCGCGCGGGGTCAGGACTCGGCTCGCGACGGAAGCACCACGTCTCGACCTCTACGCGCTCGCCGTCCGACGGGAGCGTCGATCCCGAGACGAGCGGGTAGATCGGGTGGCACCCCGCCGAGCAGAGCGCGACGTCGGTCGGAGCGAGGGACTCGGTCCAGTCGGCGCCCCCCTCGACGGCCTCGAGGAACCCTGGGACGTCCGACGCCGAGCCGGGGAAGCTCTCGACGACACCGACGAGGTTCGGGAACGACGTGACGTAGCCGCTCTTCTCGAGCGTCGTGCGAGCCTGGACGGGGCCGAGGTGCAGCCGGCGCATCTGCTCCCCACTTCCCGCCGCCGACACGTACGCGGCGACGCCCTGGGCGATGCGCTCGAACTCGAACGACCGGTGGTACACCCCGGGAAGGCCCGCGTCCGCGAGCAGTCCTGCGTCGAGGAGCGCTCGACGGAAGCGCTCGGCGCTCATCGGGCGAGCCCGAGCTCGTGGTGGACCGAGGGCGATGCGCGGCGTGCGCTAGCCGGTGACAACGGCGATGCCCAGCGACTCGAGGGCTCCTCGGATCGACGCGACCGATCGGAAGGTGTCCCTCCGCAACAGGGAATCCGGGAACTCGACGTCGAAGGCATCCTCCAGCGCGAGCATCACGTTGACGCTCGCGTGCGACGAGAGTCCGCGCTGGTAGAGGTCGTCGCTCGCCTTCAGGCTCGACGCGGCGACGGGCAGCCGCCCGTGTGCTGCGAGGACGTTGCGGATCTTGTCGTCGATCGAGCTCATCGCTCGTTCCCGGTGCTCGCACGGCACGGCCGCATGGTTCCGCATGCCGGAGAGGCGAGGTCCGTTGCGAACGCCTCGATGCCTCGGCTCGACCCCATGCAGGTTCCTTCCACGACTTCTGACCGATTGCTATCTGCTCCGTGCGACGTACGCGCCCGGCAGACCGTCGACGAGCGGTGCGGCAAGACGCTCCTTCGACTGGGTTGCGCGCGTCTCGGCATGCTACTGAGTGCCGTGACGCAGGCTCAAGGATTCGTCATCAAAACGGGCACCCGGCACGGGACGCCCTCGTCGTCCCGTGGCGCGTCGATGCGGCACTCGGCGGGCCGCCCGGTCGACTGGACCCGTACCGAGGTCGTGGGCGGAACGAGTTGCCAGGGCGCACGCGTCGGCAACCGAAGCATCGACGTCAGGTGGAGGGTTCGACACACCCTGCCGCCGCTTCGGTCGACGGCTCTTCGTCGGCGCGCCGGGAGCCATCAGGTGCGGCGCGGACGTCCGGGACCCGGTGACCCGCCGGAGGGAGATGACAAACCGCGGCCGTCGGACGCCTGGGGGCGATGGCTACAGGGTGATCCACTGGCGCCCGTCGGCCAGCTCGCGCGCGGCGTCGAGGTGGCCGGCGTGGCACGCCGTCTCCGTGATCACGTGGAGCAGCACGAAGCGGTGGTCGGGGACGCGCCACTCCCCCCACCACTGGTCGCGCTGCTGCGGTGGGGCGTCGAGGGGGGTCGCGGCGATCACCGCGTTCGACGCCTCGATCGCCTCGCGGTAGCTCGCGAAGACCTGGCTCGGCCCCTCGGACGCGGACACCTGCCAGCTGGCCGTCGCGTCCTCGGCCTCGTCGGTGTTCAGCGGTGCGCCCCCAACGATGCAGCCGAACCAGTACTGCTCGACGTCGAGCGTCAGGTGTCGCACGAGGCCGAGGCAGCTCCACCCCGACGGCAGCGCCGGTGCGCGGAGCTGCGCGTCGTCCAGCCCCTCGAGGATCCCGAGCACGTGATTTCGCTGGTGGTCGAGGCTCGCCACGAGCGCCGTCTTGGTTGGGTCGTCCATCTCGTCCCCCGATTCGCCGTCGTCCGCCACGCTGCGTCCCGCGGGTCCCGACGCCGGTCGCGGCACCCGCACCAACGTACCGCCCTCGGTCGACCCGAGCACGTGGTGCGTACACTTCGGAGGTGAGCGGCGTCGACGTCACCGCGCTCAAGCAGCGGTACGCCGCGGAGCGCGACAAGCGGCTCCGCCCGGACGGCAACGACCAGTACCGCCGGGTCACCGGGCAGCTCTCGCACTACCTGGAGGACCCCTACACGCCGGTGGTCGAGCGCGCGCCGCTCCACGACCACGTCACCGTCGCGGTCGTCGGGGGCGGCTTCGCCGGCCTGCTCAGCGGTGCGCGCCTGGTCGAGGCCGGCATCGAGGACGTTCGGCTCATCGACAAGGGCGGCGACTTCGGCGGCACGTGGTACTGGAACCGCTACCCGGGCGCGCAGTGCGACACGGCCGCCTTCGTCTACATGCCCCTGCTCGAAGAGACCAAGCACATGCCGTCCGAGAAGTACGCGCACGCGCCCGAGATCCTCGAGCACTGCCGCCGGATCGGGACGCACTACGGGCTCTACGACCGCGCCCTGTTCCACACCGAGGTGACCGGGCTCTCGTGGGACGACCGATCGTCGGTGTGGACCGTCACCACGAGCCGCGGCGACGCCTTCACCGCCCGGTTCGTCGCCCTCGGGACCGGGCCGCTGCACGTGCCCAAGCTGCCCGGCATCCCCGGGCTCGAGACCTTCCGCGGCCACTCCTTCCACACGAGCCGCTGGGACTACGGCTACACCGGCGGGGACCCGGCCGGCGCCCCCCTCGACCAGCTCGCCGACAAGCGGGTGGCCCTCATCGGCACCGGGGCGACCGCCGTCCAGTGCGTCCCCCACCTCGCCAGAGCCTGCGGCGAGCTCTACGTGTTCCAGCGCACGCCGTCGTCCGTCGACGTGCGGGGCAACGTCCCGATCGACCCGGTCTGGTTCGACTCGATCGCCGAGCCGGGGTGGCAGACGACGTGGATGGAGAACTTCGCGGCGAACCAGACCGCCGCGATGCCGGACGTGGACCTCGTCCAGGACGGCTGGACGGACATCGCCCGTCGGATCCGGTCACGCATCATGACGCTCACCCCCGAGGAGCGCACCGCAGAGAACATGCTCGCCGCGTTCGAGGAGTCCGACTTCGAGAAGATGGAGGAGATCCGGTCGCGGGTCGACCAGGTGGTGACCGACGAGGCCACCGCGCAGCGGCTGAAGGCCTGGTATCGCCAGCTCTGCAAGCGACCGTGCTTCCACGACGAGTACCTCCAGGCGTTCAATGAGCCGACGACGCACCTCGTGGACACCGACGGCCGCGGGGTCGAGCGGATCACCGAGACGTCGGTGGTGGTCGCGGGCGCCCACTACGACGTCGACTGCATCATCTACGCCTCGGGCTTCGAGGTCGGAACCCCCTACGAGCGCCGTGCCGGCTTCGACCTCGTCGGCCGTGAAGGAAGGACGCTCTCAACGCACTGGGCCGCCGGGATGCGCACGATGCACGGCGTCTACGTCCACGGCTTCCCGAACGCGTTCCTGATCCAGTTCACCCAGGGCGCGAACCTCATCTCGAACGTGCCCCACAACCTGGTCGAGTCCTCTCAGACGATCGCGCAGGTCATCGCGCACGCCCAGGAGATCGGTGCGACCGAGGTCGAGGTGACCGACGCCGCCGAGCAGGCATGGATGGAGCTGCTGGCCACCGGGGTGTCGTTCCTCGGCACCGGGGACTGCACGCCGGGGTACTACAACAATGAGGGGCAGCCGGCCGGTGACCAGGCGGCCTGGCGCGGGTACCCCCTGGGCGCGGTGGCCTTCTTCGAGTTCCTCCACGAGTGGCGTGCCGCGGGGACGTTCGAAGGGCTCGAGTTCCGGAGCTGACGTCAGGAGGCCCATGGCGGACCCGACGACCACGATCGACGCGCGCTACAGCGAGCCGGGCGCCGAGGCGACGCCGTGGGCGTCCGCACGACGAGCGCTCGAACAAGCTGAGCTGTTCTGGCTGTCGACGACGCGGCCGGGGGGTGGGCCGCACGTCACGCCCGTCGTTGCGGTCTGGACTCAGGACGCGCTCTTTTTCATGACCGGCGACCATGAGCAGAAGTCGGCCAACCTACGAGCGGATCCGCGCGTCGCGCTCACGACCGGGAGGAACGACTGGGATCGGGGTCTCGACGTCGTGGTGGAGGGGACCGCCGCGCTCGTCACCGACGAGACGCTGCTCGCCCGCCTTGTCGATGCCTGGGCCACGAAGTGGGACGGTCGCTGGACGCTCGTCGTCCACGACGGCGCGCTGCGACATGACGCAGGGGGCGAGCTCTTGGACTTCCGGATCGAGGCGTACGCCGTCGCGCCCACCCGTGCCTACGCCCACGCCAAGGGCACCTTCGCCCACACGCGCTACCGGTTCGAGTGACGGACCACGACGCGCGATCGGTCGAACGACGTCGGCGGCGCCTTAGCGGTTGAACACCACGCTGCGCACGTCGAGGTTCCGGAACCGTGGAGCACCGTCGAGGAGCGCCACCATCTCCGAGGCGTACTTGTCGGTGACCGGGTCGTTGGAGTTCTGCATGGCCTCCTCGTAGGTGTTGAACTCCACGATGACGAGGTAGGTGCCCGGTCGATCCCGATCCTCGGTGACCGTCGCCTTCGTCGCCAGGAGGGCGTCGCCGCGCTCCTCTTGCATTCGCCTGGCGAACGCCTCCACCTCGTCGATCTTCGACGACTCAAACTCCATGATCTGCACGAATCCAGCCATCGTCCTCCCCTTTCCGCGATGGACGCTACCGCTCGCCCCCACGGCTCGCCGGGCTCGAGTCGCCTCGCTCCGGCACGCCGGGCGTGGCCACGCTGCAGGTGGGCTCCTCACGGGGGCACGCAGCTGCCGCGCCGTCCGATCCCTAGGTGGCGCGACGCGGCCTCGCAACGAGCTCTCCCCCGCAGTTGGGGCAGACGAGCCCGAGCGCCGTGCCGCAAGGTGCACAGAACGTGCACTCGTAGCTGCAGATCCGTGCGTCGTCGCCTGGATCCAGCGTGGCGCTGCACCGCTCACACGTCGTCCGCATCTCCAGCACGCGCACCTCCTGGTCGTCGCTCGCCCGCGTCGAATTCCCCGATGCTCCGCCGGTGGCCCGGGCGACGCCCGACAGCATGCCGGGCGCGCCTCACACGCACCGCCCGCCATGCCGCTCGTCAACGCGAGAGGTTCCTAGGTTGTGGAGATGTCCACCGCACGTCGCCGCCGCGCCAGGCCGCCGTGGGACGTCGAGCGACGCGAGCGAACCGCGTGAGCGCGACGCCCGCCGTCGTGCGCTATGGATCGGCGTCCGGGCGGTGGGTGATCCTCGGCACGGTGCTCGGCTCGGGGATGGCGGCCATCGACGCGACCGTCGTGGGCATCGCGCTCCCGAGCATCGGCAGGGAGTTCCACGCCTCCTTGGAGCAGCTCCAGTGGGTCGTGACCAGCTACTCGCTCACGCTCGCGGCGCTCCTCCTCCTCGGCGGCTCGCTCGGCGACCGATGGGGCCGGCGCCGGGTGTACCTGATCGGCGTCGTCTGGTTCTCCCTGGCCTCCGCCGCGTGCGCGCTCGCCGGCAGTCCCGCGGTCCTGATCGCGACGCGGTCGCTGCAGGGCGTCGGCGCGGCGCTCCTCACGCCCGGCAGCCTGGCGATCCTGCAGTCGTCCTTCGCGGGGAGTGATCGCAGCCGGGCGATCGGGGCCTGGTCGGGTCTGGGCGGCGTCGCGACGGCGGCCGGACCACTGCTCGGCGGCTACCTCATCGCGGCGGCGTCCTGGCGGTGGATCTTCCTCATCAACGTCCCGCTCGGCGTCCTCGTCGTCTGGGTCGGGCTGCGCCACATCCCCGAGTCGTCGGACCGTCCGCCGGACGGCCCGCTCGACGTGTGGGGTGCGGCCATCGCCGTGCTCACCCTCTTGTGCCTCTCCTACGGGCTCATCGAGGGTCCGACGAGGGGATGGGCCGCGCCGACCGTGCTCGCCTCTTTGGTCGGCGGCATCGTGGGCGCGGCGGTGTTCCTCGCTGTCGAGCACGGCGCCGAGAACCCGATGCTCCCGATCGCGATCTTCAAGGTCCGCCAGTTCACCGTCACCAACGCGGTCACCTTCGTCGTCTACGCCGCCCTCGGCGGTGTGCTCTTCTTGCTGCCGGTCCAGCTGCAGGTCGTCGACGGGTACTCCCCGCTCGAAGCGGGCGTGTCGCTGCTCCCGCTCACGGTCCTCATGCTGCTCTTGTCGTCGCGCTCGGGCGAGCTGGCGGCTCGGATCGGCCCCCGTCTCCAGATGAGCGTCGGGCCGATCGTCATCGGGCTCGGGCTCGGCCTGCTGGCACGCTCGGCGACCGACGCCGGCTACGTGGCCGGCGTCCTGCCGGGCGTCCTCGTGCTCGGCCTCGGGCTCGCCGCGACGGTCGCCCCGCTCACCGCGACGGCGCTCGGTGCGCTGCCGGACGGCCACGCGGGCCTCGCCTCCGCGGTGAACAACGACGTCGCGAGGCTCGGGGGTCTCGTCGCCGTTGCCGTGCTCCCGTCGCTCGCGGGCATCACGGGCGACTCGTACCTCCACCCGGCGCAGCTCGCCTCGGGTTTCCGCACCGCCACGCTGATCGCGGCAGCGTGCTGCGTTGCGGCCGGCGTCCTCGCCGCGTTCGGGCTCCGCGGCCGGCCCGCGCCAGCCGCGGCCCCCGCCTTGGACCAGTGCTTCCACTGCGCGCTCGAGGCGGCACCGCTCGTCAGCGAGACCTCCTCGACCTGACGTGCACCGCCTCGCCGACGTCGGCCCACCGGACCGGTTCGGGGCGCGGGACCTACCGCTGGGCGCAGGAGCGGCAACGTCACAACTGGGCGACTGAACTTCGTTCGAGTTGGGTCCGCGTTGCGCGAACGTGGACGAGGACGTGTCGGCGGCCTGCGACGATCGCGCCCGTGATTTCCGTGCGCTGCCGCTCGATCCGGCGCCCCGGGCGCCCCGCGCGATGACGTCACGCCTCGCGCCGCGCCGTCACGTCCGCCACGCGGATCTGCGCGCCGGGATCGAGGACGTCGCGGCGATGCCACGGACGGCCCAGCCCGAGGCCGAGCCGGATCCCTTCGAGTCGGCTGGATCCGACGGCCGGCGGGTTCGGCGCCGCGCCTGGCGCACCTACGCCGTCTTGCTCTCGATCCTCGCCGCCTACCTGGTCGCGCTGGTCCTCCGCCCGGCGGGGGACTCGTGGACCTGGCTCGACGGCTGGACGGTCGTCGCCATCGAGCTCGTCGCCTCGGGGCTGTGCGTCGCGAGGGGCGTCTTCTTCCCTCGTGGCCGCGCCGTCGCCTTCGTGCTCGGCGCGGCGCTCACGAGCTGGACGATCGGCGACGTGGTGCTGACGACTCAGACCCTCGGCGGCGCCACGGCGCCGTCGCCCTCGCTCGCGGACATCTTCTACATCGGCTTCTATCCGCTCGCCTACGTCGCCGTCGTGCTGCTGCTCCGCCAGACCGTAGGGACGATGTCGCGGCCCAACTGGCTCGACGGGATCATCGCCGGCATGGGCGCCGCCGCGGTGTGCGCGGCGTTCGCCTTTCACAGCATCGTCGCCGCTCTGGGCGATGGCGCGCTCGCGACGGCGGTCAACCTCTCCTACCCGATCGGTGACATCCTCCTGCTGTTCTTGGTCGTCGGCGGCACGAGCATCCTGGGCGGCTACAAGAAGGGCCCCTGGTTCCTCCTCGCGGGCGGCATCACCCTCAACGTCGTCGGCGACACGTTCAACCTCTTCTCGAGCTCGGGGGGCGCGAGCACCGTCGGCAGCGACCTCAACGCCATCGCCTGGCCGACGTCCATCGTGCTCATGTCGATGGCGGTCTGGCTGCGCCCGGGGCCGCCCGACCCGTTCCGTCAGCCACGCACCGCCGGGTTCTTCCTGCCCGGCATCGCGGCCACGTGCGTCCTCGCGCTCCTCGTGGTCGGGACCCAGCGCCACGTCAGCGAGACCGCGCTCGCGCTCGCCACGACCACGCTCTTGGTCGTCGGGGTGCGGCTGGCGCTGTCGGCGAGGGACCTGCGCGTCCTCACCGAGCAGCGGCACCGCCAGGCCATCACGGACGAGCTCACGGGCCTCGGCAACCGTCGTCAGCTCTTCCAGGTCCTCGATACGTTCTTCGCTGACTGGTCCAACGCCGTCGAGGGTGCCCAGACGATGGCGTTCCTCTTCGTCGACCTCAATCACTTCAAGGAGATCAACGACTCCTTCGGCCATCCCGCAGGTGACGAGCTGCTGCGACAGGTCGGCCCCCGCCTCACGAAGGCAGCGAGGAGCCACAACGTCGTGCTCCGCCTGGGCGGCGACGAGTTCGGCATCGTGCTGATCGGGGCGGACGCCCGGGAGGCCACCGAGGTCGCCGGGCGCATCGCCGCCGAGCTCGAGGAGAGCTTCGAGATCCATGACGTGAAGGTCCGCATCGGCGTCAGCATCGGGATTGCCCTCGTGCCCACGGACGCAAGGGACGCACCCGGGCTCTTGTGGTGCGCCGACGTGGCCATGTACCGCGCGAAGCTCGGCCAGACGACGTTCGCCTGCTACGACCCGGACATCGACGGCGGAGAGCACCAGCTCCTCTTGATCGACGAGCTGCGCGACGCCGTGCAGAAGGGCGCACTCACGCTGCACTACCAGCCGCAGCTCGACCTTCGCACGGGGAACGTCGTCGCGGTCGAGGCGCTGGTTCGCTGGCCGCACCCGAGGCTCGGTCTCGTCCCCCCGCTGAAGTTCATCCCGCTGGCAGAGGACGGAGGGCTGATGCAGCCGCTCACCGCCCTCGTGCTCGACATGGCCCTCTCGCAGTGCGCGGAGTGGTGGTCGAACGGTCGCTATCTGGCGGTCTCGGTCAACGTGTCGTCGTCCAACCTGCTCGACGTCGGCTTCACCGACCTCGTGCTCCGGCTCCTCGAGCGGCACCACCTCCCCGCGGAGGCGCTCGTGCTCGAGATCACCGAGACCAGCATCATCACCGACTTCGAGGCCTCCCAGGCCGTCATCACCCGGTTGCGCGAGGTCGGCGTGCTCGTCTCCATCGACGACTTCGGCGCTGGCTACACCTCGCTCGCCTACCTGAGCAACCTCGCGGTGCGGGAGCTCAAGCTCGACGGCGCACTCATCACGGGGCTCGGCGCCAACCGCGAGAAGCGCGACCTCGAGCTCGTCCGCGCGACCATCGACCTCGGGCACGCCATGGGACTGCGCGTCGTCGCCGAGGGCATCGAGGACGCCGCGACGCTCGAGCTGCTCCGCGACCTCGGGTGCGACCTCGCGCAGGGCTACCTGATCAGCAAGCCCATGCCGGCCAGCGAGCTCGCGTTCCGCGCGACGAGTGGCGCGCTGTCCGAACAGCCCGTGTGAGCCGACGGCTCACTCGAGCACCCGCTCGTCGCTGCCGTCGTCCGCGTCGAGGCCCGCGTCTCGCTCGCCGCCGGCCGCCTCGTCGAGGTCCGCGTCCTCGTCCTCGTCGAGCACGTCGGTCGACGCGACGTTGCACAGCCAGCCGTCGAAGATCGCGACGCGCTCCCAGCGCCGTCCCGTCGGAAACTGCTCGATCCGCTGCCGCGTGAACCCCGTGGCCGCGGCGTCGTCCTGCAGCCCGGGCGCCGCCGAGGCACGGAGGAATCCCCAGGCGCGAAGCGCGTTGGCCCAGCGATCCATCTCGGCGGCGCTCAGGTACGCCCCTTCGGCGAGGGCACGGCGCAGTGACTCGAGCAAGGAGCGCAGCGCTGCGCGAGCGGCGTCGTCGAACCCGTCTTCGACGTCCGCCGTCGACGGGGGGACGTCGAGGTCCTCGGTGAGGGCGTCGGCGGCCTGCAGGGCACGCTCGGCGCGCTCCAGCTCGCCGAGCACGAGGTCGACGTCGAAGATCGCGTCCACGCGGACCGAGTCGCCCGTCACGTCGAGTGCGTCGACCGCGCTCCAGTCCTCGAGGACGACGCTCGTGTCATCCGTCGCGACGAGCTCGTCGCGGACGCGGCGCAGGTCGGCGAGGATCGAGCCGCGCAGCTCGTCGGTCCAGCCGTCCTCCAGCTCCTCGGGTCCGAGCGGTCCATCGAAGACGACCTCCGCCTCGGCGATCGACTCGAGGACGGCGTCCCATCGCGGACCTCGGCGAATCGTCGGCACCGCGTCGTCGACGGCGGTCATCGCAGCGCCTCCCCATCTCATGCGGCTCACGCCGCCACGCGCACGTCGCCGTGCACCGCTCGACGCTACCGGTGCACCCCGCGGCGCACCGGCGTCCCTCCCCGACGGTGCACGTCACCGGCACCGGCCCTGCCTAGGATTCGGCAGCGCACGTCGACACGAGGAGCAGCCGCGATGCGGAGCACACGGCGAGGGCTGGTGACGTGGTGCGTCGTCGCGCTCGTCACCTCGAGCGGCGTCGCGGCGAGCGCCGCGGGCGCCCCGCCGCGCTCCATCGTCGCCGCATCGCCGAACCGGATCCTCGCGGCCTCGATGGCCGCCGCTCGGGGCCAGCACAGCGTCCACGCCACCGAGGTCGAGCACATCGGCCGCCAGGTGGTGGTGCAGCGTGACGACTCGAACGAGCGCAGCGGGCTGCAGCAGCTCGTGCTGTCGACCGGAGCGACGGTCGACATCCGCCTGTTCCCGACGGTCCTGTACCTGAAGGCCAACGCCAAGGGCATCCGGCTCGTCTTCCACGTGCGGGACGACAAGGTCGTGAACCGCTGGGTGATGGTGCGCAGGTCGAACGGGGCCTACAAGACCCTCGCCGCGGGGATCGACTTCCCCTCGCTCCTCGCCCAGATGCCCCCGTCGGGCCGGCTGGCCAAGTCGAAGGTCACGGTCGTCGGCCGGCATCGGGTGATCGCCATCTCGGGACGGCCCAACCAGGTCGCCCAGCACGTGGACGGGACCGAGTCCTTCGACGTGTCCACGAAGGCCCCGTTCCTGCCGCCGCGGATCTCGGGGCACCTGACGAGCAACCGCCGCAGCGCCACCCTCGTGATCACCTTCTCGCTCTGGGGCCGCAACTTCGTGATCCAGCCGCCCCACCGGGCGATCCCGATCTCGAAGACGAGCCTCCTCTAGCCGCGCCGCGGCGCGACGGCGCGGTCCGCTACTCCGGCCGCACCGCGTCGCGGCGCCGACGCCCCGTCGACCAGGGGCGTCGCAGCGCGATCGCACCGACGGCGGGGGCGACGACGAGCCACAGCCCGATCGTCGCGACCATCGACGTCGTGTACCCGAAGGGGTGGATCCCCACGTCCTTCCAGGTGATGCCGGCGAAGATCATCAGCAGCCACGCGCTCACGAAGAACGTCAGGCCCGCGGCGGGCAACCGTGAGTACGTGTGCATGCGCCTCCTTCGAGTCATGCTCAGCGTACGTACGTGACCGGACCGCGCGACGCGATCCCCGTCCCCGACGCCACGTGGGCGCCGCGGGACGATGCATGCTGCCGAGGACCGCGCGCCGGTGGCGCCCCGAGGCCGGCGGGGCCGGCCGATACGCTCACCGGCGTGGCCCGGCGGCACGCGTCGTGACCGCCTCGATCGAGGTCGCCTGGGTGGACCTCGATCCCGGTGCGAGCGAGGTGCGCGCACTTGCAAGGCTGCTCTCCGACGACGAGCGTGCCCGCGTCGCGACCCGCGCCACATCGGCGCTGCGCCGCCGCGCCACGGTGAGCCTCGCGCGACGACGCGTGCTCGCGGCCGACGTCCTGGCGACGACGCCCAGCGCCGTCGAGCTGCGGGTCCTGCCCGACGGGCGCCGCGCGGCCGTGGGCCCGAGGTCCGGGCCGATCGCGATCAGCGTGGCGACGAGCGCCGACACCGGGCTCGTCGCGGTCGCGTCGAGCGGCTCGGTCGGCGTCGACGTGGAGGACTTCGCCGGACGACCCTCGACCGACGAGTTCGTCGCGCGCGTCGCGTCGCCGGCCGAGCGCACCCAACTCGAGTCCCGCGATGATCGCGATCGGGCACTGCTCGCGCTCTGGACGCGCAAGGAGGCCTACCTGAAGGCGATCGGCGAGGGCATCGGGGCGAACCTGCGACGCGTCGAGGTCCCCCTCGACGCCGGGGCCTGGGCGCTCCGCTGGCGCCCCGCCGACGGTGCGACGTGGTACCTCTTCGACCTCGACTGCCCGCGGCCGGGGCTGGCCGCCGCCGTCGTCGCCGGTCCCGCGACGACGAGCGAGGACCTGCCGACACTGCGTGTGCGTCCGGGGTAGCGCCCGCCCCGCAGGCCCAGCGCCGCAACCTCCGCCTCGCCCGCCGGCTCGCGCCGCGGCACGTAGCCTCGCGTCGCGCACTCGGACGACGAGCGGCGGGGAGGACGATGGCGGCGACGGGGTCGGGCAGCACGACGAGCACGGCGCACCCGACGTGAACCCGCCGGGCCCGCTGCTCGCGCAGGGTCGGGACGCGGACGTCTTCGAGTACGGGGACGGCAAGGTCCTCCGGCGGTCCCGCGAGGGTCGATCGCTCATCCCCGAGTCGCGCACCCTGAGCTACCTGCACGCTCACGGCTACCCGGTCCCCCGCGTCGACGAGGTGAGCGACGACGGCAGGGATCTCGTGATGGAGCGGGTCGACGGCCCGACGATGGTGGACGCCATCGCCCGACGACCCTGGACGCTGCGCCGCTCGGCGCGGCTGCTCGCCGACCTCCACGACCGCCTCCACGAGCTCGACGCCCCGGACTTCCTCGCGCCGGCGCGGATCGGCACCGGCTCGAAGGTCGTGCACCTCGACCTGCACCCGCTCAACGTGCTCATGTCGCGCACGGGACCGGTCGTCATCGACTGGACGGGCGCCGGCGCGGGCGACCCCGACGTCGACGTGGCGGTCGCGTGGGTGCTGATGGCCGCCGGCGAGCTCCCGAGGGCCAACCGGGTGCGGACTGCGGCGCTCGGCGTCAGCCGGCGACTGCTGGTGTCGACGTTCGTGTCGTGCTTCGAGCGCGGGCCGATCCTCGAGCGCCTGCGCGACGTCGTCGCCTGGAAGGTGAAGGACCCCCACATGAGCCCCTCGGAGGTGGAGACCATGTGGGCGCTCCTCGCGCGCGCCGAGGCGCACCGATGAGCCGGCGACGTCGCCGCCGGACCCGTCACACGGTGGCGAAGATCGTCCGGTACCACACCGCCATCAGCGTGTCCGCGATCGCACGGCGTCCCTCCGCGTCGACGACGCGTGCCAGCCCCTCCGTCGCGTAGTAGATCGTGAACGTCACGAGGGCCCGCGCCGTCTCTCGAGGACAGGCGACCTTCGTCACGCCTCGTCGGTTGAGGTCCTCGATCCGCGTGGCGTTCTGGTCGACGACCTCTTCTACGTTCTGGAGCCAGGCGACGTAGAGCTCCGGCGCGCCCGTGCGCGCGTCGAGGCACGCCCGGATGATGGCGGCGTGCTCCTCGAACTGGACGAGGCTCGCGTGCGCATCGGCGTCGAGGACCTCCACGAAGTCGGCGTCGTCCGGGGACTCGAGCCAGTCGACGACGAACTGCTGGCGCACCTCTCGCAGCAGGCGCACGAGGACGGAGTTGACGTCGGGGAAGTAGCGGTAGAAGGCGGTCCGGCTCAGCCCGACGGCATCCATGATGTCCGCGATCGTCACCTCGGACGCCGCTCGGTCCTGCAGGAGCCGGTGCGTCGCCTCGAGGATCGCGGCCTCGACCCTGGTGCGATGCTCGCGCCGGCCCTCAGGACGCTGCGTCGACGTCAGGGTGTCCACGGTGCCTCCGGTCAGTTGTTGGAACACTGTTCGATCTACTCGTATCGTGGTCTGTTGGAGATCCATTTTAGAATCGGGGATCTCAAGCGAGGGTTGAGGAACTCGAAGTGTCACAGTGTCACATTGGCCGGACTGCTTCAAGGCATCCCCCTCGCACCTGCGGCCGCCGGCGCACGGATCGGCGAGGCCGGTCTAGGACGCGAGCCGCTCGAGCAGGAGCCAGGCGACCATCCCGAGGAGGGTGATCGCGGCACCGCGGTTGAAGCGGGCAACGGCGCGGCGCTCGCGGAGGTGCGGCGCCAACCTCGCGCCGCCGAGCCCCCAGAGCAGGGTGCAGGGCAGGTTGAGCAACGCCGACGCGGCGGCGACGACGAGGGCCGAGGCCCACCGGCTCGACGAGGCCGTGGTGACGAACAGCCCCGCCGTGCTGATCGACATCGAGATGGCCTTCGGGTTCACCCACTGGTACCCGATGGCGCCGACGAAGCCGTGCATGGGCGAGGCCACCCCCAGCTGGTCGGTCCGGAGGAGCCGTACGGCGAGCCAGACGAGGTACGCGAGTCCCGCGACGTAGACGACGTCGAAGAACGCCGGGATGGATCGTACGATCGCGTCGAGGCCGACGGCGACGATGAGGATCTGCAGCGCCCAGCCGACCGCGACGCCACACGACGTGCGAACGGCCGCGGCGTTGCCACGCACCACGCCGACGTTCACGAGCATCAGGTTGTTCGGACCTGGGGTGACGGACGCCACCACGACGTAGACCCCGAAGGCGACGGGGTTTCGGATGAGCGGCGCCACTCACGGAAGGTAGCGGTGTGCTGGTGCACGCCGCTGCACCGACGGACGCCGACGTGGCGTGGCCGTCGAGGGGCACGGAGACCCGGCCACGGGTCGTCGCGCTGCGACTCCCCCGGTTCGGCGCTGGCCGTCGAGGTCAGCGCGATGCGGCGACGTGCGGCGCCGACGTCGGGAGGGCCGGCTCGATCGCCGCGACGGAGGGGTTCGCGCACACCGCCGGCCGCGGCCGGCTGAGCTCGGCGAGCGTCACGCAGATGGCGGCGGCGAGGACGTCGGCGTTCCCGTCGATCGCCCGGGTCATCGCGCTGTTGGGCGCGGTGAGGTCCGCCGCGATCGTGCGCAGGCTCTGTCCGGCCAGGAGGGAGGGCGCGAAGCCGGGCCCCACCTGCACGAAGTGGCCACCGACGTCCAAGAAGGGGTAGCCGCCCGGGATCTTCGTGTACGGCGGGCGGTCGAGGGCACGGAACTGCGCGCCCGCCTGGGCGGAGTAGGGCTGGTCGGGTCGCCCGGTGGGGCCGTCGACCTCGGAGGCCTCGAGGACGACGGGTCCGCGATAGCGAGCGTGGCGCAGGTCGATCGTCGGGAACCCGCCGGTCTCGGTCGTCGTCGCCAGCCCGGTGAAGGTCCCGCCCAACGACTCGAGCGCGCTCACGACGACGAGGTTCTCCGCGGCGCACGGCGCGCACGTCCCGTTCCACCAGTACACGACGACGGGCGCCGCCGATCGGTCGGTGATGAAGGTCCGCGCGGTCGTCCGCAAGAGCAGGATCGGCTGGCCGCCCGAGCCGACCTGGCGCAGCACGACGCCGTCGGCGCTCGCCGAGGCGTAGGCCGTGAGCGGCGAGACCCCCGCGGGCAGCGTGGCAGAGGGGCCCGTTGTGGTCGTCGTCGAGGACGTGGTCGTCGCCGACGGCGAGGACGTCGGGGTGCTGCTCGGCGTGGTGACCTTGGTCTTCAGGTGCCCGAGCGCCACGAGGCTCCCGACGACGAGCAGGACCAGCACGACGAGGATCACGACCGTGAACAAGACGAGGCGGCGAGGGCCGCCGGTCGACTTCGGGGGCGTGGTCAGCCCGGCCGCTTCCAGCGCCTCGCGCGCGATCTCCTTGGTCGTCTTCGGCGGGCCCGCGGGCGCCGCGCGGCCGGGTTCGGGCGAGTCCGCGGCGTCCGTTGGGACGCCGCCAGCTCCGTCGGGCATCGAACCCCCTTCACACCCGCGTCGTTGCGCCCGCTCGATTGTGGCACGCAGGCCACACCTCGCTGGGTGACGGTTGACCGCGACGCGCGGCCGACGAGCGTCGCGTCGCGGGCGCGTGCGAGGCGCGTGGTCAGAGTCCGTGCTCGGCGAGCCACGTCGACGCCACGCGCTTCGGCGCTCTCGTGAGCCACGCGTCGGCGACCAGCTCGAACAGCTCGTCGCGCCCGATCTGCTTGAGGTGGGCGATCCGCAGCAGGATCGCCGGGTACCCGTTGAAGTGCGGTGTCGTGAAGTAGGGCGACGACGGGTCCGCGAGGAGCAGCTCCTTCGCCTCGAGGTCCGCCACGCGGAACATGAGCACGTCCGCGAGCCGCGCGCCGCGCGCGTCCACGGCGTCCTTGCGGTCCGACCGGTGGCAGCAGTACAGCTTGCCGTTCACGTGGTACGCCGGGCGACCGTCGGCGGCGCGCTCACACGTCGTCATCGGCATCGCGAGGGCGAGTCGGTCGAGATCGCGCATCGTCGTGATGGTCGAACCCTAGGGCGCACGTCCGGGGCGGACCGCGTGGCTCGCTACGGTGGGCGCACGACGGAGGTGGGCGTGCAGCGGTTCGGCCGGGGTGAGGGCGCGCACGTCGAGGCGCGCGGGAGCGACATGTGGTTCAAGGCGACCGCCGCCTCGACGGGCGGGCGCTTCTCGCTCATGGAGCGCACGCTGCCGCCGGGCGGCCGGATGCCCCCGGCGCACCACCACGAGGGCAACGACGAGGCGTACTACGTGCTCGAGGGCGACGTCGAGTTCCGGATCGGCCCCGACGTGCTGGGTGGCGGACCCGACACGTGCATCTTCGTCCCCGCCGGCGAGACCCACACCTTCGGCAACACGAGCGACGCGCTCGCGAGGCTGCTCGTCCTGCACGCGCCGGCGCTCGACGGGTACTTCGTCGAGCTCGCCCGGCTCTGGTCTGCGGCGGCACCCCCCGACCAGGACCAGGAGCTCGAGCTCATGCGCCGCTACGGCATGGTCCCGGACTGAGGCGAGCGTCCGTTCAGGCGGGGACGGCGTCGGGCTCGGGGGCGACCAGCTCGTCGACAGGGACGCCGACGGTGTCGGGGTCGATGCCGAGCCGCGGCAGCGCGCGGTCGAGCGAGCTCGGGAACCACCAGTTCGACCTGCCGAACAGGAACATGACCGCCGGGACGATCGCCATGCGGATGAGCACGGCGTCCATGAAGATCCCCGCGGCCAGCCCGAGGCCGAACTCCTTGATCACGCGCTCACCGCCGAAGACGAACGACCCGAAGATGAGGATCATGATCAGCGCCGCTGCGGTGATCGTCTTGCCGGTCGCCGCGAGCCCGTTGCGCACCGCCATGCGGTTGTCGCCGGACCGGATCCACTCCTCATGGATGCGAGAGATGAGGAACACCTCGTAGTCCATGGAGAGCCCGAACAGGATCGAGAAGAGCATCACCGGCAGGAACGCCTCGATCGGTCCCGCGCGGTTCACGCCCACGATCGAGCCGAACGTCCCGTTCTGGAACACGGTGACGAGCACGCCGAAGGCGGCACCGATGGACAGGATGTTCATCACCGCGGCGGTGAGCGGGATGACGAGGCTTCGAAAGACGATGGCGAGCAGGAGGAACGAGAGCAGGACGACGAGGCCGATGAACAGCGGCAGCTTGTTCGCGAGCACACGGGTGAAGTCCACGAAGATCGCCGTGGTCCCGCCGACGAGCACGGTCACACCGGTGCCCGCCACGGCCGCAGGAATCGTCCGGTTGCGGAGGTCGTCGATGAGGGTCGTGGTCGCCGCGTCCTGCGGGGCGGTCGTCGGGTAGACGTTGAGGAGCGTCACCGTTGCACCGCCCTTCGGTGGCAGGGTGATCGGGATGCCGACGCGTGCGACCCCGTGGTGCGCGGAGAAGACGCGCTCGAGGTCGGCCAACGCCGTTGGGTTCGCGCCGGTGTGGCTGACCACAACGACCTGCAGCGGGCCGTTGTACCCCGGTCCGAAGCCTCTGGCGAGCATGTCGTAGGCGACCCTGGTGGTCGTGCCCGCGGGGTCGTTCCCGGCGTCAGAGGACCCCAGCCGCATGGAGAAGAACGGCAGCGCCACGAGCACGACGATGACGAGCGCCCCGATCGCGGCGAGGAGGGGCCGACGCGACTCGAACGCCGCCCACCTCGGCCAGAAGCCCTTCGAGCCGGTGCCGACGACCCTCGGTCCCTCACGGGTGAGCCGGCGCCGCTGGTGCCGGCTCAGCACCTTCGGCCCGATGAAGCCGAGCATGGCCGGCAGCAGGGTGAGGGCCGCCAGCATCGTGAAGGCGACCCCGATCGAGGCCGACACCGCGAGGCCGTAGAGGAACGAGACGCCGAGCGCGAACATCCCGAGCAGGGCGATGCACACGATGATGCCCGCGAACAGGACGGCGCGTCCGGACGTGTTGACGGCGTTGATGACCGACGTCTCGGTGTCCGAGCCCGCGATGAGCCCCTGGCGATGTCGGCTGACGATGAAGAGCGCGTAGTCGATCCCGACGCCGAGCCCGATCAAGAGCACGAGCTGGGGGGAGAACTCCGGCATCTTGATGACGTTGCTCAGGGCGCCGATGACCCCGATGGCCGTGCCGAGCGAGGCGAGGGCGGACACGAGCGGCAGCGCCATGGCGGAGAGCGAGCCGAACACCAAGAGGAGCACGAACCCTGCCAGCACGATGCCCGGCAGGGTGCCGCCGATCGACGGCGGGATCGCCTTCTCGGCGACCTGTCCCGCGACGGCGACGACCAGGTTCGGCCCGTCCGCAGACTGTGCCACCCGCACGAACTGCTGCGCCTCCTTGGTGGACACGCCCTGGCCGAGGACGTCGAAGTAGACCGCTGCGTACGCGATTCTCCGGTCCGCCGAGACCTGGGCGCTCCCTTCGGGCGAGTAGGGCGACACGATCTTCGTGACGTGCGGGAGCCCGTGGATGCGCGTGAGCATCGAGGTCACGCGCGCCCTGACGACGGCATCGTCGACCGTGACGCCGGGGGAGGTCTGCACGACGACGCGCTCGATGTCGCCGGAGAGCTTCGGTGAGACACGCTGGAGGACGGCGAGCGCGTGCGTCGACTCGGTGTTCGGGAGCGTGAAGCTGTTCGAGTAGTTGGTGCCGGTCGCCTTGGACAGGAACGTCGCGCCCACGAGCGCGATGGCCCACAGGAGCAGGACGAGGCGGCGGTGCCGATAGCACCATGTGGCGAGGCGTCGCATGCGGGGGTGGCTCCTGGGGACGATGAGCGGAGCCGACGAGTCTATTTCGGCGCGGCGATCGCCCTGTGACGAGTCCGGGCCGCAGAGTGACCCGAAGCCAACACGGCCCCAACGTGCGAACGCTCGGGAGCCGGGCTCGCTAGGTGTGCGCTCCGCTCCCGTCCCCGACGAATCGGAACAGCCGCTCCGGCACCGCGGCCTCGACGGCGCGGGCCGCACGTCGATGGCACCCGACGGAGGCGAGCGACCCCTCCACGGCGTCGAAGGACACCTCGTCGAATCCGGCCTCGTCGAGCCAGCGCCGGATCTGCGGTGTCTGGTCAGGCGGACGGCGGTGCCGGGTCCAGACGACGCGGCCGCCGGTCGCCACGACGGCGCCGAAGGCGCGCAGGGACGCCTCGAGGTCGGCGGCGGAGACGTTGCCGAAGACGCCGCACGCCACGAGAAGGCCCAGCGGGCGCGCCGCCTCGTACCACGACGCAAGGCCCGCGTCGCCCACGACGCAGCGCACCTGGTGGAGCCCGAGTGCGTCAGCGGTGGACCGGGCCCTTCGGACGAGCTCGCGATCCAGGTCCACCAAGGTGGCGTGGACGTCGACCGCCCGGGCGTGGTGCTCGAGGACGCCGAGCACGTCCCGTCCGTCGCCGGCACAGAGGCTGAGCAGTCGGACCGAGCCATCCGGGGACGCGTCGAGCGCGTCGATCAAGGCCCGCTGGACGAGGACGAGTCGTCGGCTGACGACCGAGTGCGGGTCGTCGTAGCGGCGGTGCCACGCCACCCAGTCGGTCACACTGGAGGAGGTTGGGTCGTCGTCGGCGATGCGGCATCCTGCCATCGACGCACACGGTTGGCCTCACGTGCCGAGGTGTGCGCAGCCCGAGCGCGAGCTCGAGGGCGTGCGGGGGTCGTGAGCGTCGCGCGCGTCGACGCGCGCTGCTCAAGCCGCCGGGTCGCGCCGTCTACAGGATGGGTCGGTTGTACGCCCCGCACTCGCAGCGGAAGACGACCTCGGCGACGCGGTGCGGCTCGACGCCTTCGAGGAGCAGCTCCCCGCAGTGCCCGCACCACAGCCGAGCGTGACCCGAGCCGCGCAGGCACGGGCCGTGCTCGATGCGGTTGAGCACCGGGGAGTCTTGGAGATCTTGGTCCGACACGACCATCATTGCGGCCACCGATAGCAAGGCTAGAAGCGCCACTCCGTCGAGACGTGGATGGTGCGACACGCCCTCGGCCGCCGCGATCGTTCGGGCGGCGGTCCTATCCGCCCTTGTAGCCCTCCGGGGGACCCTCCTGAGGGCCAAGCGTGGGTTCGAACGCCGCCGTGTACCTCTCGAACCGAGCTCGCCAGGAGTCCGATGGCGTCGAGATCGCCTGGAGGTGGTCCAAGCAGTCCTCCCAACCCGCTGCGTTCCTCGCCGCGTGCGGCCGCTCGAGGAGGTCGACGAGGACCAGCAACGTGCCACCGTCGTGTTCGTGCAACTCGAATCGCAACGTCTCGTCGCCCCACGTGTAGGCGAGCGCGTGCGGCTCGTCGACGTGGAGTATCTCGCCGACGAGCGTCATGTCGATGACGTGAGCGGGGAACGGGAACTCGAGCTTCGCACCGACGCGCCAGACGCCACCGTCGATGACGATGCGGCACGGGAACCAACGAGCCAGCTCGTCCGGTTCGGTGAGCGCTCGCCATACGACGGCCGGTGGGTCGGCGAGCGTGCGTTCCAGCCGGACCGCGGCTCGGTCACCGTCCGCCTCGATCGTGGCATCGGTCACGTCGTCCTCCTCTCGTCGAGGTGCGCCTCGAGCTGGTCCAGTCGTGCCGTCCACAAGCTGCGGTAGGTCGACAGCCACGCGTCGAGCTCCTCGAGCGGCTCGAGACGGAGCCGGTAGACCCGACGCTGCCCGTCGCGCGTCGCCTCGACGAGCCCGGCCTCGCGCAGCACGCGGAGGTGCCGCGAGACGCCTGGCTGGCTCTGGTCGAGGTTGGCCACGAGCTCGCCGACCGGTCGCTCTCGTTCCCGCAGCAGGTCCAGGATCGCCTGACGACTTGGGTCGGCGAGGACGTGCAGGGTCGTCGCGGTGGACACCCTTCTATATTAGCCACGAGTTATATAAGTCACAAGGCAAGTACCGGTCGGCGCGCGAGGGTCAGGGTTGGCCCGCCGCGCTCGCCGCCCGGAGCAGGCAGGGCACGACGTCGTCTCGGTGGTAGATCTGCTCGGACGCCTCGATCCGGTCCAGGAACCCCTGGTAGACGACGGCGTCGCCGAGGGCCGCGAGCGGTCGGATCAGCGGCCA
Source organism: Acidimicrobiales bacterium (assembly GCA_035937595.1). GTDB lineage: Bacteria > Actinomycetota > Acidimicrobiia > Acidimicrobiales > RAAP-2 > Palsa-459. The sequence continues at coordinate 90,727 of DASZHS010000002.1, forward strand.
CGCTCGATGCGGATCGCTCCCGGGCACCGCGGCGCGCCACGCCTCGAGCCAATGGGCGAGCAGCGCGTCGCGGTGGAGGGTCCGGGGTCGCTCGAGCACCGCGACGTCGAGGAGCGGGTTCCCTACCCGCGCGTCGCCCCAGTCGTACCAGATCCCTCCCCCTGTCCCGGGGCCGACTCTGGCGTTGCCGCCGTGCGCATCGCCGTGCACGAGGACGTCGGGGAGCCCGCACGCCTCGATCGCCGCGACGCGGGCGTCAGCGGTGTCGAGCAGGGCGCCCAGCTCGGCGTTGCGAGGGAGCCGTCGCGTCACGACGTCGGACGCCGCTGCCACCAGGCTGGCCCATCGACGATCCGGCACGCCGAGGCCGAGCAGCTCGTTCGTCGTGGCCACCGTCGCGAGCTGCAGCGCCACGAGCTCGTCGATGAGGACGCGATGCTGGTCGAGGGTCGCGTCATAGCCGTCCTCGCCGGGGAGCGACTCGAGCAGCTCGCGATGGCCGCGCGCCGCGATCAGTCGAGGGACTCGATGGCCGTCGAGCCACGCGAGGATCCCAGCCTCGTGACGAAAGAACGACGGCACGCACTTCAGCCAGACGTCGCCCTCGGTCGTCGGGATCGACCAGATCGCCGACAGGTTCCAAGTCCGATGCTGCGTGGGATCCCCGGTGCGCTCGACCTGCGTGCACGCCCACGCAAGGTCCGCGGCCGGGCCACCCGGCATCGCCCAGGGCGCTCGGAGCGGGTCGTCGTGGAGCGACCCGTGCCAGGGTCGGATCGGCCAAGGCTCGGTGGCCCGGGAAGCAAGCTCCTCCGGCAGCCGCTCCACGAGGTACGTGACCTGTCCGCCACAGACCGCGCCGGGCATCGGGGTGGCCTCGAGCAGGCGCAGGACCGCGAGCCCCGGGTACGTCGCGACGATCGGCTCGACGTCCTGCCACCACGGCGTCGACACCTCGAACGGCTCCAGCTGCCCGTCGACGCCGTCCCCCTCGACCACGACGAGGGTGACGGTCCTGCCACCGGTGGGTCCGTGCGGCACGGCGTCGACGGTACCGCTCTCCTCGGTCGGAGGTCCTCACGGTCTGACGTGATCGTGCCCTGCGACCACGCCGGTGCCACGGCGTCGACGCGACGACGCGACGACTCAACTCAGACGTATGCCTCGGCTCTCGTGCACATCTGTCGGCGCTGAAGCGCCTCACACTCGCGGCAGACCTCTCGCACTCGCTGTTCGGTCGTGTCGAAGTACTCCTTCGGCCAGGACCTGCAGTTTGCACAGAAGTGCCACGGCTTCCCATCGTCGCCTCTGCGACGCCGGTACTCGGTTGCGGCCACTGCTGCCTCCTGTCACGCACCCGGGATGACTGCCGAGCTGCCATTGTCGATCTTTGATCGCTGGATCTCAATGCAGCATCAAAGAATTGATGTTGACCACACACCGCCCCCACCTCGCCGTCGCCAGCAGCCCAAACGTCGTCACGCCGAGCAACGACGCACATCGACGCCCCGTAGCTCGCTACGTCCAGACGCATCTGCCGGGGCGCCGCGACGCTGTTCCAGCAGACTCGCGAGTGCATCCGACCCTCGGCGGCTGGCCGCCGCAACGCCCCGCTGCCCCGTGTCAACGTTTGGTACCTCCGTCGCTCGCCGCGCGCCGCAGCAGGCGCCGCCACCGGCGGGGACGCCGAGCCCAGAGGCCCCGCAGACCCGCAGCGACGACGGACGCGACCTCGACGTGCCGGATGATCGCGCCACCAACTCGTTGAAGCCACCCGCCTGCATCGCCCGGCCGGGACGGGCCGGCGTCGGCGAGCGGCCCTTGGGGAGCTTCGCCCCATCAAGGCGGCCGACGTCGGCCGCCTCATGGAGATCGAGCGGGATCTCCCGTCGACCTCGACGATCTGCTCCGGCTCCTCGACGAGTCGTGGGCCGCGATGCGACGCGGTGCCCGCGTCGGACGCCGTCGCACCAACTCTCGTGCTCCGTGTGCACCTCCGCCGGAGACCAGGTGCGTCCCTGCACGACGGCTCCGCCACTCGGGTCGCCACGCCTCTCGAGCGACGGGCGATGTCGACGAACAACTGCTCACCGCGTGAGCCGGTGTGCGATCAGATGAGCGTGTGCCGGGACGGCGAGCTGGTAGTGCTCAGATGGCGAACATGGAGACGCAGAGCCCATGCGGCCGCTGCGGCACCGCGCCACTCGTTGTCGTCGTGTTGTCCCACCGTTGGATCTTCTCGCAGATGAAGTGACGTCCATCGAGCGCCGCGTCGGCGTGCAGACCGATCGCCTTCGGCGTGTACACGTGCTCAACGACACCGAGATAGATCGAGAAGGAGGTCATCGCCGCGCACAGCACCACGCCGACACTCGCGATCCACCGTGTTGACATTCGCCCTCCTCGGGAAGCGCGACTTTATCCGAGGTTGTGTTTTTGTGCCCAATCGTTTGTCAAGAAATGAACGCGGTGTGTCGATCGCGTGTCGCAATTGACGCAGCCCGATGACGCCACGCTTGTCCTTGGACCGACGAGCACAACGCGAGTGAGGGCACGGTCGCAGCTGCGCGCACGGTCGCGCACGTGGACGAGTCGCGCCGCACGGACGCGCAGCGCCGCGCGGTGCGAGGTTCCTCCGCCCCCCGCTCGAGTTGGCCAGATACTGCAACAACTCTCGGAAGGATGCGAATGCCAGGTCGCCCGTGTCGTCGAACAATCCTCGACTTGGGTACGGACACCTACCGCCACTTGGGTCGCATGCACCACGATTGTCGGCGTCGCCAGTGGTGACAACATTGGTGACCCTCCGGCCGCGCCCGTACGATGTCGAGCCCAGACGGCGAGAGGAAGTCCTGTGCCCGAGCCCCAGAGCCAAGCCGGCCGGACCGCCGTCGTCACGGGTGCGTCGAGCGGCATCGGCCGAGCGATCGCCGAGCGGCTCGCCGCGGCGGGCGCCCACGTCGTGCTGGGCGGGCGGACCGAGTCCGCGATGAACGAGGCTGCGGCGCGCATCGAGGCAGCCGGTGGCGCCGCCACCTTCGTCGTCGGCGACGTCAGGGAGCCTGGCGTCGTCCAGGGGCTCATCGACGCCGCCGTCGCCGCGACGGGCCACGTCGACGTCGTCGTGAACAACGCGGGCATCGCGGACTTCGGACCGATCCTCGAGGGCGACGCTGAGCGATGGCGGGCGCTCTTCGACACGAACGTGGTAGCGCTGCTCGTGGGGTGCCAGGCGGGGGTCCGCGCGATGCGGCACCAGGGCACGCCCGGCCACATCGTGAACGTCTCGTCGGTCGCCGCTCAGGATCCAAGCTCGGGCGTCTACGGCGCGACCAAGCACGCCGTGAACGTCATCTCGAGGACGCTTCGACTCGAGCTCCTCGAGGACCCCATCAAGGTCACGACGATCATGCCCGGTGTCGTCGCCACCAACATGGCACGCTCCCTCGACCCCTCGATCCTCACGACCCTGGTCGCGCTCTCCGGGCTGGACGTCGAGCTCTCGGCTGGGGAACGCATCCCCGACGAGGTGCTCGCGCGGGCACAGGCGGCCCTCAGCGAGTTCGCGGCGAGGCCCGAGGACATCGCCGACGCCGTCCTCTTCGCCGTGTCGCAGCCCGCCGGCGTGCACGTCGCCGAGCTCGTCGTGCGCCCCAACAAGGACCTGCAGCTCACGTAGCGGCGGGGTTCGGACCGGCGGGCGGTCTGCGCCGACGAGCGCGGGGGTCCCCCCCTCGAGCGCGACGCTCGGGAGGTGCCCTCCGGCAGCCGCCCAACGCCCGGCCGATCACACGCCGGTCACCATTTCCACCCTAATTCCTAGAAATAAAGGGAATTAACCTCGCCCTGACGGCTTCGGCGCGGGGAACCGGTGATAGACCACAAAAACCATCGAACTAGGAGGGTATATGTCTCGAATGGGGAATCGGTCCACCACCCGAACGCGGGCGGCCAGGTTCGGCGGTGCGCTCGGCGCGCTGCTGGCCGCGGCGTCGGTGTTCGCGGTCGCGCCTGCAGGGGCGTCCAGCCAGGACGTGCACTTCTCGCTGACCCCGATCTTCTTCGGGAGTGTCGTCCTCGGCACCTCGACGACGGGTCAGTCGATCGTCACGAACAACTCGGCACTCCCGCTGTACTTCATCTCCGCGAGCCCGACCGGGGTCCGGGGGGCGGAGTTCCACGCCTCGCGGGGCACCTGCACGGGGGCGCTGGCACCCGCCGCACAGTGCGACATCGCCGTCGTCTTCAAGCCGAACGCGAAGGGTCTCCGCGCCTCGACGCTCTCGGTCCGCTTCGGCGAGCACAACGCCCAGGGGAACGTGACCAGGGCGGCCACGAAGGACACGCGGATCCAGGGCCGCGGCACTCCGCCGACGTTCACGCTCTCGGACGCGAACGCGGGCAACGTGCCGCTCAAGCAGATCGGCACGGCCTCGGCCACGATCACCAACACGTCCACCGTGCCGCTCACGCTCCGCGGTGCGCACATGTCGAACGTCGTGAACAACGACTTCCGCATCTCGGCGACCACCTGCCCCTCGCCCGTCCTTCCCGGCGGCAGCTGCAGCATCGTCGTGACGTTCCGGCCGCACCGGCTCGGGAACGCGTCGGCGACCCTGACGGCGTCGATGCTGGTGGTCGGCACCCACGCGTCGCTCGTCGCACGCCAGTCCTCGATCCGCGGGACCGGCACGACGGCGTCCGGCAAGACGCCGCCCTTCGAGCTGTCCGCCCTTGACTTCGGTCAGGTGACGGTCGGCACGACCGCAACCGGCAGCGTCGTGCTCACGAACACGTCGACCAAGAACGAGACGTTCTCGAGCGACCTGATCCAGAGCGACGCCTCGGGCGCCTACGCCGTGACGGGCAACAACTGCCCGACGCCGATCGCCCCGAGCGCAAGCTGTGAGTTCACGATCACCTACTCGCCGGCCGCGGCGGTCACCCACAACGCGACGTTCGTCGCCAAGGTGACCTTCCTCAACGCGCACGGCGTGCTGGTGAAGGCGGCCGCGCAGACGAGCCTCACGGGCAAGGGTGTCAACCCCACGTTCACGTTGTCTTCGTCGGGCTTCCCCACGACGACCGTGGGCGCGACGTCCGACGGCACCGAGACGGTGACGAACACGTCGCTCGTCCCGCTGATGTACTCCTCGACGGCCTTCCAGGGCGCGGACCCGCAGAGCTGGTCGCAGGTGGGCAACGCCTGCGGTGGACCGATCGCCCCCGCGGCGAGCTGCAACCTCGAGATCGCCTTCTCCCCGCACGTCCAAGGGACGCAGGCAGAGACGATCCAGGTGACGCTCGACCTCACGGTGCGCTCGCACACCCAGTACGTCTCGCTGCGTGACGCCCTGGTCGGGCGCGGCGCGCTGCCGACGTTCAAGCTCGTCGCGCCGACGCTCCCGTCGACGCCGAAGGGCGTGGCGGTCACGGGCCAGGCCACGCTGACGAACACGTCGAACGTGTCCCTGTCCTACGACTCGTTCTCGATGTCCGGTGCGAACCCAGGGGACTTCACCGTCACCACCACCACCTGCTCGGGCCTCCTTGCCCCGTCAGCCACCTGTGACCTGACGGTGCGGTTCGACCCGTCCATCAGCTCGCCGGGCACGGAGCACGCGTCGCTCAAGGTCATCGTCGACATCGCGGGGATCGCCCCCAAGGTCACGACGAGCGACAACGTGCAGCTCACGGGCACGGAGTCCTAGCCCTGCTTGGGCGCACCCCGCGGCCGCTCTGACGGGGCCGCGGGGTGCGCTGCTCCCGGGGGGTCGCCCACGCGACGTCCCAACTGCGGTGCCGGCCGCCCCGGCATCGCCGCCGCCGCGAGGCAGCTCGGTCGGTCGGTCCCGCCGAGCGCCTCGCGGCGCGCAAGTCGCAGCCACGTGCGACGGGCGCGCGCGTCGACGACGTGCCTCCGACGCGGCGTCCTTCGCGCGCCGTTCGACGCAAGTCGACGCCAATCGGCGAAGGCATCGCGATAGCCTTGAGTAAATGCGTCGCCTGCCAGAGGCGGACCCTGGCAGTCCCGACCTCCGATCACCCCTCCGCTACCTGCTGTGGCTCGCCACGCTCCAGTGGCGCCTGCTCGCCTGGGGCACGTTCTTCGGCATCGTCTGGATGGTCTCGCAAGCGGGCGTCTGGATCGTCATCGGCTACGCGATCGGGAGCAGCGTCAACGAGGGCAGCACGAGCGCGCTCGTGGCCTGGACCGCGGCGGCCGTCGCCCTTGGCGGCATCCAGGCGCTCTCCGGCCGGATGCGGCACCAGTTCGCCGTCACCAACTGGCTGACGGCCACGTTCCGGACCGTCCAGCTGGTGGGTCGCCACGCGGCACGGACGGGGCCGGCGCTCCCGGCGGCGATCCCCTCGGGCGACGTCGTCAACACCGTGGCGGCCGACGCCATGCGCGTCGGCGGGATGTTCGACGTGTCGGCACGATTCGCCGGCGCGGTCGTCGCGTGGCTCGGCATCGCCGCCTACCTGTTCGCGTCGTCGCCGGAGCTCGGTGCCATCGTGCTCCTCGGGGTCCCCGCGCTCATGGCGCTCACGATCCCGATGATGCGCCCGCTGCACTCCACCCAGGCGGTCCAGCGTGAGGTCGTCGGCAAGCTCACCGCCCTCGGCGCCGACACCGTCGCCGGCCTGCGGATCCTGCGCGGCCTCGGCGGCGAGGACGAGTTCCTCGGCCGCTACCGGGTGCGCAGCGACGAGGTGCGCAGGGCGGGGAACCGGGTGGCGGGGCCCCAGGCCCTCCTCGAGTCCGGGCAGGTGCTCCTCCCGGCGATCCTCGTCGCCGCCGTCACGCTGCTCACCGCGCGACTGGTCGTCGGAGGGACCCTCGGCGGGCAGCAGCTCATCACGTTCTTCGGCCTCACGGCGTTCCTCACGATGCCGCTGCGCACCGTGACCGAGGGCATCATCGCCGCGACGCGCGCGATCGTCGGCGCGCGAAAGGTCCTCGCCGTCCTGGTGGTGGAGCCGTCGACGACGGAGCCCGACGCCCCCGTGCGCCCGCCCCCGCCCGGTGGCGTGCTCGCCGACCCGCACTCCGGGTTCGAGGCGACGCCCGGCCGCGTCACCGCGCTCGTCACTGAGACCCCAGAGGAGGCGCAGGCCATCGCGGACCGCCTCGGTCGCTTCACGCCTCCGGGCGCGCCGGAGTGGTCCGAGGCGTCGCTCGGCGGGACCCCCCTTCACGAGATGGCGATCGACGACGTGCGCCGTCGCGTCGTGGTGAGCGACGCCGACCCGAGGCTGTTCAGCGGCACGCTCCGCCAGGAGCTCTCGCCGCACGCGACGCCCGACGACGGGACGATCCTGCGGGTGATCGAGCTCGCCAGCGCCGAGGACGTCGTCGACGCCCTCGCCGACGGCCTCGACACCGAGGTGGAGGAGCGAGGCCGGAGCTTCTCGGGTGGCCAGCGCCAGCGCCTCGCGCTCGTGCGCGCGCTGCTCCTCGCCCCGGAGTTCCTCGTGCTCGTCGAGCCCACGTCGGCCGTCGACACCCACACCGAGGGGCGCATCGCGCGCCACCTCCGCGAGGTGCGCGGCGACGGCGGCACCGTCGTCGCGACCACCAGCCCGCTGCTGCTGGAGCGCGCCGACGAGGTGTTCTACGTCGCCGGCGGCACCGTGATCGCCCGCGGCCGCCACGACGACCTGCTCGACGCCGACCCCTCCTACCGGGCCCTGATCCTGCGGGGGAACGACGCATGACCGCGCTGCCCATCGCCACCACCGCCCAGGTGCGACGCCACGCCCGCGTGCTCGGTCGCGAGCACCGTGCAGCGCTCATCTGGGTCCTCTCGATCTACGGCCTCGCCGCGGTCTTCGGGGTCGCGGGCCCGCTCGTCATCGGCCGGCTCGTGAACGACATCCACAACAAGACGCTCACGGTCGGTCGCGCCGACGCGCTCGTCGGCATCTTCCTCGCGGCGACGGTCCTCCAGAGCCTCCTCACCTTCCTCTCGCGACGGCGCTGCTACGTGCTCGGCGAGTCCGTCTTCGCGCGCCTGCGCGAGGAGTTCCTGGAGAACGTCCTCGCCCTGCCGCTCTCCAAGGTCGAGCGTGCCGGCACCGGGGACCTGCTGAGCCGGACGACCAACGACATGGAGGCGCTGTCGCGAACGGTTCGCTTCGCGGTGCCCGAGTGGCTCGTGGCCCTGCTCACGGGGGTGATCTACCTCGGCTGGATGCTCGCCGTCTCGCCGCTCGCCACCCTCGGCGTGCTCGCCGGGTTCCCCCTCGTCTACGTCTCCACGCGCCGCTACCTGCGGTACGCGACGGCGGGCTACCTGCGCGAGCGTGCGGCGTACGCGACGATGTCGGGGACGATCGCCGAGACCGTCGAGGGCTCGCGGACGATCGACGCGCTGCGACTCGCCGACCGCCAGATCCGACGCGTCGACGACGACCTCACCGAGGCCTACGACGCCGAGGTCTACACGCTGCGCCTCCGGCTGCGCTGGTTCCCGTCCGTCGAGTTCGCCTACGCGCTCGCGGGCGCCGGCGTGCTCCTGTGGAGCGGCCTCCTCGCGATCCACCACGTGATCTCGATCGGCCAGGCGACGTCCGTCACCTTCCTCGCGATCCTCCTCATGGACCCCGTCGACCGGGTGATCTCGTGGCTCGACGAGCTGCAGGTGGGGTCCACGGCGATGGCCCGGCTCACGGGGGTCTCCTACGTCGAGGACGACCGGGTGGCGACCGGCGAGACGCCGGTCGACGAGCGCCTCGAGGCGCGCGACGTCCGCTACGCCTACCGCGCGGGCCACGACGTGCTGAACGGCGTCGACCTCGCCCTCGCCCGCGGCGAGCGCGTGGCCGTCGTCGGGCCGTCAGGGGCGGGCAAGTCCACGCTCGGCCGGCTGCTTGCGGGCGTCGACGGGCCGCGGACGGGCGTGGTCGAGGTCGGCGGCGTCCGACTGGTGGACCTCGACCTCGACGACCTGCGCGGCCACGTCGCGCTCGTGACCCAGGAGCACCACGTCTTCATCGGCACGCTCGCGGACAACCTGCGCCTCGCCCGGCCGGCCGCGACGACGGCCGAGCTCCGTGACGCCCTCGACGCCGTCGACGCCCTCGAGTGGGCCGACGCCCTCCCCGAGGGTCTCGACACCGAGCTCGGCACGACGGGGTTCCCCCTGTCGCCCTCGCAGGCCCAGCAGCTGGCGCTCGCCCGCCTCGTGCTCGTCGACCCCCACACGCTCGTGCTCGACGAGGCGACGAGCCTCCTCGACCCGCGTGCCGCCCGGCACCTCGAGCGGTCGCTCTCCGCGGTGCTCGACGGACGTACGGTCGTCGCCATCGCCCACCGACTCCACACCGCCCACGACGCGGACCGCGTCGCCGTCGTGGCCGACGGGCGCATCATCGAGCTCGGCACCCACGACGAGCTGCTCGCCACCGACGGCGAGTACGCCTCGCTGTGGGCCTCGTGGCGCAACGACCACGGGGGCAGCGTGGTCCTCGAGCGGTGACGGACCGGGCGGCGACGCTCGACCCCGGCGCCGCCTCGCGCTGCGCGTATCGGACGGTCCTCGAGCACGACGGCGTCGACCGGGTGACCGGGGCGACCGAGCACGACGACACCGTGCTCCGTCGCTTCGATGCGGCCTCGACGCACCGCCGGCGGGTCGCCACAGCGCTCCTCGAGCTCCATGGGGACCGCGCGCTCGACGCGGGCCGCGACGTGGCGAGGACGCTCGAGGCGCTGCGGCGCGCGGACCTCGCCGTCGTCGTGGACCCCGCGCTCCCGCCCGACGACGTCGGTCGCCGACGCGGCGCGCCCTCCCTGCTCGTCGCCGAGCCTGACGGCGCGTCGATCGCCTGGCGGCCCGTCGACGTGCACAACCACTTCCTCACCGCCGAGGGCAGCGGCGAGTTCCGATCCTCCTCGCTCGCCGCGCCGTGGCTGGCGGCGTCGGCACCCCACGACGGTCGCCGGCTCCGCAAGGGGGGCGCGTGGCGCCGCGACGTGCTGCGCCTCGCCCACCACCACCGCCGCCTCGAGGCGCTCGGCGCCACCGGCTCGATCCGCCCGATCGGGGGCGTCGTCGACCGTTCCTCGACGCTGTGGTGGCTGGCCCTCGACGAGCCGCTGGACGACCGTGGCACGCCGCTCGCCCAGTACGACGCGCGGTTCGCCGAGCGGGTCGAGCTGCTCGTCGCGACCGAGGCACGTGCGTCGGACCCGTCGCTCCCGCGCCCCGGCGCCCCCTGGTGGCACCGGGAGTGCGAGGCGTGCCCGTTCGCGACGTGGTGCCATGCGTCGCTCTCGGCGAGCGACGACGTGAGCCTCGTGCGCTTCACCTCCGCCGCGGACCAGGCGGTCCTGCGCGACCACGGCGTCGGCACCCGTCGGTCCCTCGCCGCCCTCGACCTCACCTTGGTCTCGCGGGGCGCGGCCACGCGCGACGAGCCGAGCGTCGCCGACGAGCCGCCCGCCGTCTCGGTCGGTCGCCGCCTGAAGGACGCGGAGCGACTCGTGCGCCGCGCCCGCGTGGAGGTGGCGGGGTCGCTCCTGCGCCTCGTCGACGCCCGGGCGCTCGACGCCCATCGCGCCGACGTCGAGATCGACTTCGACATGGAGAGCTACGACAACGCCACCTACCTGTGGGGCACGCTCGTGACCGTTCGCACCCCGACGCCGGGGGTGGAGGGCGGCTACCGCGCGTTCGCGGAGTGGGGGGAGCTCACCGAGCGCACCGAGGGCGCGCTGTTCGCCGCGTTCTACACGTGGCTCGACGCCACGGTCCGCGCGGCGCGCGTCGCCGGCCGCACGGTGGGGCTCTACTGCTTCTGGGAGCACGCCGAGCGCGCCCAGATGGGCCGCGCCATGGGCTCCGGCGTGCGCGGGCTGCCCTCGAGCGACGCCCTGCGCCGGCTGCTGCTGGACCCGCTCGTCGACCTCCACGCCCTCGTCACGAGCCAGATCCAGACCGCGGGGCCTGCCGGGCTCAAGGTCATCGCCGGCGCGGCCGGGTTCTCGTGGCGCGACGCCGCACCGAGCGGCGAGGCCTCGATGGCGTGGTACGAGGAGGCGCGCGGCGCCGACCCCGTCCGCGCCGACGCCGCGGTGCGTCGCCTCTTGGCCTACAACGAGGACGACTGCTTGGCCACCCGCGCGCTGCGCGACTGGCTCGAGGGCGCGGCCCGCGACCTGCCGAGCGTGGAGGAGGCACGCCCCGGCGACTCGTAGGCTCGCGGACCGTGGCTGCGCACGGTCGACCCGCGGCGCTGGGCGCGGCCGAGCTCAAGGCGTGGCGGCGGCGCCTCGTGCTGGGCGACTGGCACGTGTGGGACCTCGAGCTGTTCCTCGTGCTCGCCGCAGCGCTCAACGTCCTCACCGCGCTGCTCGCCGCGGTGCTCGTCGTCGGCATGCTGCACCAAGACGGCAACGTGCACGTCTCGGTGCTGTTCGTCGCGGGGCTCATCATGGCGTTCCTCGTGGTGCGGGGCGCGGCCCGCGCGGGGCTCCGCGCCGCCGAGCGCCGGACGGCGGCGACCGCGGCGCTCGAGGCGCGACGCGCGCTCCTCGACGCCGTGCGCAGGGGCGCGCCGATGCGCGCGGGGGCGGCCTCGACCTTCGTGGCGCGCAGCGCGGCGGACATCGGCGAGTACCTCGCGCACGCGGTGCCCGCGCGGGCGGTCGGCACGGTCGTGCCGCTGGGCGTGCTCATCGTCCTCGGGTTCGTGGACCCGTGGTCGGCGCTCGTCGCCGCGGCCGTGATCGCGCTCGTCCCCGTCGTCCTCGTCCCCATCGGACGCCGTGCCACGGCGGAGGCCGAGACCGGCCTCGCACGGCTGCGGTCGCTCGGCACGCGCGCGCTCGAGCTGCTCGAGGGCGCCGTCGAGCTGCGCGCCCTGGGCGCCGTCGGCCGGGGTCGCGCCGAGCTGGCGGCCGCGACGGACCGTGCGATCGCCTCCACGCGTCGCTCGCTGCGCCTCGGCTTGCGCTCCGCGACGAGCCTCGACGTCCTCACGGGCGTGGCCGTCGGACTCGTCGCCATGCTCGACGGGTTCCGGCTCCTCGGCGGCGACATGGGGCTCGGCCACGCCCTGGCGGCGGTCCTGCTCACCGCGGAGGCCTTCATCCCGCTGCGCACGGCGGGCACCGCCTTCCACGCCGGCACCGACGGGCGGGCGGCCCTCGAGGTGCTCGCTGCCGCCTGGGACGCCGCCCCGCCCGCGCGCACCGAGCCCGAGGGCGAGCTCCCGCGCGTCGCCGCGCAGCCCGCCGCCGTGGCGCTGCGCGCCGCGTCGCTCGTCGCTTCGCCGGGTGGTCCCGTCGTCGTCGACGGGCTCAGCCTCTCCGTCCCCGCCGGCGGCGCGCTCGTCGTGACCGGGCCGACGGGGTCGGGGAAGTCCACCGTGCTGCGGGCGATCGCCGGGGCGCAGCTGTGCGTGCGCGGCGAGGTCCGCGTGGGCAACGCCGCGGCGGCGGGGCTCTCCGCCCGGCAGCGCAGCACCCTCCTCGCCGCCGTCGACCAGCGGCCGTTCGTCGTGGATGGGACGATCCGCGACAACCTGCTGCTCGGCGGGGCGTCGCCGTCCGAGGCGGCCGTCAACGACGCGATCGCGCGCAGCGGGCTGGAGCCCCTGCTCTCGCGGTCACCGCGCGGCCTCGACGAGCAGGTCGGCGAGGAGGGTCGGCTCCTGAGCGCCGGGGAGCGCACGCGGATCGCCCTCGCCCGCGCCGTCCTGCGTGACCCCGGGGTGCTCCTGCTCGACGAGGTCGGCGCGCACCTCGACGACGCGGCGCTCGTCGTGCTCCGCGGCGCGCTCGGCGGGTTCCTCGCCGTGCGCACGGTCATCGAGGCGGCCCACGACCGCCCGCTGCTCGCCGGGGCGCCGCGCCTCGAGCTCGTCTCGGCGGCGGTGGCGCCGTGAGCCGTGCGGGCGACGCGATCGTCACGGCCGCGGGTCGGGGTGCGCCCTCGCGGCGCGTCGTCACGCGCGCGGTCGCCGCCGGTGCCGCCGCCCAGCTCGCCGCGGTGGCGCTGCTCGGCGGCGCGACCGGTCTGCTGGTCTGGTCGTCCTCGCGGCCCGGCCTCGGCGCCGTCGCAGGGCTCCTCGTCGCCGTCGAGCTCGTGGCGTTCCTGCGCGCCCCGCTGCGCCACGCGGAGCGCGTGGCCGCGCACGACCTCGGCCTCGGCGGCCTCACCGGCTGGCGCACGTGGCTGCTCGACTCGGTGGCGACGTGGTCCCCGTCGCGCCTCGCGGCCGCGCGCGCCGGCGACCTCCTCGCTCGCTGCCTGGAGGACACCGACCACCTCCAGGACCTCTGGGTCCGCGCGGTCGTCCCCGCGCTCTCCACGGTCCTCGCGCTGCTCGTCGCGTCGGTGCTGCTCGCCGTCGCGCTCCCCCTCGCCGGGGCGGCGGTCGCCGTGGCGACGGTCGTCGTCGCGGCGGCCACCTGGCGGCGCGCCCGTCGCGTCGTCGAGCTCGGCGTCGCCGAGTCGGCGCTGCGCGGGACCGTGGCCGCGCGGACCGTGGAGCTGGTCCACGGCGCGACCGCGCTGCGCCTCGCGGGCGCCGACGCCGCGCACGTCGCGGGGACCCTGGAGCTCGTGGGGCGCGCCGACCGCCTCGCCGCACGACGGGACAACGCCGTCGCCCAGCTGGGCGTGCTCGCGTCGGTGCTGTCGGCCGCGGCCTTCTTCGCCGCGGTGGCCGCGGCGCGCCTCCCCACCGCCCACCCGGCGGTCCCGGCCGGCGTCGCGCTCGCGACCCTCGCCTGCGGCGAGCTGCTCACCGGGCTCCCCTCGGTCCTCGACGCGATGGGCTCGGTCGCGGGCGCCGCGGAGCGCCTCGCCGGGCTCGCCGCGCCCATGGGCACCGGCACGCTCCCTGCACCGGCCGGCGAGCTCGCCCTCGACCGCGTCGACGTCGCCGCGGCGGCGGAGGGCCCCGTCCTGCTCGGTGCGGTGTCGCTGACGGCCGCCCCCGGCGCACCCGTCGCCGTCGTCGGTCCGTCCGGCGCGGGCAAGTCCTCCCTGCTCGCCGTCGCCGCCGGTCTGGAGCAGCCGCGGGCCGGATCGGTGACGCTCGGCGGGGCCGACCTCGCCGCGCTCGACGAGGCCTCGCTCCGCCGCCGGCTCTCCTGGCTGCCCACGCACCCCTCCTTGCTCGAGGGCACCGTGCGCGACGTGCTCGACGTGGGACGCGAGCTGGGCGACGACGCCCTCGTCCACGCGCTCGAGCGCGTCGGGCTCGACGCGGCGCTCGCGTCGCGCCAAGGGCTCGACACCGTGGTGGGCGCGCGCGGCGAGAACCTCTCCGGCGGCGAGCGCCAGCGGCTCGCCCTCGCGCGGCTGCTCGCCGGGCGGCCGGACGCCTACGTCCTCGACGAGCCCACCGCCGGGCTCGACGAGCGGTCCTCGCAGGTCGTCCTCGGCGCCGTCGAGGCGACGGGTGCCGCCGTCCTCATCGCCACGCACGACCCGCGGGCCGCCTCGTGGGCGACGACGCGGCGTACCGTGCGCGAGGGGCTCGTCGAGTGACTAGCCGTTGAGCGTCTGCATCGCGCGCTCGGGGTAGCGCTCGCCGGCCGCCGCGCCCGGCGCGAAGGCGTCGTCGAGCGAGGCGCGCACGTCCTCGGGCAGCGCGAGCTCGTCGGCGGCGACGTTCTCCTCGAGGTACGCGCGGCGCTTGGTCCCGGGGATCGGCACGAGGTCGTCGCCGCGCCCGAGCACCCAGGCGAGGGCGACCTGGGCCGGCGTCGCGTCGAGCCGCGTCGCCGCGTCGCGCACGACGCCGACCAGGGCGCGGTTGCGCGCCGCGTTCGCCGCCTCGAACCTCGGGTGGAAGCGCCGCGTGTCGCCCTCGGCGAGGTCGTCCGCGCCACCGATCGAGCCGGTGAGGAACCCGCGACCGAGCGGGCTGTAGGGGACGAAGCCGATCCCGAGCTCGCGGCAGGTGGGGAGCACCTCGGCCTCGGGATCGCGGGTCCACAGCGAGTACTCCGACTGCACCGCGGCGAGCGGGTGCACCCCGTGGGCGCGGCGGATCGTCGCCGGCGCCGCCTCGGAGATCCCGAGGTAGCGCACCTTGCCGAGGGCCACGAGCTCGGCGAGCGTCCCGAAGGTCTCCTCGACGGGGACGGTGCGGTCGACGCGGTGCTGGTAGTAGAGGTCGATCGTGTCGATCCCGAGCCGCGACAGCGACGCGTCGCAGGCAGCGACGACGTACGCCGGCCGCCCGTTCACCCCGAGGAAGGTGCCGTCCGCGGCGCGCTCGTTGCCGAACTTGGTCGCGACGGTGACGTCGTCGCGCCGCCCCTTGATCGCCGCGCCGACGAGGCGCTCGTTCGTGAACGGTCCGTACATGTCGGCGGTGTCGAGGAAGTCGACGCCCAGCTCGAGCGCGCGGTAGATCGTCGCCAGCGACTCGGCGTCGTCGCGCTCGCCGTAGAACTCGCTCATCCCCATGCAGCCGAGCCCCTGCGCGGAGACTTCCAGCCCCTGACCCAGCCGTCGTCGTTGCATCGAGCCTCCTCGTCGCGGCAAGCCTAGGGAACGGCCCGCGGGGAGTTGTGCGCCCAGAGGTGCACCGCTACCGTCGCGCCACCGCCGGGCCACCGCTCGCTCGGCACCTGGGACGTCAAGGAGACGACGATGGACCGGCTGGCGACCCCCGCGGCACGATTCGACGCGGTGCCCGACTTCGACTTCCCCGTCGTCACCGCGTCGGTGGCCGACCCGACGGGTGGGGCGCCCCTCGCCGTGGCCGCGGTGGACACCGGGCCCACCGCGAGCGGTGAGACCGTCGTGCTCCTGCACGGCGAGCCGTCGTGGTCGTTCCTCTACCGGCGCGTGATCCCCGTCCTCGTGGCGGCGGGCCACCGTGTCGTCGCGCCCGACCTCATCGGCTTCGGCCGCAGCGACAAGCCGGCCGAGCGCGCCGAGCACACCTACGCCCGCCACGTCGAGTGGCTCCGAGCCGCGCTGTTCGACCGGCTCGCACTGGACCAGGTGACCGTCTTCGGCCAGGACTGGGGCGGCCTGCTGGGACTGCGGGTCGTCGCCGAGCACCCCGAGCGCGTCGCGCGCGTGGCCGTCGGCAACACCGGGCTGCCGACAGGCGACGAGCGCCCCTCGGACGCGTTCTTGGCGTGGCAGCGGTACTCGCAGAGCACCGAGGCGTTCAAGGTCGGCCGCATCGTGGCGGGCGGGTGCGCCACGCCGCTCGACGAGGCGGTGGTCGCCGCCTACGACGCGCCGTTCCCCGACGACGCCTACAAGGAGGGACCGCGCCAGCTGCCGACGCTCGTGCCGACGTCGCCCGAGGACCCCGCCTCGGCGGCCAACCGCGCCGCCTGGACGTCGCTCGAGCGCTTCGAGCGCCCGTTCCTGTGCTGCTTCTCGGACGGCGACGCCATCACGAGGGGGGCGGACCGCCGGTTCAAGGAGCGGGTCCCGGGGGCCAAGGGCCAGGCCCACACGACGATCAAGGGCGCGGGCCACTTCCTCCAGGAGGACCGCGGCGAGGAGCTCGGCGACGTGCTCGCGCGGTTCATCGCCGACACCTGAGCCACGCCGCTCAGGGGACGACGTTGTAGGCGAGCAACACCGGCGTGCCGCGGCGCCACGCGACGGTGCTCAGCGAGCCGTTGTCGAGCTGGAGCCGGAGCGCGAGTGTCGGCTCGGCGCCGAGCGCCCAGACGACGGCGGCCTTGATCGGCGAGACGTGGCTCACGACGACCACGT
>DASZHS010000003.1:0-31586 GCA_035937595.1 Acidimicrobiales bacterium
CGTCCACGAGCAGCTCATCGTCGAGCTGTACTCCAAGTAGCCCGATCCACCGCCCCCAGCCCCGAGGAGCCCCCCGCCATGCTCATCATCCAGCGCCCCACCGTCGAGACGATCGGCGAGGAGGAGCAGCACCGCCAGTCCTTCACCGTCGGCCCGCTCGACCCGGGCTTCGGCCACACGCTCGGCAACTCGCTGCGTCGCACGCTCCTGTCGTCGATCCCCGGCGCAGCGGCCACCCAGGTCCGCTTCGACGCCGCGCTCCACGAGTTCACGACGATCGAGGGGGTGAAGGAGGACGTCACCGACATCCTCTTGAACCTGAAGGACATGATCCTGCAGGTCCACAGCGACGAGCCCGTTGTCGTGCGGCTCGACAAGCGCGGCCCCGGCGACGCCCTCGCGTCGGACTTCCAGACCACGAGCGACGTCGAGATCCTGAACGGCGACCTTCGCATCGCGACCCTCAACGCACAGGGGCACCTCGCGCTCGACGTCACCGTCGAGCGCGGTAAGGGCTACGTGAGCGCCGAGCGCAACAAGCGGCCGGGTGCGATCGGCGGGATCCCGCTCGACTCGGTCTTCTCGCCCGTCCGCCGCGTCACGTTCTCGGTGGAGCCGGTCCGCGTCGAGCAGTCGACGGACTTCGACCAGCTCGTGCTCGAGATCGAGACCGACGGCTCCATCTCGCCGCGCGAGGCGCTCGCCTCAGCCGGGGCGACGCTGCGGAGCCTGTTCGATCTCGTCGCGTCGCTCGACGAGGAGTCCGCGGGCCTCGAGCTCGGCGACGTCGGCTCGGCCGCGAGCGCGGGCTCCGAGCTCGACTACCGGATCGAGGAGCTCGGGCTGACCGAGCGCGCGCGGAACTGCCTCAAGCGCGGCGGCATCAACACCGTCGCGGAGCTCATCGGCTGCACGGCCTCGGACCTGCTCTCGATCACGAACTTCGGCCAGACCTCCCTGAAGGACGTCACCGACCGGCTCGACGAGCGCGGGCTCGCGCTGCGCGCCGAGGACTGAGGTGCAGGGCACGCCCCGCAAGGGGAAGCGGTTCGGTGGCAGCGCCTCGCACCAAAAGGCGATGATGGGCAACCTCGTCGCCTCGCTGATCGCCGCGGAGTCGATCGTGACGACCGAGGCCAAGGCGAAGGCGCTGCGACCCGTCGTGGAGAAGTGCGTGACCGCGGCCAAGCGCGCGCCCGAGGGCTCGCTGCACGCCCACCGCCGCGTGGTCGGCCTGATCCGTGACAAGGACATGACGCACAAGCTCTTCGTCGAGATCGCCCCGCGCTACGAGGACCGCCCCGGCGGCTACACGCGGATCCTCAAGCTCGGCCCGCGCCCGGGCGACAACGCGCCGATGGCGCGCATCGAGTTCGTCTGAGCGACACGATGCCCGCCGCCACGCGGCGCTGGCGTCTCGACGTCGCCTACCGCGGCGAGGGCTTCCACGGCTTCGCGGCCCAGCCCGGCACGAAGACCATCGCAGGGGCCCTCAGCGACGCGCTCGCCACCGTGCTGCGGCTCGATGCACCGCCGGTGCTCGTGTGCGCCGGTCGCACCGACGCCGGCGTCCACGCGCTCGGCCAGGTCGTCCACGTGGACCTGGCGGACGCACCGGGCGAGGACGAGGCGTCCTTCGCGGCGCGAGTGGCGCGCTCCTGCACCAAGCTGCTGGCGCCGTCGATCGTCGTCCGGTCGTGCCGCCCGGCACCCGAGGGGTTCGACGCTCGACGCGCGGCGACGTCACGGACGTACCGCTACCTCGTCCACGACGGCGCGGCCCCCTCGCCGCTGCTCGAAGGGCTCGCCTGGCACGTCGCGGGCCCGCTCGACGTCCGGGCGATGGCACAGGCCGCCTACGCCGTCCTCGGCGAGCACGACTTCCGCGCGCTGTGCCGGCGCCCGAGCGGGACGGACCCCACCGAGCCGATCGTGCGGCGCGTCCTCGACGTCGCCGTCGACGTCGTGGGCGACGACCTCGTCCTCGCCGGTGGCGGCCGGCTCGTCCGTGTGACCGTTCAGGCGACCTCGTTCTGCCACCAGATGGTGCGCTCGCTGGTGGCGGTGCTCGCGGCGATTGGCGCGAGGACCCTCACGGCCGCGGACCTCACCGAGCGGCTCCGGACGGGCGACCGCGAGGGACTGCCGGCGCCCGCCCCGCCCGAGGGCCTGTGCCTCGTCTCGGTCAGCTACGGGTGACTTCTCGCGCGGGTGCACGCCACCATGGATGGACGCGCCGGGCGGCGGCGCGCCGCGCCTGCTTGCTGCCCACCGCGCCCAGCGCCTATCGTGGTACCCCTGCCCGGCGCGGTCCGACCGCCCCGATGTCCTCTGCGAGGGCGACGGCGGGCCACCAGGACGACGAGGATCGCGACGTGCGCACGTACTCCCCGAAGGCGAGCGAGCTCACCAGGAGCTGGCACGTGCTCGACGCCGACGGCGTCGTGCTCGGCCGCCTGGCGACCGAGATCGCCCGCCTCCTGCGCGGCAAGCACCGGCCCTACTTCGCGCCGCACCTCGACACCGGGGACGCCGTCATCGTGGTCAACGCCGACAAGGTGCGCCTGACGGCGAACAAGGCCGCGTCCAAGCAGGCCTACCGGCACTCTGGGTACCCGGGCGGGCTGCGGACGACCACGTACGCGACCCTGCTCGAGACCCGGCCCACCGAGGTCATCGAGCGGGCCGTCCGCGGGATGGTGCCCCACACCCGCCTCGGCCGCGCCCAGATGAAGAAGCTGTTCGTCTACGCGGGGCCCGAGCACCCCCACGAGGCCCAGCAGCCCACCCCCTACGACACCTCGACGATGCGGCGAGGCTGAGGAGCCCGATGCCCAAGCCACTGACGCAGACGATCGGACGGCGCAAGGAGGCCGTCGCGCGCGTCCGCCTTCGGCCCGGCACCGGCGTGATCACCGTCAACGCCCGCCCGTTCGACCAGTACTTCACCTCGGCGACGCACCGCATGGTCGTCGTCGAGCCGCTCCGGCTCTGCAGCGCGGTCGAGACCTACGACGTCGACGCCACGATCGACGGGGGCGGCGTGGCGGGCCAGGCCGGCGCCATGCGGCTCGGCATCGCGCGCTCGCTCATCGAGCTGGACGGCGAGCTCCGCCCGTCGCTCAAGAAGGCCGGGCTGCTCACGCGCGACGCGCGGGAGAAGGAGTCCAAGAAGTACGGACTGAAGAAGGCCCGCAAGGCGCCCCAGTACTCGAAGCGCTAGTCCGGTGCCGCTCGTCTTCGGCACCGACGGTGTCAGGGGACGCGCGAACGACGAGCTGACCCCCGAGGTCGCCGTCGCCTTCGGTCGCGCGGTCGTCCGAACCCTGGGCGACGCCACGCTGCTCGTCGGGCGCGACACGCGGCGGAGCAGCCCCATGCTCGCCGCCGCGGTGTGCGCCGGGGCGGCCGCCGAGGGCGCGAACGTCGAGGACCTGGGCGTCATCCCGACCGCGGGCGTCGCCGCGCACTGCGTGCGCCACGGCGACCCCGGCGTCGTCGTCAGCGCGTCGCACAACCCGTACGGCGACAACGGCCTCAAGGTGCTGGCGGGCTCCGGACGCAAGCTCGACCCGAGCGTCGAGGCCGCGATCGAGGCGGCCTTCGCGTCCGCGCGTCTCGAGGTGCCGCCCGCGCGGCCGGGGCGCGACGTGGGCGTGGTGCGGGCCGTCGAGGACGCGAGGGCGTGGTACGCGTCGAGGCTCCTGACCGCCGCCGGTGACGGGAGCCTCTCGGGCGTGCGCGTGGTCGTCGACTGCGCGAACGGCGCGGCGAGCGGGCTGGCCGCCGACGTCTTCGCCGCCCTCGGGGCGGCGGTCTCGGCGATCGGCGACGACCCCGACGGCTGCAACATCAACGACAAGGTGGGATCGACGTCCCCCCAGTCGCTCGCCGACGCCGTCGTCGCGGCCGGCGCGGACCTCGGCGTCGCCCTCGACGGGGACGCGGACCGGTGCATCGCGGTCGACGCCAACGGCCGCGTCCTCGACGGGGACTGGCTCCTCGCGCTGTTCGCGACGCACCGTCGTCGCGCGGGCACGCTCGGCGGCGGCGTCGTCGTGACCGTCATGTCGAACCTGGGGCTGCACCACGCGCTGCGCGACGCGGGCATCGAGGTCGTGGAAGTCCCCGTCGGTGACCGGCACGTCGCCGAGGCGCTCGCGAGGACGGGGTGGATCCTCGGCGGTGAGCAGTCCGGCCACGTCGTGTTCGCGGACCGGGCGACCACCGGCGACGGGGTCCTCACGGGCCTCCTGCTCGCCCAGCTCGTCGCTTCGCACGGCCCACTCGCGTCGCTGACCGAGGGCCTGCTCTCGCCCGTGCCGCAGGTCCTCGTGAACGTGGAGGTCGCCGACGTCGCGGCACTCGAGTCCGCCGCGTCGGTCTGGTCGGACGTGGCCGCCGCCCAGCGCGAGCTCGGCGACCGCGGACGCGTCCTCGTCCGCGCCTCGGGGACCGAGTCGCTCGTGCGGCTCATGGTGGAGGCAGAGGACGAGGCCGCGCTGCAGCGGGTGGTGGACGTGCTGCGCACGAGCGTGGTCGACGCCCTCGGGGCGCCGACGGGGCCCGGGTAGCCTCTCGGGTATGTGCGGCATCATCGGTGTGGTCGGCGCCGAGGACGCGCTCGAGATCCTGCTCAGCGGTCTCGAGCGGCTCGAGTACCGCGGCTACGACTCCGCCGGCGTGGCGATCCAGCAGGCGGACGGCGCGCTGTGGCGGTGCCGGGCGGCCGACGGCACCCGGTCGGTCGCCGCGCTGGCGTCGCGCTGCGCCGCGGCGCCGCCGAGGAGCGCGACGGGGATCGGCCATACCCGCTGGGCCACCCACGGGGCGCCGATCGAGGGCAACGCGCACCCCCACGTCGACTGCGCCGGCGACATCGCGGTCATCCACAACGGGATCGTCGAGAATCACGCGGCTCTCGCCGAGCGGCTCCGCGCCGCCGGCCACGCGTACGTGAGCGGGACCGACACCGAGGTGCTCGCCCACCTCGTCGAGGACCATCGCAAGACCGGGCTCGACCTCCCCGACGCCGTGGCGGCCTGCCTGCGGGAGGTCACCGGCGCCTTCTCCATCGCCGTCGTCGACGCCGCCACGCCGGGCGTGATCGTCGCCGCGCGGCGCGTGTCGCCGCTCGTCGTCGGGCGGGCCGACGGGGTCACCTACCTCGCGAGCGACATCCCCGCCATCCTCGGGCACACCCGCGACCTCGTCGCGGTCGAGGACGACCAGCTCGCCGTCCTCACCGCCGACGGGCTCGTGCTGCGCGACCTCGACGGGGCCGCTGTCGAGCCCACCGTGCTCTCGGTCGATTGGGACGTCGAGACCGCGGAGCTGGGCGGGCACCCCGACTTCATGACCAAGGAGATCTTCGAGCAGCCCGAGGCCGTGCGGGCCACGCTCGCCGCGCGCCGCGACGCCGACGGGCGGTTCGTGCTCGACGAGCTGAAGCTGGGCGACGCGGAGCTCGCGGCGGTCACCCGGGTCGTGCTCGTCGGGTGCGGGTCGAGCTACCACGCGGCCCTCGTCGGACGCCACGCGATCGAGGGGTGGGCGCGACTCGACTGCGACGTCGAGATCGCGAGCGAGTTCCGCTACCGGGGCCCGGTGCTCGACGCCCAGACGCTCGTCGTCGGCGTCTCGCAGTCAGGGGAGACCATCGACACGCTCCAGGCCCTCCGCGAGGCGCGCCGGGGCGGGGCGAGGATCGTCGCGGTGTGCAACATCGTCGACGCCTCGATGGCGCGCGAGGCCGACGCGGTCCTCTACACCCGTGCCGGCCTCGAGATCGGCGTCGCGGCGACCAAGACGGTGCTCGCGCAGATCGCGGCCCTCGAGCTGCTCGCGCTGCGCCTCGCCCAGGTGCGCGGGACGAGGACCCCTTCCGAGCTCGAGGCGTCCTTCGCCGGCCTCGTCGCGCTCCCTGAGCAGGTGGCCGACGTGCTGAAGGACGCCGAGCAGATCCACGACGTCGCGGTCGGGCTGCACGGCGCGCGGGACTTCTTCTTCATCGGCCGGCACGTCGGGTTCCCGGTAGCGCTCGAGGGCGCGCTCAAGCTGAAGGAGCTCAGCTACCTGCACGCCGAGGGCTACCCGGCGGGCGAGCTCAAGCACGGGCCGATCGCGCTCATCGAGCCGGGGACCGTCGTCGTCGCCATCGTCACGGACGACGCGCTGCGCGACAAGGTGCTCAGCAACGTCGCGGAGGTGAAGTCCCGCGGGGCGAGCGTCGTCGTCGTGCACCAAGAGGCCGACGAGGAGGCCGCGGCGCTCGGCGACTGGTCGCTCAAGATCCCCGCGGCGGACCCCCTGGCGAGCCCGGTGCTCGGCATCGTCCCGCTCCAGCTGCTCGCCTACCACCTCGCGCGGCTGCGAGGGCTCAACGTCGACCGGCCCCGCAACCTGGCGAAGACCGTGACCGTCGAGTGAGGAGCGTCGTCGGCGTCGGCATCGACCTCGTCGACGTAGGGCGACTCCGTTCGGCGATGGCGCGGCGGCCGGGGTTCGCCACAAGGGTGTTCACCGAGCTCGAGCGCGACACCCGCGCCACGGGCAGCCGCGTCGCCGAGCGCCTCGCCGCGCGGTTCGCCGCGAAGGAGGCCACGATGAAGGCGCTCGGCGTCGGGCTCGGCGCCTTCGCGCTACGCGAGGTCGAGGTCGTGGTCGGCGAGGACGGACACCCCTCCCTGCAGCTGCACGGGCGTGCGCGCGAGCGTGCGCGCGACCTCGGGGTGCACGCCTTGGCCGTCAGCCTCTCGCACACCTCGACGCTCGCCTCCGCCGTCGTCGTCGCCGAGGGGGCCGGGTGAGGCCCGTCCTCAGCACCGCCGAGATGCGCGCGGCCGACGCGGCGACCATGCGGACGGTGCCCCACGAGGTGCTGGTCGAGCGTGCCGGCCTCGCCGCGGCGCTCGGCGCCGTGCAGCTCGTTCCCCGCGTCTACGGCACGTCCGTGGCGGTGCTCTGCGGACCCGGCGCCAACGGCGCGGACGGCCGCGTCGCGGCCCGCCACCTCGCGGCGCGCGGCGCCGTCGTCCGCGTGCTCGAGACGACGGCGATGCCCCCGCGGGTCGACGGCGCGGCCCTCGTCGTCGACGCCGCCTTCGGCACGGGGCTCTCGCGGGCGTGGGACGCGCCGTTCGTGGACCCCGCCGTGGCGGTGCTCGCCGTCGACCTGCCCTCCGGGGTCGACCCCGACTCGGGCAGCACGTCGGGGGAGGCCCTGCAGGCCCGCCGGACGGTGGCCATGGGGGCGCTCAAGCGGGGCCACCTGCTCGCCGACGGCGCGCGCCTCTCCGGTGAGATCCGCGTCGCGACGCTCGGCATCGAGGTGACGGAGTTCGCGTGTGCGCTCGTCGAGGACGACGACCTCGACGCGATCCCGCCGCTTAAGCGCGACGACCACAAGTGGCGACGCGCCGTCGTCGTGGTCGCGGGCGCGCCCGGCATGCTCGGCGCGCCCGCCCTCGCCTGTGACGGCGCGCTCGCGGTCCAGGCCGGCATGGTGCTGCTCTGTGCGCCCGACGTGCCGCGCCGACGCGAGGGGCCCTGGCCCCGTGAGGTCGTCCGGCTCGCCTCGAGCGCCGAGGACGTGGAGAAGGTGGTCATCGACGCGCTCGACCGCGCGCGTGCGCTCGTCATCGGGCCGGGGCTCGGCCGGTCCGCGCGGCTGCAGCGCGCTGTCGTCGACATCGTGCGGGCGACGCGCGAGCCGATCGTGCTCGACGCGGACGCGCTCCACCTCGTGGATCCCGATCTCCTCGCGGCGCGCCAGGAGCGCGGCGGCAGCCCCCTCGTGCTCACGCCACACGACGGTGAGTACGCGGCGCTGTTCGGCGCCCCACCGGGCCCTGACCGGTTCGCCGCGGCGCAGCGCGCGGCCGCGCGGACGGGGTGCACGGTGCTCCTGAAGGGCCCGACGACCGTCGTCGCCTCCACGGCCCCGCCGCCCGGCGTGCCCGGGGTGCTCGCGGTCACCTCGGGGACCCCCGACCTCGCGACGCCCGGCTCGGGGGACGTCCTCGCCGGCGTGATCGGCGGGCTGCTCGCCCGCGGCGTGCCCGCCCACCTCGCCGCGGCGCTCGGCGCGCACGTCCACGGGCTCGCCGGCGCGTCGCTCGGGCCGGCGTGCCGCGCGACGGCGCTCCCCGACGCGATCGCGTCGATCCTCGCCGGCCGCGCCGCGCGACGGGTCGGGGCCTAGCGGCGTGCCGGTCGAGGGCCGTCGCCGTCCGGCGTGGGCGGAGGTGGACCTCACCGCCCTCGCGCACAACGCGGCCTCGCTCGCGGCGCTGGTCGCACCCGCGACGCTGTGCGCCGTCGTCAAGGCCGACGGCTACGGGCACGGCGCCCGCACGGTCGCGCGCGCCCTGCTCGAAGGGGGCGCGAGCACCCTCGGCGTCGCCCTCGTCGACGAGGGGATCGAGCTGCGCGAGGACGGCGTGACGGCACCGGTCCTCCTGCTCGCCGAGGCGCCGTCGACCGCGCTCCGCGACGCCATCGCGGCCCGGCTCACCCTCACGATCGGCTCGGTCCGCGCCGCGCACGACGTCGTCGCGGCCGGCGGGGCGCAGGGACCGCCCGTCCACGTCAAGCTCGACACCGGCATGCACCGACAGGGGGCGGCCCCTGGCGACCTGCCCGCCGTGCTCGCCGTGCTCGCCAGCGGCGGCGTGGCGGTCGGCGGGCTCTGGACGCACCTCCCCGTCGCGGACGGCGACAGCGAGGAGGCGAGGTCCTTCACGCTCGGCCAGCTCGCCACGTTCGAGGCCGCGCTCGACGCCGTGCGCCACCGGCTCCACCGCGACGTCGTGCGCCACGCCGCGAACACCGCGGGCGCCCTGTGGTTCCCCGCGGCGCGCCTCGACCTGGTGCGCGCCGGGCTCGGGGTCTACGGCTGCTACCCGCACCCCGCGATGGGACGCGTCCTGGAGGACGCCGGCCACCCGCCGCTGCGGCCCGTGCTCTCGGTCAAAGCGCGCGTGGTCGCGGTCCGGGACCTGCCCGCAGGTGCGCGCCCCAGCTACGGGCGCCGGCGGGCGCTCGCACGCGACGCGAGGGTCGCGACGGTCCCCGTGGGCTACGCGGATGGCTACCCCCGCGCGATGCTCGACGGCGGCGCCGAGGTGCTGATCCGGGGGCGCCGCCGCCCGCTCGCCGGGGTGGTCACCATGGACCAGCTGCTCGTCGAGTGCGACGACGACGTCGAGGTGGGCGACGAGGTGGTGCTGCTCGGCCGCCAGGGGGCCGACGAGGTGAGCGCCGACGAGTGGGCGCGCGCGCTCGGGACCATCAGCTGGGAGGTGCTCTGCGGGATCAAGCCGCGGATCCCGAAGCTCGCCGTCGAGTGACCCCGGTAGATTCGCGGCCGATGGGCGCCGACACGCTCGAGGCGCTCGCCGCGCAGGCCTCGACGTGCACGGCCTGCCGCCTCAGCGAGACGCGAACGACCGTCGTCTTCGGCACCGGCTCGGCCACGAGCGGCCTGCTCGTCGTCGGCGAGGGGCCCGGGCGCGACGAGGACCTCAAGGGCGAGCCGTTCGTCGGCCGCTCCGGCCAGCTGCTCGACCGGCTCCTGGCAGAAGAGCTCGGGCTCACCCGTGCGTCCCTGTACATCGCCAACATCGTGAAGTGCCGCCCGCCCGGCAACCGCGACCCCGCTCCCGACGAGGTCGCGGCGTGCGCGCCGTTCCTCGAGGGCCAGCTCCACGCGCTCGACCCCAAGGTCGTCGTCTCGCTCGGCAACGTGGCCACCCGGGTGCTGCTCGGGACCGACGAGGGGATCTCGTCGCTGCGCGGTCGGACCCACGCGTGGCGCGGCCGCGTGCTCGTGCCCACGTTCCACCCCGCCTACGCGCTGCGCGGCGGCGGGGCGGTCGTCGCCCAGATGCGCGCGGACCTCGTCCGCGCGAAGCAGGCGCTGGCCGCGGCGCGATGACGCGGGAAGTCACGGTCCGCTGCGACGACGAGGCGGCGACCGCGCGCAGCGCCGCCCGGCTCGCCCGCCACGCCGCCCCCGGCCAGCTGGTGGTCCTCACGGGGCGGCTCGGCGCGGGCAAGACGACCTTCGTGAAGGCCTACGCCGCCGCCCTCGGCGTGGACGTGGCCGTGACCTCCCCGAGCTACACGCTGGTGCACCACTACCGCTGCGCGCCGGGCGCCCCCGTCGAGCTGCTGCTGCACGCCGACCTGTGGCGGCTCGGCTCGGCGGCCGAGGTCGCCGACCTCACGCTCGACGAGCCACTCGACGACGGCGCGGCCGCGATCGTCGAGTGGGGGGAACGCTTCGAGCTCGCCGCCGGCCGCGACCACGCCGTCGTCACCATCCACGTCCTCGACGGGACCGCCCGCGCCCTCGACGTCGACCTCACGCACTCCACGCTCCCCGACGCGGTGCTCGACGAGCTCGCACAATGAGGCTGGCCGCGATCGAGACCGCGACGGCGGTGACGGCCGTCGCGGTGGGCGATCGCGACGCGGTGTCCGAGGTCCTCGCCGACGATCGCCGACGCCACACCGAGGCGCTGGCGCCGTGCCTCGCCGGTCTGCTGGCGGCGCGCGGCTGGGCGCTCGGCGACCTCGACGCCGTCGTCGTCGACGTCGGGCCGGGGCTGTTCACGGGGCTGCGCGTCGGCGTGGCGACCGCCAAGGGCATCAACGTCGCCACGGGCGTGGGGCTGCTCGGGGTGTCGAGCCTCGACGTGCTCGCCCAGGCCGCCTGCGACGCCGGGGTCCGCGGCGCCGTCGTCGCCGTCGTCGACGTGCGCCGCGGGGAGGTGGTCGCCGCCCGGTACCGCTGCGGGGACCACGCCGCGACCGTCGTCGCCCCCGCGCGGCTCTCGACCCCCCACGAGCTCGCGAGCGCGCTCGGCGGGCTCGGCGAGGCCGTGGTCGCGATCGGCGACGGGGCGACGCGGCACGCCGCGGTCCTCGACGGGCTCGCCGCGATCCGCGACGACCTCGTGGTGCCGTCGCCGACCGCCGCCCTCCGCCTCGCGCGGCGCCGCCTCGACGCCGGCGAGGCCGCCGTCGGCCACGACGCCGTGCACCCGTGGTACGCGCGGGAGGCCGACGCCGTCGCGAACTTCGCCGTGCGCACGACCTCGTCGTGACGGCGCTGTCGATCTCGCCCCTCGAGCACGGCGACCTCGTCGAGGTGCTCGTCATCGAGCGCGCGCAGTTCGACGACCCCTGGTCGCTCCAGACCCTCCGCGACGAGCTCGACGACGCCTCGCGCCGCTACACCAAGGCCGTCGTCGACGGGGTGGTGGTCGGCTACCTGGGCCTGATGGTCCTCGACGCGGAGTCCGAGGCCCACGTGAACACGATCGCGACGGCGCCCACGGCCGAGCGCCGGGGGGTCGCCACGGCGCTCCTCGTCGAGGGGCTCCGCGCCGTCGTCTCGCTCGGGGTCCGCGACGTCACCTTGGAGGTCGCGTCGCGCAACCTGCGCGCCCAGCACCTCTACACCCGGTTCGGCTTCGCGCCGGTGGGGGTGCGCCGCGGGTACTACCCGCGCTCGGGGGACGACGCGCTCGTCATGTGGGTGCGCGACGTCGACACGCCCTCCTACGCCGCACGCCTCGCGACCATCGAGGCCGCGTAGCCTCGCGCGGGTGCCGCCGCGGGTGATCCTCGGGATCGAGACCAGCTGCGACGAGACCGCGGCCGCGGTCGTCGACGAGGGGTTCACCGTGCGCTCGAGCGAGGTCGTCTCCTCGATCGCGCTGCACGAGGCGTTCGGCGGCGTCGTGCCCGAGCTCGCCGGCCGCGCCCAGGTCGACGCGATCGGCCCGGTGGTCGAGGCCGCCCTTCGCGGGGCAGGGTGCGACCCGCACGCGCCCGGGGTCGACGCCGTCGCCGTCACCCAGGGGCCGGGCCTCGTCGGCTCGCTCCTCGTCGGGGTGTCGGCCGCCAAGGCGCTGTCGATGGCATGGGGCGTGCCGCTCGTCGGGGTGAACCACCTGGAGGGCCACCTCGTGGCCGCGCGCCTCGAGCACGGCGACCTCCCGCTGCCGGTCGTGACCCTCCTCGTCTCGGGCGGGCACACCCTGCTCGTCGCCGAGCGGGAGCGGGGGCGCTTCGAGCTGCTGGGCGCGACGATCGACGACGCGGTCGGCGAGGCCTACGACAAGGTGGCGCGCTACGTCGGGCTCGGCTACCCGGGCGGGCCGGCGATCGACCGCCTCGCCGCCGGCGGCGACCCCGCCGCGTTCGGGTTCCCCCGCCCGCTGCGCGACGTGGGCCTCGACGTGAGCCTGTCGGGCCTCAAGACCGCGGTCGTCCGCGCCGTTGACGCGGCGCCGACGGCGGCGGTCGCCGACGTCGCGGCGAGCTTCCAGGCGGCCGTCGTCGACGTGCTCGTCGCCAAGTGCGCCCGCGCCGTCGAGCAGGTCTCGGCCCGCACGCTCGCGATCGGCGGCGGGGTCGCGGCGAACCGCGCGCTGCGCGCCGCCGTCGTGGAGCTCGCGACGGCGATGGACGTGCGCGGCGCGCTCCCCTCGCTCGCGTACTGCACGGACAACGCCGCGATGATCGCCGCGGCGGCCTTCCACCGCCTCGACGCCGACGGCCCGAGCCCCCTGTCGATGGGGGCGGACCCATCGCTCGCCCTGGCCGTCGCGTGACGCCGCCCGCCCCCGACGCCCCGGGACCGGACCCGATGGCCGTCTTCGCGCGGTGGCGCGCCGACGCCGAGGGGACCCCCGACGCCGACGTGGTCGCGCTCGCGACGGCGAGCACGGACGGACGCCCGAGCGTGCGCCTCGTGCTCCTGCGCGGCGTCACCGAGCTCGGGGTGCGGTTCTTCACGAACTACGCGTCGCGCAAGGGTCGCGAGCTGGCCGCGAACCCGCGCGCCGCGCTCGCATGGTTCGACGCGTCGCGCCGCCGGCAGGTGCGCGTCGAGGGGACCGCCGCCGAGCTCGGGGCGGCCGAGTCCGACGCGTACTTCGCGAGCCGCGACCGGGGTCACCAGCTCGGCGCGGTCGCGTCGCAGCAGTCCACGGTCCTCGCGGACCGCGCCGAGCTCGAGCGCGCCTACGCCGCCGCGGCCGCGCGCTTCGAGGGTCGCGGCGTGGCGCGCCCCGAGCGGTGGGGCGGGTACCTGCTCACCGCCACCGAGGTGGAGCTGTGGATCCAGCGCGACGATCGCCTCCACGACCGATTCCGCTACCGGCGCAGCGCGTTCGGCTGGTCCGTCGACCGCCTCGCGCCCTGAGCCCCCGGGGCCCGCGCATCGCGTCATCTACGCTCACACCGTCTGAGGAGGGACGTGTCGAACCAGGGGCCGCTTGCGCCGTGCCGCGCGCCGAGCGACGGGGTGCCCGGCGCGCGCGGCGCCCCCGCCCCGAGCCCGGCCGGTGCCGCCGGTCGGCGGGCGGCGCGGGTGCGCTGAGGTGGGGCTGCGCTTCCCGCCGTCGGGGTTCACGGACCGCACCGCGGCGCGCGCGGGCGTCCGCTACGCGAGCTGGCTGCGCCGGTTCGGCGGATGGGCGGTCGACACGCTGCTCATCATCACGATCAACTACGTGATCGCGGCGCTCTACACCGTCACGATCGGGGGCATCACCAAGAGCTACGTCTGGACGCTCATCCTGATTGCGGTGGTCTCCTCGACCGCCATCGTCTACAACACGCTGTGCCTCGCGAAGCTCGAGGGCCAGACCCCGGGCATGCGGGTCCTCCAGATCCGGTGCACCCCCATCGGGAACCGCCGGCGGATCTCGATCCCGCAGGCCTTCACGCGGTCGATCGTCGGGGCGCTGTTCACGACCTCGATCACCGTCCAGTTCGTCCGGCCGTTCCTCGCGGGCTGGGCGGAGGCCGCGCTCGCGGTCCTGACCGTCCTCGCCTGGTTCTGGCCCCTCGTCGACCAGCGCCGCCAGACCTGGTGGGACCACCTCGCCGCGACGCTCGTCCTCAGTGACGGGGGGTGGTGAGGGGCGGGCCGCCCGGGTCCTTCGACGGCCGCGCCGGGCGGGCCGGCGGCGGCCGGGTGCGTCGCCGTTGGCACTCGGACGGTCCGGCTGCTAACTTGGCAGTCGCACCCAGCGAGTGCCAACGACGCCAAGGAGACGCTCCATGAAGTTGAACCCTCTCGACGACCGCATCGTGGTCCGGCCGAACGAGTCCGAGGAGACGACGGCCTCGGGCCTGGTCATCCCCGACACGGCGAAGGAGAAGCCCCAGCAGGGCGAGGTCCTGGCCGTCGGGCCCGGCCGGCGCGCGGAGAACACCGGCGAGCTCATCCCGCTCGACGTCAAGGTCGGCGACACGGTCGTGTACTCGAAGTACGGCGGCACCGAGATCACCGTCGACGGCGAGGACCTCTTGATCCTCACGGGCCGCGACGTGCTGGCCACCGTCACCAAGAAGTAGCGACACACCGCGACTCGACCCGGGCGGGGCTGCCACGGCGGCCCCGCCGGCTCACGTAGGAAGGAACCATGCCAAAGCTCTTGAAGTTCGACGAGGCCGCCCGGCGCGGTCTCGAGGCGGGCGTGAACAAGCTCGCCGACACCGTCAAGGTCACCCTCGGCCCGAAGGGTCGCAACGTCGTGATCGAGAAGAAGTTCGGCGCGCCGACGATCACCAACGACGGTGTGTCCATCGCGAAGGAGATCGAGCTCGACGACCCGTTCGAGAACATGGGCGCCCAGCTCGTGAAGGAGGTGGCGACCAAGACCAATGACGTCGCCGGCGACGGCACGACGACCGCCACGGTCCTCGCCCAGGCCCTCATCCGAGAGGGGCTGCGCAACGTGGCCGCGGGCGCGAGCCCGACGGGCCTCAAGCGCGGCATCGACCAGGCCGTGACCACCGTCGTCGACGCCATCGCCAAGCAGTCGAAGGAGGTCTTCGACCGCAACGAGATCGCCCAGGTGGCGTCCATCTCGGCGGCCGACACGGCGATCGGCGACGTGATCGCCGAGGCCATCGACAAGGTCGGCAAGGACGGGACGGTGACCGTCGAGGAGTCCAACACCTTCGGCATCGAGCTCGAGCTGACCGAGGGGATGCAGTTCGACAAGGGCTACCTCTCCCCGTACTTCGTGACGGACCCCGAGCGCCAGGAGGCCGTCCTCGAGGACGCCTACATCCTGTTCGTGAACTCGAAGATCTCCGCGGTCCACGACCTGCTGCCGTCGCTCGAGAAGGTGATGCAGACGGGCCGCCCGCTGCTCATCGTCGCCGAGGACGTCGACGGCGAGGCGCTCGCGACCCTCGTCGTGAACAAGATCCGGGGGACCTTCACGTCGGTCGCCGCCAAGGCGCCGGGGTTCGGCGACCGCCGCAAGGCGATGCTCCAGGACATGGCGATCCTCACGGGCGCGACGGTGGTCTCCGAGGAGATCGGCCTCAAGCTCGAGTCCGCGACGCTCGACCTGTTCGGCCGGGCGCGCCGCGTCATCGTGACCAAGGACGACACGACGATCGTCGACGGCCAGGGTGACGAGAGCGAGGTCAAGGGCAGGATCGCCCAGATCAAGCGCGAGATCGAGGACACCGACTCGGACTGGGACCGCGAGAAGCTCCAGGAGCGCCTCGCCAAGCTCGCCGGCGGGATCGCCGTCGTCAAGGTGGGCGCGGCGACCGAGGTCGAGCTGAAGGAGAAGAAGCACCGCATCGAGGACGCCCTCAGCGCGACGCGTGCCGCCATCGACGAGGGCGTCGTCGCTGGTGGCGGGACCGCGCTGCTGCGCTGCCGCGCCGACGTCGTCGCGCTCGCCGCGACGCTCTCGGGCGACGAGGCGACGGGCGCGCGGATCGTGGCTATGGCGCTCGAGGCGCCGCTGCGCTACATCGCGGACAACGCGGGGCTCGAGGGTCCCGTGCTCGTCGACAGCGTGGAGGCCGCGAAGGGCAACGTCGGGCTCAACGCCCTGACCGGCCAGCTCGAGGACCTCGTCAAGATCGGGGTCATCGACCCGGCGAAGGTGACGCGCTCCGCGCTGCAGAACGCCGCTTCGATCGCCGGCCTGCTGCTCACCACCGAGGTGCTCGTCACCGACAAGCCCGAGAAGGTCGACGCGGCCGCGGCGGCCGCCGCCATGGGCGGCATGGGTGGCATGGGCGGCATGGGCGGGATGATGTAGCTCGCCGGCCACGAGGCTGTCGACGAAGGACCGGGCACCTGCCCGGTCCTTCGTCGTCTGGCCCCTCGGTACGCTCTGCTCGGTGCCGTCGCGCGACGAACCCGGCACCGGCGGCCGACAGCGCATCCCGAGGCCGAGCGACGCCGCGCCCGGCCGGCCCGCGCCCTGGGCGGCGCTGCCGACCGCGGCACGCACCGGGCTCACCCTCGCGGCGCTGCGCGGGGCACTGCTCGCCGCCGCCCGCTCGCTCGACGTCGCGCCCCCCGATCCGATCGAGGAGCTGACCGGCCTCGACGCCGACGCCGCGAGCGGGCTGCGCGAGAGCGCGGTCCTCGTCGCCGCCTTCGAGGAGGGCGGCGAGGCGCGCGTGGTGCTCACCCTGCGCGCCGGCACGCTGCGGCGCCACCGCGGCGAGGTCTCGTTCCCCGGCGGGCGCCTCGACCCCGGCGAGGCGCCGCTCGACGCGGCCTTGCGCGAGGCGCACGAAGAGGTCGGCCTCGAGCCGGCTCGCGTCGTCCCGGTCGCGTGGCTGCGCCCCATCGTGACGTTCGCCTCGGGCTCGATCATCCGACCGTTCGTCGGCACGCTCGACGCGCGACCCGAGCTGCGCGCCCAGCCCGACGAGGTGGAGCGCTGCTTCGACGTCTCGCTCGCCGAGCTCCTCGACGACGGCGTCTTCCACGAGGAGCGCTGGCGGCGCCCGTCGCCTCGGGCGCCGAGCGGTGGCACCTTCCCCATCTACGTCTTCGAGGTCGCCGGCGAGACCGTGTGGGGCGCGACGGCGCGCATCCTCACCGAGCTGTGCAGCCTCGCGGTGGGCGTCGCGCTGCGCTGAGCGACGGGTCCGCGCACACCGCCCAGGTAGAATCAGGGATCGCCGGGGTCGGTCTGGCGGAGGACTGCGAACCGGAGGGCGCCGTGGCAGAGGTCGAGATCGGGATCTACAAGTCGGGTCGCCAGGCCTACGGCTTCGACGACATCGCGATCGTCCCGAGCCGTCGGACCCGCGACCCCGAGGACGTGGACATCTCCTGGCAGTTCGACGCCTTCCGCTTCGAGCTCCCCCTCCTCGGCGCGGCGATGGACGGGGTGGTGAGCCCCGCCACGGCGATCGAGCTGGGCCGCCTCGGCGGCGCGGGCGTCCTCAACCTCGAGGGGCTCTGGACGCGCTACGAGGACCCGACACCGCTCTTCGATGAGATCCGCGAGCTCGACGACGACAAGGCGACGGGGCGGATGCAGCAGATGTACCTGGAGCCCGTCCGCCCCGAGCTCGTGACCCAGCGGATCCAGGAGATCCGCGCGGCGGGCGTCGTCGCCATCGCGTCGCTCACCCCGCAGCGCACGGCGCAGTACGCCGCCGCGTGCGCCGAGGCCGAGCTCGACGTGCTCGTGATCCAGGGCACCGTCGTCTCCGCCGAGCACGTGTCGAAGACCGTCGAGCCGCTCAACCTCAAGCGGTTCATCCGCGAGTTCGAGATCCCGACGATCGTCGGCGGCTGCGCGAGCTACCAGGCCGCCCTCCACCTCATGCGCACGGGGGCGGTCGGCGTGCTCGTGGGCGTGGGCCCGGGCAACGCCTGCACGACCCGGGGCGTGCTCGGCATCGGCGTGCCCCAGGCGACGGCGATCGCCGACGTCGCGGGCGCGAGGATGCGCCACCTCGACGAGACGGGCGTGTACGTGCACGTGATCGCCGACGGCGGCATGTCGAAGGGCGGCGACATCGCCAAGGCGATCGCGTGCGGCGCCGACGCCGTCATGCTCGGCTCGCCCTTGTCCTCAGCGGTCGAGGCGCCCGCGCGCGGCTACCACTGGGGGATGGCGACGTTCCACCCCACGCTGCCGCGCGGCGCGCGCGTGCGCACCGACGTGCGCGGGTCGCTGCGCGAGATCCTGCTCGGCCCCGCGCACGAGAACGACGGGCGCATGAACCTCTTCGGCGCGCTGCGCACCGCCATGGCGACGTGCGGCTACGAGACGCTGAAGGAGTTCCAGAAGGCCGAGGTCATGATCGCGCCCAGCCTGCAGACCGAGGGCAAGCAGCTCCAGCGCCAGCAGGGCGTCGGCATGGGCCGTTGAGCGACCAGGCGACCGTCCTCGTCGTCGACTTCGGCGCCCAGTACGCCCAGCTCATCGCACGCCGGGTGCGTGAGGCCCACGTCTACTCCGAGATCGTCCCGCACACGATCACCGCGGCCGAGGTCGCCGAGCGGCGACCCGCCGCGCTCGTCCTGTCGGGCGGCCCCGCGAGCGTCCACGAGCCCGGGGCCCCGATGCTCGACCGGGCGATCTACGACCTCGGGATCCCGACGCTCGGGATCTGCTACGGCGCCCAGCTGCTCGCCCAGGACCTGGGCGGGCGCGTGGAGACGGCGGACGCCGGCGAGTACGGCCGAACCGAGCTCGTCCGCGCGGGCGGCTCCTCGCTGCTCGCCGAGCTGCCCGAGCGCTCGGTCGTCTGGATGAGCCACGGGGTGTCGGTGACCGTCGCGCCCGAGGGGTTCGCGGTCACCGCGGCGACGGCGTCGGTGCCCGTCGCGGTCATGGAGGACCCCGTCCGGCGCTGCTACGGCGTCCAGTTCCACCCAGAGGTCGCCCACACGGCGTTCGGCCAGCCGCTGCTGCGCACGTTCCTGCACCACGTCGCCGACATCGCCCCGACCTGGACGAACGTCTCGATCATCGAGGACCAGGTCGCCAAGATCCGCGCCCAGGTCGGGTCGCAGCGGGTGCTGTGCGCCCTCTCCGGCGGGGTCGACTCGGCGGTCGCGGCCGCGCTCGTGCACAAGGCGGTCGGCGACCAGCTCGTCTGTGTGTACGTGGACACCGGGCTCATGCGGGCGGGGGAGAGCGAGCAGGTCGAGGAGACCTTCCGGCGCCAGTTCCACGTCGAGCTCGTGCACGTGAAGGCGCAGGACCGCTTCTTCGAGGCGCTCCGCGGCGTGGAGGACCCCGAGGTCAAGCGCAAGCGGATCGGCGAGCTGTTCATCCGGGTCTTCGAGGAGGTGGCCCGCGACCTCGGGGCCGGCGCCGCCGCCCGCGACGACGCGCTCGGGTTCTTGGTCCAAGGGACCCTCTACCCCGACGTCATCGAGTCCGGCAACGAGCACGCCGCCAACATCAAGAGCCACCACAACGTGGGCGGTCTCCCCGACGACCTCGCCTTCGAGCTCGTCGAGCCGCTCCGCGCGCTCTTCAAGGACGAGGTGCGCGCCGTCGGCGCCGAGCTCGGGCTCCCCGAGGAGATCGTGTGGCGCCAGCCGTTCCCCGGGCCGGGGCTCGCCGTGCGCATCGTCGGCGAGGTGACCCGTGCGCGCGTGGACGTGCTGCGGGCGGCGGACGAGGTCGTGGTCGACGAGCTGCGCCGCGCGGGCGTGCTGCGCGAGCTGTGGCAGGGCTTCGCGGTGCTCCCCGCCATCAAGACGGTGGGCGTCATGGGGGACGGCCGCACCTACGCGTACCCGATCGTCATCCGCGCCGTCACGAGCGACGACGCGATGACGGCGGACTGGGCGCGGCTCGACTACGACCTCGTGGAGCGCATCGCGAACCGGCTCATCAGCGAGGTGGAGGGCGTCAACCGGGTCGTGCTCGACGTCACGTCCAAGCCGCCCGGCACCATCGAGTGGGAGTGACGGGACCGTCCGTCGGCGCGCTGTCGTCCGAGGTGCCCCCCGCGCGTCGGGTGGGCGACCCGGCGGCCCTGGTCGCGGACCTCACCGGCCCGCAGCGCGCCGCCGTCGAGCATCGCGGCGGGCCGCTCCTCGTCGTCGCCGGCGCGGGGTCGGGCAAGACCCGGGTGCTCACGCGACGCATCGCGCACCTGCTCGCGACGGGTGACGCGACGCCGTTCTCGATCCTCGCGATCACCTTCACCAACAAGGCGGCCGACGAGATGCGCGCGCGCGTCGTCGACCTCGTGGGCCCGGGGGCGGAGCGGATGTGGGTGCTCACCTTCCATGCGGCGTGCCTTCGCCTGCTGCGGGCCAACGCCGCCCGGCTCGGCTACCAGCCCGGGTTCACCGTCTACGACGACACCGACACGCGCAACGTCCTCACGCTCCTCATGGTCGAGGCGGGCCTCGACCTGCGCCGGCTGCCACCGCGGGCGGTGCAGGCCGCGATCTCGGCCGCCAAGTCCCAGCTCCAGGACGCCGCGGCGTACGCCGCGGACGGCTTCGCCGCAGCGGACCCCTACCGCACCCGGATCGCCGCGCTCTTCGCGCGCTACGACGAGCGCCTGCTGGCCGCCAACGCGATGGACTTCGACGACCTCCTCGCCAACACCGTGCGCCTCCTTCGCACCAACCCCGACGTCCTGGAGCACTATCGGCGGCGATTCCGCCACGTGCTCGTCGACGAGTACCAGGACACCAACCTCGCCCAGGACGAGATCGTGCGGCTGCTCGCCGCCGAGCACCGCAACGTGGCGGTGGTCGGGGACGCCGACCAGTCCATCTACCGGTTCCGGGCCGCGGACGTGCGCAACATCTTGGAGTTCGAGTCCCACTTCCCCGACGCCGCGGTCGTGCTCTTGGAGCAGAACTTCCGGAGCACCCAGACGATCCTCGACGCGGCGAACGCCGTCATCGCGAACAACCCCGCGACGCACCGCAAGCACCTGTTCACCGAGGGGGACCAGGGCCGGCGGATCACGCGGTACCGCGCGACCGACGAGCACGACGAGGCCGCCTGGATCGCCATGGCGATCCGGCGGCTGCGCCACGAGACCGCGATCGCCTGGGGCGGCGTCGCGATCTTCTACCGCACGAACGCCCAGTCCCGGGTGCTCGAGGACGAGCTCGTCCGCGCCGAGATCCCCTACAAGGTCGTCGGCGGGACCCGCTTCTACGACCGGCGCGAGGTGAAGGACGTCCTCGCGTACCTGCGGCTGTGCGCCAACCCGTTCGACGAGGTGGCCGCGCGCCGCGTCGTGAACGTCCCGAAGCGAGGGATCGGCGCGACCTCGGTCACGCGGCTCGGCGCCTACGCGGCGCAGCACGGCCTCAGCTTCGCCGAGGCCATCCGTCGCGCCGAGGACGCCGGGCTCACGTCCAAGTCGCTCGCCGGGGCGCGGGAGCTGGGCGAGCTGCTCGGGACGCTGCTGTCGATGCGCGACGACGTGGGGCCGGGCCAGCTCGTCGAGGAGGTCGTCGAGCGCACCGGCTACGGGGCGCTCCTCGACGCGGAGGGGACCGACGAGGCGTGGTCGCGGCGCGAGAACCTCGCCGAGCTCGCGGGCGCGGCCGCGGAGTACGAGACGCTCGAGGGGTTCTTGGAGCGCATGGCGCTCGTCGCCGACAGCGACGAGCTGGACCTGTCCGGCGGCCGGGTCTCGCTCATGACGCTGCACGTGGCCAAGGGGCTCGAGTTCGACGCGGTGTTCCTGACCGGGATGGAAGAGGGCGTCTTCCCGCACCTGCGCAGCCTCCAGGACCCGTTCGCCCTCGAAGAGGAGCGCCGGCTCTGCTACGTGGGCATCACCCGTGCGCGCCGGCACCTCGCCGTCACCCACGCCTGGACGAGGAGCCTGTTCGGCGCGACGACGCACGGCATCCCCTCGCGCTTCCTGGCCGAGCTGCCCGAGGGGCTGCTCGACGACGTCGCCCCGCCCGTGTGGCGCGAGGCCCGCGGCGACCAGGGGCGCGAGCCGAGCGACCCCGACGCCGGCACGACCTTCGGCACCGGTGCGCCGCCCCTCCGCCGCTCGCCGTCGACCGGTGCCGAGCGACTGGGGCTCGTCCCGGGCGACGAGGTGGTCCACGAGCGCTGGGGACCGGGCACCGTCCTCGCGATCGAAGGAGAGGGTCCGCAGATGCGCGGGCGCGTGCGCTTCGATGCCGTCGGCGAGAAGCAGCTGCTCCTGTCGATGACGCCGCTCTCCCGTCCCGACGTGCACGGTGGCGACGGCTGAGTTCGCGGTGACCCCGCGCCACGTGCGCGCTCGTGCCCGCCCCCGCGCGCGGGCCCGCGCCGTGCGACCGCACCGTCGGGGTCATTCCGCGTGGTGCTGGCGCGCGGTCGTCGTCGCTTAGATTCGACGCACGGCGCTGAGGCCGTCAACCACGCGAGGTGCCATGCCCATCCAGCGCTCCTTCCGGGTCGGGGTGGCGTCCGCCGCCGCCGGCACGGCGCTCGCCCTCGCCGTCCCTGCCGCGGCGGTGCCCGCGCCGGCGGCGGCGGTCCGCTCGACGGTGGTGGTCCTCCTGCGCGCACCCGGCGCGCCACAGGGGATGCGGTCGTCGCGTGCCATCGCGCGCGCCGATCAGGCGAGCGTCGCGGGCGTGGCGACGCGCCTCGGGGCGACGGTGCTCGCGAGGACGACGGTCCCCGACGCCCTGACGCTCCGGCTGACGAGCGCGCAGGGAGCCGTCCTCGCCCGCGACCCCCGCGTCGCCCAGGTGCTCCCCGACACGTCGATCCCCGGGCCGCCGGACCCCGCGGTCACGCTGCGCCACGTCACCGCTCGCTCGCGATCCCATCGCACGACCGCGCCCCCGGGGGTGTGCGGGACGTTCCGGCACCCCCAGCTCAACCCCGAGGCCCTCACGGCGATCAACGGTGCGCCGGGCGCGACGCTCGGGTACACGGGCAAGGGGGTGACCGTCGCGTTCCTCGCCGACGGCCTGCAGATCTCGAACGGCGACTTCGCGCGCAACGCGGCGTTCGCGTCCAAGGGGTCGCCCAAGGGCAGCCGGGTGATCGCGCTGTACCGGGACTTCTCCGGCGACGGCACGAGGGCGAGGACGCCGGGCGGCGAGGCCTTCTTGGACGCCGGCTCGATCGCGGCCCAGGGCAACACGACCTACGACCTGTCGCGCTACGTGAGCGCCGCCCACCCGCTGCCGTCGGGCTGCGACGTCCGCATCGTTGGGTCGGCACCGGGCGCGACGCTCGACGCGCTCAAGATCTTCTCGAGCGGCAACACGACGACGAGCTCGGGCTTCATCCAGGCGATCAACTACGCCGTGGCGCGCGGCGTCAGCGTCATCAACGAGTCCTTCGGCTCCAACGCCTTCCCCGACACCTCGGCGGACATCGTCCGCGCCGCCGACGAGGCGGCGGTCGCGGCGGGCGTGACCGTCGTCGTGAGCTCCGGGGACGCCGGCATCTCCGGGACGATCGGCTCCCCGGCGACCGACCCGGCCGTGCTCTCCGTCGGCGCCTCGACCACGTTCCGGGCCTACGAGCAGGACGCCTTCGGCGGGATCAACCTGCCCGGTGAGCGCGACCGGTACGTCGACGGCAACATCTCGTCACTGTCCTCGGGCGGGATCGCCCAGAACGGCCGGACCGTCGACCTGGTCGCCCCCGGCGACCTCAACTGGACGCTGTGCTCCACGTCGCGGGCGTACTCGGACTGCACCGGCCAGGCGCTCCAGCTCTCCGGCGGGACGAGCGAGTCCTCCCCGCTCACCGCGGGCGCGGCGGCCGACGTGATCGAGGCGTACCGCGCGTCGCACCACGGGACGAGCCCGACCCCGGCCGTGGTCATGCAGATCCTCACGAGCACGGCGACGGACCTCGCCGCGCCCGCCACCCAGCAAGGGGCAGGGCTGCTCAACGTCGGCGCGGCGGTGCGGCTCGCCCTCTCGATGCCCGGCACGACGCGGACCTCCTCGCCGGGAGGGGTGCTCACCGACACGACCCAGGTGAACCTCGTTGGCGACCCGTCGACGCCGGTCAGCCAGACCATCACCCTCACCAACACCACGCGGCACGCCGTGCACGTCGGGGCGTCCACGCGCGCGCTCGTGCCGGTCCGCACGACGGGCGGCGCCATCGTCCTCAACCCCGGCTTCAACTCGCGCCTGCCGAGGTTCAAGGTGTGGTCCGGGGCCCCGGAGGTCTACCGGACCGTACGGATCGCCGTCCCCCACGGCACCGGCCGGCTCCAGCTGCAGGCGGCGTACCCCGACGAGGGGCAGTCCTCGCTCGTGCACGTGGCGCTCTTCAGCCCGGCCGGCGCGCTCGCGGGCTACTCGAACCCCCAGGGGCTCGGCGACTACGCCGACGTGGAGGTCGCCCGCCCCGCCCCGGGGGCCTGGACGGCGGCGTTCTTCACGCTCTGGGACGGCTTCGGGGGCGGCCAGACGGGCACGTCGGGGCGCGTCCCGTACACCGTGACGCTGTCGCGCTTCGCGCCGCTCGGCACCGTCGCCCCGTCCTCGCTCACCCTCGCCGCGGGCGCGTCGCAGACGGTGGCGTTCCACGACACGCTGCCCGCCCAGCCCGGCGACGCGGGCACCTCGATCGTGCTGCGCGAGGGTGGGGGCGCCGCGACCACGGTGACGTCCATCCCCGCCACCTTGCGCACGCTCGTCGCCGTCGGGGTCGGTGGCGCGCACTTCCGGGGCACGCTCACGGGTGGCAACGGCCGCGGCGGTGCGCCGGGGCAGACGAGCACCTACGCCTTCGCGGTCCCCACCGGCAAGAGCGACCTCGACGTCGGCCTCTCGCTCGCGGTGAACCCCGGGGCGGCCGCCCTGCCCGCCGACCAGCTGATCGGCATGCTCGTGGACCCCACTGGCAACGTCGTCGCCTACGACACGAACTTCACGGTCGCCGCGAGCGGCGAGGTCGAGACGCGGTTCCTCGACCTCTACGTCGCGAACCCGGTCCCCGGACCCTGGGCGCTCGTCGTCGACTGGGTCCAGCCGGGGACCGGGCGGCGAACGGCCATCCCGTTCGTCGGCTCGATCGAGTTCAACCAGGTCTCGGTCACGAGCGCGCTGCCCGACTCGCCGTCGGCGCACGTGCCGACGGTCGGGGCGAGCTTCACGGTCATGGTGCACAACACGGGCGTCGCCCCGATGATCGTCTCGCCCGACGCCCGGCTCGCGAGCACGGTCACCCTGCCGCTCAACGACATCGCGGGGGTGGCCGCCTCCCAGCCGCTCGGCGGGTCGTCGAACATGTACTACGTGCCGACCGAGACCACCTCGGTGACGTTCGTAGAGACCGCGACGGTGCCCGCGACCTTCGACGCCTCGTTCGCCCCCGGGGACCCGGACCTCGCCCCGACGGTGCCGGCGCCGTTCGTGACCGAGTCGTGGTCGCCATCGTCCGCGTCGCTCTCCTACGCCCCGCCCGGCGGGGTGAGCGCCGGGCTCTGGAACGTGTTCCAGGCCGAGGTCGGCCCGTACCCGATCGGCGGGGAGCGCGCGGGCACCGAGACCATGGCGGCGTCCGCGACGACGCGGGCCTTCGACCCGGCCGTCACCTCGGACGTGCCCGACACCGTGAAGGGGATCGCGACGGGGAGCACCGTGCGCCCGGACTTCGTCCCCGCCGGCTCGACGGCGTCGATGACGGTCACGATCACCCCGACCGCGTCGGTGGGCACGACCGTCTCGGGCACGCTGTTCATCGACGGCCTCACCCCCGGCTCGACGCTGGCCTCGACGATCGGGCTGACGTCGCTGTTCACGAGCGACCTCGCGGCGATCCCGTACGAGTACACGGTCTCGCCCTAAGCGTCCACCCAGCCCGCGGCGCCTAGCCGGGAAGGCGGCGCCAGACCGCGGTG
This sequence comes from Acidimicrobiales bacterium, assembly GCA_035937595.1. Classification (GTDB taxonomy): domain Bacteria; phylum Actinomycetota; class Acidimicrobiia; order Acidimicrobiales; family RAAP-2; genus Palsa-459. Next base: position 25,630 of record DASZHS010000003.1, read on the forward strand.
GGGAGCAGGCGGAGCACGAAGTAGACGTAGCGCAGCGCGGGCGGGCTCCACAGCACCGTCGCCGAGGAGGCGAGCCCCGCCACCGCGACGTCGGCCACCTGGTCGACGTCCGTCGTGAACGGCGGCGCGGCGCGGCCCTCGGTCATCTTCGAGCGCACGAACCCCGGGCGGAGCACCTGCAGGGTGATGCCCGTGCCGCGCAGCGACTCGGCCATCCCGAGGCAGGTCGCGTCGAGCCCGGCCTTCGCCCCGCCGTAGAGGTAGTTCGCGCGCCGCACGCGCACCCCGGCGACGGACGAGCAGACGAGGACGCGTCCGGTGCCCTGCGTCACGAGCCGCCCGCGCAGCGCGGCGAGCGCGGCGATCGGCCAGGCGTAGTTGGCCTGCGCGACCTCGAGGGCGCGCGCGGGGTCGTCCTCGTCGAGCCCCTGGTCGCCGAGCGCCCCGACGGCGACGATGACGAGGTCGACGGGGCCGCCGGCGGCCTCGAGGCACGAGGCGACGGTGTCCGCCGCGGTCTCGGGCGCCCGGGCGTCGAAGCGAACGGTCGCGACGTCGGTCGCGCCCGCCGCGGTGAGCTCGTCGGCGGCCTCGGCGAGCAGCGACGGGGACCGACCGGCGAGCACGACGGTGCGCACGCGCTCGCGGCACAGCCGCACCGCGATCGCCCGGGCGATGTCCGAGGACCCGCCGAGGACGACGAGTCGCTGCGGGTGTCCGAAGGCGTCCTGCACTCCTGCTCCTCTGCTCAGTGGATCCCGAGCCGGCGCGCGAGGTCCGACCCGAGCACGCCGTCGGGGTCCAGCCGCGCGCGGACGGCCTCGAGCTCGCCCAGCCTCGGGTACATCACCGCGAGGAGCCGCGGGTCGAGCCGCGCGTCCTTGGCCAGGTAGACCCGGCCGCCCGCGCCGGCGACCAGCTCGTCGAGCTCGTCGAGGACGCGCGGGAGCTGGGGCGGCCCGACCGGCACGTCGAGCGCGAGCGTCCAGCCCGCGATGGGGAACGACAGGGGGCCGAGGTCCTTCGGGCCGAAGCGCTTGAGCACCCCGAGGAAGCTCGGCACGCCGCTTGCCGAGAGCCGCTCGATCGCCTGCCGCACGGTCTCGTGGGCCGCGTCGGGGACCGCGAGCTGGTACTGGACGACGCCACGCGGCCCGTAGAGCAGGTTCCAGTCCGTCACGAAGTCGAGCGGGTGGAAGAACGCGGCGATCGAGACGAGCTCGCCGCGGCGGTGCGCTGGGGCCCGGCGGAACCACGCCTCGTTGAACGCGCGGATGGAGAGCCGGTTGAGCAGCCCGCCCGGGGCGGGCACCGGGACGCGCAGCCTCGAGGGCGCCGGTGCGCGCAGCGGCTCGTCGCGAGCCCCCGGCGCCAGCTCGTCGCGGGTCGCGTGGTCACCCCTCGTGAGGACGGCCCGACCGAGGTGCGCCCCGGTCGCCATGCAGTCGACCCACGCGACCGAGTAGCGGTGGTCCTGGTCCCCGGTCGTCATCGCGGCCATGCACTCGTCGAGGTCCCTGCATCGGTCGGTGTCCACCGCGACGCGATCCGTCTCGATGCCGAGCAGCCGCACGGTCGCGGCCGTCACGACGCCCGTGAGCCCCATGCCGCCCGCCGTCGCCCAGAAGACGTCGGGCTCGACGTCGGGGCCGACGGTCCTCGCCCCGGTCGGCGCGACGAGGCGCAGCGAGGACACGTGCTCGCAGAACGCGCCGTCTCGGTGGTGGTTCTTGCCGTGGACGTCCGCGGCGATGGCCCCGCCGATCGTCACCTGCCGGGTGCCGGGGCTGACGGGGACGAACCAGCCCTGCGGGATGGCGGCGTCGAGGATCGCCTCGATCGAGGTGCCGGCGCCGACGGTGACGTCGCCCGTCGCGGGGTCGATCGCGCCGACCCCGCCGAGTCCGCGCCCGTCGATCACCGTCCCCCCGGCCGCCTGCGCGGCGTCGCCGTAGGAGCGGCCGAGGCCCCGCGCGATGACCGGACCGGTCGCCTCGGCGAGGAGCACCGCCACGTCGTCCTCATTTGCCGGCGTGACGACGCGCGAGACGACGGGCTGGGTGCGGCCCCAGCCACGGAGCGTCCTCACGCGTAGATCCCGAGCGCGACGAGCACGGCCCAGCACACCCCCAGCACCTGCACGACGCGATCCTTCAGCACGAGGTCCTCGGGCGCGCCGCCGCGGCCGGCGTCGAGCTGCAGGAGCACGTAGAGGATGGCGAGCACGACGGGGACCACGGACAGCTGGATCCAGATCTGGTCGTGGTGCACGCTGAGGCCGGACCGGTCGGCCACGAACGCCCACAGGCAGTACCCCGTCACCGTGACGCCGGCGCACATCGTGAGCGCCGCGTGGAGGAAGCCGGGCGTGTAGGTGTCGAGCACGGCGCGGTGGTCGCCGCGGTCCTCGCCGAGCGCGTGGGACTCCGCGACGCGCTTGCCGACCACGACGAACAGCGCCCCGAAGGAGATCACGACGAGGAACCAGGGCGAGAGCGGCAGTGTGCAGGCCACGCCGCCCGCGATCGCCCGCAGCACGAACCCCGAGGTCACGAACCCGAGCTCGATCACCGAGAGGCGCTTGCCGCCCATCGAGTAGCCCACGGACTCGGCGACGTAGAGGGCGACGACCACGCCGAGCTGCCAGCGCAGCGCGAAGCCGACCCCGAGCCCGAGCACGAGGAGGACGACCGAGGCCGTCGTCGCCGTGCGCACGCTGAGGAAGCCCTGGGCGATCGGGCGCGTGCGCTTGCCGGGGTGGCGCCGGTCCGCCTCCCGGTCCCGGACGTCGTTCAGGAGGTACGTGCCCGAGGAGGCGAGGCAGAAGGCGACGAAGGCGACGGCGGTCTTCCCCGCGATGCCCGGGTGGAAGAACTTGCCGGCGGCCACCGGGGCGACGACCACGAGGAGGCTCTTCACCCACTGGCGCGGTCGCATCGCGACGAGGAGCGCCGTCGCCGGGGACATCGGCGGGGCCGCGGGGACGGCAGGATCACGGGGGTCTGCGGCGCGATCCTCCACGATGTCGACGACGCTACCTGCACCGTCCGTCCACGAAGGGCCCTCGCAGGGTGGGCCTATGCTCTGGCGCCGTGCACCGCCCGTACCGCGTCGTCGTCGCCAAACCGGGGCTCGACGGCCACGATCGCGGGGCCAAGGTGATCGCGCGCGCACTGCGCGACGCGGGGTTCGAGGTCGTCTACACGGGACTCCACCAGACACCCGAGCAGGTCGTCGCCGCCGTCGTCCAAGAGGACGCCGACGCGCTCGGGCTCTCGATGCTGTCGGGCGCGCACCTGACCCTCGTGCCTCGGGTGCTGGAGCAGCTCGCCGCGGCCGGCCGCGACGACGTCGTCGTGGTCGTCGGCGGCATCGTCCCCGACGCGGACGTCCCCGTCCTCGAGGCCGCCGGGGTCGCCCGGGTCTTCGGGCCCGGCTCGCCGCTGCACGAGATCGGCGCGTGGCTGGAGGCGCGCCTCGACGCGCTGCACCCGGCGAGCGCCTAGGAGCGACGTGGACCTGTTCGAGTACCAGGGCAAGCAGTACTTCGCGAGGTTCGGGATCCCGACGTCGCCGGGCGGCGTCGCCGAGACGGTCGACGAGGCGGTCGCCGCGGCCGAGGCGGCCGGGTACCCCTGCGTCATCAAGGCCCAGGTGAAGGTGGGCGGCCGCGGGAAGGCCGGCGGGATCAAGCTGGCGGCGAGTCCGGCGGAGGCGCGCGCCCACGCGGCCGCGATCCTCGGCATGGACATCAAGGGCCACGTGGTGCGGCGCGTCTGGGTCGAGCGCGCGAGCGACATCGCGGCCGAGTACTACGCGAGCTTCACGCTCGACCGCCCCAACAAGGTCCACCTCGGGATGCTGTCGGCGGAGGGCGGGGTCGAGATCGAAGAGGTCGCGGCGACCAACCCCGACGCGATCGCGCGGCTCGCGATCGACCCGGTCCGGGGCCTCGACCTCGAGACTGCGCGGCGATGGGTCGCCGAGGCCGAGCTCGACCACGCGGTCCGCGAGCCCGCCGCGGCCCTCCTCTGCGAGCTGTACCGCTGCTACGTCGAGGGCGACTGCGACCTCGCGGAGATCAACCCGCTCGTCGTCACGACCGACGGACGGGTCCACGCCCTCGACGCCAAGGTGACGCTGGACGACAACGCGGCGTTCCGGCACCCCGAGTGGGCGGCGTTCGCCGCGACCGAGACCGAGGACCCCCGCGAGCAGCTCGCCAAGGAGAAGGGCCTCACCTACATCGGGCTGGACGGCACCGTCGGGATCATCGCCAACGGCGCGGGGCTGGCCATGAGCACCCTCGACGTCGTGAGCCAGGCGGGTGGCACGGCCGCGAACTTCCTCGACATCGGCGGGGGTGCCAACGCCGACGTCATGGCGGCCGCCCTCGAGGTCATCAACACGGACGCCAAGGTCCGGTCGATCTTCGTCAACATCTTCGGCGGCATCACGAGGGTCGACGAGGTGGCCAAGGGCGTGCTCGCCGCGGTCGAGCGCGTCGCCATCGCGGCGCCCATCGTGCTCCGCCTCGACGGGACGAACGCAGAGGCCGGACGCGAGCTGCTCGCGCCGCACCTCTCGGACCGGCTGATCGCCGCCCCGACGATGCTCGAGGCGGCCGAGCGCGCCGTCGCGCTGGCGGCGGGCTGACGTGGCGATCTTCGTCGACGCGTCGACCCGGGTCATCGTCCAGGGCCTGACGGGCGCCCAGGGCCGGTTCCACGGGGTGCGCAACCGCGACTACGGCACCTTGGTGGTGGGCGGCGTCACACCCGGCAAGGGCGGCGAGGACGTGGAGGGGATCCCCGTCTTCGACAGCGTGAAGGACGCCGTCGCCGTGACGGGCGCGACCGCGTCGTTCGTGTGCGTGCCCCCGAAGGCCGCCCCCGCGGCGATCCTCGAGGCGGCCGCCGCCGGGATCACGTTCGTGGTGTGCATCACCGAGGGCATCCCGGCCCACGACGAGGCGCACTGCTACAACCAGCTCGTCGAGGACTATCCGGCGACGCGTCTGCTGGGGCCGAACTGCCCCGGCGTGATCAGCCCGGGACGCTGCAACATCGGGATCACCTCGGGCGACATCGCGCTCCCGGGGGGACCGGTCGGGATCGTCTCGCGCTCGGGCACCCTCACCTACCAGGCGCTCCACGAGCTCTCCCAGAAGGGCGTCGGCCAGACGACGTGCGTGGGCATCGGTGGCGACCCCGTCCCCGGGACGAACTTCATCGACTGCCTCGCGGCCTTCGAGGCCGACGACGAGACGCGCGCGGTCATGCTGATCGGCGAGATCGGCGGCTCCGAGGAGGAGCGGGCGGCGCACTGGATCCGCGAGCACATGACCAAGCCCGTGGTCGCCTACGTCGCCGGCGTGACCGCGCCCCCCGGGCGCAAGATGGGGCACGCCGGCGCGATCATCTCGGGGTCGCAGGGCACCGCGCAGGCGAAGATGGAGGCGCTGGCCGCGGCCGGGGTCACCGTCACCCGCAACCCCACCGAGGCGGGCGAGCGCATGGTCGACGTCGTCCGCAGCCTCTAGGCCACCTCGTGGCGACCGCGGTGCTCGTCTCTGGCGAGGGGACGATCCTCGAGGCGATCGCCGCGACGATCCCGCTCGACGTGGTCGTCGCCGACCGCCCGTGCCGCGCGCTCGAGGTCGCCCGGCGTGCCGACGTCGAGGCGGTGCTCGTCGACCGCGCCGCCTACGGGGGGTTCACCGCCGCGTTCGACCGCGCCGGCTACACCTCGGCTTTGACCGAAGCGCTCGACGCGCGTGCGATCGACCTCGTGTGCATGGCGGGGTTCGGCACCATCCTCTCCCCGGCGTTCTTCGACCGCTTCGATGGCCGCGTGCTGAACACCCACCCCTCGATGCTCCCGGCGTTCCGCGGCTGGCACCCCGTCCGCGACGCGCTCGCCGCCCACGCGACGACCACGGGGTGGACCGTGCACGT
>DASZHS010000004.1:0-4244 GCA_035937595.1 Acidimicrobiales bacterium
CGCCACCCGGTCGTCTCGGTCGTCGTCATCGCGACCAGGGGGGACCTGGCCGCCACGCTCGGGACGCTGTCCACCCAGGTCTACGACCGCGTGGAAGTGCTCGTCTGCTCCGCGCGCACCGAGGCGGTCCCCGAGTCGGTCGCACTCGTCGAGCACGACGGCACGCCCGATGCCCAGCTGAACGAGGCGGCCCGCTCAGCGAGCGGGGAGTACGTGCTGGCGCTGCGCGCGGGCGACCTGCTCGCCCCGCACGCGATCGTCGACCTCGTCGAGTGCGTGATCGAGGGCAACGACGCCGCCTACGGCGACGAGGACCGCTACGACCACGCCCACGAGCACGTCGACGGTCAGCTGAAGCCAGCCGTGCTCGGCAACGAGACCCTCTACTCCTATGACGTGGTCGGCGCGCCGCTGCTGGTCGACCGCGAGCTGTTCTTGAAGCTCGGCGGACACGACGACACGACCGCCCCCGTCGCGGCGCACGACTTCGCGCTGCGGCTCGCCGAGGCGACCGAGCGGATCGGCCACGTCCCCGAGGTCCTCTTGTCGCGGCCCCTTGCAGCGGACCCCGACCCGATGGACGCCACGGCGGCGACGATCCCCGTCGTCACCGCCGCCCTCGCGCGCGCCGGGGCGACCGCGTCGGTGACCGCGGGCGAGGTGCTGCCGAGCGTGCGCTACACCGTCGCACCGCCGAGCCCCGCGCCCTCGGTCGCGATCGTCATCCCGACGAGGGACCGCCTCGATCTGCTCCGCGCCTGCATCGAGTCGGTCGAGCGCCGGACCGCCTATCAGAACTACTCGATCCTCATCTGCGACAACGACTCGGTCGAGCCCGAGACGCTGGCATGGATGGCAGCATCCGGCCACGCGGTGGTGCGCTGCCCAGGGCCGTTCAACTACGCGGCGATCATGAACCGCGGCGTCGCGCACACGAGCGCGGACTTCATCGTGACGCTCAACAACGACACGACGATCGCCACCCCCGAGTGGCTAGACCACCTCGTCGGGCTCTGCTCGCTCGACAAGGTCGCCTCCGTCGGCGTCAAGCTCGCCTTCCCCGACGGGCGGCTCCAGCACGAGGGGGTCGGGATCATCCCGTTGCCCGTGCACCTGAGCCGCGACCAGAACTACGCGACCGTCGACCGCTGGCTCGCCTCGACGCGCAACGCCGCGGCGGTGACCGGGGCGTGCCAGATCGTGCGCACCGGGGCCTGGCACGAGCTCGGCGGCCTCGACGAGCGCCTCGCGGTCGCGTTCAACGACGTCGACTTCGGCATGCGGCTGTGCAGGGCTGGGTGGCGCGTCGTCTACACCCCCGAGGTCCTCTTGGGGCACCGCGAGAGCGCGTCGCGCGGCGACCTGCACCCGCCCGCGGACGAGGCGCTGCTGATCGCGCGCTGGGACCTGCTCGGCGACTTCGTGGACCCCTCGATGCCCCCGGCGGTGCGCTACGTGGCCGGCGCCGTCGAGCCGTTTGCCGCGCGCCCGGCGTCCGCCCCACCGGCCGCCGACTGACCCCGCGCGCGCAGTCGCGCCGCGAGGCCGCTCGCCCGCGCGACACGGCGTGCGAGCGCCGCTTCGAGCGAGCCGGTCGGCGAGAGCAGCGACACGGCTCGTCGCGCCCTCGTCACCGCGGTGTAGACGAGCTCGCGCGTCAGCAGCTCGCTCGTCGACTCGGGCAGCGAGACGACGACCTCGTCGAACTCCGAGCCCTGGGACTTGTGGATGGTGAGCGCCCACGCGGGCTCCGCGAAGGCGACGGCGGCGAGGGGGAGCGTCCCGAGCTCGAAGGCGACGTGGGGACCCTCGTCGTGCGCCACGACGACGCCCGTCATCCCGTTGGTGAGGCCGGTGAGCGGGTCGTTGCGCGTGACGAGCAGCGGGCGCCCGACGACGTCGGCGTCGCGCCGCCGGAGCACCCCGAGCTCGACGAGCCGCCGCTCCACGGTGCGGCCCCACCAGGCCGTCGAGCCGTCGCCCTGCTTGTGCGCGCACAGCACGCCGAGCGACGCGACGAGGTCGAGCGCCCCCGCGGCGTCGCCGCGGCGCGCGACCTCCACGAGCTCGATCGCCCGGCGGACGACGACGTCGACGACGCCCACGCGCCCGGGATCGGGCTCGAGCCGCGCGAGCGTCTCGTGCGCGGCCACCGCCTCGTCGACGGCGCGCAGCGAGCCCTCGCGGACGGCGGCCGCGAGGGCGGCGACACCACCGCCGGCGCCGAACCGGTGCGAGGTGGCGAGCGTCGAGACGACGAGGGCCCCGCCGCCGCCCGCGGCCGAGACGACGTCGGAGAGGACCGCGCCCACCTCGATGCTCGCGAGCTGGTCGGGATCGCCGACGAGGACGACCCGCGTCTCGGGTCGCGCGCGTCGGAGCGTCTCGGCGAGGAGCGGGAGCGACACCATCGACGCCTCGTCGATGACGACGACGTCGGCGTCGAGAAAGCCGTGCCGCCGCGCGATCCCGTCGCGTCCGACGCCGAGCAGCGCGTGGAGCGTCAGGGCGTGCGGCGCCCCCAGCCCGGGTGTCCCGTCGCGGGCGTGCCGCGCCGCCTCGCGCACCGCCTCGTCGAGCCGTGACGCGGCCTTGCCGGTCGGGGCGGCCAGTGCGACGGTCAGGGGCGGCACGAGGTCCGCGGCGACGGTGAGCAGGAGGGCGATGGCGGTGGTCTTGCCCGTGCCCGGGCCACCGGCGATCACCGAGACGGGCGCGCAGAGCGCCTGGCGGACCGCGGCGCGCTGCTCGGGGTCGGCCGCCATCCCGTGCGCGAGGAGCGCCCAGTCGGTGCCCTCGGGGACCCCCAGGTCCTGGGGGGCGACGAGGCGGTCGGCCACCACCTGCTCGAGGAGCGCGTAGCGACGCAGGTAGGCGCGCGGCCCGCTCAGCACGAGGGGCCGCTCGCCGCGCTCGTCGACGCTCGCGCCCTCGTCGACCACCTCGACGACGCCGGTCGCCTCGGCCAGCGCGCGGCGGAGGGCGCCGGGGTCGGGCGGGGCGGGCACGTCCAGCCCGTCCTCGCCGCGCCAGAGCAGCCCGACCCCCGCCTCGTCGAGCACGCAGCAGACGTGCTCGAGGCGGACGGCCTTCGCGCAGAGCGCCGCGGCGAGGATCGCGTCTGGGTCCGCCAGCCCGCCGCGACGCGCCAGCAGCTCGGCGAAGTGCACGTCGATCGACGCGAGGACGCCCGCGCTCGCGGCGTCGGCGAGCGCCCCTTGGACCAACGTCGCCGTCACGACGTGCCCGCGAGGAGGTCCGACAGCGCCACGACCGCCGCGGGGCCCGGTGACCAGGTGCAGACGCCCTCGCCGGTGCGCGCGCCCATGCCGCGCAGGTAGAGGTAGTGCGCGTCGCCGAGGTGCCGCGCCGGGTCGTAGTCCGCGAGCCGCCAGCGCAGCAGGCGGTGCAGCGCCACGAGGTAGATGGCCGCCTGGAGCGGGTAGTCCGAGCCCCGCATCGCGGCGAGGAGCCCCGCGCGGCCGTACCCGGTGGCCGGGTCGACGAGGTTGGTCTTGTAGTCGACGACGTGGTGTCGCTCGCCGCCGCCCAGCGTGGTCACGAGGTCGATCGAGCCGACGAGCGAGGCGGCGAGCGGACGGTCGCGCCCCTCCCGGGCGAGCGTCGTCGCCCACCTTGCGAACGGCCCGTCGCGCTCGGCGGCGAGGGCCGTCGCGACGGCGGCGAGGTCGACGCCCTCGGCGACCGGCATCGAGAAGCGCAGCTCCGTCGCGGCGTCGTCGCGGCGCAGCTCGCGCAGCGACGCCCCACCGGCGATGGGCACCGCGGCGGCGGCGAGCAGCCCCGCGGCCGCGGTGGGCGACGGCGCGATCCCGTGGCGCCGCAGCGCGTCGTCGAGCGCGACCGCGGCATCCTCGTCGAACGTCGCCGCGGCGTCGCGTCGCAGCGCGACCTCGAGCGCCTCGTGGACGGCCGTCCCGAACGTCGCACCGTGGAGCCCGTCGAACGGGTCGCTCTCGAGCGGGGCGGGCACGGCGCCGGCGGTCGCCCCGTCGCGCGGGCCCTCCTCGCCGGCCACCGCGGCGGGGACCCCTGCGGCGTCGTCCTCGTCGTCCGCACCGCGGTCGCCGATCGACGCGTCGAGCGTCGCACCCGCGTCGTGCGGGGACACGAGCGAGGAGAACGAGCACCGGCGCGCGCGCTCGAGGAGCGAGCGACGGATCGAGGCGATCGAGAGCCCGGCAGGGTCGGCGAGCCGTCGCGCGGCCGCCGGGGTCCGGTCC
>DASZHS010000005.1:0-289998 GCA_035937595.1 Acidimicrobiales bacterium
GGCGGTCCTCCCAACATCTCGAGGTATCCGCGCACTGTGCCATGAGGAGTTGCAGCGGCCGGTCCACCGCATCCTGCGAGCATGGCGCCGGCAAGGAGCGTCAGCCCGACTACGCCCTTTGAGATCTTCATGCGTTTCACCGCCTCACCTCACGGTAGCCCTCACCCCAAGAGCGAACGCATGCGACGTCGCAGCCACGGGATCGGCAACCGTCCCCCAACGCCGGGAGGTGGTCGCGGTGATAGCCACACTTGCCTGGCCCTCTGAGGCACATCGTGGACACACCTCCAGCCTCGTACGAGGTGACGAGAGGGGTCGCCCTTTACGACGAAGGGCGCGAAACCCGTTTCATCCGATCGCGCACACGCACCGCCGCGTACAGACGAGCCATTGCGATGAGAACGAACAGGCCGCCGATCGAGGTGAACACAGGAAGTGGCCAGCTCGCTCTCGTGGCGAGCCCGACGCCCCAAAGGAGGCACAAGATCACCCACGCGAGCGCCAGCCAGCCCCACACTGCTACCTGAATCCCGCTCCCTTCGGCTCCGAGTTTCGGGAAGCTTCTGACGAACCGCGATCGAGAACCGTGGAGCGCGAAGCGCAAGGTATTGCCCCACACCCAGCGCTCAGGGATCCAGAGGACGCCAAGCGCTGCATCGGCCACTGCCCGTTCGTCCTCTGATCTCGACTTGGCGAACGACAGGGGCGGCACGATGCTTCGTGCCATTACGAACGCTCCGAACCCCAGGTAGATCAGTGCCAGCGATGGGATCGGATCTCGTGCAATCGCGAGTGCAAGTCCGGAGAGCTCGAAGGCCCCGAAGACGCCGGATGTGACCGCGCGCCAGATTCGAAAGTCCGAGCCCGGCTGCTCGTCCTCGATCACCGTCGTCCACAAGGGCCAGGCCGGAGCCGGGATATAGCTCACCCGATTCAGCGCAGAGGACCGCGGCCCAGATTGAGATACTGATCGTCCATCCGAGTTCGCGACGCAGCTGGTGTGAGCGAAGGAAGCAGAGCTATCGCGCCAGTCTTCGAGGAACGACACCCAGCTCCAGTGCGACGAGCCAGGTTCCCCAAGGCGAACCACTCCGGGGCCCGATGCTTCGATCGGACGGCCGCAAAGTATGCATTTGTAGGTCGCGGCTCCGGTCATGAGCAGACGGTAACTGTGTCCCGGACCGCCGGCTACAGGGCGGCGAATCAGCGTGGCTCGGTGCGACTTTGGTAGGTCCGACTCACGAAGTGGGACTGGAAGCCTCGAGCAAGACCGATCAAGAAGAGCACACCACCAGCGATGATCCCGATCCCCACGGGGAGATCAAGAACGATGGCAAAGAAGATCCAGGCGAGCATGATGCACGGACACGCACAGAACCAGAAGACAGACGCTGCAAAGAGCCTCCAACTACGCTCGCCGCCCCTTGCAACCAGATCCTTCCGGATCCCATGGAACGCAGAATGCTCGTCGCGTTGGGTCAGCGAGTCGATTACCCATCGCTCGAATGGGAGGAAGTGCTCCTTCGTCGAGGATCCCTGAGCCTCCGGCACACAAATCAGTGTCCCACCCAGGTATCGGGTATCCCTGATCGCCGGGTCGAGGACTCACGTAGATGATGCCGCCGTGTCCCCAAGCTCGGAGGCAGGACTGACACGTGCCATCCAGAAGAAACCAATGACCAAGACGAGGTACCCGAGCAAGCTGAGAAGCAGGAGCAGCAGCTGGTGCCATCCTGGCTGGGCCGCAGCGACGGTCTCGATGCGGATGAGATTCGCCAGGCTCGCCGAAAGCGCAAAGAAAAAGCCGAGTGCGAATCCGTAGTTCGCTCACCGAAAGAGTGCCACGGGGACCGACCCGAGGCGGACAGCAGTCAACAGCCACCACCAGGCCCAAACCATGGCGAAAGACATGAGGCTGCTCGCAATCACCTGAAGCTCGAGGCCCCAAACACCGGGCAGCCCGACACCGAAAGATCCACCTGGTCCATAGAAGAGCAGGAGACACAGCTGCCAGAGCCCGCCTGCGGCGACGAGCAAGAACCCAGAAGCGATCACGAGTTGCGGGAGCAGGCGATCGTCCCGGTCCACGCGCCAAACGTACCGTCGACGAACAGCCGTACGGGCGAGTGGTGCCTGCCCCAGAACGCCGGAGATGAGTCATGCGTCCGAACCTGGAGCGGTCGTGGCGATCGAGGACTCGATGGCCCGAAGCGCCCGGCCGCACGAGCACGTCGCTGGATGGCGTCTAAGCGTCCAGATCGCCGAGCCAAAGTCAGACAGTCGCATCGATTTGCCTGATCTCAGCTTGAGGACAGGGGTGACCACGTAGCCGTGGTAGTCGGGCGCCGAAGTGACCGCGGTCACATCGGTGAGTCTCACAGCGTGTGTCCCTCGGATACTGCTGAAACGAATCTCCGAGTCCGTAATCTCGAGATAGCCCATCCGAAAGGCGCGCACCGTCATGAAGGCGCATCCGGCGGCTGCGAGGCTGAAGACGATGTGGCCCAGCGACTGTGAGAACGCTGAACCTGGCGTCCTCGAGACCGCCGCCCAGATGAAGAGGGGGATGCAGGCTGCGAAGTACCACGTGACGTACAGGCGCTCGGCGAGCGATGATCGAACGACCTCCTTGCGACTGCCAACGGAGCCCGATCCCATCTGAGCAAGGTACCGAAGGTCGTCGTCAAGCGTTGCGTTCACCGGATCGACGCGTGACTCAGCCACACCGGCGAAGGTTCCATCCAGAGACGCTGCTAGCAGCCCATGGTGGTGCGGAACTCCGTGGCAACATGGCGGTGGTGGCGAAGGCGACGCTCTCTGGTTCTACATATTCCGTTGCTGCTGGCCCGTTCGGCACGCTGACGCTCAGACTCGATGGGACGGCGGTGCAGCGCGAGAAGCGCATGGTGCGGACGAAGCGCGATCGTTTCACGCTGGCCGACTTCCAACATGCTGGGATCGCATGGTTCGAGAATCCAATGGCCAACCAGCCGAGGGGGAGGGACTACTTCACGAAGTATCCTCGCTTCGAGAGCTTCCTGTGCCTATGGCGCGATGCGAAAACGTGCGAGCGTCTATCGGGCACTCTCGACGACGCCGACGAGGGGTTCCAGCAGTTGCAGCAGAGGACCACCGACGGCATCGCATCCACACCTGCCGGCCGGTTCGCAGCGATGCTCGATGGTGCCATCGCAACTACGAAAGCCTCGCCTGCTCCGGACCAACTTCCTGGCTCGTACCTCCCATTCGAAGGTCGCGCGGTCTGGATTCCCAGTCTTGGTGCCTCGAATCCCTTTTGAGTCGATTATCGGCACCAACGGTCTCCGATTAGGTCACCTCTGGACGCCCCACGCTGCAGTCGGCCGACGCCGTCCGTGAGACGAGGCGTGATTGCCGAGGGAGCCAGCAGAAGCGTCCCCGACCAATCGCCGTAAGGTAGTCACGTCGATTGTCGCAGTCGCCCGTCCCCCTCCAGCGCATTGGACACGGGACCCAGGCTCTCGATGCGTGTGATGGACTTCAAGAGTGTTCAACCTGGCCGCTGGTCACGGCGAGTCGTGGTCAGGGACTGAGGTAGTCCTCGCTGTAGCGATCCTTGTACTTCTCGTCGTCGTCACTAGGGCCGCCATTCGAGTCGTGAAGAGCCGGAGGCCTCTCAATGGGGACGCAGCCACGAGACAACCGGAGTCGTCCTTTGACCAGAGCCACCCAGGTTCGAGTGACCGCTATACGCCGTTTCCGCAGGCAGAACAGTGGTCAACCCTCCCCAGCTGGCATCGGGATCCAAACTCACCCGACAACGAACGATGGTGGGACGGAGCACAGTGGACTCAGCACGTGCGACCTAGAAAGGGAGGTGGAAGCTGAGACCGGACCTGCCCCTGATCGCCGGGAGCGGGGCGCCCTTCCTCAGATGCGGTGCGGCGTAATCCTGCGCCTAGAGACAAGCAGCCACCAAAGGGACACTCCGATTCCACCGACCAGCGTCAGGATTGTGAGTACCGCGATTAGCGCGATCCAGCCTCTTCGGGCCATCCCTCCTTGGAACGCAACATCGGGCGTCCTCGCCAAGTCGATGATCGCGACGATTGGCGGGCCGAGGACGAGCGTCAGGATCAGGACCATAACCACCAGGTACTCGATCACGCCCAAGATGCCCGTGGTGGAGTTCTGATACACCAGTGCCGAACTCACAGTGCAATGGTAGATCCGAGTCTCAGGGAGTGCCCCTCAACGCCGAGTGAGTGGCGCCGCGAAAAGCCCGTCGGACGATACTTACAGGATGAACGCCGTCGAATTCGCTACGGCGGTCGCCAAACGGCTCGACGCGATCGCCCCTAATGGCTGGAGCGTCTGGGTAGAGGGCCAGATGGTTACGTGCGGAGCCGATCCGACCAAGGGCGGCTACTCGGATGGTCCGTTCTTCATCCCCGAGACGCGGGATCTGACAATTGAAGAGATGATCGCCTCGGCTGAATGCGCGATGGCCAACCTGCAGGAGTCGGTCCTCGAATCGACAGGTGAGCTCTGGCCCGGAGGGCCTCGCCCGCATCAGCACGTAGATGTCGATCCAGACCAGATGGTCCTTTGGTATGGCGATTCGGCCAGCCGGTACCTCGAATGTGAGCCAATCGACCTAGGTCTCTGACACACCCTGCAACGCCGGGTTTGTACGCATCTAGCAGCTCAGTCGTCTGAGGGCTCGTTCTAGCAAGATGTCCCTGTGAACGAGTCGGAACGCGACGCGATCCTTGAAGACGCCCGCCGCTAGTGCGAACGCCTCGATCGCGAGCTCGATTGGAGCCGGCCACAAGCTGATCCTGCATACGACGCGGACGCCCGGTTCCTCGAGTTGCAACGCGAAACGGCGAGGGAAGCCCAGCTTCCCTACGCGCGCCCCGTGGACTTGGGCGTCGAGTGGGACACCGGTGCACCGATGCCAGTCCTGATCGCAGCCGAGCGGACCTTTGTCGCCTTCTATCGCAGCCTGCCCGACCCCTTGTGGGACGGAACGCCCAAGATGCGGTACCCCCTGATCGACGAAGGCATCGGCGTGATCGAGTTCACGAACGTCACTGCGATTCAGATGGGGGGACCGAATGACGAGGGAATGCATTCACACTGGCTCTGGGGTAGCGGTCTGGAGCAGTATCGGGCTCACCTCGTGGAGAACAGCACTCGGATCGAAGAGTCGGAGCGCTCGAGTTGTCTCCACTACGTCCTGACCTTCCACGACGAGACCGTCGAGTGCCTGGCGGGAAGCGCAATCGGCAGGGCCGCCAAGGGAACCCTTAGCCATGCAGTGTCGGTGTTGGGGTCGCTCTCAACTCGACGCGAGCCTCAAGACTGAGCGCGGCCTCGGGCAAGTGCATGAGGGTGTCACAGAACGCCGGGACGTGGGCACGACCTTCGCCACATCTCGCCGCATGCCGATGAGGGGTCATCATTCCCTCGGCCCTCATGGGTAGATGTGCTTCGTAACGTCTGGGCGCGCACTCGTAAGGCGCATGAAACTAACGTTCGAATGGTGATGGATCTGACCGAGGCGTCACCACAATCCAGACAGCTGAGGCCAACGGTGGCTGCCTTCTGCGCCGCTTCCGCGCTCTTCTTGATCACCGGTCTCTTCGTCCCCTGGGTCCACGTCAATCTGTCTGCTAGCTGCATCTGGGGGAGTTACAGCACAGGACCGTTTCACGCTCGCTCCACCTCACTTGCGGACGGGATCGCGATCCTCTTCGCGGTAGTCCTGCTGGGGATCGCGGTCCTCAAGGGCTTCGGGACAATCCATGTACAACGTCCGGCCCCGCGTCTCTGGCCCGAGATCAGTGCGGCCCTGATCTTTGTCGTCATCGCTTTGGGCATTTCTGGCTATCAGCGACCGGCGATCTGTGCTCCTGCTCACATCTCTTCGGCCCCAGGAGTGGCCCTCACCTGGTGGGGATTCGCCCTGGCACTCCTTGCTCTCCTCGGTCTTCCAGTCGGCACGTTGACTCGCTCTGTTCGTGGCGCCCGACTGAGGCGGAGCGAGGCCGCGTCTTCGAGACTCTCTTCAGCAGCGAACTTGTCTCGACGCAGCAGTCTCGAGACCTTGGTTGGCATCGTCTCGGAGATGCAGAACCTGTTCAGAGCGCAGGCGGCAGCACATGGCGACGACCTCACATGGACGCCTGCTTCCGACTCTCAAGAAGCTCTTCAGCGCTCGGCTCTCAACCGCAGGCTCGAAGGGGCGCTTGGCCCACTCGAGGATCGTTTCTACGCCTCCTCTTCCGTTCAACGACTGACGGTCAGTTATGACTGGAAGGGACCTGACCTCGAAGCGGCCGCCGAAGAGGCAATGCGAGAGCTCGCTCGAACCCCGGCAAATTGAAGCTCCGGCTCGGACCAACGTCCACCGCGCTTCATTCCTCCAAGGTCGAATCAATCCCCGCAGCGTCCTTCGAGCGACTTCTCAATTCGATAAACGACTCCTCGGCGCCCGAGAAGAGGTCGATACCCCATTCTTCCTCGATGGCTTGCATGTCCTCGCGGTATCGAACTCTTCGACTTCGCATCGCACCTGACGTCGAAGACGGCGGAATCGTGACCGTGAACCAGCCAGCTTCGTCAGGTCCAGTCAGCTGCGCCTCGACAGGAGGGACGAGGTGCGACCAGTGCGGGACCGACCAGTCATAGTCAAAGTAGAGGCAAAGCTTGTTTAGGACCTCATCTTCGGTTTCTACTTCGATGGAGCTGATCCGTTCCATGATCCACTTGTCGACGGCCTCTTCATCGAACGCTGGCATGACGAGGGTGTGCAATCCCGGAAAGGGCAGTCTTCGCTCTTCAATCCAGCGAGTTGACACAACGTTGAGCGAGAAATCCTGTGGAGGCACCTCGCCGAAGCCGATCTCGGCTGTCACCCAGTAGTTGAACGAGTCGGACGTGGGCACCTGACGTGATGTGTCTTCGGACGGCACCCATCGCTCAAGCTCTCCGGTTGACCAGGACCTCAGCCACGGTTTCACTGCGCTCAAGCATCGCACGATGCTGCTTCTGGCACGCATGCGAGGCCCCTCGGAATAGGTAGGGGCTTCATTGCTCTCAATCACGCGGCGGTGGACATGGCGCTTGTCCGAATTGTCTGCCCGGCACCTAGGGGACGGGGGGCATTAATTCAACTGACCTGCGATAGTTGGACGTGGGCGTTGCCACGAGTTCGGAGGAATCGATCCAGCCGCAGGTAACTGGTCGCCGGACCGCGGCATTCGAGGCCATCGTCCTCGTGCTTGCCGCGCTCGTCGTCGTCGGATGCTTCGGCACCTGGTACGAGTGGCACGCCTATTACTTCAATGGGATGGCCCGCTGGCAGGGGCCGGCCTGGCCAGTTCTCATTCTCTCGGCTTCAGCGATTGTTTGCCTATTCCTGGCGGCGGCCCGCAAGTCATCGACGGCAAGAATCGTCATAGCTTCTCTCATGGGGTCTATTGCGGTCTTCGCTGGCTACTACGTGATCGCCTACCTCTATTGGGTTTTCCCGCCACGTGTCTACACTCCGATTGGCTGGGGACTCTGGTTGTGCCTCAGCTCCTCGATCGCTGCCTTAGCCGTCACAGGAGCGTGGATTCGCTTCGAAGGAGCGCAATTGGCAGGGGCCTATTCACCCGTTTGAGCATCTGACCACCGATGGCCATCACTCGCTACGACCTCACTCGGTATATGTCCCACTGCCGTCTACGGGCTGAAGCGACCCCGACCGCCGGGACGTGGGCGGCGTTATTCGGTCCGAGACTCGATTCGCCTCTCCGATTCTGATGGAATCGGCGCTAGGAGCCGGCCCCGGGCTCCAGGATTGCAACGCGGAACATGATCGGGCGTGACCCGAAGCTCCCGCCAGTCTCGTCGTGGAGAATCACGTCCTGGTGATCGACATCGTCCAGGCGCTGTTGCGCGAGGACCTGTACGCACGAATAGAACTCCAGCGAATACTCCGTGCCGCCGGTGTACCCGGCGCTCTCCATCACGCAGTCCCTCTTTGCGTACCTCTCCCAAAGGCTCTCGGCACGCGTGACCGCGCTCGCCCCGAAGTAGCCGGATTCGACGGTGAGATCCCGTGCCAACTTGTCCTCGACCGCCGTCGCCAACTCCGATGCGCAGACGTTCTCCTCAGTCTGATTCAGGTCGGCACGATGGCAGTACTTGAGCGGGATCGAGACCACGCCACCCCGCTCGACGAGTTGCACCGGCCCGGCGGGTCCCGACCTTGCCTCCGATGGCGTACCTCCACCGCACGACGACAAGCCAAAGGCGGCAGCGCCTGCCGCGATGACGAGGATGACTCGACGACGAAGCCCACCCGGTCCCCTGGATCGAACCTACAACCGCCCCCTGCAGCCGCCAGTCGGAATCTGTGCGACACCGGTCCACAGAAAGCGCCCACTATCGCCCCGGCTCGTGGTCACCCCTTCCGGTCTACTCAAGCTGCTGAGCGATGTTGCTCAATTCGCCTTCGTCGACGCTCGACTGGAGGCCACGGCGAGGGATCCAAAGCTCAGCACTCCCATTTGCGTGGAGATAGAGCGCAAATCCATCTGGAGTTTCGTTCATGGCGATGACGCGATCCCAGCCGTATGCCGCAGTGGAAGATCCCTTTCGAACGACGATTTCCTGCTGGGTGAGGGTGGCACCGACTTCTCGCCCAACCAGATTACGCGCTGGACTTAAGCGAGGCACGACCAGTGCTGCGATTTGCCGGCGTCCTGCGATCACCAGGAAGCCGAATGCTCCAACCGGGAAGCACAGGATCGCTTCGTATTCAGCCGTGGGCAGTAAAAGGATCCCGAGCGCGATGGTCAGTAGCGCCAGCACGAGATAGGGCCAAGTTCGGATGCCAAATCTCGTGCTCGACGCAATATGGCGCAGGTCGTCGCGGTTGACCTCGTAGGAGATCTCAATGGGTTCGGCGAGCGCGACCTTCACCGCTCATGACGCTACAGCCGAGCCAATCCTCTGTCCCTATGTTCAGGTTCGGACTCACCGGTCGAAGTCAGACGAAGGACCCCCCATCAGAACGTGCCGCTCTTCTCCCTCCGACCCAAGCCAGGGTGACCACAAACGCCGGGAGTGGGCCGCGGTTGCCTGCCTCAGTGCGGCACTTGGAGGATGCTTGAGCCCTTTCCCCGGGGACCGACAAGACTGGGCGGAGAAAGAGGATTCGATGCCAATTCAGAGGGTCCGCGTGAAGCGAATGGCGGTCCTCGTTGCAGCCGGCGCCATCGCCGGAACATCACTCATACTGGTCGCTACGATCCCTGCGGTCGCCGCACCCATCAGCGCCCACCACAGTTCGTCGGCGCGCCAACATTCTAAGGACGTGCGCAGGCCAATCAAGATCTGGTGCAGCCAATGCGCCCTCGGGGGAGTCACATCCGTCGCGATGCGCGAAGCGAAGTTGCCCCGTACCCGTCCCGTGTTTGGTCCCGCGACCGAGTTCAAAGGCATCCCCGGGGGCGGAGGGCTCAACGACGTCAGCTGCACTTCGGCCTCCGACTGCACTGCGACAGGCTTTGACAACAGACCCGGGCCTGTCTTCGTGACCGATTCAGGCGGCAAGTGGGGAGCAGTGGTCGACGCGCCCGTGCCCGTTACCGCCCTCAGCTGCACCTCGGCGATGGACTGCACCGCGGTCGGCTCTGTCAACTACAGCGGCCAACCCGACCCCTTCTACGCGACGGAGTCAGGCGGCACCTGGGGAGCGGCGATCTTGGTCTCTTCGCCTTCGGGTGGATCACTCTCCGATGTGAGCTGCACGTCGGCAACAAACTGCACCGCCGTCGGCTCTGACAACTACGCCGGCCAGCCGATCTTCGCGACCGAGTCGGGTGGCACCTGGGGCACTGCGACCGAGATCGCTGCGCCCGGTGGTGGGGGGACCTTCAACGGCGTGAGCTGCATCTCGGCGACGAACTGCACCGCGGTTGGACGCGACAGTAACGGCGAGCCGATCTTCGCGACCGAGTCGGGTGGCACCTGGGGCGCAGCGACCGAGATCCCTGCGCCCGGTGGTGGGGGGACCTTCAACGGCGTGAGCTGCACCTCGGCGATGGACTGCACCGCCGTCGGCACTGACAACAACGGCGAGCCGATCTACGCGACCGAGTCGGCTGGCACCTGGGGCACTGCGACCGAGATCCCTGCGCCCGGCGGTGGCGGGCATTTCACCGACGTGAGCTGCACCTCGGCGATGGACTGCACCGCCGTCGGCACTGACAGCAACGGCCAGCCCATCTACGCGACCGAGTCGGCTGGCACCTGGGGCACGGCGACCGAGATCGCTATGCCCGGGGGTGGTGGTGGAAGCTTCTTCGGCGTGAGCTGCACGTCGGCGACGGACTGCACCGCCGTCGGATATGACGACAACGGCGAACCCATCTCCGCGACCGAGTCGGCCGGCACGTGGCGTGAGGCGAGGGTCCTCCATGGGCCCGTCGGCGGCGGGTTCGTCAACGACGTGAGCTGCACGTCGGCGACGAACTGCACGGCCGTCGGCGAGGGCAAGAACGGCCAGCCGATCTACACGACCGAGTCGGGCGGGAGGTGGCGAGCACTAACTGCCCTATCTGTGCCGCACGGTCGTGGGGGCTTGGTCAGCGTGAGCTGCACCTCTCGGACGAGCTGCACTTCTGTCGGCTCCGACCACAACGGCATCCGGCCGATCTACGCGACCGAGTCGGGGGGCAGGTGGAGAGCAGCGATCGAGATCCCCGCGCCCGGCGGGCGTGTTGGATCATTCTCCTCGGTGAGCTGCACCTCGGCGACGAACTGCACCGCCATCGGCTCTGACAACTACGGCAGCCATCCGATCTACGCGACCGAGTCGGCCGGCAAGTGGAGAGCAGCGAGGCAGTTCTCTGCGCCCGGGGATCAATTCACCGCCGTGAGCTGCGCGTCGGCGACGAGCTGCACCGCGGTCGGGTCTATTGGGGGAACCGGCATAGAGCCGATCTACGCGATCGAGTCGGCCGGCAAGTGGAGAGCGCCAAAGGTCCTCGATGCGCCCGGTGCCGGCGGTTACTTCACCGCCGTGAGCTGCACGTCGGCCACGACCTGCATTGCGGTCGGGACGGACGGCAATGCCCCGATCTACGCGACCGAGTCGGCCGGAAAGTGGAGCGTGGTGGCCGAGATCGCCGCGCCCCGCGGAGCGTTCTTGTTTGACGTCAGTTGCACGTCGCGCATGGTCTGCACGGCGGTCGGCGACGATCTCAACGGCTTACCGATCATCGCCGTCGCCTCTGCCTAGATCCAAGGCGCCCAAGATCGACAAGGTCGCTGGTTGCGACGTGTCGGTCGTGGTTCACTGGTCCGTTCCGGCATCCGATGGGGATTGGCGATCACCAACTTCACGGCGAGCGCCAGCAACGGAAGCATCCGTTCACGTGCACGTCGCCTGATACGAGCTGCACGATCCACGGTCTCGAAAGCGGCAAGGCCCACTTCATCTCGGTGGTAGCCACGAACGAGACCGGGAGTTCCGCAAGTCCTCGACGAAGCAGATCCGGCCACCACGTTGAAGAAGCCGGGTCCTGCGAAACTTGGCTGAATGACCTCGGCTGGTATCCCTGACCGCCGGGAGTGGGCGCCACGGGCGCTTGCTGTTATTGCCTTTCTCCAGTGCGGCAGATGGAGGATGCCCGGTCTGACCTGATCGGCTGGCCTCGAATCCCGGGACCATGAGTCCAGGACCGGCTCGCAGGTGATGCGTAAGAATGCCATTGATCAAGTGCCGTGGCATCCAGATGAACGCCACTGAACGAGTTGCGAGCCGCGTAACGGGAGCCGCATTTCTGATCGCATCCGGCATCGTCACGCTGAGTTCGTTCATGACGTGGCGCTGGGGTGGATACGCCTGCGGCCATGGGCCAGTCTTTGGTGTCCATCAGGATCTCTGGCAGCTTGGCGCGCCGCTCCGAGCTTGGTGGCGTTTCGTGCCTCCTTGGCTCGTGGCAGGGGGGATCGTCATTCTCGCCTTGGTCGGAGCAAACGAACTCGGGCTGCCGATCTTCCGCTGGCTCGGCCCGTGGCGACGAGCTCTCCCGCTGGTTGGAACCGCCATGATCTTCGTTGGCGCTGTTGGTCCAGACCTCCCTCACGTTGCCTATCTACTGCCAATGGGGCGTGATGTTCGGTCCAGGCAGATGGATGTGTGTCGCGGGAACATCGCTCGGCGCCGTCGCGACGTTCTCTGTGTTCGCGTTGCCGCGCCTTCGTCGCGGCAGTGATGACGGCTCAGGAACTGAGTTCGAGGAAGTAAGCCGCATATCCGTGTGAAGACGACTTGCCAACTCCAGTCCCTGGCGAGAACGTGTCCCCCAATCCTCGCCTCGCTGCCAGGTCAGAGGCGCCGGCTCGGCGCGTTGCCGAGTTCAGGCTGCAGGAGTACTTGAGGACCTTCCCCTGACCGACTGACATGCTTTAGTCATGGATGACGCCGCCTAGGCCGAATACGTCCGCGGCGAAGTCGCTGCCGGCGCCTCCCTACAGGACATGGCGATCAACATGATCCAGATGGGATCCGGGCCCGCAGCTGCCTGCAAGTCCCTTCGATCCGGCGCAGGGATACCTCTGGGCGATGCAAAAGCCTTCGTAGACCTCGCCCTCCCTCCGGACGTGCAAGAGGCGAATGAGCGCCTGCGTGATGCTGCCGAGGCATCCTCAGCGCTCGACGACGATGCCTAGTCCTGGGCAACGCATTAGATGCACTAAGCAGTTGTCCCCTGCCCCCGATCGCCGGCTCTGCAACTCAAGGACCGTCGTCGAACTCAGCGTCGGAGATCCTCGGTCGGCCATCGAGTGGTGCCGTCGAGGATCTCTGGATCGCCGGTCAGCAGTGTGGCTCCGTGGGCGATGGCCGTAGCGAGGGCGAACGCGTCGGCGTAGGCCATCGAGTGGTTGGCTTTGATGCGCGCCGCCTCAAGGACCCGTGCCTGCGTCGGGAGCTCGAGGGCAACGTTGCGTCGAAGCTCTCGAACCGCGTGGCGAGCTCGATCCTCGCCGGCCAGGCGTTCCACGACATAGGCGACTTCGCCGAGGTTGATCCAGCTCATCAGCGGCCGAGCCTGCATGGCCGACTCGACACGGCTCGCAGCTGGTTCTTCGCCCTCGAGCCACCGAAGCACCGCCCAGGAGTCGAGGCAGTCAGTCACCGCTCGAGCTCGACGCGGTGCTCTGACTCGAGAAGCTCCGTGAGCCCAAGGCCCCGAAACGAGCCTCGCAGCGCCGCGTCGGGGCGAACGGGCTCGATACGGACGGCGTTGTTGTCCACTGAGACATCGACCTCGTCACCCGGGGCGATTCCCAACTGATCTCGGAGCGCCTTCGGGATGACGACCTGTCCCTTCGGGCCCACACGGTAAGTCATACCGCTCAGTATAACTACAGATGTGACGTCTTCGCATTCGAGCCGGAGGTCGGACTCGCACGCCTCTCAGGGGTGCCCCCGACCGCCGGACATGTGGGACGGACTCTGCCGTGATCGGCCGCTAATCGGGGAACTGGGTCGAAAGACAGAATGGATGGCCGGCCGGGTCGAGGAGCACGAGGTAGCTGTCGGGATCCGGCTGCGACTCCGCTCGTATTGCGCCGAGGGAGAGCGCACGTTCCTCTGCCTGCGGGAGGTCGTCAACATCTAGATCGATGTGAGCCTGCTTCGGCAGCGGCCCCTCCGGCCAAGTTGGCGGCATGTGACCTTCGACGTGGTACGCGTTCAACAACAAGTCGCCGAGCTTCACGACGGCAAAACTCTCTGAGGTGTAGATGATCTCTCCGCCAAGCAGTGCGGCCCAGAAGTCGCTCAGTTGAACTGGATCGTCGCAGTCCAGGCCGAATCCTCCCAGTCGCACCTTGAGCATCCCCGCAATCTACGCAAGCGCAGCGACATCCCAGCTCGATCCGAGGGCGTCACATGACGCCGGGTGAGTGGCGCAGCGCAAGGCCGTTCGGACGATACCTAGAAGGTGAACGTGGCCGAATTCGCTACTGTCGTAGCCAAGCGGCTCGATGCGATCTCCCCTGAGGGCTTCAGCGTCTGGGTTGAGGGCCAGATGGTCACGTGCGGAGCCGATCCAACGATGGGCGGCTACTCAAATGGTCCGTTCTTCAGCCCCGAGACTCGGGATCTGACGGTCGAAGAGATGATCGCCTCGGCTGAGAGCGCGATGGCCAACTTGCAGGAGTCGGTCCTCGACGCGACAGATGAACTCTGGCCTGTGGGGCCTCGCCCGTATCAGCACGCAGAAGTCGACTCAGACCAGATGATCCTTTGGTACGGCGATTCAGTAAGCCGGTACCTCGAATGTGAGCCAATCAGCCTCGTTCACTGACACACCTTCCCGAAACGCCGGGACGTGGCACGGTCCTTGCCACACTTCGGCACATCCGCGCTGCCAGGCAGTAAGCCACGCGAGTGAATCCGCGGCGAGCGCGTTACATGCCATTGTTTACGCATGTCCCACCGTCGCTGTCGCTGAGCGTCCCGTCCGGGCATGTCGTCTTGCTCCACGTGTTGCTTCCGAGCAGGATCGCAGTGCCGTACTGAGCTCCACTGAATGTCGCTTGTGTGAAGTTCGCGCCAGTGAAGATCGGTACAAAGCAACGAATGCAACTGTCCGTGGGGCCCGAACTCGATCCTGCGAAGTTTGCACCGGTGAGATCTGAGTTGGTGAACTCCATCCCCGCAAGATCGACTCCTGAGAAGTTCGCGCCGGTCAGGTCGGCACTGCTGAAGTTGATCGAGCCGAAGTAGCCGGTGATCGTCGCATGGCTGAAGTTCTCGCCGGCAAGGTTGGCATTGTGGAAGTCCACCTGCGAGTAGCTCGCGCCGAAGATGTTCGCGCCTCCGACGTCGACGTTCGTGAAGTCGACCTGATCGAGCGCAGCCCCCGCGAAGCTGGCGGAAACGACGATCGAGTCGGCGAAGCTGACATTTGTGAGGGAGTCTCCTGCGAAGTTCGCATCGCTCAAGTCCGTGTGGGAGAGATCGAGGAAGTTGCCTCGGCAGCACGCCGTCCCCACCTCGTGGAAGTTCACGGCATGGAGCTCCGCGTGGGCCAACATCGCCCCCGCGAGATCGGAACGGCTCAGATTGGCGGTCGCCATCGCTGCCCCATATAGCGACGCCCCCCTCAGATCGGCTTCTGCGAGGTTCGCGCCGACGAACGAAGAAAGCCGGCCGATAACCTCCGTCATTGTCACCCTGAACATGTCAGCTGCGTCGAGCGTCGCGAAGCTGAGGTTCGCACCAGTCAGATCGGCGAATGACAGATTCGCTCCCGTGAGCAGCGCGCTCCTCAATATCGTTCCGCGCAGGACCGCGTGAGTCAACTTCGCGCCCTTCAGGTTGGCACGGACTAGGTTCGCCTTCGTGAGGACAGCTCCCGAGAGGTTGGTGCCAGTGAAGTTGACCTTGGACAGGTTTCGCCGCGCGAGATTCGCGCCCGCGAGGTCGCAGCGGCTCAGGTCGGCGCCTGGAACGAACCGGGCGCAGCGTCCGCGGTGGATCGTGACGAACGTCCGGTGAGAGGTAGCGGGCGCCGTGGCGGTCGCTGTGCGTCTTTGCCGAGCGATCGCGCGCCCAACCACCAGTCGCTCATTGCTCGTCGAATCTGTCCCCACTGGAGGTGATCCGACAACTTGGCCCGGAGCGTGGGCGTTCGACGCGGGATTGGCCGTTGCCGGCCCGGCCGTCGGTGCACCCGATCGACCATGACGCCCGCTGCCCGGGGTGTCGTGCGCTCCCCGCGAACCTCCACCGGATCCGCCAGCCCCTGCCAACACCGCGGCGGCCAGAAGGAGGGCGATCACGATGGCGATGATCGCGACCACCTGCAGGCGGCGTCGTCGTTTCTCCCGATGGACCTCAGGGATCAGGACAACGGGCGCTTCGACGAGTTCGAGCGTCTCCTGCTTCGGTCGATCGATCGTGAGCATCGTGCCTCGAGTCGCCGTCACTAAGACTACGATATACTAGTACCATGTTGGACGTCAACCTGGACCGGGACTTGCCGACCCCGCTTCATGTTCAGGTCGCCGGTGAGATCCGCAGGGCCATCGCGGGAGGTGAGGCGAAGCCGGGGGATCGGCTGCCACCGGTCGTCGACTTCGCCACGGTCTTGGGTGTCAACAAGAACACCGTCCTTCGTGCGTTGCACATGCTGCGCGATGAGGGGATCCTCGACTTCACTCGCGGACGAGGTGTTCGCGTGGTTGGCACACCCGAGCGGAGCGCCGTCTTGAGCAAGCTGGACGAGATGCTGAGCTACGCCGGTCGCTTCGGCTATCGCCCGGAAGACGTGGTCGAGATGATCCAGGCGAGGGGATGACCCACCAGTCCACCGCGTAGGCGTCCATCCCGTAAGGCCGGGTTGGCGACGCTGGTTGACTGCGACCGCCCCTCGCATCGTCTATCGATGAGGCTGCACCGTGACGTCGGGCAGGTCGTCGAATGCGCCGGCGTCAGCGGTGACGACCACTCGATCAGACGCCACGGCCGTGGCCGCGATGACCAGGTCGTGCGCACCGCGTGGTCGCCTCTGTCGACGGACGGCAACCAACAGGCGTGCGTGTGCACGAGCCACCTCAAGGTCGAAGTCGATGACGGGAACTGCTTCTAAGACGCCTTCGAGAAAGTCGCTGCGGTTTCGCCGGGTTCTGCCCCCGGCGAGTTCGATCCCGACGCTCAGCTCTGCGACGGAGATCGCAGCGAGGGCCACGTCGTCCGCGTCTCGGATGACACGGTCGAGGTCGTTGCCTGCGCGCTCGGCGTCGACCAAGAAGGTCGTGTCGAGTAGGAGACGACTCAGGACCGATCCTCGATCCCGACGAGCTCGCGAGTGGCAGCGAGGTCCTCCATCCAGGCCTTGTCGGGCTTGCGCTTCCGCAGGAACGCCTTGACGTCGGCACCCTGACCGATCGTCACCGGCTCGAGTTGAGCGATGACCTTGCCCCTGCGAACGATCGTGAATCGCTCGCCTCGGTGCTCCACTGCATCGAGCAGTTCGGCGAAGTTCCGAGCAGCGCTCGTCGCGCTGATCTCCGTCATTAGATCAGATTATCAGATCACGGTGACAACTTGACAAAGCGTCACCCAACGCCGGGTGGTGTCCCGGCGCCCGTAATCCGGAGGGTAAGTGGATTCAGGCTTAGTCCTCGATCTGGCCGGGTCCCCCGCCTCGTATGGCGTCTCGCATGGCTTGCAACTTCACTGGCGAATGACCGACCCAGTCGACCAGCTCACCTACGACGCGCAGCGGTTCGCTGCTACGGAAAGACTGCGTCGGATTCCCAGGGAATTTCTTGTCGGTCAGATTTGGGTCATCTTCGAACTCGCCTATTGGCTCAACGACGTAGATCCGCCCGCGGTCTTGACCAGAGGCAAGCTCAGCGCCCCAGGTCGCAGCGTCAAGAGTCGCGGTGAAATAGACGTAGCTCATCACACGGCCTTGCTCGAAGTTCGACTCGCGGCCGGGGACCAGCATCTCGCCCACGGCAAGGTCCGCCTTCGTGCCGTGCAGGTACACGCCAGGCTCGTACAACTCGAACGGCACCGGCTCGTGCTTGGCACTCACGAGGTCGAGGCTAACGAGCCGCCACGTGGCCCTCTTCAGCGGTCGCAGTGATGCGAAACCTGCCGAGGCAGAACATGTTCGCGGGCGCCCCAGATCGATCCTCGCTGCCGGGTCTGAGCGCGCCTGACGAAGGACACTCATCAAGCCTGAAGGCGGTCTTCGAGCCAGGCTCCGCGAGATCACCCAGCGGGACAAGGAGATGCTCAAGCCCCATGTTCTCGATGCTGGTCTCGCAGGCTTCTGACACCCGAAGGCCATTCAGCGCTAGGAGCACCGCGAGAGCCGCATGGTCGTGATCGATCCTCTCGGCAGTGAATAGGAATCTGGCCACCTCGTCGCGATCGAGCCCGCGGCCTTCGCTCGGATGCACTTTGGGTCGTCTGACGTACTGGGCAGGATTGCTCGTGATCCGTCCGTCGATGTGAGCGAATCTGTAGAAGCCGCATACCGTCGCCAGCCTTCGATCGATCGTCGACGCGGCGAGACCACGCAGTTCGAGGTGGTGCCGATACAGCTCCACGTGAGGCCGGGTGGCCTCGAGCACCTCGATCCCCAGAGAACTGGCCCAGGCGAAGTAGCCCCGGAGATCCTGTCGATAGGCGTCGAGGGTCCTGCCGCTGTAACAAGCCAGGAATGCCGCCGCAGCGACCTACCCTTGATCGTGAGCGTGAGGCCCGACGAGCTCCAGCGCGAGTTGAATGCCTTGGTTTGTCATGGTGTCCTCCCGACCAGGTTGGGAAGACACTTCAGCACTCGCCTCAGAGCATCCTCCGCAATATGTCTGCGGACGGTTTACGTACGACGGTCTCGGTGCACCCCAGCTTCCCACCAATCAGGTTCCTCGCCACGCTCGCGCATGTAGGCGAGTCCAATTGCGGCCCCGTGCGTCTGGGCACCACCTGAGCCGCAGAACTTCCAAAGTTCAGCCGCAGAGCGCTTGTATTGAAAGATCACGCGGTCTAGTTCGAACTCGTCGATCTCACCCCGATCGAGGCGGACGAAGCCTTCACGCACGTGTTCAAGAAGTAGTCGCAACTGTGCCTGGTGATAGGTGCCGATTAACTCCTCCGCTGCTCGACGCTCAGTCTTCTCCTCAGAGCTCCGGAAATCGCGTCTCCCAGCCATGACCGGACGCTATCCCTGCGCGTCTGAGGAGCCGACGGCGCGACAGCGTCCCGGCGTTCCAGAACATCTGTCGTCGAGCCACCGCGCTTCATGGTCCAGCGCCACCGATCGTTCGGACTTGGGACCCTCAGCCCCAGAAGATGCATGTGGGGTCGTGCTCGACCTCTTCGAGCAGCGAGGTCACCGTGCCAGGCTCGATGAGCTCGTAGAGGTGAAAGCGCCCGTTGCTGTCGCTCCAGTAGAGAGTCCACTCGGTACTCTCCGCGTCGTACTTCAAACGAGCGACTTCTTGGCTCGTCCACTCATCACCGACGCCATCCCAAGGTGGCCGTCGTTCGACGATCGTGACCGTCTTGCCCCGAATTGTGTGTTCGATCCGGACCTTGTCGGCGTGTTCGGGCGGCGACTTCTCATGGCAGTAGCGCTTGATGCGCTCGAGGTCAGTGTCGGGGATTGCACCCATCAAGAAACGCTAGGTCAAAGACCGGACCGGGCGCCTGGACATTCAGGCTGGTAGTTGACGCCACGGTGCCTCCGCCCCGGCGGTATGAGCAGGTTGTCAGTTCGACCACAGGATCGGTCAGCGGCGTGTGAAGGTTAGATGGGTGACTCCGCTCGGTGACGAGACTGTCTCCACGTCGTAGTGCTGCTCCAATGCGTCCAGGCCGTCCCACAGCCGAACACCGCGGCCGAGCAGGATCGGAACCTGCACGACGTGCAGGTGGTCGACGAGACCGGCGGCGATGAACGCGCGCAACATGGTCGGGCCCCCGCCAATGCGGACGTCCTGACCGGCGGCTCCATCCCGCGCCATTCTGAGTGCATCCGCTGGCGCGGCGTCGAGGAAGTGGAACGTCGTACCACCGTCCATCTCCAGCGACGGGCGCGCATTGTGGGTCAGGACGTAAGTCGGCGTGTGGAACGGTGGGTTGTCGCCCCACCACCCGCGCCATTTCGGGTCGTCCTGCCAGCCTGGTGGGCCGAACTTGCCCGCGCCCATAATCTCCGCACCGATCCCGGGTCCGTACTGGTCGGCCATCACGTGATCGACTCCCTCGGTGCCGCCCGACTCGCCGAGGAGTTCACGGCGGCCGAACTGGGTGGCGAACATCCACTCGTGGAGCCGATGCCCCGCGTGGCCGAACGGGGCGTCGAGCGTCATGCCCTCGCCCGTCCCAAATCCGTCCAGGGAGATAGAGAAGTTGTGGACACGGACTTGGGACATGGCGGCCTCCAAAGCATTGGGTGATTGACACATGCGACTGGTTGACGCTAACTAACGCTGAGCGAAACCTGCCCACCTGCCATTGACGTGCCGGGGTGGGCAGCCAACTCTGACAAGGGCGATGGGGTCTCCGAGCCGGCCGTCGGGGATACCTCGACGAGGAGGGACTGCCGACCTGCCTGGCCCTGAGGTAAACCAGCCGGGTGGATCTGGCGACCCGCAAACTCGAGGACGACGAGCTGACGGTCGCAAGCAAACTGCTGGCACGCGCATTCGTGGACGATCCCGTGATAGGGCACTATCTCGACGATCCGGACCGCAAAATGGTCGCGCTTCCCTCCTTCTTCGAGGGCATCCTCGCCGAATTGCTGCCGTCTCGGCAGACCTTCGCCACCGTCTCCGGCAACGACGTCGTCGGCGTAGCCGCTTGGGTTCCTCCGAATCCCACCCCGCCTGATGAGTCGGCACTAGCTCATGCACACCGCACGAGGCTCGTCGTGCTCGAGTCGTTCCCTCACGGGGCTCCGGCGATGTTCGAAGGATTCGCCTCGCTCGAGGCACTCCATCCTCCTGAGCCACATTGGTATCTGGCATTCGTCGGCATCGAGCCCGGTTTGCAGGGCGCCGGCCTAGGAAGGAGGTTGTTGGCACCCGCGCTCAGGGTCGCCGACGAAACCGCCACGTCGTACTACCTCGAAACGCCCTTCCCCCGCTCACATTCCTTCTACGAGGGCCTCGGATTCGCGCGTTACGGCGAATATCACCCCTTCGATGGTTGCCCAAGCGGAGTGGTCGCGTTCATCCGCCGTCCGCGCTGAACGCACTGCCTGCCCTCGCAGCTTCACAACCCGTGGATCGGCCGTGGCAGTCGTCCTGGCTCGGAGGGAACCGAGAGCTCGTGGTCAAGGACCGCTGGGGTGTGGGGTGGTGTCTGACCCCTTCCATCGACGGTGGCTGCGCAGTCCTCTGGATTAGTCGCGAGCCTTCGTAGCGTGTGCGACTCGTCCCCCATCGCCGGGTCGTGGTCACGACCGCGTGGCGGGAGCTTCCAAAGCCCCGCCGCGTGACCCGGGGCCCGGCGGGGGACGAGTGAGTCCATCAGGGCTCAATGTGGGGACAGACGCCCCCGCCCTCTGCCCTCGGTCTGCGCTTCCGGTATGCGGTCCGTGGCGCCCCGCGTCGTCCCGGCGCCCGCCGCCGTGTTTTCCTTCGCTCTGGGCCCGAGGTCCCTCTGTCCCCACCCAGCGTGACCAGGCCATTCGCACACGCGGAGCCCGCCTTCGCTTGAAACGCGCGGTAATGGAATCGTAACGCCCTCTTTGAGACTTGTCCCCTGATCAGGGTTCATCAGTTCCTCGCGAGTTCCCCACAGTAGGTTGCGGCCCGTGCCGACAACGCACCGTAAGGGCAACGTCGAACGACATGTGCTCAAGAATGGTCTGAGGGTTCTCGTTGTTCCCGACAGTTCGAGCTCTCTCGTCGGCGTGGCGGTCGTCTACGACGTGGGCTTTCGCTCCGAACCGGAGGGCCGCACCGGGTTCGCCCACCTCTTCGAGCACCTGATGTTCCAGGGCTCCGACCACGTGGGGAAGGTCGAGCACATTCGCTTGGTAGAGGGCGCCGGCGGCCGAATGAACGGGCACACGTTGGGAGATCTGACCGCGTACTACGAAGCGGTGCCCTCCGGGGCCTTGGAGCGGATGCTTTGGCTTGAGGCCGACCGAATGGGCTCGCTCGCGGTGACCGAGGAGAACCTTGTCAACCAGATCGCCGTGGTTGAGGAGGAGATCAAGGTCAACGTCCTCAATCAGCCCTACGGGGGCTTCCCCTTCATACTGCTCCCCGAGGTCGCCTTTCGGACCTTCCCCAACTCACACAACGGTTACGGGGCATTCGAGGATCTCGAGACGGCGACCGTGTCCGACGCCGCCGGGTTCTACGAGACGTTCTACGCGCCATCGAACGCAGTGTTGTCCGTCGCCGGAGACTGTGAGGCCGACGCCGTGTTCGACATGGCGGACCGCTACTTCGGGCGACTCCGCTCCTCGCGGCCGCCACGGCACGGCCCCTGGCCAGAGCCGGCGCCCGACGCACCGCGCCGCCGCGCCGTGGCGGACCCCCGCGCACCGCAACCAGCCTTCGTTGTCGCATACAGGACGCCCGATCCGGTCATGGACTTCGACAGGCACCTCAGCTTCCACGTCTTGGCACAGCTCCTCGCCAGGGGCGACGCAAGCCGTCTTCGCTCCCGCCTGATGCACCGCGACCACTTGGTTACCGATGTCAGCTGCCAACTCGGCATCTTCGGCAGCGACGGTCTCTACATGAGGGAGCCCGTGCTGTTCCAGATAGTCGTCTTCCACCCCGGCACGAGCGTGACGGACGAGTTGCTGTCGATAGTGAGAGAGGAGCTGTCGCTGCTCGCGGCGGACGGCCCGAGTGACGAGGAGCTCGAACGAGTGGCAGCGCAGTACGCCTCGGCGCACTGGCGAGCGGTCGACTCGGTGATGGAAAGGGCCATTGCCCTCGCCTGCTTCGAGGTGACGCACGGACGTGCCGAACTGCTGGTGGAGTTGCCAAGCCGTCTGGCGGCGGTCAGTGCCGAGTCCGTCGCCGAGGCTGCGTCGTCGCTGCTCGTCCAGCACGAGACGGTCGTTGAGATCGAACCCTCCTTGAACCCCGTCAGGGCGAGCAGGTGACCGAGTCCCCCCCGCCAATCGCGACGATGAAGCACCGTCGCCGACCCGCCGTGAGCGAAGCCGAACTGAGCTGCGGCGTGCACGCCCTCATCGTGCGACGGGCGGGGGTACCCCTTGTCGAGGTTCGTGTCGTGCTTCCCCTCTCGGCTGCTCAGATCGCTCACTCCGCAGAGACGCTTGTCCTGTCGGAGTCCGTCCTGTCGGGTACCGCCGCGCACGACCGTGCCGGTCTCGCCGATGCGGTTGGTCGCATCGGTGGCACGCTCGGGGCGAGCGTGTCCGGCGACGCCGTGGTCATTCACGCCTCCGCACTGGCCGGAAGGCTGCCGGACATCCTCTCCTTGCTTGCCGAGGTGCTCACGTCGGCGACTTATCCAGCACACGAAGTCGAGGGCGATCGCGCCAGGACCGCTGACCAGGTGACCATCGCACTCAGCCAACCCGAGACGGTGGCAACCGAAGCCATCAGCAAGCGCCTCTTCGGCCGTCACCCCTACGGAGCAGAGATGCCGCGCCCGGGCGCCATCCGTCGAGTGCGGGCGTCGCGACTTAGGAGACTGCACTCGTCGCTCGTGCAGCCCCGCTCGGCGCACCTGGTGCTGGTCGGCGACCTCGAGCCACGTCGCGCCATCACCATGGCTGAAGCTGCGATGTCGGGATGGCCACAGGACGCGGCCAATCACACGGCGAGAGCTCTCATGGCGCCAGCCGCAGTCCAGAGCGGACCGCTTCTCTTCCTCGACAGCCCCGGAAGCGTCCAGAGCAACCTCAGGATCGGCGGAGCGATGGCACAACGGGGTGACGAGGACTGGCCCGCCGCCGCTCTCGCCAACGCCATTTTCGGCGGGATGTTCACCTCGCGCCTCGTCGAGAACCTACGAGAGCGCAACGGCTATACCTACTCACCGAGCTCGAGCGTCCGGCACTTCCGCGTCGCCTCTGCCATGACGATTGGGGCAGACGTCTCCACCGCAGTGACGGCGGCGGCGCTCGTGGAGACCCGCTATGAGCTCGGGCGTCTTGTGGTGGGCGGCGTGACAGACGACGAGCTCGAAGCTGCACGGCGCTATCTGGTGGGGACGTTCTTGCTCGAAACGGCCACGCAATCCGGCCTCGCGTCGACGCTCGCCGCTCTCGTCGCCTCGGGCGCCGGCCCCGACTACCTGTGGTCTCATCCGGAGCGGATCGC
Source organism: Acidimicrobiales bacterium (assembly GCA_035937595.1). Taxonomy (GTDB): domain Bacteria; phylum Actinomycetota; class Acidimicrobiia; order Acidimicrobiales; family RAAP-2; genus Palsa-459. The sequence goes on from DASZHS010000005.1 coordinate 23,842, forward strand.
CAAGACCGCAAAGAGCGCGGTGGACGAAGCAGCTCGTCGCTACTGGGCGCCGTCGGCGCTAGCGACGGTCATCGTAGGAGATGCCGAATCGGTGACCGGGCAGCTCTCAGTCCTCGACGACCTCACGATCGGCTAAACCTCGCTCGCCTCAGCCGGGGGTTCGAGTCCCATCGTCCCGACATCGTCTCCACCTTAAAAAGGCAGCGTGATCAGGCCATTCCCCGTTCGAGCGCCAGGGACCTGTGTCGCACGACGGGGGCAACGCGATGTGGCGGTGTCCACTGGCGTCCTAGCGTCCGCGTTCGCGATCCCGCACGCGCCCTTGTCTGCGAGGTGACATTCCCTCAGGGACGAAAGCGACGGCGCTGAGCACTGAATGGCGATGACGACAGGGTTAGGTGACGCCCTGAGTGGGCATCGCAGGGTGGGGTCGGAGCGACAGCACCCACCAGGGAGGCACCGTGAGCCGTGTATGGCGACAGAAGCGTACGGGAATCTCCGGTGGCGCGTTGGTAGGCGCGCTGATCGCCGGCCTTGCCAGCTCCGCAGGCGCAACCACCCCCTCCCCACCACCTGGCGCTCCTGCGGTCGAGTCGGCGCCCTCGAGCCTGACGGGCCTCAGCCCTCAGTTGCCGGCAAGCGTTCTCGCCGCGAGCGCGGCACCTGGCAGCACCTGGCAGCCGGAGCGAGCGGTGTACGGCACCGCGTCCAAGAACGACATCGTCATCCCCGGCGCGGACGGGACATCCATCCGCGTCAACGAGATCTACCCCACCCTGGCCTCTGGCGCAGCCGCACCGGGCAAGTTCCCGGTGCTAATGACCATGACCCCCTACGGCAAGGGCCAGGGTGGCTCGTCCTCACCAGGTTCCGCATCGGCACCCGGCGGCGAGTCGGCGACGGGCGGCCCCAACAACTATCTGGCACAGCGCGGCTACATCGAGGTCGTGGCGGATGTCCGCGGTTCGGGTGACTCCAATGGCCAGTGGGGTGTGTTCGACCCGATCCAGCAGCAAGACGCCATCAAGGTGCTCCACTGGGCCGCGCACCTCCCGAACTCGACCGGCTCGGTCGGCACCTACGGCGCGTCGTACCTGGGGATCGACCAGCTGCTCCTCGCAGGGGCGGTCGGTAAGCACTCGCCGCTCAAGGCGATCTTCCCTCTCGTCTCGGGCAACGACCTCTACCGCGACACGTCGTTCATGGGCGGCATCCTCGACTTCGAGTTCTCCGAGACGTACCTCGGCCTGACCGGTGGTCTGAACACCGTCAACCCGCTCCAGGACACGGCAAATGATCCGGCGCTGCTCGCAGACCTGGCCAGCATCGAGACGGACCACGCCAACGGGCTGGCCAGCTACCACGCTGCCGCCATGGAGAACGTCCTGACGGGTGGCGACGAGGCCTACGACGGGACGTACTGGCGACAGCGCAACCCAGCCAGCATTCTGTCGAGGGTCGTCGCCAACCGAATCCCCGCCTATCTGCTCGGCGGCGAGTTCGACATATTCCAGAACGGCGAGCCGCTCAACTACGCGGCACTGCAGAACGCGTACGACGGACGTCCGACATCGTCTCCGATGCTGCCGAGGCAGCGAGTGACCGGCCGCTACCAACTGATCGATGGGCCATGGGAGCACCTCAACGGCTCCAGTGTGGACGTCGACCAGCTCGAGCTCGAGTGGTTCGACACCTGGCTGAAGCATGAGCACACCGGCATGGCCACGACGCCGACGCCGCTGCACTACTACGACCTGGGCACTGGCAAGTTCGACGAGACCACGACGTACCCGTTCACCGGCTCCTCGCCGACGACGATGTACTTCAGGGCTGGTGGCGCGTTGAGCAACAGTGCGCCCACCGTCAAGACCGCCGGCAGTGACACCATCGCCTGGAGTCCCGTCGGCAGTGTGTGTGGTCGCCCGATCGACCAGTGGTCGATGGGTGGCGTCTCCATCGCGGCCAACGAGGCGAGCATCCTCGCGCCCTGCGTCGACGAGGACAACACGACGCAGCTCGGACCGTGGGAGACCACCTACACCACCGCGCCACTCACGAAGGCCGCGACCGTCGCCGGACCGATCACCGCCACGGTGTACGCAAGCGCGAACACGACCGACGCGGAGTGGGTGGCCGAGGTCGACGCCGTCACCCCGAACGGCACGTCGTACCCCCTCACCGAAGGTGCGCTGCTCGGGTCGTTCCGGGCCACTGACAGGTTGCGGTCATGGACGTCGCACGGAGTGACGGTGCTCCCGTACCACCCCTACACCCAGGCGTCAGCCGAGGCGGTCGCTCCCGGCGCGACCGAGGAGTACCAGATCCAGGTGTTCCCGACGCTGGTCACCTTGGCCGCCGGTGACCGTCTCCGCGTCACCATCTCGACGACCGACACCCCGCATCTGGTGCCGATTGCATCGCAGCTCGCGAAGCTCGCGGGCGGTGAGTACTTCATCCAACGGACACCCGCGGCACCATCCTCGCTCACGGTCGAGCTGCTTGCTTCGGCCCTCTGACACGCAACGCCCAACCACGGAACTCAGGCCGACGCACACGCAACGGGCTGTCACGCCATCGCAAAGCCGGGCAGTGAGCTCGCTCACTAGCTGAATCACCTGCCGCGGAAGTCGGTGACCGCCCTACCGTTTGGCGCACACGATGGCTACCGCTGTAACAGCCAACATTGGGCGGACATAGTGGGTATGTGAGCGATCGTGACCGTCTCCGGTCGCTCGTCCAGGCGCACGGAACCGCCGTCGCGGCCTACCTGCGTCGCCGGCTGATGTCGCTGCCGGCCTCTGACCTCGACGACCTCGTCGAGGAGACCTTCGTGGTCGCTTGGCGTCGGCTCGACGCCGTTCCGGAAGGCGACCTGGAGCGGCCTTGGTTGATCGGCGTCGCCCGCAACGTCTTGCACAACGCACAGCGGACGGAACGACGCCGGCAGCACTATTCCAGCGAGCTCGTCAGGAGCTCCGACCTGCGCCGCTCCATGGACTCCGCCGAGGACGAGGCCGTGTCGTTGCTGACGATCACCGACGCACTGGCAACACTGACCGAGCACGATCGAGAGCTCCTCACCCTGCACTACTGGGACGGAATTGGCGTCGACCAGTTGTCGCTCGTGCTGCGCGCCAATCGCAATGCGGTGGCGACACGCTTGTCGCGAGCGAAGTCGAAGTTCCTCCAAGCCCTCGGCGACATCGAGCGACGTAACTCGATGTCCTCAACGGACAAGTAGGTAGATATGCAGGATCTGAACGACGCTGTGCCGGGAGATCTGATCTCACGAGCCGATCCGCTCAGATTGGTGTCGTCGCCAATCATCGATGCCGATGTAATCGTCGATCGCATCACGGAACGCACCTCCCGGCGACGTGTCCCTCAGCACCGCCGAGCAGTCCTGGCTGGCAGCGTGCTCGTGGCGGCCGCCCTTGTGGCCGGGTTGTTCGTGATTGCGGGGTCCCAGGGCCCTGCGGGCGGGCTCGTGCTCAGCGAGCGGCTTCTCGGTGCTGCGGTGTTCGACTCGAACGCACCTGGGACGCCGCCGGGCTCCGTTACCTACGTCACGACGTACCGATTCAGAGCGGGTCCGTCGCTCGACCGGACGGCCCACACCGGCGTCGGATATGCGCTCGTCGTCCCTACCGACAAGCGGTCGTTCCTCGAGCACCTCGCCCACGTGTTCGGCGTCAGCGGTAGCTACACGACGCCAGCACCGGGGCGCGGCTACTGGGCGATCGGCAGCCCCAAGGGTCGCGCCGTTTACTACTACTCCACCAACGGCGTGCCCAGGTGGGGCTATGTCGCGGGGCCGTGTGAGGTCGGCGCGTCGTACGGCGGCCCGATGAAGGGCTGCCCACCCCACCCCTGGCGACCTCACCCCGGGGAACCCCGCCAGGTTGGACGATCGGCGAAGTTTCCCAAGATGGTGGCGATCGCACTGCGCTATGCCCGGGGCTTCGGGCTCGGCTACACGCTCGCGCAGCCGGCTTCACCGCCCCGCTACACGATGCCCGACTATTCGTACTGCGGGCACAAGTGCGTCTACTTCATCGTTGGCTTCGCGATGGAGGTCGGCGGCCTCTCGACCGGTGACGGCGTCGGCTTCACGTTCAACCAGACCGGACAGGTCGTTGCCGCTGGTGGCGCGGCCTACTCGATCGGCGCGCCCACGACCTACCCGCTTCTCAGCCAGGCGGCAGGCGTGGCTGCGATCAACAAGACGGCGACCCACGTATTCACCACCACGCCCCTGTACACGTACGTGCATCGGTCGCCGAAACACCGGGGTCGTGGAAGGGTGCGGCACTTCACGATCAACGGCGTCCTGACGTCGGCGACGACCACGCTCGGCATGTACGTCACCAGCCGACACGACCTCGTGGACCTCCCGGTCTTCTCGTACCGGGGGTACACGTTCGTGCCCCGTTGCTGCCACCTGCCCGGGATTCGACGTGCTTCGACCCAGCAGGGCGCCTGGAGTCTGCTGGCGCTGGTCCCATCGCAGGTGAGCTACAAGTCCCCATGGCAGTAGCCCCGGTGGACGAAGCTTGGGCAACGTGGCGTCGATCGGGGACGGTCTCACAACCCGACCCAGGTCGCCCAAAGCCGCAATCGCCTGAGCCCTGCTCCCCTAACTGCACCGTCTACGGCACCATCCCCCGCCGTGCCGAGGCGCGCAGGCGGACCAATAAGTCGCTGATCAGGCTGCTCGAGTCCCAGGCGTTCGCGCCTTTCCTGCGCGGGCTCATCTGCAAGCGGGGGGTCGTGGGTTCGGGTCCCATCGTCTCGACCCGGGGACCGGGAGTGAGTGCACAAGGACCGGCGGGAACCACGACGGGCCACGGGAGGCTGCGGTAGTCCGTCGGCGCCCACTTCCGCCAGCCGCCATCAGGCAGCGCCTAGCGCCGTATCGCCTTCGCCGTCCCCGTACCCACCGCCACGATGCCGGTGAGCACCGGGATGAGGAAGAGGGCGGCGTGCAGCGTTGTCGACGACGCGATGGCGACGATCAGGACCGGTCCGACGACGAAGCCGGCCCAACCGCAGCCGGCCACCGTGGCGACCGCGCTTCCAGTACTCACGTTGCCGACCGCTCCTGCTGCCCGGAGGGTCATCGGGACGACGCTTCCGAGTCCGAGGCCCAGCAAGGCGAATCCAACCAGCATGCTCACGGGACGGGCGATGACGAGGCCGGCGACGAACCCGAGGGTGGCGACAGTGGCGAGGATGGGAAGCAAGCGGTGGGCGTCGAACTTGGTGAAGAGCCGGTTGCCGGAGAGTCGAACGGCCAGCATGGCCAGGGCAAAGGTCGCAAATCCCATTCCGGCGACAAATGGAACGGTGTGCAGGGAGTCGTGGAGATAGACCGCCCCCCAATCGGCCGCGGCACCCTCGCAGAGCATGCAGGCGAAGGCGATGCCACCGAGGATCATGAGCTCGATCTGCAGCACGCCGTGGCCTTCTGCGCCACCTTCACTCGAAGAGCCCGGGTCTTCGTCCGCTCGCTGATCCGGGATCATCCGGGTCGTGAGCCAGCCAACGACCAAGAAACACGGCACGGCCAGGATCAGCAGTTGTTCGCTCAGTGAGACGCCCACTCCCACCGCGCCTGCCCCGATGACCGCGCCAGCCAGGGCGCCGCTGCTCCACGAGCCATGGAACCCCGGCATCAGCAATCGACCGGAGAACCGCTCGACCGCGATCGCCTGAGTGTTCATCGACACGTCGAGCATCCCCTGGAAGAAGCCCCAGACCGAGAACGCGACGAAGAACGTCCCGACTGAGCCGGTGAGCCCGACGAATGGTCCCGAGACGCAGTAGCCGAGCAGCGCAATGCGGACCAGCGGCTGGCTTCCCAGTCTCGGCAGGATGCGGGCAGCGACCACCAAGGCAAGGACCGAGCCGATGGGAGCGCCGAGCAGGGCGAGCCCGAGACGGCCGTCGCTCAGGCCGAGGTGCTGTCTGAGCTGCGGAATGTGGGCCGTCCAGGACGCGAACAAGAAGCCCTGCACAAAGAACACGGCGATGACGGCCAGGTGAGCCCAGCGGTCTGCCGACGCAGGTGCGCCCTGGCGGCTCGAGCCCGGAGTCAGCGTCAGACGCAGCGGACGTCGACCCCTGCCGCCCTCAACTCCTCCACGTGGAGCTGATCGGCTCCACCATCAGTGAGCAGGATGTCGATGTCGTCGAGGTCGAGGACATGACCGAACGCCACCCGCCCGAGCTTCGTGGAGTCGGCCACCCCGATGACTCGCTGCGAGGCGCTGGCGGCGGCGCGCTTGATCGCTGTCTCAGCGAGAAAGTGGGTGGTAACGCCTGCCTTGGCGTCAATGCCGCAAGGACCTAAGACGAATGTGTCGAACCGGAGCCGAGAGATGCACGGCTCGATGAGGCTCCCCGTCAACGACAGTTCTCCCGGTCGGACCTCGCCACCAGGGAGGAGGAGCTTGATGCCTGGACAATTGTGCAACTCGAAGACGGGCCTAAGGGCGAGTGGCATGACGGTCATTCGCCGGTTGCGGAGCGCTCGGGCGACCTCCATGGCGGTGGTTCCACCATCGAGGATGACCGTCTCCCCGTCGACCAAGAGACTTGCGGCGGCGGCACCAATCGCGGCCTTCGCGTCGTGGGACTCGAGTACTCGAATGTCGTACGGGGTCTCCTCGGCGCTGAGGAAGACGCTCACCGCCCCACCGTGCACACGTCGCAGGCCGCCCCTGCGCTCCAGGGACTCCAGATCACGGCGCACGGTCATCTCAGAGCACTCGAAGGCGTCGGCCAGCTCCCCGACGAGCACTGGACTGCGCTGACGGAGGCACTGCAGGATCATCCGGTGCCGGGTGTGAACATCCACTATGTTCATACTAACAAGGTTAAGTGTGCACTCTCACACCCTGGCGGGGGGTCGCCCCGCGAATGGCGGTGTGTGGAGTGAGATGAAGGTGAGGGCTGGCCCGCGAAGAGCGTCGGTGACCTCGGGGTTGGACCTCCTTAATCCTTAATGACCTGTGATCCCCCAACGATCTGGACGACGGCGAGTCGCTCGACCTGGCCGTCGAAGCCCAGCACGCGAACCGGCAGCGAAGATCTAGGCAGCGGTAGGAACCGGCAGTGCCATCGGCGAGGGGCGCTCTCTCATCCCCGACGCGGAAGAACGGGGCCGGACGCAACCTCGCCAGTCTCCTTGGGTTTGTAGGCGTCCGTCGCGACGACACAGTGGTCGCCCGCGACGCAGGAGATCTCTGTGGTCTGTCCACCGCCGTTCCGGATGGCCGTTGCGTCGTGCCAGGCGCCGCTCACCTTGTCGACGAGGAAGTTGGCACTGCCTCCGTCGACCCCTCCTGCGGCGCAGTCCCCGGTCGCATCGCACGAGATGGTGGTGGGCTCGGCGTACCCGCCGCGAACGACTCCGACGAGGCCAGGGATCGCGCGGGCGCTGCGCCACGTGCCGGCTCGCTCCTCGACGAGGAACCCCAACCCCGCGCCCGAACCCGACCCGTCCGAGTACATCCCGACCGCATCGCAGCTGCCCACCGCCCAACACGAGATGGCGGTCGCCCCCCCGTCGTCGCCGACGTTCAGCGAGGCGAATCCGGGAATGGGCCTTGCCGCGCCCCAGACGCCACCTCGCTCGTCAACGATGAAGCCCGTGCCGTGCCCGTGTCCCTCGTCGGTAGCCCCGGTGGCCGCGCAGTCGCCTGGCGCTGCGCAGGAGAGGGCAAACGTGGGATGTGGGAAACCGCCGTAGTTGAGCGAGAGTCCCGGGATCTCCTCTGCGCTTCCCCAGATCCCGTGCGACTCGTCGACCACGAAGCCATGCTGGACGGAGCCGGCGAACCACGACCCCGCTGCCGAGCAGTCACCCACGGCGGTGCAGGAGACAGCATTCACCGCTGCCGTGCCCCCGCCATTGCTGAGAGCCGCGAGCCCGGGCACGTCCTGGGCGGCCCCCCAGACACCCTTCCTCTCGACGACCACGAAGCCCCCTCCGTTACCCGCCCCGTACGTACCCACCGCCGCGCAGTCACCGGGTGCGCCGCACGAGACAGACTCGACACTGGACGGTGCCGCGTGAGCGAGCGAATGAGGTCCGGGCTCGGACCGCGCCTTACCCCACACGCCTCGTCTCTCGTCGATGACAACGCCGACACTTCCCACCGAGCCACCTGCCGCGCACGATCCTGGTGCCCGACAGGAGACCGACACGAGGGTCGACGCGAGACGTTGGCTCGCAGTCAGGCCGGGAATCGCGAACGGCCTCCCCCATCTCCCGTGTGACTCGCCGAGAATGAACCCTTCCTCCTGGGCAGTGACGGAGCCCAGGGTCCAGTAGCCAACGGCGGTGCAGTCGCCCCTGGCCGCGCACGAGAGTGACGTAAACACCCCAGGGTGATTGTGGCCAGAGATCTGGATCTCACTTCCCCACGGGAACGGGCGCAAGGGGTTGCTCGAACGCGATAGCGCCGCAAGCGTGGGCGACGTCGCGGTCAACGAGGCGATGAGGAGCACCACGACGGCGATGGCCCACCGCCTCGGGGAGGTGGCGTGAAGGGCGCCCACGACGCGGAGTCTTTCACGCGATGATTGAGGAGTGCTCGGCACATCTGCGCGATGAATCGGCAACAGCTCGTTCGACCGAGGATGTCGCAGCACGATCACCCACGTCCTCCACGGCTCTCCACCGGTGACCGTGTCGCACGGGGTAGAGCCGGTTTACGGATGCTTTCCGTGGCGAGTCGGGAGTGCGAGAAGGGCCGCCCTTGGGACCATCGCCTACCCGGTGCCCCCGGTGTACCAGACCCCGCCATCGGGGTGATCGGCAGCTGCGCGCACGGGTATCCGTGACGACATCCCGGCGACGGGCCACACGCTCGGTGTGTGACAGCGGCCGAGGACTTGCCCTGACGGCGAGTCTTCAATGTGACCGGTAGATCACGGCACGGGGCTCGCCTTCACTTGCACGAAGCCGCCGAAGGTTTCGTGGACTTGTCCTGTTGTCGGGTTGACAACCAGGAAGTAGGGGAGCGCATAGACCCCGAACTCAGAAGAACGAACGTTCCCAAGGGACACTGGGCTCCTCGATCGGAACCTCGTGTGGGGGTACTCGACGATCCACACGACGTTGTGCCAGTCGGGATGGCCAGGAGATGGTTCCTCGAGCGTCGCCAGGTAGACGATCGGTGGCACCCCTCCTTGCAGAGCCGGCCCAAATCCTCCGAGCCCCACTCCGGCCCTCCCACTCCTGAGCGCTTCGGCACGCGACAGCGACGGGACCAAGTGCTCCGGAGGAGGCAGAAGCCGCATGCCGCCACCGACGAGCACGCTCGACGCAAGGCGCCCCGCTGGCGACACCATTGGCGTCGCCGCCGACGCCGGCTCACCGAGCTGAGCGCAGTTCGCGAGTAACTCGACTCGCGACATCGACGAGTTCCGGAGGTGGACGTTCGACGACGGTGCCGACTCACTCGACGTCAAGCGGTAGGAGCCCGAGGGCAGATCGAAGGCCAGGTGCGCGTTCGACGCGAAGCCTCGGCTCGCAACGAGTGTGCTGCCCCGCCAGACATAGACAACACCCGTTGGGTTGAACGGCTGCGCGACCGTCGGGCAAGCATTCGCAAAGACCGTCAGCGTCGCTTTGTGCTGCGATCCCTGGGACGTGCCAGCAGGGCCCACGACCGAGCCCGCGCCGCTGTCAGACGCGGGGCCGCTTCGTCCAAATGGCGGAAGACCTGCGAAGGAGCTCAGTACCAACCAGATCGCAGCAGCACCCGCGGCGATGACGAGCCCAACGATGACGCGATGACGGCGACCCCGCCGCCGGGCCTCCCTGATGAGCACCTCGACGTGCTCGTCTCCGTCAGTCGGGGGCGACTCTTTGGCTGCTGTCACGGTCATCGGGGTTCTCCGGGCTGGTACTATGTGGATAGTACCATGACGATGCGGCGCGTGAGCAGGGATGACTCGGTCGCCCTCTACGACGTGGTGGCCGCCGAGCTGCGCCGGGCCATCGCGGAGGGCGAGGCCAGACCCGGCGAACGGATGCCTCGCGCGGTCGATCTCGCAGCGATCCTGGGCGTAAACAAGAACACCGTGATCCGTGCGTTGCACATCCTTCGCGAGGAAGGCCTCGTTGACTTCACTCGGGGCCGCGGCGTGCGAGTGGTGGGCGCTCCTCAGAAGAGCGCCGTGCTTGCGCGGATCGACGAGCTGCTCGACTTCGCAAGAAGCCAGGGCTACCAACGGGAAGAAATCGTCGCACTCATCCAACTCCGGGATTGAGCGGTGACGGGGTAGATCACCTATCCCGGCGATGCAGGAGGGCACCTCCGATCGGTCGTCGGAGCCACCAACATCGACGAGAGCTCGTCATGCTTGGGTGGCAGCGAGGGGGCTAGATGCGGGCGGAACGTAGGATCGTGGCCCACCAGACCAGGTCGTTGAACATCGCATCGACCGATGGCTTAATGGCGTCTTCTATATCGCTCATTGGCGCGTTCCCGCCGAATGGGTGAACCTTGAACAGGTCGCTGCCGCCGATGTGCGCGCTGAACTTCGAGGGCACCATTTGAAGCTCGACGCCGATGCCACGCAAGTGCTCGATGGCCCGGGCACCACCGGTGCTTCCGTACCCGAGCGCCGAGAACGGCTTACGTACCCACTCGACGTAGGCCTGGTCGAGCGCGTTCTTCAAGGCGCCGGTGACAGAGTGGTTGTACTCGGCGACGATGAAGATGTAGCCGTCGTAGGGACGGATCACGTCTTGCCAGGCGAGCACCTTTGCGTCGACGCTCGGCGCGTGCAGGTTCGTAGCTGCCTCTGCGAAGAATGGCAGGTCGAAATCCCGGAGGTCGAGGCGGTCGAGGGTGAAGTCGTCGCGCCCGGCCGCTTGGTCCATGAGCCAGTCGGCGGGCTTGTCGGCGAAGCGCGACGGACGAGTCGAGCCGATGACCATGGCGAGACGGGGAGGGATGCTCACGTGGTGCCTCCGGTTTCCGTTGGGTAGTAAGTTACCTCTAGTTATCAATCTGGCACGGGGCGTGCGCCTTGCGCAAGGGGGCACCTCTTCTTCACCAGGTCACCTTGACGTGACTATCCGACAGGAGAGCGCGATGGTCGACAGTCGAACCTGTGCACGCCACAGAGATGACCCTGAGATCGCAGGAACGGTCTCCGAGATGCTCGCTCGCATCGGCGACAAGTGGTCCATTCTTATCGTCGCAACCCTGGGTGCAAGACCGATGCGTTTCAATGAGCTTCGACGCAACATCGAGGACATCAGTCAGAAGATGCTCTCTTCGACGCTGAAGGTGCTTGAACGTGACGGCCTCGTCACGAGAACGGTGTTCGCCAAGGTCCCACCGCAGGTCGAGTACGCCCTCAGCGACCTAGGACACGAGTTGCTGCAGCCGGTCAGTGCGCTGGCGGAGTGGACCGCGGCGAACACGCCGCGCATCACGGCTGCTCGAGTGACGTACGACTCCCGTGCCGAGAATCTCGCGAATGGTGGCGCGTCGCCGGAACAAGTGAGCTAGCAAGTCGCGACGAAATCGTCGTCGTCGTCGTCGTCGTCGTGTTCGTCGTCGTCGGACATCACTGAAACCAAGCGAGGCGGTCACTTGAACGACGAGTTGGAGAGGGCTGCCGCTGCCTACCCGGATATCCGGGCCGCTCCTCGCGCCTGGTGGTCAGGGCCTCTTTCTGGCACCGTCGGCGACCATTGCGGGAAGATTGTCGGTGAGGCCACTATTCGGTGGATCAGTTCGGTTGCTCTATAACGACGTCCTGAGCGGAACGTGGTAGCAAAAGACCGGACCTGAAGGAGGATCAATGACCGAACGAGGCGAACAGCGGCCCCCCACAACCACCGATGCCGGAATTCCGGTCGCCAGCCAGGAGCACTCACTCACGATTGGTCCCGATGGACCCATCCTGCTGCAGGACTTCTACCTGATTGAACAGATGGCGAACTTCAACCGAGAGCGCATTCCCGAGCGTCAGCCCCACGCCAAGGGAGGTGGCGCCTTCGGCATCTTCGAGGTCACGAAGGACGTCAGCACCTTCACCAAGGCCGTCGTATTCGCGCCCGGCAGCAAGACCGATCTGGTGATCCGGTTCTCAACGGTGGCGGGTGAGCGCGGGTCGCCCGATACCTGGCGTGACCCCCGCGGATTCGCTGTCAAGCTCTACACCAGTGAGGGCAACCTCGACATCGTCGGCAACAACACCCCGATCTTTTTCATCCGCGATCCGATGAAATTCCAGAACTTCATCCGCTCGCAGAAGCGGCTTGCTGCGAACAACCTGCGCGACCCTGACATGCAGTGGGACTTCTGGACCCTCTCGCCCGAGTCTGCCCATCAGGTGGCCTACCTGATGGGCGATCGCGGCATCCCACGCTCGTGGCGCCACATGAACGGCTACTCGTCGCACACCTACATGTGGGTCAACGCGCAGCGTGAACGGTTCTGGGTGAAGTACCACTTCAAGACCAACCAGGGGGTCGACTACCTGACCCAGGCCGACGCGGATCGGATCGCCGGCGAGGACGCGGACTATCACCAGCGCGATCTCTATGAGGCCATCGAGCGGGGCGACTTCCCAAGCTGGTCCCTCAAGATGCAGATCATGCCTTTCGACGACGCCAAGACCTACCGCTTCAACCCCTTCGACCTGACCAAGGTGTGGCCGCACGCGGACTACCCGCTGATCGACGTGGGCACACTCACGCTCAATCGAAACGTCACCGACTACCACGCAGAGATAGAGCAAGCAGCCTTCCAGCCCAACAACATGGTGCCCGGTACCGGTCTCTCACCGGACAAGATGCTGCTGGCCCGCGGCTTCTCCTACGCCGACGCCCATCGAGCACGGCTCGGCGTCAACTACCAGCAAATCCCGGTGAACCGCCCCAGGGCAGCCGTGCACAACTACTCAAAGGACGGGGTCATGCGCATCGACAATGTCACCGACCCGGTGTACTTCCCGAACTCGTTCGAAAACGCCGCGGCGGCCGACACCGCCGTGTACGCCGAGCAGGCAGTGTGGGCCGCCGACGGTGAGATGGTGCGCGCCGCCTACACCCTGCACGCCGAGGACGACGACTTCGGGCAGGCCCGGACCTTGCTCACGCGGATCATGGACGACCCCGCCCGCGGCCGGCTGGTCGATACCGTCTCCGGCATGCTTTCGGGTCTGCGCCGCGACGAGGTGCTCAAGCGAGCTTTCGAGTACTGGCGCAACATCGACCAAGAGGTGGGCGGACGCATCGAGTCGGCCACCATTGAGAAGCGCAAGGGGCTGAGCTGCTCGGCAAGCGGAAGGCGCTCAAGCCTCACAGTTCGCGCGGAGTGCAACTAGGGCGTATCCGCGGCCGTCCGTGACCATCCGCCCGTGTTCGAAGCGTCTCGCTGGACGTGCCGCAAGAGCTCGTCGCAGTTCTCGCGCGTATTGCGGATATGGACGCCGCGTCCACATCGCTACGGATCCGGTGGTCGGTTCCGAGCGCATTCCATTGCTCACGGTCCAGCGGTCTGTTCATTCGGTGCTTCCAAACCTTGTCGTACGCTCGAGCATTGGGTCAGCGTTGTGATCCCATAGCGTCGTGGAGGATCGCCGGTCCGTACTGTGAGACAGGCCCGGACCGTGACAACTACCGCAGCTGCCGCTCGAACTCCGCGCACGGTGGAGCCAACATGCGCAGGGTCCCGCAGCCGCTCCTGGCTCGCCCGGCGTGGCCCCGCAGCATGGCCCGAGAGCTCGGCTCGGATGGAGGACCGCGAACCGCCCGTGGTTCCCGCAGCAGAGACGACGACGTGGTCGACGGCCGGTGCTCGTGAGCGCTGCCGCGCTCGCGAGACGAGCCCCGCCGAGCGAGCCCGTCGAGTCCACCACCGAGACCCGAGCACCCGACACACCTCGCGCGACCTGGCCGTGGGTGTACCTCGGCGTGAACGCACCCTTGATCGGCGCGATCTTTGCCTTTCCGGGGTATCACGTGTTCCTCTGGGGGTTGCTCGGCCTCGGCTCTTCGGCGGCCGTGGTCGTGGGGGTCGTCCGGAATCAGCCGAGCCGCAGGTGGCCCTGGTTCTGCATTGCGCTTGCCATTGCAGCCTTCGCGAGCGGTGACATCGCATACGACGTTCTGACGAAGGTCCTCGGCCAATCCAATCCCTTCCCGTCGATCGCGGACGCCTTCTATCTCGCCACGGGTCCGCTCTTGGTGGCTGGATTTGTGGGCATGGTGTGGGCCCGTCGCCGGCGCGATGGGGGGGACACGGGGGCGCTGCTCGACGCACTGGTCGTCACGCTTGGCCTCGCCGTCCTTTCGTGGATCTACCTGATCCAGCCGTACGTGCACGCCATGGACCTGCCGCTGCCAGCGAAGCTGACGTCGATTGCCTATCCGCTCATGGACATACTCATCCTGTGCGTCCTCGCCCGTCTCTTGCTCGGAGGTGGCACCAAGAACGAGGCGGTGCGCCTTCTGTCGCTGGGAGCGATTGGGCTCCTGGCCGCTGACTGCGCGTACGGCTGGATCCAGCTGAACGGGTCATGGAGCGTTGGTGGTCCGACGGACCTTGGCTGGGTCGCCTTCTACGTGTGCTTTGGAGCGGCGGCGCTTCACCCGGTGATGCGAGCGGTGACGGCCGAGCAGCCGCGTCGAGTTCGGGCCATGAAGTCGAGGACGCTGGTGCTGCTCAGCTGCGCTGCGCTGATCCCCCCGGTTCTCGTCACCATCCGTGACGTACTGGGAATCGACCAGGATGCCGGGCTGCTGGCGGCGGCGTCGTGCGTGGTGTTTGGGCTCGTCATACTTCGCTTCACCGGGCTCTCCCGTGCGCAGGTCGTCCAAGCCGAACGCGCGCTCGTGCTGCTCAGGTTCTCTGAACAACTGGTCTCGGCCAAGGAGCGTTCGGAGGTGCTGGGTCTCGCGATCGGTGCGGTGTCCCGGATCGGCGGCCACGCCGTGCTCGGTTGCATGGTGGTTGACGTCACGTCTCAAGGTGCGTCGGTCCTGGCCGCCACCGACAACGAGCTAGTCGGAGCGATCGTGGACGTCGCTTCGCTCGAAGACAGGAAGCACGAGCGCCATGTCAGTGTGATCGGCAGCGCGTCGATCGCGACACGGTTTGGATCGGCGCTGTGGACCCGGCTCCTCCTGCCAGGTCAGCCGGACGTCGGAGAGCAAGTGCTGCTCGCCCATGCTCATCCGCTCCTCGTGGACCTCGAGATGGCGCTCGACGGCATCGCGGCTGAGCTCGCAATGGCGCTCGAGCGGGTCAAGCTGACCAACCTCGCGCACGAGGCCAACACCCAAGCTCGCTTCCAGTCACTGATTCAGAGCGCCTCTGACGTGATCCTCATCGGGTCAGCTGACGGCTGGCTGCGCGCCGAGACGCCATCAGTCACGTCGTTGCTCGGCTACGCGGCGCATGCATCGCTGCGGACTGCCGACCTGCTGAACGTCGACGATGCCCAGCGCGCGGACACACTCCTCGAGGCGATGTTGAGCGGCGCCCGCAGCGGTCCGATCCGCACCCAGTGGCGCGTACGCCATGCTGACGGGCGGTGGCTCGACATGGAGGTCATCGCGAACGAACTCTCGGCCGACCCGAACATCGGTGGCGTCATGCTCACCATGCGTGACGTCTCGGATCGCATCCGACTTGAAGTCGAGCTGCGACATCGAGCGTTCCACGACGGACTGACTGATCTGGCGAACCGCGAGCTCCTGATGGACCGTGTGGAGCACGCGCTCCGTCGGCAGGGCGCTGACGACGCGGCGTCGTTGCTCGTTCTCGACCTCGACGACTTCAAGCTGATCAATGACAAGTTTGGTCATGTCGGCGGCGACCAGGTACTCGTCCAGGTCGCCCAGCGCCTACGAGACAGCCAGCGCGCGGGCGACACGGCCGCCAGACTGGGCGGCGACGAGTTCGCCGTCTTCGTCGAGTCCGCAGGCGGGTCTGGCCCCGAGGCAGGTCTGCTCGCGGCGCGAATCCTCGAAGCGTTCCGTTCCCCGTTCTTTGTCGATGACACCGAGGTGAGCTCTCGTGTGAGCATCGGCATCGCGACCGCCGGCACCGGGTGCCTCGATGCAGCACAACTGCTTCGTGATGCTGACCTCGCGCTCTACGCGGCCAAGAACGCTGGAAAGAACGTGTACAAGTTCTTCGAGCCTGGCCTGCACCAGGCCGTGCTTGCTCGCCTCGAGCGTCGCGACGAGCTCGAGCGTGCGGTCGCGCTCGGCCAGCTGCGCCTGCACTACCAGCCCATCGTTCGCCTCGACGATGGCGAGCTGGTCGCGCTGGAGGCGCTGGTGCGGTGGCAGCACCCGACGCTCGGACTCCTCTCCCCCGACGAGTTCATCGATGTGGCGGAGGAGTCCGGCCTCATCGTTCCGCTCGGCCGCTGGGTCCTCGAGCAAGCATGCACGGACCTGAGCCGCTGGCAGCGCAGACGAACGGTTGCGGGTAAGGACCCGCTTCGCATGAGCGTCAACGTGTCGCCACGGCAGCTCCAAGCTCCGCAGTTCCCTGAAGAAGTCGTCGAAGCCCTGCGACGACACCACCTTCTGGCATCCACCCTCACCCTGGAGATCACCGAAAGCGTGCTCCTCCACGACGTCGACACCGTCATGTCTCGCCTGCTCGCACTCCATGCCGCCGGCCTCACGCTGGCCCTCGATGACTTTGGAACCGGCTACTCGTCGCTCAGCTACCTGCACCGCTTCCCCATCGGCGTCATCAAGATCGATCGCTCATTCGTGCAGCGCATCGAGGTCGATGATGGCTTGACCATCCTCGACGCGATCGTCGCACTCGCCCGTAGCCTCAACCTCGAGCTCGTGGCGGAGGGCATCGAGGAGGAGTCCCAGGCCCGACAACTCCACCTCCTCGGCTGTGAGTTCGGGCAGGGCTACTTCTACGGTCGACCAATGCCCGCCCGTGAGATCGAGCAGGTCATGGCGGCTTGGAACTCGTCGCTCCGTTCCACGACCGGCTGACTCGAGGCGACGCTCCGCGCTTCGCGGAAGTGACAGGGAGCGCTGCACCCCAAACCAAAGTGCTGAGGACGACCTCGTCGGCGTTGCCAGGGCGATCGTGGCGACCGGGTGAAGGCTCGCCGCTGCATCATCCGCACGCGCCATGCGAGGACAACCTGCTGACTTGACATATTCCAAAGGTGGCATGTAATATGCCGCGTGGCTCGGTCTCCCTCGACGGCGACACCCGACGTCTTCACGGCGCTTTCGGGGGCCCACCGTCGCAGGATCCTGGACGTGCTGATCGGAGGCGAAAAGCCGGTCGGCGCACTCGTCAGCGACCTTGCGATGTCCCAGCCCCAGGTTTCCAAGCACCTGCGGGTATTGAGTGACGCAGGGCTCGTCAAGTGCAGGGCGCAGGGGCGTCGTCGGCTGTATCGGCTCGACCCGGCACACCTCCGACCGCTGCGCGACTGGTTGTCCAAGTACGAGCGCGTCATGGCAGAGCGCCTCGATCAGATGGACGACTACCTCAAGGAGCTGCAAGCACAAGGAGGGCGACGGTGACCCGTAATCGTCATGGCACCCAACTCGTCGAGTACCCGAGTGAGCTCGAGATCGTCACCACTCGGCTGTTCGACGCCCCGATCGGACTTGTGTTTGACGTCTTGACGAAACCGGAGCACGTGCAGCGCTGGTGCGCCACCGGAGGTGACAGGGTGACGGTCTGTGAGATCGACCTGCGCGTCGGTGGGGACTTCCACCATGTGTTTGTGACCCCGGACGGCATGGCGTGCTCGTTCCGAGGTACGTACCTGGAGATCGAGCCCCCGACCCGTGTGGTCAACACCTGGCTCTTCGAAGGGTGGCCGGATGCGTGGGCGACCGAGACGAACGCGCTGCGCGAGGTCGACGGGGTGACGACCCTGACGTTGACACTGGCTTTCCGCGACGAGGAGGGCGCTGCCAACATGCTCAGGGCGCACGAGGACGCGGCTCGGCGCGGCGACACCAACGGGCAGCCCGCGAGCTTCGATGCGATGGAGGACCTGCTGCTCTCGCTCCTTACGAGGGACGGGGAGGTCGCATCGGCCACTTGAGCGCGGAGCCGCGGCCGGATCCGACCGCAGCGCGACGCCGCGCCACGATCGGTGAGGCCCGGCACCACAATGACGGCATGCGTGTCCACTTGGTCGACGGGACCTATGAGCTGTTTCGCCATCACTACGGCTTGCCCGCCGAGATCAGGGCGACGCCGGATGCCGCGGTGCGGTCGGTGGTCGAAGGGACGGTGGCGCTGCTCGAGGACGGGGTAACCCACATCGGGGTCGCCACCGATCACGTCATCGAGAGCTTTCGGAATGAGCTGTGGCCGGACTACAAGAGCAGTGCCGGGATGGACCCTGCCATCCTCGAGCAGTTCGGACCCCTGGAGGAGGCCCTGAGCCAGCTTGGGGTCACCGTCTGGGCGATGACAGATCTCGAGGCAGACGATGCCCTGGCGAGCGCCTCCACGGTGGCGGCCGAGGACGACGAGGTGGAACAGGTCTGCATCCTCACCGCCGACAAGGACTTGGCGCAGATGGTGCGCGGCACGCGCGTCGTCCAAGTGGATCGCAGGCAGCGGCGGGTTATCGACCACGACGGGGTGGTCGACAAGTTCGGGGTCGGGCCCGAGTCGATCCCGGATCTCCTCGCGCTCGTCGGCGACCAGGCTGACGGGTTCCCTGGTCTCCCGGGCTGGGGGATGAAGTCGGCGGCCACCGTGCTGGCGCGCTATCGCCACATCGCCGACATCCCGGATGATCCGGGGAGCTGGGACGTGGGAGTCCGGGGCGCACCGCGCCTCGCGGGGACGCTGCGCCAAAGCCGTGAGTTGGCGGCGCTCTTCCTTGAGCTCGCCACCCTTCGCCTCCGGCCTTCACTTGTGCCAACGGTCGAGAGCCTCCGATGGCACGGCCCTCAGCCCGGTCTGGCGCACCTGTCCGAGCGCTGGGGTGTTCCGGAGCTGACGGCAAGGGTCGAGGCCCTCGCCTCGTCGCGATGACGGCATCCGAAGCGGGCACCTGCCGGTGGACGAGACGCGATCACCCAACCCTGACGCAGCTGCAGGCGAGGAGTCGCGAGCGACGCTCGATCTGCGCTCTCAGCGCTCCGACGTCGGAGCCGGAAGTGTGCCGTGCTCGACGACGTGGACATAGATGGCTTCGAGTGCTTGGCTCATCGGCGCGAGCAGCTCTCTTGGGAGGCCACCGAAGAACAGGTGTCGGACCAGGTCGACATGGCCGGGCGCGGCTTCGCCGATGGCCCGCCGGCCGCCGGAGGTCAAGCTGATCTCCGTTGCCCTCCGATCGGATTGAGCAAGATCGCATCGGACCAGCCCACGGTTCTGCATTCGCTTGGCGTGGTGCGACAGGCGACTCCGCTCCCAACCGATCGTGGCCGCGAGGGCACCGACCTGCATGGACTCGTCGGGTACGGCGCTCAAGGCGTTGAGCACGTCGTAGTCGGCGAGCGAGAGCTCACTTTCGGCCTGGAGCTGGCGGTTCATTTCGTACCCCATCCGTTGCTGGACTCCCATGAAGGCGAGCCACGCTCGGAGCTGGCTGCGACTCAGCCAGAGGTTTGACCCCTCGGGGCCACGGCCGCCCTTAGGTGACATCTCACCCAGAACTCTTACAGACGTCCCCAGCAGCGGGGGTGACCCTCGGAACGCCACGAACGTGCGGAGCATTGACACTGCGTGACAGATCACTTAATATGCGTGACAAATCACTTAACTGCTGAGCCGCCCGGGATCCGCCGCCGGGCTTGCCGGTGACCGGGAGGGAACCACATGCCAAGAAGCGTCGTACTCACGAGGTACGGGCCACCAGAGGTCCTGGTCTGGAGCGACGTGCCGATGCCTGAACCAGGTCCCGGACAGGTGCGCATCAAGGTCCACGTCGCAGGCGTCAGTCCCACCGATCCGAAGATCCGACGCGGCGATCTCACCGCAGTGTTCCCGCAGCCTGCTCGGGCTGTGCTCGGCTTCGAGGCGGCCGGCGTGGTCGACCGGCTCGGGACCGGCGTGACCGGCGTCCGGGAGGGCGACGAGGTCGCCAGTCTCCTGCTCGACCTCGGGGGCTACGGCGAGTACGCGATCGCTTCATCGTGGACCCCGAAGCCGGCCAGCGTGGGTTGGAGCGATGCGGCCAGCCTGCCCTCGTCGGCAGAGGCCGCGATCGGCACCTTGAAGCTGCTCGGCGTCTCGCGCGGCGAGATCCTGCTCATTCTTGGCGCCGCGGGATCGGTAGGGATGATCGCGACGCAGCTCGCGGTCGCCCGCGGCGTGACGGTCATCGGGGTCGCCGCTCCACGGGACCTCGAACTCGTCCGTGACCTCGGCGCCGTCCCGATCAGCTACGGGCCTGGCATGGCCGATCGGGTACGCGAGGTCACCGCATCGGTGGACGCGGTGCTGGATGCCGCCGGCAAGGCAGAGCTCGCCGAGGCCGTCCGCCTCGCCGGAGGTCCCTCGAGGGTGGTGACCCTCGCCGACGAGCACGCCTCGCAGTTGGGCGTGGCGTTCTCCGTGGCCACCCCGGACCGGGCGCCCGAGGCCCTCGACCAGGCCATGCAGCTCCTCGCTGCTGGTTCCCTTCGCCTCCGTCGTCACCGCCAACTCCCCATGACCGACGCCGCCGAGGCTCATCGACTGCTCGAGACGGGTCGGGCGGACGCAAAGCTGGTGCTCGAAGCGCCGTGAGCTCGCGCCGTCCCCGGTCTTCGCGTCTCGGAACAGGCGAAGGATGGCCAGGCGAACGGAGACGCGAGACCTCATGCCCCTGGTCTCCGCGCGCCTACTCTGCGGCCGCCTGACGACTTGACTGCAGCACAACCTGGGCCAGTTGGGTTCGAGACGTCACACCGAGCTTCCGGAACGCCTTGTGGAGGTGGTACTCGACCGTGGCCGGGCTCACGTAGATCTGGGCGGCGATGTCTTTGTTCGTTGCACCCTCGGCGACGAGCTCGGAGATCCGCTGCTCTTGCGGCGTGAGGTGGGCATGGGTGTCCGCGTCCCGTCGACGAGCCCGGTCGCCCGTGGCGCGCAGCTCCGCCTCGGCGCGCCGTGCGAATCCTTGCATGCCGAATCGCACGAACAGGTCATACGCCGTCCTCAGCTGGACACGCCCATCCTTCTTGCGCTGTTCCCTTCTCAGCCATTCCCCGTAGAGGAGGTGGCTGCGGGCAAGGTCCACCGCAAGTCGCGTGCGTGCGAGGCGATCGATGGCTTCGCGGTACAGCTCGTCGGCGCGGTCGCCGTGCGCCAGCAGGGCTTGGGAACGTGCCCCGATCCCAAGCGCCCACTCGGTCCCACTGGCCCGGGTCCTGTCCGACAGGCAGCGCCCCGCGGCTTCGGCGAGGTCGCGGTCGCCGACGCGAATCGCCGCCTCGATCAGCTCGGGAAGCGCCCAGTTCAGCTCGACCAGCTGTGAGTGCTCGAAGACCCGACGGGCCGCGGCCAGGGCCTGCGCGTAACGACCGAGCCCGTT
Source organism: Acidimicrobiales bacterium (assembly GCA_035937595.1). GTDB lineage: Bacteria > Actinomycetota > Acidimicrobiia > Acidimicrobiales > RAAP-2 > Palsa-459. Next base: position 45,367 of record DASZHS010000005.1, read on the forward strand.
GTACAGGAGGGACTCGGCCCAATCCATGAACGACAGGCCGGCGCCCTCCCCGCGACGCTGCACCTCGGCGCGAGCTGCGGTGAGGAACTGCGTCGCCTCGCTCTCTCGGCCGCACATCGCCGTCAGCGCGGCCGCGTGGTACGGAGCGAGGGGACTGCCCGTCAGTCTCGTTACCTCTTGGATCGCCTCTTGGAGCGTCGCTGCCGATTCGAGCTCACCCGCGAACACGTGGAGTTGGCCGCGGTGGCTGAGGGCGATGGGCAGCTCGCTCAGCGCCCCGGTCTCACGAACGATCGAGCTGTGACGGTCCGACAGCGACTCCCATCCGTCATCATCCCAGAGGAGGAGCGACGAGACCGTCGTCGCCCACAGCCATCGAAGCTGCTCCGTCGTGGACACACCGTCAATCGCGCGCCGCGCAGCCTGCAGTGTCGGCACCGCCGATGCGTACGCATCGGTGAGGACGGTGACGAGGCCGTCGAGCAGCAGGTCCGAAACCCTCGGTGCCTGCGCCGTCGGCGCCGCCCTCGCAGCCTCGGCGACGTCACGCGACGCGGCGCCCGGCTTCGCGAGCGGTCCGGCGAAGATCGCGGTCGACAGCGCCTCCAGGTAGGTCTCGCGCGCCAGGTCCTCATCGACCTCCCGGAGCTGGTCAGCTGCCTGGAGCAGCGCGTCCGTGGCGTCACTGCTCCGAGAGACGAGGAAGGCGATCCGACCGCGAACGAGTGCAGCTCGGGCCCGCTCGAGCTCGGTGAGACCGCCGTCCTCCGCCGTTGCGACCAGACGCGTCGCGTCATCGAACGCGCCGGCCTGCAGCATCGCCTGCGCCGCCGCCAGCGCGCGTCCCGCACGACGCGGCGCTGCTGGCGTGAGGGCCGCGGATCGCTCCAGGAAGGCCGCGGCGGCGGCGAATCCTCCACGAGCCTGCGCCCGCGCCGCGGAGTGCTCAAGCTCGATCGCCACCTCTTCGTCAGGGAGGGAGGCCCCCTGCCCCAGGTGCCACGCACGACGATCTGGGTGAGCAGCGCCGTCGGTCGCCTCCGCAAGTGCGCGGTGCACCCGCCGTCGCTCGTCGGGCTGGGCCGCTTGGTAGATGGCCGAGCGAGCCAGCGGGTGCCGGAAGGCGACCTCAGCCCCGAACGCCACGAGGCCGAGCGCCTCGACTTCGTGCACCGCCGACCGCGGTATCCCGAGCAGCTCGGCCGCCTTCGAGAGGAGCGCCGGATCGCCGAGCGGCTCGGCCGCGGCCACGAGCAGCAGCTGGCGCGCCGGCGGGGTCAGGGTGGCGAGTCGGCGGGCGAAGCTCGCCTCGATGCCGTCCGACAGGGATCGATCCGTGAGCACCCCGAACCCGCCGGCGAGCTGGGCCGGGGTCAGGCCGCGCGGCATCTCGACGATGGCGAGCGGGTTCCCGCGGGTCTCGAGGAGGATCCGCTCGAGGACCGTCTCATCGAGCCGAACCGGAAGGATCGAGTCGAGCAGCGCCCGCGAGTCGCGGTGCCCCAGTGGCTCCACGTGCAGCTCGGGCAAGCCGGCGAGCAGGCCGCCCATCGTGCGCGTGGAGAAGACGAGTGCGATCCGCTCTGCCAGCAGACGGCGAGCGACGAAGGCGAGCGCTCGTGCAGACCCGTCGTCCAGCCAATGCGCGTCATCGACGATGCAGAGAAGCGGTCGTTCCTCCGCCAGCTTCGAGAGGAGGCCGAGGACGGCCAACCCGACCAAGAACACCTCCGGGGGACGTCCCTCGCCGAGTCCGAACGCGACGACGACGGCGTCCTGCTGCGGCGGTGGCAGGTGCTCCAGCAGGTGGATGCTGGGCGCGCACAGCTGCTGCAGGGCTGCGTAGGGAAGTCGCATCTCCCCCTCGACGCCAGCAGTGCGCACGACGCGGAACTCGCTGCCCTGTCGCACGGCACGGTCGAGCAACGCGGTCTTGCCGACACCGGGATCCCCGTGCAGGACCAGCGCCCCGCCCCGCCGGCCAAGGGCCGCATCCGTCAGCCGGTCGAGCACCTCGACCTCGCGGCGCCGGCCCACCAACTCCGCTTGGGTCACCCCCGTGATCGCCGCAGCGCCCGCCACCGACGCCAGATGGCGTCCACTCAGTCGCCCTCGGCGTCGCGAGGATGTTGGTTTGCGAGTGAGGGCGTCGGCCCTCCCACGGTGCGACCGCACGTGCCTACCGGGCACACCTGGATGCTCGGCCGTTGCAACCTGCCCTCCCAGCCGTCGAGCGGAGCCCCGATCCTACGTGGGGCGCCAGCAGACGGGCCGCCGGACCCGCGCATCCCGCGCGCTCCTCGCCGCCGTCGCGTTCACCCCGATGGCTGAGCGACGCCGCCTGGCTGGCGAGGACTATGGGTTTGCTGGACTCGAACGAGCGGGCCTTCGCCCACGATGTCGGTGGCGAACGAGAGGAGCCAGCGTGAGCACAACCATCGTTGGGGTGGGCAACATCGGAGGCGCGGTGGCCGGCCACCTCGTCGACGGCGGCGAGTCCGTCGTCCTGGCGGCGAGGAACGTGTCGGACGCGGAGGCGGTCGCCGAACGCCTCGGGCCGCTCGCGCGCGCCGCCGCTACCGAGGAGGCGTTGGCCGGCGCGGACGCGGTCGTCCTGGCGGTGTGGCTCGACCCCCTCAAGGACTTCCTTGGTGAGTACGCGGCCCTCCTCGATGGCAAGACCGTCCTCGACCCGACGAATCCGGTGGGCTACGACGCCGGTGGCCAGATGATTCGGACGCTCCCGGAAGGCCAGTCGTCCGGGTCCGTCGTCGCGGGGCTCCTTCCCGCGAGCGCCCACTACGTCAAGGCGTTCGGCACGCTCGTCGCAGGCGACCTCGCGACGCAGGCCAACCGTGCGCCGAAGCGCGCCGTGCTCTTCTACGCCACCGACGATCGCGCTGCAGAGGCCGCGGCCGAGCGACTGATCCGGACGGCTGGCTTCGACCCCTTGAAGGTCGGAGGCGTCGCCGACGCGTGGCGCATCGAGGTCCCCGGCGGCGACCTGCAGGGCGCCGTCCTCGATCTCGATCAAGCGAACGCCGCGCTCGCGCGGAAGGAGATCGCATGACGGCGCCAGAGGCGGCCACCGCCGCCTCGGCGTCGCGGACCCCGAGCGGACGCGAGCTCCCGGACTACGCGCCGGTGCCCGCGGCAGCCCTCGGCCCGGCGCTGAACGACCAGGGCTACTACGTCGGTCGCGTCGAGCGGAACCTCTATTGGGTGACGGACGGCACCTATCAGGCGGCGTTCCTCACGACCTCCGACGGCGTCGTCCTCTTCGATGCGCCGCCGACCATCGGCCACAACCTCCAGCGGGCGGTCGACGAGATCGCCGCGGCGAACGGCGTCAGCAACAAGGTGCGCTTCCTCGTCTACTCGCACCACCACGCCGACCACGGGGGAGCCTCTGCGCTGTTCGGCCGGGACGTCACCCGCATCGGCCACGAGGAGACGAGACGGCTCATTCTCCGCGACGACGACCCGGCCAAGCCGCCCAACGAGGAGACGTTCCAGGACCACCGAACACTGGTGATCGGTGACGAGCGGATCGACCTGAGCTGGCACGGCGGCAACCACTCACCCGACAACATCATCATCCACCTCCCGGACCACGAGGCCGTGATGATGGTGGACATCGTGAACCCGGGATGGGCACCGGTGTACGTCTCGAACCTGACCGAGGACATCCCCGGCTACCTCGAGGCGCCGGCGAACGCCCTGGCCCTCTCGTGGACGCACTTCATCGGCGGTCACCTCGGGCGCCTCGGCCGGAGAGACGACGTGCTGCTGCACCAGCGGTACATGGCCGACATCGCCGCGAGCTCGAGAACGGCCATCGACACGGTCGACCCGACGCCGTACTTCGTCAAGTACGGAGCGAACACGTGGGCCGCGGTGAGGGGCTACCTCGACGAGGTCTCCGCCGTCGCAGCGGCGCCGGTCGTCGAGAAGTACACGGGCGTCCTCGCGGCGGTCGACGTCTTCACCGAGAGCACCGCGTTCTGGGTGATGGAGTCGATCCGGCTGGACTCGGGCTACGGCTCGCAGGTGCACCCCTGATGGGCGCCGTCCCGGTCCGCGACCCGGTCGGCGACCACCTCCTCACGCCGCAGAACGCGGCCATGTTCCTCGTCGACTACCAGCCCTCGCAGTTCTCCGGCGTCACGTCGATCGACCGCGACCTGCTGTTGGAGAACATCGTCTCGACGGTGAGGATCGCCAAGGCGTTCGGCGTGCCGATCATCCACTCAACGATCAACGTGGCGTCGGGTCGGGGAGCGCCCACCGTGCCGGAGCTCGCGGCGCTGCTGGAGAACGATCCCCCGATCGATCGCACGACGCTCAATGCCTGGGAGGACCCCGACTTTCTCGCGGCGGTGCGCGCGACCGGACGGCGCAAGCTCATCGCGTGCGCGCTGTGGACGGAGATCTGCATGGCCTTCCCGGCGCTCGACGCCCTGCGGGAGGGCTACGAGGTGTACCCGGTCGTGGACGCCGTCGGCGGGACCTCCGAGGCGGCGCATCGCGCCGGCCTCGAGCGCGTCGTCCAAGCGGGTGGCCGCCCGATCAGCTGGGTGGCCCTCGCCTGCGAGCTCCAGCGGGACTGGGCGCGCATGGAGACCGTGGACGACGTCATCGAGATCGTGATCACCGACCGGCTGGCGCGGCGGTGAGCAACGCGGCCATCGCCGACGAGGAGGCGCGTGCCTTCCTCCGGTCCGCGGACCCCGTCCTCGCGCGGGTCATCGACGCGCATCCGGACTTTCGCCCGCGTGCCTGGATCGACGAGCTCCCAGGACTCGATGGGTTCGGGACCCTCATCTTCCAGGTGGCGGGACAGCAGCTGTCCGTGCGTGCGACGCGGACCATCCTCGCCCGGCTCGCGGAGCACTTCGGTGGTCACCTGCCCTCGGCGGCCGAGCTCTTGGCCGCGGACCCGGGTGTCACGCGCGCCAGCGGCCTGTCGGCGCGGAAGGGCGCGACCCTGCACGCACTCGCCGAGCGCTTCGCAGATGGCCGACTGAGCGACGAGGCCTTCTCCAAGATGAGCGACGAGGAAGTCGAACGTACGCTCACCGAGGTGTCGGGCATCGGCACGTGGACCGCTCGCGGGTTCCTGCTCATCGCCCTGGACCGGCCCGACGTGCTGCTCTCCGGAGACCTCGCGCTTCGACACGCCGTGCAGCGTCTGTACGCCCTCGACCACCTCCCGACGGAGGACGAGATGGTGCAGCTCGCGGAGCGCTGGCGACCGCACCGAAGCCTGGCGGTCAGCTACCTCTTCGCGTCGGTGTACGAGGAGGATCGTTGAGCGCCACCGGCTCGCCGGTGAGCGCGAGGGCCAGTGGCGTGGAGGCGCGGCCGGCTCGCCGATGGCTGGTCCTCGGCGTCATCGGCATCGCGCAGCTCATGGTGGTGCTCGACCTCACGATCATGAACATCGCGCTGCCGTCCGCACAGCGGGCACTGGGCTTCAGCACCGTGGATCGGCAGTGGGTCGTCACCGCGTACTCACTCGCGTTCGGCAGCCTGCTGCTCCTTGGCGGCCGGCTCGCCGACCTCCTTGGCCGGAAGCGGACCTTCCTCATCGGCCTCGTCGGCTTCGCCGGCGTCTCCGCGATCGGCGGTGCCTCGACCTCGTTCACCATGCTGGTCGCCGCTCGAGCGTGCCAGGGCGCGTTCGCCGCGCTCCTCGTGCCGTCCGCGCTGTCGCTGCTGACGACGACGTTCACCGACCCGAAGGACCGGGGAAGGGCGTTCGGGATCTATGGGGCGATCGCCATCGCGGGCGGCGCGGTCGGGCTGCTGCTGGGCGGCGTGCTCACCGAGTACCTGTCCTGGAGATGGTGCCTCTACGTGAACCTCCTCTTCGCCGGCGTCGCGTTCATCGGGGGGGCGCTGCTGCTGCAGGCACAACCGTCGCCGGCCAAGCAGAAGCTGGACATCCCAGGCGTGCTGCTCGTCTCCGTCGGCGTCTTCTGCGTGGTGTACGGCTGCTCGAACGCGGCGACGCACAGCTGGCACACGCCGTCCACCTACGGCTTCCTCGCCGCCGGCGGCGTGCTGCTCGTTAGCTTCGTCCTCTGGCAGCTCCGCTCGACCCATCCGCTCTTGCCGTTGCGCGTGGTGCTCGACCGAAACCGGGGCGGCGCCTACCTCTCGATGTTCTTCGCCGGTGCCGGCCTCTTCGGCACCTTCCTGTTCCTGACCTACTACATGCAGCTGACGCTCGGGTACTCACCACTGCTGACGGGTGTCGCGTTCCTCCCCATCAGCATCGGCTCCGCCGTCTTCTCCAACCTGTCCACCATCGTGCTGATGCCGAGGTTCGGTCCCAAGCCGCTCGTCGCGACCGGCATGCTCCTTGCGTCGGGCGGCATGCTGTGGCTGACCCACCTGGGTGCGCACACCGGGTACGTGGAGGGTCTCTTGGGGCCCCTCGTCCTCATCGCGATCGGCATGGGCCTCGTGATTGCGCCGTCGTTCAACACGGGGACCTACGGCGTAGCCCCCCAGGATGCGGGCATCGCCTCTGCGACGGTCACGGTGAGCCAGCAGCTCGGTGCCTCCGTCGGCACCGCGCTGCTGAACACCATCTACGCGAGCGCCGTCGCGTCCTACCTGGCCGCGAACCTCGCTCCCTCAGGGGCACACCGTGGGACCGTGGTCGGCTTGGCGTTGGCGCACGGGTACGACACGACGTTTCGCTGGACCGCTGGGCTCTTCGCCGCCGGCGCCGTCATCGGCGGCCTCGTGCTCCGGAGGGGCCCCTTGGCGCCAGCCACACCGCACGCAGCGTCGAGCGACCTCGCCCCGACGGTGGCACCCCGGCTCGACCCAGCGGCACACTGAGGACCGTGGGCGCGTGATCGCCGTGCGCGTGCGCACCCGAGGCGCGGAGGGATGCCAAACGGGGCGATGAGTTCTCGGGCTGAGCGACGTCAGTACGTTTGACGCCCGATCCAATCCAAGGAGATGAAGTGGCACGCAAGATCGTCGCTGGCGGTTTCCTGTCACTCGACGGGGTGGCAGAGCAGCCGGATGCCTTCGTGACCGACTGGGACGAGGCGGTGGACGCGAACATCGGTCGGGTGATCGCCACGCAGGACACCGTGCTCCTCGGTCGCAAGACGTGTCAGCGCCGGGCGCGGCGAGCTTGCGGTCGAGTGCGGGCGGAGCACGACCTCCCGCGGATCACCCGGAACGCGCGACCTGGACCTCCCTCGGGGCACCGAACGACGTCACCGCGCTGAACGGCCTGGCGGTGGCGCACAACGGGTCGATCGTGGTCGTCGGGGACAACGTGCTCGGAGGCACGGTGCTCGCCGAGGTGACCCCGTAAGCGGTCGCCGCCTCGGCCCGGTGCGCCTCGCGCTCCGAGGTCGTGCCAGACCAGCGCGGGATCGTCAGCGACTCATCGGGACGGTGGCGGGAAGGCCCCGGCGAGCGCGGCCCGCGCTTCGCCGTCCAGTCGGATCGCGCCCGACCCGACGTTCTCGGCCAGGTGCTGACGCGTCCGCGTGCCGGGGATGAGGAGGACGTTGGGTGCGAGGTCGAGGAGCCAGGCAAGGGCCATCTGTGCGGCGCTCGCCCCGAGTCGCACACCGGTCTCGACGAGCACCGGGTTGGCGAGGAGGCCGTTCTTCGCGTCCCTCGGCCAGCCCAGCGGGCAGAACGGCACGAACGCGATCCCGCGAGCCGCGCACGCAACCACAAGGTCGAGCGAGCGCTGATCGGCGAGGTTGAACACGTTCTGGACGCAGACGACCTCCGTCTGCTCGAGCGCTCTCGTCAGGTGAGCAGGCGAGACGTTGCTGAGGCCGACGCCGTCGATGAGCCCCTCGTCGCGCGCTCGGACGAGCGCGGCGAGCTGGGCGTCGAAGCGCTCGCCGGGCACGGCGTCGTCGAGGAGGCGGAGGTTCACGGCGGCCAGCCGATCCGCGCCGAGCGTCCGCAGGTTGTCCTCGATCCCCGCAACGAGCTGGTCGGGCTCGTCGTAGGGCAGGACCGCCCCGGCCGCGTCCCGTCGGGCCGCCACCTTGCTCACGATGGCCAGGCCCGCGGGATAGGGGAACAGTGCCTCTCGGAGCAGCTCGTTGACGACCCCCGGCCCGTAGTACTGCGCCGTGTCGATGTGGTTGATCCCGCTGTCGACGGCGGCGCGCAGCACGCGCAGCGCCTCGTCACGGTCCCGAGGTGGTCCGAAGACGTTGTCGCCCGCGAGCTGCATCGCGCCGTAGCCCACCCGGTGCACGCTCCAACGACCGAGCCCGAAGGTGCCCCCCGCCTGGACCCCGGTCGTCGCCCCCTCCGTCACGGCGACCACGTGCGCCGCCGGCGCCGCGGCGTCCCTCGATGGACCACGCCCTCCATGCCGCGTCAACCGTAGGCGGGGATGGCCGCACCGCTCACGGGCGCGGAGCCGTCGCCGGCCAGGAAGGCGATGACCTCTGCGATCGCCTCGGGCTCGACGGCGCCAGCGAGCGCGTCGGGCGGGACCAACGACTTGTTCTTCTCCGTGGCGATGAGCTGCGGGAGCACCACGTTGACCCGGATCCCGAGCGGTCGGAGCTCGAGGTCCAAGGTTCGCACCAGGTGGATGAGCGCTGCCTTCGTCACGCCGTAGGCGGCGGTGCCGGCAACGGGGTCCACCCCCTGCCGCGCCGCGGTGTGCACGATCACCCCGGCGCCCTTGTCCCGCATGTGCGGAACGACGGCCTGGGTCAGCCAGAGCGCCGTACCGAGGTTCACGTCCATCAGCTTGCGCAACGACTGGGGCGTCACCGAGAGCGATTCGCCGAGCTCGTACGCCCCGATTGTGTTGACGAGGACGTCGGGAGGACCGATCTGGGCGGCGATGCGCTCGAGGAGCGGTCCGGCGACGTTCGGGTCAGTGGCGTCCGCGACCTCGCGGTGCACGGCCTCGGGAAGTCGCCGGAGCGCACCCTCATCGCGATCAACCGCGACGACGGTCACGTCCCTCGAGTGCAGTGCGACAACGACCGACCGGCCGAGCCCCCCACCTCCGCCGGCCACCACGGCGATCCGCTGGCTCATGGCGCCTCCTCTCGCTGGACCATCCAGTATCTGCTTGCTGAAGCAATTATCTGGGCTGGCGTCCCCGTGTGTCAAGTGTCGCGTGGACTGCTCATGATCGCGGCCGCGAGCGACGTCGCGAGCTCTCACCGCTACCGGGCTCGTGGCGATGCGGATCGCCGGGCGCGCGCACCTGTCGAGCGTGCGAGCGGTGGCCTTCGACCACGTCGACCCCGGCCGGGAGGCCGGGGTCGCACGGGAGCCCGCTCGGGGCGTCCCAACCCCTGGCTCGAGATCCGCGCCAGGGTCACGCCGTCGCGCCGAGGTGACGGGAGCCGGCTAGAAATTGCTTGCCCAAGCATCTAACTGTTGCTACGGTGACACACCGCAGCCTGCACGGCACCGTGGGCGTGCCCAGGGGAAGGGAGAGGGGACCATGCCGACGAGGGATCTGGGCGTCTGGACCGCAGAGGACTGCGCCCTCGTGCTCATCGACTACCAGAACGAGATGTTCGAGGTGATCCGATCGGAGACGACGCGCGACATCGTCGAGCTCAACGTCCGCCTGCTGGCAAGGACCGCGAAGGCGTTCGACATGCCGATCGTGCTGTCGACGGTCGGCGTGGCGTTCGGCTTCAACGGGCCGACCCTGCCGCCGATCCTGTCCGAGCTCGACGGCCTTGCGCCCATCGACCGCTCGTCGATGAACGCGTTCGAGGACGCGTCCTTCGCCGCCGCGGTCAAGGCCACGGGGCGCAAGCGGCTGATCATCGGCGGGCTCCACACCGAGATCTGCCTGACGTTCGCCACCGTGCAGGCGCTCAAGGACGGCTACGACGTGCTGTACGTGACCGACGCCGTCGGCGGGCGCTCACAGGTGGCGCACCGCACCGCCATCGAGCGCCTCGCCCATGCGGGCGCCGTGCCGACCACCGCGCTCGCCGTCGTCACGGAGCTCTTCAGGGACTGGGCGTCAGCGCTCGCCGGCCCCGCGCGTGACGTCATCTACTGGTACTTCAACGAGGTTCCCAAGGTGACGGACCTCGTCGGCGTGGCGGACGCCGAGAGGCGCGCGGCCGCCGCCGCTGGCGCGCACTGACGTGCCGGGTCGCCTGGAGGGGAAGGTCTGCGTCATCACCGGCACCGGCGGGAGCATGGGGCGCGCGAGCGCACTGACGTTCGCGCACGAGGGCGCGAGCATCGTCGGGTGCGACGTGGCCGTCGAGGCAGCCGTAGAGACGGTGGCAATGGTGCAGGCCGAGGGCGGCGAGATGGTCTCGCTGCAGCCGTGTCGGGTGAGCGAGCCGGCGGAGTGCCGCCGACTCGTCGACCTTGCGATCGCTGAGTTCGGACGGATCGACGTGCTGTACAACCTCGCGGCGAGGTCGCACTTCAGCCCGATCGAGTCGTTCACCGACGGGGAGTGGGGAGCGGCGCGGGCGGACGAGGTCGACCTTGTCTTCTATCTCACGCGTGCCGCGTGGCCCCACCTCACGGCCAGCCGGGGCGTCGTGCTGAACATGGCCTCGCTCAACGGCTCGCTCGGCTTCAAGCTCCTCCCGTCGCTCGCCCACACGACGAACAAGGCGGCCGTGATCGGGATGACGCGGCAGCTCGCGCTCGAGGGCAGTGAGCACGGGATCCGCGCGAACTCGATCTCGCCCGGCTTCATCGAGACCAACTCGACCCGCGGCGAGCTCGCCGACGAGGGCTTCGGCAACCAGATGCTCGCCCGCACCCTGCTCGGCCGCTTCGGCCAGGCGCAGGACGTCGCGAACGCCGCGCTCTTCTTGGTGTCCGACGAGAGCTCGTACGTGACGGGCGTCGACCTCGTCGTCGATGGTGGGATGAAGGTGTGGTGACCGAGGTGCCGGCGACCCCCCGCGCAGAGGACGGCGGCGTCGCGGACCGCACCGCGACGGCGGCGGCGTCGCCGCGACGTCGCGGCTTCGGCGCCGGGTTCTGGTTCGTGGCCTACGCCTTCTTGGTGGTCATGGCGTCCGCGACGCTCCCGAGCCCGCTCTACGGGCTCTACCGGCTGCGCGACGGCCTCTCCGCGCTGATGATCACGGTGATCTACGCGATCTTCGCCGTCGGCACCATCGCCACGCTGCTCTGCGTCGGGTCCATCGCCGCCCGGGTCGGACGTCGCGGCGTCATGCTCGGTGCGGTCGTCGCCATGATGGCGGCGGTGGGCGTGCTCGCCGCCTGGCAGGCCCTGCCGGGGCTGCTGATCGGACGCCTGGTCACCGGGGTCGCCGTCGGTCTCGCGGCGGGAAGCGCGATCACCTACCTGATCGAGCTGCGCCTCCGATCGGATCCCGGCGCATCGATCGTCGGCCCGCGCACCATCGGCACGTCGGTGAGCGTGGGCGCGCTGGGCATCGGGCCGCTCATCGCCGGCTGCATCGCGCAGTGGACCAGCCACCCGCTCACCCTGCCCTACCTCGTCTTCCTCGGCCTCGGTGCCTCCGCCCTCGTCGCGGTAGGGGCGGCACCGGAGACGAGCGTCCGTGCGACGCCGTCGGCGCGCGGCGCACGCACGCCGCGGCGGGCCAGACTGCCGGTGCCCGCAGCCGCGGGCACGATGTCCGCGTTCGCCGCGAGCGGGCTGTTCGCCGGCCTCTCGGGGCTCATCCTCGCCACCACGTTGGGCCACCCCTCGCACGCGCTCGCCGGGGTCACCCTGTTCATCGTCTTCACCTGCGGCGTGGCGTCGCAGCTGGCGACGGCCCGCCTGCACGCCGCCGCAGTGCTGGCGATCGGGACGGCATCGATGCTGTGCGGGCTCGTGTGCCTCGTCGTCGCCGTCCGGCTCTCGAGCCCGAGCTTGGCGCTCTTCCTCGTCGGCGGTGGGCTCATCGGCGCCGGGGCCGGCGCGGTCTTCAAGGGCACCACCGGGATCGTGCTCGAGGCGAGCGAGCCGCAGGACCGACTCGCCATGACCTCCGCGCTGCTCGTCGTTTTGTTCACGGGACTCTCCGTGCCGATCGTGGGTGCCGGGATCGCGCTCGACCAGGGCGCGAGCACACCGAACACTGTGCTCGGGTTCGCGGTCCTGGTCGCCCTCGGCGTCTCGGCGTCGGGGTGGGCGATGCTCCGACCGAGGCCGGCAGCCTCGCGGCCGGCGACGTAGCGCGGGCGGTGGGGTCGACGTCGCACGCCTCGGGGCACGGACCCGTCGCCGAGGCTGCCCTGCACGACCGTGCCGTGCCTCGCGCCAAGGCGGCCGTTGCGCCGCCGCACGCGTCGGTCCGCGCCAGGTGACGAGGCCGCGGGCCCGTCCTTCGATGTTGCGCAAGCAAGTTACGATCGCGACATGGCGTCCGTGAAGCCGCTCACGGGCGCTGAAGAGGCGCTCTGGCGGGCCCTCATGCGCGTCGTCAGGGTCATGGTGAGAGAGCTGGACAACGACCTCGTGAAGGGTGCCGGCATCACCGCGAGCGAGTACACGACGCTGATGATGCTCTCAGAGGCGCCCAACCGCGAGCTGCGGATGGCGGACCTCGCGGCGGCCACCGACCTGTCGCCGAGCAGGGTGACCCGGCTCGTGGACGAGCTCCGCGCTCGCGGCCTCGTCACCAAGACCGCCAGCGCCTCGGACGCCAGAGGCAACGTCGCGAGGCTCACCCCACGCGGCATGGCCAAGCTGCGTTCGGCGTGGCCGGTGCACCTCGCGAGCGTCCGTCGTCGCTTCTTCGACCACCTGCAGCCGGGATCGACGGAGCGGGTCTCGGCCGCGCTCGTGGAGGTCGCGGCCTGCCTCGAGGGAGCGCCGGTCCCTGGCCGGTAGCCGGATCGCCTGACGGAGGGCCGAGCCACGGCGTGACGCGCCGGCATAGGGTGAGTCGCTTGCCGGCGCAACGACGAGACCGGGATCGCCCGGGTCGCTCCCCCGGACCAGCCCGTCACGGTCGAGCATGACGATGATCGACTACGACGCGCGGCCGGCGACGCCGCAGGTCATCCTGATCGGCCGCCGCGCCACCGACGGGTATCGCATCCGGGACTTCCTCAGCCGCAACGGCGTCCCCTATGAGTGGGTCGACGTGGACGACGTCGCGCGTCTCGGTGCGCTGCTGCCGTCCGGTACCCCGACGGCGGACCAGCTGCCCGTCTGCATCCTCCCGAGCGGCGCGCACCTCGCACCCGCGACGCTCGAGGGCGTCGCGGAGGGTCTCGGCATGGTGTCCGCGCCGACGCTCGCTGCGTACGACCTCACGATCGTGGGCGCCGGCCCCGCCGGTCTGGCGGCCGCCGTGTACGCGGCGTCCGAGGGCCTGCGAGCCGTGGCCATCGAGGCCATCGCACCCGGTGGGCAGGCAGGGACGACGTCCATGATCGAGAACTACCTGGGGTTCCCGCAGGGGATCAGTGGGAGCGAGCTCGCCACGAGGGCGACCGCCCAGGCTCGGCGATTCGGGGCGGACATCCTTCTCGCCCGGTCGCTCGTGGAGGTCGCGAGGGAGGGAGCCGGCTACGTCGCGCGACTCTCGGACGGCACCGAGGTGTCCTCCCGGGCCATGCTGCTCGCCATGGGCGTCGACTGGCGTCGCCTCGACGTGCCCGGCATCGAGGGGTTGCTGGGCTCGGGCGTCTACTACGGCGCGGGGCCGAGCGAGGCGGTGACCTGCACCGGGTGCCACGTGGCGATCGTCGGCGGCGGGAACTCCGCCGGGCAGGCCGTCATCCGCTTCTCCCGCTACGCCGCGAAGGTTACGCTCCTCGTCCGAGGCGCCTCACTCGAGGCCTCCATGTCGCAGTACCTGATCACCCAGGTGAGAAGCCTCCAGAACGTCGAGGTCCGGACCAGCGCCGAGATCGTCGAGATGGAGGCCGACGGACAGCTCCGTGCGCTCGTCGTGCGGTCGCCGGAGGGCGCCGACCGGGTTCCCGTCGACACGCTCTTCATCTGCATCGGAGGCGTCCCGCGCACCTCGGGCGCCGCTCGGCTGGGCCTCGCGCTCGACCGTGCCGGCTACGTCCTCACGGGTGGCGACGTCATCATCGACGAGACGAGCGGATGGACGCACCGCCACCAGCCCCTGCCCCTGGAGACCAACCTGGCCGGGGTGTTTGCCGCCGGCGACGTGAGGAGCGGCTCGATCAAGCGGTGTGCCGCAGCGATCGGCGAGGGCTCGATGGCCGTGGCGTTGGTGCACCAGCACCTCGCGGAGACCGGTGGTGAGTGAGCTGCCCCCGCCGCTTCCCGACCAGGTGGACGACGCGCCGTCCCTCGGCCCGAGCGAGGCGGCCCGAGCGGAGTTCTCCCGACTGCCGGCCGAACCAGAGGTCCGAGCGGTGGTGCGGGCGCTCGAGCGAAACGGGCTGTCGGCGAGCACGGTGCGGACGGGAGCCGAAGCGAGGGAGATCGTCCGCTCGCTCCTCCCCGTCGGGGCGGAGGTCTACAACAACACCTCTCGAACGCTCGAGTCGATCGGGGTGTCCGAGGACGTCGAACGCTCCGGCCTCTACCAGCCGCTGCGGCCCCGGCTGTACCAGATGGACCACGAGATGCAGCGACGAGAGATGCGACAGCTCGCCGCCTCGCCCGATTGGGTGGTGGGAAGCGCCCACGCCGTCACGATGGACGGCGCTCTCGTGATCGCGTCCGCGAGCGGCAGCCAGCTCGGCCCGATCGTCTCGGGTGCAGGCCACGTCGTGCTCGTGATCGGTGCGCAGAAGGTCGTCCCCGACCTCACCGCCGGCCTGCGACGCATCTACGAGTACTGCTTCCCTCTCGAGGACCTTCGGGCGCGGCAGGCCTACGGCGTGCCGAGCGGCGTCAACAACCTGCTGATCATCAACAGGGTCGTCGCTCCGGACCGCGTGACGGCGATCCTGGTCGGCGAGCGCCTGGGCTTCTGAGCCGGCGCAGCGGGGGCGCCGGTGGTGGCGAACACGCCGCGCCGCACACCGGTTGGCGTGCGGCGCGGCGTGCGGCGCGGTGGGCCGGCGTTACCCCGCCACCACGAGCTGGAGGCCCTTGGACACCGACGCGCCGAGGTCCTTGGAGACCGGCCGCAGACCGTCGGAGCTGTCCGTGGTGAGCGCGAGCCACACGGCCGGCGTCCCGGCGTTCAGCTGGTCGAACGCCTGGGGGTCCAAGAGGAACGAGCCCTGCGTCGGGTGGCCGACCTCGGCGCCGGGCACGTGGATCGTTATCGTCCCCGTGGCCGTGTTGACCGATCCGGTGGCGGCGCTGCTCGCGGTGTCCTTGTAGCCGTAGGTGGTCGAGTCGCCGTAGGTGCCGGTGTTGCCGGACGTGAACGTCCACGACCCGCTCGGCGACTCGTTGGCGCGGGCGTAGGAGACGACGCCGTTGTACTGCCACGCCACGAAGAAGCTGACACCGTTGCCTGCGTCGGCCGGTGGCAGCGCCCCGATGCTCGGACCCGACAGCGTGGCCACGATCCCCTTGCTCGCCGAGGCCGACAGCGTGGCGCGGGTGAGGTCGAGGGAGGGATCGTTGCCCGCCGTGACGACGAGCGGATCCGTGGCGTTCCCGACGGGGCTGCTCATGGTCGCCGTCGTCACGGTCACCGCGGGTGCCTCAGTGCCCGAGTACGGCTTGGTCGCGGTCGTCCTCTTGTTCACGTCCTTGCAGAAGTTCGCCACGTTGAGGGCGCCCCATCCGCTCGTGTAGTCCCACCCGGGTCCCGGCTGGTAGGCGCCGTTGCCGGCGCCGAACTCGGACTGCGTCACGTCGAGAAAGTCCCTCGCGTACGTGCCCTTCGTGCACGAGGTCGTGTCCGAGCTCGTGCACCGGTCCGCGGAGGACGCCTGTCGGTAGATCGTCTCGTCCGCGAACCCGAGCCCGCCGCGCTTCTGCACGGCAGCGGACGCCGCGGCCTGGATGCGCGCCCACTGGCCCATCATGAGCGGACTCGCGAGGCTCGTGCCCCCTTGGCTCGAGGGCGCGCCGTCGATGTAGATGAAGTAGGCGTCGCCCGTGACGTTGCCCGACAGGTCGGACACGTCAGGGACGCCGCGGCAGATCGGCGCGGTCGTCGGGTCGTACGGGGTGCCGGTGGGTGTGCTCACGCAGGCCTGGTTGACGTTGGCGACGCCCGCCTGGTAGCCGGGCGCCGGGGTGAAGTA
Organism: Acidimicrobiales bacterium; assembly: GCA_035937595.1. Taxonomy (GTDB): domain Bacteria; phylum Actinomycetota; class Acidimicrobiia; order Acidimicrobiales; family RAAP-2; genus Palsa-459. The sequence goes on from DASZHS010000005.1 coordinate 61,507, forward strand.
GCTCGGCCCTCCGCCGCTGTTCGTCCAGGAGGTCTCCGCGGTGCGCTGCGCCGACTTCGGGTAGGTCGACCCGCTAGAGGACAGGACCGTGCCACCGACGCACACCACGAAGGGGCTCGCGCACGGGTAGCTCACCATGGGCACGGGCTGGACGGCGATCCCGTTGCCCGCGCCGACGCCGGGCGCGACGAGCTCTGGGCACCCCGAGCCGGTGTCACCGGAGGCGGCGAAGACCGTCCGGCCCTCGATCGCGGCCTGCTGAAGGACGGGATTGCCGACCGCCTCGAGCTCGTTGCCGAACCCCGACCCGTAGGGGAGCTGTCCGAGCGGCCCGGTCACCGGGTTCGTCGGGTTGGCCTCGCACTCGCCGAAGCTCGCGTTCATCTGGCGCGGCCCATGCGGGTCGTTCGCCCAGAAGTTGAAGTCTGCGAACACGTCCGCATCGAAGAGTGACTTCCCGAAGTACAGGTCGAGCTGCGACACGTCCGGGGCCATGCCGGTGGAGGACTGCGAGTCGATGTACCACTCGACCGCGGGGGTGTTGTCCCCGTACGCGGCGTCGGGTGCACCCTCCGTCTGGACGGTGCGAACCCGGACCTTCGGGAACCCCATCGCCGACTCGAACAGCCGCAGCTGCGCGACGACGCTCGACGTCTCCCCGTCACCGAAGATGCCCATCGTCTGTCCCTGTCCGAGGTCGATGTGCGTCGTCTCGAGCGTCCTGACGGTGCTCGTTCCGTTCGGCTTCGTCAACGCGGCCGCACCAGGGTCGTTGTAGGCGCCCCACAGCTCTTGTGGGGTGTAGATCTTCTCGGTCCCCGCTTGTGGCCCGACGGCGGTGTGACCGGCGGCTGGTGCGGCCTGTCGGACTGGGTTGATGGTGAACCGACGAACGTTGTCGAGCCCGACGATCGCGTCGACGGGGAGTGCGTTCGGCACCGACGGCGGCACGTCGTTGGCGTAGAAGTGCTGCCCGCTGTAGACGTACTCGCCGATGCTCACGTGGAACAGGCTGTCCATCTGGGCGATCGACCCCGTGGCCGTGAAGTAGTCGCCCGCCGGGGAGGTCGTCAGCACATGGAGCCCGGCCCCCTGCAGCCAGCCGGCGACGGCGGCGCGCTGGGACGTCGGTACGCCGAAGCGCCGGTCGAACTGGGCCGGCGTGAGGAACCGCCGATAGATCGGTGAGGCGGGGTTGTACAGCTCGGCGTACAGCCGCTGCTCGGCGGCCGGATTGGGGTGCTGCACAGAGACGCCGATCTCGATCTGTTGGCCGCTCGGCGCGGCACCGAGTGGCGTTGCCAGGGGGAGACCAGCGAGGACCGCCGGCACCATGTGCGTCGCGGCCGCCGCGCCGGCGGGCGTGATGGCCACGGCCCCCACCGCGCTCCACGACAGAGAGATGATCGCCCCCGCTATGACCCACGCGCGCCTCGAGCGCGCGAACGAGGAACCACCGGAAAAGACAGATGCCTTGCGCACGTTACCCCCCAAAGTCAGGATCACCCGGCACGGAGCCGAGCGCTCTCTGCCCCAGCCGGCCGGATCTAAACCAGGCGCGACGGCCGTCCCGTCAACAGTGGCGACCAACCGCACCGGACGTGCACCGCCAGGAAGGGCGAGCGAACTCCCTTGGCGCGCCGAACGACAGCGAGCACGACGCGTCCCACGATGCGGTCGACGCGGTGCGAGACCGATTGCGGGCAGCGAGAAGGGCTGGTGCCGAGTCGGGTGCGACCTCATTGCACGCCGACGTCGCGTGCCGAAAGCGCCGCGTCGATGCGCCGGCGCCGTCCCGAGTTGCCCGACTGCGATGGCACCTTCGAGATGGTCAATCCCAATCCCGCACACGAAGGTCGTCGGGTCTAACGTCGCGACGTGGCTGAGGTGCCAAGTGCGTCGGATCCGCCGATGACGCCGACCTTGCGTCCCGAGCCTCAGCGTCCGTCAAGGGCAAAGCGCAAGTCGCTGGTCCTCGCCGTCGCGGCGGTTGTCGCCGTGCTCATCGGGGTAGGCGCGTTCGCGCTCCTTCACGGTGGAGGCCCGAGTACGGGCACCGTCACGGGCGCCATCGTGCTCGTCAGCGACCCTGCGTCGGCCCCGCAGCCGAAGCTCGCCTCCGCCGAGGTGGACCTCTCGCTCTCGAGCACCGGGGGCAGCACGAAGACCATCCACGTCGGACCCTCTGGCCGATTCCAGGTGTCCCTCGCTCCGGGGCAATGGAACGTCGATGACGTGGTGGCCGCTGTCGGCACCCACACGAGCTACGGCGAGCTGTGTCAGGTCACCGTCACCCCCGGTCACACCTCCTCGGTGACGGTCCAGATCGACGTTACGAACATGAACTCGTCGCGGGAGCAGTGCTACTGAGCGGCGCCGACGTCGGTGCACCGACGTGTCGCGGTCATGGTGTCCGCCGTCCGATCGGGTCGCGACCAAGCCCCAGGCAGGGATCTCAGCGACACCGGTCAGGTCGATGGCGTCGCGGACGCAATGACTCGGACCAGCCCCGGCGAAGCAGCTCGGTGCAGGGCCTTGCGCATGAGCCGCCGGCACGCTCGGTTCACGGCCGCTTCACCATGGCCGGTGCGCACGGCAGGCGGCCGATCGGCTGCACTACTTGTTCACGTCCTGCTGCCACTGCGCGAGGTAGGGCTGGAACGACGGATTCGTGTCATCCGTTGCGTACCACTCGATGCTCCTCGCGTGATAGTGCTCCGCTGCCTGGACGTCCCGCTGGACAAGGCAGGCGGCGCTGCAAGCCGAGGTGCCCTTGTTGGAGACCTCGGCCACCGTCTGGAACTGGATGTAGGTCCGGGGAAAGCGTCGCTGGACATAGGCGACGATCTCATTGAACCTCGCGTAGTCGTCGGCATAGGGGCCGTGCAGTCCTTCCTGTCCAATCCCGATGCCGTGGGCAGCGGCCCAGCGGGCGACGTCCACCTGGATCGGATCGCCCGTCGCGGGGTTGCTGTTCAATCGACTCGTGGTCGGGTACAGCATCTGGTTGATGGGATAGATGACGGTGGTGAAGGCAAGCTCGGCCCGGTAGTAGGCGAGCAGGCGCTCCTGCCACTGCAGCCAGGAGGCGGCCGCGTACCCCCAGCCCTGCAGTTGCCGTATCGCCGCCTTGTAGGCCGTGACGTCGCAGCGTTGCACGACGGGCTTGTAGCACGGTTCGAGTGGGAAGGACTCGGCGCCGAGACCGAGCGCGACCCTCGCGTACGTGACGTCGCCCTTATAGGGGCTGTTGGCATAGTGGCTGGCGACGGCCGCCACGTACGCACGCCAGTCCGCTTGGAAGACGTGATCGAAGTAGTCGGGAATGACGAAGCCGACCGACCGACTTCTTTGCTCACAGAGCGTGGGGACGCTGGCGGCCACCCAGGATGGCAACCAGCCGTCACTCGCGCAGCTGGCGGCGGGCACGTTCGTCTCGTGCTGGAACCGCAGCTCCAGGGTGACCTTCTTGCCTTGCTTGACCCAGGCAGCGATCTCCTGATCCGCGGGCGCAAAGTTGAAGACGCCCGGCTGCGGCTCCACGGCGTACCAGTTCAGATTGATGTCCACCGCGCCGATGTTCGGGTTGGTCAAGGCGGCTTGGTTGTACGTCCCATAGCCCATCGGGTCGTACTCGATGTTGGCGGGGGCGGCGCCCGTGCGCGGCGACGCCGGTGTCGAGGGAGCAGCCGGGCTCTTCGCTGGTTGGTGGATCGATCGGTCGGCCATCCGTGCGGAGGCCGGCGGCGCCGAGGCGCACGTCAGTACCACGATGGTGGCGAGCGTTGCCGGCAACGCCACCAGAACGAGCGAGCGGAGCGTTGCAGCGTTGATTCGACCAACCCCCGTGTCGCGCTGGGTGGGATGGTACCGGGGTAGGTCGCACCCTCCGCATCGGCACGGGATGGACGATGCAGTTACGCGCCGAGGGGGTCCCCGCACAATGGGCGGTCACCAGGGGTGGCCACGCGACACGTGCGGGTCCTGAGCGCGTCGGCGTCACCTCTTCGGCCGGACGCGTTCGGCCTCCGATACCGTTGCCGGACTGGGCGACGGCAGAGAGTTGGCGGGCGTGGCGGACGCATCCGATCGAGACGGGACGACGATCGGCGCACGCATCGAGCGGGTGCTGGCACGCGCAGAAGGCAATCAGGTGCCCATGCGGTCGATCGTCGCCCTCGTCCTCACCGCCGCGTCGGCGTACCTGCTCGGCAAGCTCCTGTACCGCCTTCGCGACGTCGTGCTCCTCATGCTCGTGGGCGGGTTCCTCGCCATGGTCCTCAACCCGCAGGTGAACGCGCTCCAGCGGTGGGGGGTCAAGCGGAGGGGCTACGCCGTGGCGATCGTGGCCCTGTGGGCGGTGGTGATCTTCTTCGGGCTCGCGGTCGCGTTCGGCTACCCCCTCGTGAACGGCATCTCCCACCTCGCCAACTCGCTGCCTGGGTACGTCGACAAGGCCCAGCATGGGAAGGGCTGGATCGGCCACGTCCTGCGCAAGTACCACATCGAGACGTGGTTCCAGAAGAACTCGTCCAAGCTCGTGACGCTGGCGCAGGGGCTGAGCCGTCCGGCGTTCGCGCTCGGCAAGGGAGCGATCTCCGTCGTGCTGGGACTCCTCACGATGTTCGCCTTCGTCGTGCTGCTGCTGCTGGAGGCGCCGAAGATGGGGGCGTTCCTCCTCGGCGCCATCGCGCCGGCGCGAGCCGAGCGTCTGCGCCGCATCGGTGCCGAGGTGAGCCGCTCGGCCTCCGGCTACGTCCTCGGCAACGTCCTGACCTCGATCGTCGCGGGTGTCGTGGTGTTCGTCACCCTGACGGTGCTGTCGGTGCCGTTCGCGCTGCTGTGGGGACTGTGGGTGGCGCTGGTCGACTTCCTCCCGTCGATCGGCGGCGCCCTGGCGGGGATACCGACCGTGTTGTTCGCGCTCGGCCACTCGTTCTCTGCAGGCGTGGTGACCGCCATCGTGTTCATCGCCTACACCCAGATCGAGAACCACCTGCTCAACCCCCTGGTGATGAGCAGGACCGTGCGGCTCAATCCGCTCACCGTCTTCATGGCCGTGCTCGTCGGCGCCGCGGTCGGTGCGTGGGTCGGGGGGCTCTTCGGGGGCTTCGTCGGCGTGCTCCTGTCCGTTCCCGGCGCGGCGACGATCCAGATCGTGCTGAAGGAGCTCTGGCTCCCCTCCGGCACGGCCGCCCAGGGCGCCGCGACGACGTCGTCGGACGCGGACGGCACCGCTGCGAGAGGATGACGCGATGTACGGATCGGACATCTTCACCGAGCCCAGCCCGGATCCCGACACGCTGGCCAACCTTGGACCCCTGGCGCCCATGGCCGGCGTTTGGGAAGGCCAGGGCCTCGACACGCATCCCGTGGCGAGCGGTTCGAAGTCGGAGCCCTACGCCGAGCGCTACGAGCTCCAGCCGATCGACCCGCAGACGAACGGACCGCAGCTCTTCTACGGGCTCCGGTACCACACCCACATCGTGAAGCCGAACGAGATCGAGACCTTCCACGACCAGGTCGGCTACTGGCTGTGGGAGCCAGCCACGACCACGGTGACCTACTCGCTCGCGATACCGAGAGGACAGGTGGTCCTGGCAGCGGGGACCGCGGCGCCCGATGCCGCGACCTTCGAGGTCACCGCGACGCTGGGCTCAAGCATCTGCGGGATCCTCTCGAACCCCTTCCTCGACCAGGCGTTTCGAACCCGCAGCTACCGCATGCGCGTGACGATCGGTGCCGACGGCACCTGGTCCTACGAGTCCGAGAGCGTCCTCGAGGTCGCCGGCGCTCCTGCGCCGTTCGCCCACGTCGACCGCAACACGCTCACCCAGGTGTCGCCGCCGATGCCGAACCCACTGTCGGCCGCACAGCCCGCGGTGTCGGATGGGGTCCGGACGGCGTAGCCCCCGTCGCGGGTGGGCCGCCCGGCACGCCCGCAGCCGGCACGAGCGGCGTGCGCTGCGGGCGACCCAGCACCGCACGCGAGCAGGACGGCCTGTCGACCCGAACGCGCCTCGGGCGATCGAGTCAGTCCTCTGCTCCCCTGCCCTCGAACTCGTCCACGGTGGCGCCGAGGCCGGCGCTCTGCAGCATGCGACGAAGGTCGACGACCTGCTGGACGTCGATGTCCTTGCCGCTCGGACGCGTGAGGACCGTGACCTCGTCCCCGATGCGAGCCTCGAACTTCCCGTTGTGGCGCTCCTCGACAGAGCCCACGACCTCGAGCAGCGACACGACGTCGTGCCACTCGATGTTGTGGCTCGCCGGATGCTGGAAGATCTGCAAGAGCGTGTCTCGGTGATGGTTGTTGAGATGCGGTGGCTCCGGCAGCGTCGACATGGAACTCCCCTCGATTGCGGCACGATACCGCCGCACGAGCGGCGCTCCGCTCCTGAGCGGGAGCGCTCGGCGTCGCCGTGCCGATCGGATCCCGCCACCGACGACGTGACCGTGCGGAACAGCTTTTGTTGCTCGCTGCTTGAATCGCTCCGTGACCGACGTCCCAACCTCTCCCGCGCTGGATGCGTCCGAGCTCGCGACGCTCGAGTCGCTCGGCGCCCGGCGGCGCGTCAGCACCGGCGACTACCTGTATCGGGCGGGCGATGCGGCCTACGACTTCTACGTCGTCCTGTCCGGCAAGGTCGACATCCTCCTCGACGTCGATGGGACCGAGAAGCTGCTCATCGCCCACGGACCTGGGCGCTTCCTCGGCGAGCTGAACCTCCTCACGGGGATGCGGGTGTTCGTCTCGGCCAGGGTCGCCGAGCCGGGGGAGGTGCTCGCCGTCACGATCGAGGCGCTCCGGTACGTGATCGCCGCCTACCCGCAGCTCAGCGACAAGATCCTGGCGACCTTCATGGCCCGGCGCGCGGAGCTGTTGACCGGGGCCAGCGCGGCCATCCGCGTCGTCGGCTCGCGCTTCTCGCCGCAGCTCCCCCAGATCCGCGAGCTGCTCACGCGCTCGCGCATCCCCCACGAGTGGCTCGACCCCGAGGCCGATCCCCAGGTCGATGAGCTGCTGCGGGCGTTCCACGTAGCGCCCGACGAGCTCCCGGTGGCCATCGCCGCAGGGACGGTGCTCCGCCGCGTCACCCCGGGGGCCCTGGCCGAGCACCTCGGCCTCACGCTGGATCGGCTGCCGGAGCGGTGCTTCGACCTGGTCATCGTCGGAGGGGGCCCCGCCGGCCTCGCCGCAGCGGTCTACGGAGGCTCCGAGGGGCTGCGGACGCTCGGCGTGGAGGCGGTCTCACCGGGCGGCCAGGCCGGCACGAGCTCGAGGATCGAGAACTACTTCGGCTTTCCGACGGGCGTCTCCGGCGCCGACCTCACCCAGCGCGGCGTCGTCCAGGCCGAGAAGTTCGGCGCCCAGCTGAGCGTGCCGTGCACGGCCGTCGCGCTTCGTGAGGACGCGGGGCACCTGGTGGTGGAGCTCTCGGACGGCACCACCGTGATGGGCAGGGCCGTGATCGCCGCGTCGGGGGCGCACTACCGGCGACTCGACGTGGCGCGACTCACCGAGTTCGAGTCGAAGGGCGTCTTCTACGCGGCGACCGAGCTGGAGGCGCGCTTCTGCGGACGGAGCCCCGTCGTCGTCGTCGGCGGCGGCAACTCGGCGGGCCAGGCAGCGATGTTCCTGGCGGAGCAGGGCTGCGGGACGACGGTCGTGATTCGCGGGGCGGCGCTGCACGCGGGCATGTCGGCGTACCTGGCGGACCGACTCGAGCGACATCCGCGCATCACGATCCTCACGGGAACCAGTGTCGTCGCCCTTACCGGCACCGATCGTCTGACCGCGCTGCGCCTCCGCGGGCCGGACGGCGAGACAGAGCAGCCGTGCGCCGCCCTCTTCTCGTTCATCGGGGCGGACCCCCAGTCGGGGTGGCTGTCGGGACTCGCCTCGCTCGATGACCGAGGGTTCGTGCTCACGGACCGGGCGCTCGCCGAGCAGGCGCTGGACGCACGTTGGGCCGAGCTCGGGAGGCGGCCGCTCTCCTTCGAGACGAGCCAGCCCGGGCTGTTCGCGGTGGGCGACCTCCGATCGGCATCGACCAAGCGAGTCGCGGCCGCGGTGGGAGAAGGCTCTGCGGCGGTGCGATCCGTGCACGACTACCTGGCCTTTGTGAACCGCTAGGCACGAGCGCCAGCACCTGAGCGCACCGCCCCGCGTCGAAGGCGGCCCATGGACGCGGCATCGCTCCGATCGGGTGGTCAGCCGTCGCTGGCGAGCCGAGGGGGCCCAGAGGAGGGCGGCGTGCGGCAGGACCCAGGTGGCGATATGCTTAACCATCATGTTAAGTGTCGAGGGTGCGCGGACGAGCGAGGACCTCGACCTGCTCTTCGGTGCGCTCGCCGACGCCACCCGACGAGGCATCGTCGAGCAGCTGGCCGTCGGCGAGGCGACGGTGACGGAGCTCGCCGCCCCCTTCTCCATCAGCCTCCCGGCGATCTCCCGGCACCTCAAGGTGCTCGAGCGCGCCTCGATCATCACCCGGAGCCAGCACGGCCGGTGGCGGCGAGCTCGACTCTCCCCGACGTCGCTCGCCAGCACGGCGGCGTGGCTCTCGCAGTGCGAGCGACGCTGGGCCGAGAGATTCGAGCGGCTCGACGACCACCTCGCCCGACGCAGCGACGCGGCGCCGACCGCAACCGAGACCTGAAGCCGAGACGAGGAGAGGGAAGCCATGACCACGACAGCCCCACAGCTCACCGTGACCCACGTCGTCAACGCACCGCGTGCGCGCGTCTACGAGGCGTTCACGGACCCTGACCAGTTCGCGGCGTGGTGGGGCCCGATCGGCAACGCACTGCCGCGCGACGAGGTCGAGTTCGACGTTCGCCCCGGTGGTCACCTGCGGTGGTCGGAGGTCTTTCCGGGTCAGCCAGGCGTCTGGACGCACGGCCGAATCGACCTCACCGACGTCGTCGACGGCGAGCTGCTCGACGGCGTGATGCGCATCACCGGGGAGCTGCCGGGTGGCTTCGAGCCGTTCGAGACGAGGATGCGCGTCGAGTTCCACGACGAGGCCGACGGCCGGACGCGACTCGAGATCCGCCAGTGGCTCCCCGAGACCCACGTGTCCCCAACCGAGGGAGGGTGGCGCGAGGCATTCACCAAGCTGGACGCCGTGCTCGCCGGATGACCGCGGTTCGCCGCTCGCGATGCCAGCGCCGCCGGAGCCATTGCGCTCGAGACGCCCCGGTCGCCCGGCCAAGCGCTCGACGCACCGAGCGGGCGCTGCGCGGCGCGACCGCACGCCTCGACGTGCGCTCTGGAGCCTCGGTGTGCTCAGCGATGCGACGTCCCCTTCGCCTCCCCGTCCTCGGGACGCCTCGTTGATCGACCGAACGCTCGATCGGCGGGCGCGAGTGCCCCTCGGGCGACAAGATGGCCGCGTCTCTGTAGCTCGGAAGGAGCCGCCGGATGGCCACCATCAGAATCGTCCGGGACTACCCGCAGCCGCCCGAGACGGTCTGGCGGGCCGTGACCGATCCGGAGCTGGTCGCGCGCTGGACGGTCACCGGGCGAGGGGGGCGACCCACCGGGTTCCTCCCCGTCGCAGGGACCACGTTCCAGATCGTCGCCAAGCCGCTCCCTGGATGGAAGGGCGTCGTGTACTGCACGGTCCTCCAGGTCGACGAGCCCCACCTCCTGCAGTACACCTGGCAAGGCGAGGAGACCGGCAAGGTCACCCTCGTCACCTACCGGATCGAGCCGCGACTCGACGGCACCCGGTTCACCTTCGAGCACACCGGGTTCACCGGCCCGGGTGGCTTCTTCATGGCCAGGCTCCTCGGCGCGGTCCGGAAGAAGATGCTCGACGTCGGCCTTCCCGACGTGCTCGGCGAACTCGAGGCGGCGGCGCCGGACGCCCGCCCGACCGACCACCGCGCTGACCCGCTCGGCGACTGACGGGCGAGCTCGGCCGACTCGTTCGCTGACGCCTCAGCCTGGCCGGCTCGCTGCTGCGAACGCCGGCGACGACCGCGCTCGCGATGCGGACACGGGCAGCGTCACGATCGCGATCAGGAACGGCAGGTCCTTGATCCTTCCGATCGACGGACGGAGCGGTGCCGCAGCGTCGAAGCTCCGCTCGAGCGTGGTCGCATCGGGGGCGACCCCCACGACGGTCCGCATCGAGAAGCGCACGTACGCACGCCGCATCCCGAGGGGGATCCGGCTCGTCTGGGCGAACCGCCAGAACCCCGCGGGCGTGGTCGAGCCATCGACCTCGACGACCAGCAACGTGCCCCCGGGCCGCAGCACTCGGACGCACTCGGCGATACCCAAGCCGGGCGACGACCAGTGCTTCCAGGCACACGACGAGATGACCGTGTCGAACGACGCATCTCGAAAGTGCAGGTGCTCCGCCCGCGCCTGGATCCCGGCGACGGCTGGCAGGGTGCGAGACCGTCGAGCAAACCGTCGGATCTGGGAGGTCGACGGATCGATCCCTACGACTCCGACCTGCCGGTCCGTCGCGATCTGAGAGGCGATGGCGCCCCCGCCGCAGCCGACGTCGAGGACGCGACGTCCGGAGATGAGTGGGAGGAGGCACGGGACGACGACGGCCGCCAGGGCCGGGGCGATCGTCAGCTCGTAGGCGAGGGCTTCGGGCGAGGAGAAGGCGCGCCGGCACACCCCTTCGGCGAAGCGCTGCCACGGTGTCTTCGATGCGGTGCGGATCCGCGTGAGGGCGACGTCCGCACGCTCGTGTCGGCCGCTGTCAGGACGTTGATCGTTCGCTGGTCGACAGCTCACGTCGCTCGGTGACGTCGTGGGGGAAGGTGCGCCGCGAGCTTCGCTCCAGACCACAGAAGGAGCGCGAGGTACGAGAACCCGACGGCACCCAGCGCGATGATGACGATGGACCCGAACAGCATGGTCGCGGCGATCGCCGGAACGAGCTCCACGATGCCGACGCTCACCGCGGCGGCGATGCCGATGGCCAGGATGGAGCTGGCGCAGAGGACGACGACCCCGACGAACGCGGCCCTCCGGATCAGCCGCTCGTGTCCGTGCGTGGCGAGCACGCCGCCGAAGACGAGCGTGCTGAGGCTGGCGAGGGCGAAGACCGCGATGCTGAGGTCGATCTGCGTCGCCGACCAGGGGTAGGGGTGGCACCAGGTGAGAAGCCAGAGCGCGACGATCGACGCGAGCCAGCCGAAGAGCGGGGGCCTCGAGGACGCGGGCCACCGGGTGCGGGGACGCGCCTCGATCCACCCCTCGCCGTCCCAGAACCACCGTCCGTCCGGTGTCGAGGTCGGTGGGGTCGAGCCCGGTCGGCTCGACGACGTGACGAGGACGTCGCGCGGCACGCTCGCCGCGTCACCGCCGGGCCGTGTCGCTGCCATATCGCTAGCATATACTATGAGAGTGAATACTAGGCAAGTAGATGTACTAGACAGCGATGGCGTGGCCGTGGCCCCCGACGAGAGCACCATCGACGAGCTCGCGCAGCGAACGGGAACCCCGACCTCGACCATCCGGCTGTACCAGGCAAAGGGCCTCCTCCCAGGGCCTCGGCGTGAGGGCCGGGTCGGCTACTACGGCCCCCAGCACCTCATGCGCCTGCGATTGATCTCCCAGCTGCAGGCCGACGGCTTCTCGCTCGCCGGGATCAGCCGGCTGCTCGACGCCTGGCGTCAGGGTCGCGGCCTGGACGAGGTCCTCGGGTTGGAGGCGCAGGTGGCGGCCACGTGGGGGACCCCCGAGCCACTCGTCCTCACGCCCGGCGAGCTGGCAGCCCGTCTGCCCGGCGGGAACCTCCCCGTCGAGCTCGCACGGCGCGCCTTCGAGCTAGGCCTGCTGCGGTTCGAGGGCGACACCATCATCATCGACGATCCCACGACGCTCGACGTTGGTACCCAGCTCGCGGAGCTGGGGGTGCCCCTGTCCGAGACCCTCGACGAGTTCCAGGTGCTGAAGGAGCTCATGGATCAGGTCGCGGCTCGGTTCACGCTGCTCTTCCGAGAGCGCGTCTGGTCGACGTTCGTGGAGCGCGGACTGCCCGAGGGTCAGGTTCCCGACGTCCTCATCAGCCTGCAACACCTCAGCCGATTGGCGGAGGTGATCGTCGCGAGCTCGCTGCGGTCGTCGTTGCGACGCGCAGCAGATCGCTTCCTCGCAGAGCAGTCCGAGGTGCTCGAGGCACACGGATTGGCAGAGACCATCAAGCCGCTGGCTCGAGCGGCTGGACTGGAGGCGCCGGACGCGCCGGATGAGCTGTGATCACCTCGGGCGCCTCGACGAACGCCCGGGACACCGATCGCCGGTGGTTCGGGACCACGGCCACGTAGGGGCGGCGGGCGCCGGGCACTCGGCACGACGCCTGGCGTCGTTGGCGCTCGTGACGCACGTTCGATCCCCGGGGACGTCGGCGTGACTCGGTAACTTCAACTCCCGGATGCTCCAGATCACCGAGGTCCGTTGCCACACGGGCACGTCGGCGGTCCATGCCGCGGTGGACACCCCCGAGGCCGGGTGGAGCGGCCGCGGGCACGCCATCCATCTCAACGGATGGGTGCTCGATGGCGAGGGTCCGTGCACCTCCGTGGAGGTCGTGTACCGCGACACCGTCCTGCGCAGCGTCGAGCTGGGGGTGCGCCCCGACATCGCAGCGATCCCCGCGTTCGCGGACCTCGCGTGGGCGGCACGGTCGGGCTTCTCCACCGGCGTGGGAACGCTGGGCCTGCCGGAGACCTTTGAGCTCGAGGTGCGCGCGGTCCTGCGCGGCGGGGAGCGACGTTGCATCGCGTCGCTCAGCGGGACCCGCACGACGCTGGCGGCGACGACGCCGCCACGCCTTCGACCGCTCATGGTGACCTGCCTCGGGCGGTCCGGCACCACGCTGCTCATGGAACTCCTGAGCGGCCACCCGTCGATCGTCGTGCACTCCCAGCACCCCTATGAGACGCGGGGCGCGACCTACTGGATGCAGATGGCCAAGGTCGCCGGAGAGCCCGGACCGGTGGTCGCGCCCGTCAGCTGGTACGACCAGCTCTCGGAGCTCGAGGTGGTGCGTCCCATTCCGTTCTACGGACAGCTCCCGACGGAGGAGATGACGTGGATGAGCTCGGAGTACACCCAGCGCCTCGCGGACTTCTGCATCTCGGCGCTCGGTGACTTCTACCAAGCGTGCGCCAGCTTTGTCGGGAAGCCGGGAGCGACCGCGTTCGCGGAGAAGCAGTTCCCCGGCCTCCTCGCCGACGTCCTGCGCGAGGTGTGCCCGACCCACGCCGAGATCGTGTCGATCAGGGATCCGCGCGACATGCTGCTGTCGATCCTCGCCTTCCTTGACAGCGGACGCACCGTGCTGAGCCACACGGGTGGGGACGCACCCCGTGCCATCGTCGACCGCTTCACCGCAGAGCTTCGGCTGCTCTTCGAGCGGGTGCAGCGCCCGGGCAGCGTGGTCGTGCGCTACGAGGACCTCGTGAACGATCAGTTCGCGACGCTCCGGCGTGCCCTGCGCCGGACGGGCTTCTCGGCGACCGATGCAGAGGTTCGGCTCATGCAGTCGGCGTCCGCCGGCCGTCGCGAGCACTACGAGGGGCATCGGACGACCGAGAGCCTCGGCGACGCCGTTGGACGGTGGCGTCGCGAGTTCGAGGGCCGCCTGCGCGCGCTCTGGACACCGGAGCTCGAGGCGCTCACCGTCGGGCTCGGCTATCCGGCGACCTCCGCAGAGGCGCTGACCCGGGTCGCCTGAGAGGTGCGCGCGGGTGGTCAGCCCGCCCCTGACCCCAGCCGGCCGGCGGCGCCGGCCAGGGTCTCGGCGGTTGCCTCGGGCATCCAGGTGCTCGGCGTGAAGACGTTGGCCGCGGTGTGCGGTCCGATGCCGACGATCTCTGCGACCAGCTCGGCGCAGAACCCCGCCGAGACGAACCGGAGCCAGAAGTCCTGATCCTCGTAGGAGATGAGGGAGGGGTCCTCGTCGAAGCCGTCGAGCGCGTCGAGCACCTCGGACCGCACCAGCACGGGCGCGTGGAGGTAGGCGCGTCGGGCGAGCCGCTCGGGTTCGACGGGGAGCGCGTTCCACAGCGATCCGGACGTCGGGTCGAACATCATGCCGTAGGTGGCCGCCACCGTCGGATCGCGGTCGAGCGGGTCGAGCAGCTTCTGGAGCGCCCCGGGGAAGAGCTCCTGATGCGGTTGGATGACGAGGACGTGCGGAGCGCGCACCTGCGCGAGGAGGGCGTTCCGAATCCGCGCGTGCGCAACGCCGAGCCCGTCACCGCCCACGCTGGCCGTCCCGACCAGGACCCGCGTCGCAACCTCCTGGCCGTCGAGGCCGCGGAGCGCCCTCGCGAGACCGCCGTCGTCGCGGCCCCGAGAGACGATGGCGTCGATCGAGACCGCGGCGTCGCCACGGAGCGGTCGCTCGGCGATCTCGACGGCGCATGACCGGAGGGCCCGTGCGTGGGTGCGGGCGATCTCCGCGCGCACCGCGGGCGGCACCTGGGTGATCCACGGCGTGGGCTCCGGCAGCCCGGAGGGCTTGACCCGTGGCTCGGGGACCACCGGCATCGGCTCGGGCGACGCGATCGGCGCCGCGGAGACCGCCACAGGCGAGGGGCCGTGACCGAGCAGGGACTCGGCGAGCTCGACGAGCTGCGCCGACGATCCCGCCATGGAGAGCTCTGCCTTGAGGAACTCGTAGGCCTCGGTCTGGAGCTCGCGCAGGCGATCGGGTGTTCGCAGCAGCGACGCCGCCACGGGAACCACCGCCTGCTCGCGTGCGAACGCGAGGTGTACGCCAGGGACGAGGGGCTCGAAGTCGGTGCTCTGCTCGGAGACCACGACGCAGCCGTTGCACATCGCCTCGAGCACCCGCACCCACTCGAGGGAGGTCGACGCTCCGCGGTGCAGGTTGAGGAGGATCTTGGAGGAAGCCAGGTGCTCGTGCTTCTCCGATCCCATGAGGAAGTCGGGCCGCGGCCTCGTCATCTGCTCGTGCGGCGGGATGAGCAGCGCCGTGCGGAACTCGCTCAGCCACCGTGCCTGGTTGCCGAGAAGGAAGTCGCGCCGGTCGTCGGTCGTGCCGAGGTAGGTCACGTCGCAGGGCCGGGGGCGCCCGAGGTCGCCCTGCCAGCGGTCCCATCGTCTGGAGTAGCCGAGGCGGAACCGCACGACGGGGACGCCGCGCCGTGCGAGCTCGTCGGCGCCGTCACGGTTGATGTCGACGGCGCCGCCCAGCTGGGCGGCCCAACGCGCAGAGACCTCGAAGGTTGCGTTCCCGGGGTGCTCCACGCAGAACGCGACCGTGCGATCGAGCACCTCGCGGCCGGGAAGCTCCTCTGGGGGAGTGAGGACGAAGTACTCGTGCGGCACCACGACGAAGACGTCGTCGCCGTCGTCCTGCGGGAAGGCACCCCGACTCGCGGTCACGTCGACGCCGAGCGCCCTGACCTCATCGGCGACGACCTCCAAGAGCTCCTCCATGAACGCGCTGCCGCCGATCGCAGAGACGAAGCGCAGGCGCGTCACGTCGTTGGCTCGCGCTGCCTCCGTGCGAGCTCCTGCTCGGCGTCCAGCAGGAGCAGCAGGGCCTGGTCGAGCTCCGCCCGATAGTGATCCCGCTCCAAGCGCAAGAGCCGATCGGCGACCGCTCCGTCGCTCTCCGCACCTGGATCGCCACCAGCATCGAGCGCCGTGCGATAGGTCTCGGCGAGCGCGACGAGCCCGGTGAACTGCTGTCCGGAGACGAGGACGGCCTGCGCTGCCACCGGGCAGGGCGCCACGCCGCTCGCGTCGAACACCGAGTAGGCGGCCGCTGTGATCGTGAGGTCGGCGAGCGTGGTGGTCGCGCACGACGCGTCGGGGTCGTGGGCTTCGGGCACCACCACCGAGGCGAGCATCGTGTGCTGCTGGAACGCTGCGATATTCGGGAATCGGTGGGAGAGCTCTCGTCGCAGCTCATCGGGCGTGAACTCGTGCACGTGGAACGGGTTGCCCGCCGGGTAGACGTCAGGGTTCGGCGAGGAGATCGTGAGCACGCCGGCCGGG
The DNA here is from genome assembly GCA_035937595.1 of Acidimicrobiales bacterium. Lineage (GTDB taxonomy): Bacteria > Actinomycetota > Acidimicrobiia > Acidimicrobiales > RAAP-2 > Palsa-459. The sequence continues at coordinate 77,519 of DASZHS010000005.1, forward strand.
GTGAGCACACGGCGAAGCTCATCCAGGGCGAGGAGGGGCTGGGCGACGTGCTCGATCGCCTCGTAGCACACCACCACGTCGAAGCTCGCGTCCGCGAACGGGAGGTCGGCGAGATCGCCGCGCACGAAGACCGCCGCGTCGGTGCGCGCGCGAGCGTTCGAGAGCGCGTCAGGATCGATGTCGAGTCCCGTCACGCTCGCCGCGCCCGCAGCGGCGAGCAACGCGCTGCCCCAGCCGACGCCGCAGCCGGCGTCGAGCACCCACCGACCCCCGACGAGCTGCGCGGCGTGGCGGTACCGGGCGTGGTGCTCGGCCTCGATCAGCTGCCCGCCCATCGCCTCGGGCACGAACCGCTCGCCGCTGGGAACCTCCACGTCGTCCACGAGGGCCGACCTAGCCGGTTCCTGCGCCGAGCCCCGTGCGCGTGCCGACACGGGGCCAGATGTCGCGTCGTCCCATGCTCCGGCGCCGCCCACGGGGCTCGCTCTGCCAGATGTCGATGACGTGCATCGAGGCCGTCGCCCTCTCTCGGGATCGCCTGCCGACGATACACTCGCGCGCAGACGGCGCCGTGGCTGTGCATCGGGCTCCTTGCTCGATCAACGAACCTGCGGTGGCCGACACTCGCTCCATGTCACAGACGCTGCAACGGCTGACGCCGCGGAGGATCCTCAGGAGTCTTCGTCGACGCCTGCGCGCGCGATTCGCGAAGCCCGAGGTCGCGCCCGTAGAGGAAGTCCCGGCCGTGCCGCGCGGGGCGATCGACCGACCCGAGCTCGGGTCGACGATCCAGCGGGGCGAGGTGGAGCTCGGTGGGTGGGCGCTGCGTGGCAAGGAGCGAGCCACGTCGGTGCGGGTCGTCATCAACGACGAGGTGTTCGCCGAAGCGGAGCTCGGCATCGAGCGACCCGACGTCCCGGTGGGCCTCCAAGAAGAAGACGTCGCGTCGGACTGCGGCTGGCGGGCGTTCGTGGACCTCCGGCCGCTCCCGCCCGGTGACGCGGGCGTCAAGCTCCTGGCGCGGTTCGCCGACGATGGCCTTGAGGACTGGGCCTGCCTCGCGCACAACGTCTACCCGCTCCGGGGTCACGGCATCCTCGGCAACGTGGACACGCCGAAGGACGACGCGTGCATCTCGGGCGAGCTGCTCGTGGTCATCGGATGGGCGCAGACGCCTCGGACGATCAACTCCGTCGAGGTGGAGTGTGACGGCGCGGTGCTCGGGCTCGCGAGGCTCGGGGTCAGCCGGCTCGACGTGGAGTCCGAGGAGGCCGGCATCGGCCCGCTCTGCGGCTTCGAGTTCCGGGGCATCGTCGACGTCGAGCGCCCGGGCGCACGCACGGTCTCGGTCACCGCGACCGATCTCGACGGCAGCAGCGCGGTGCTCGGCACCGTGTCGGTCACCTTCCGCGCGCACGAGCCGACGGTCGAGGAGCGAGAGTACGGGGAGCGCCTGAGCGGCCTCAACCACGACTCGATCACGCTCGCGCCGCGCCACCGCCGCCACGAACCGCGGAGCGTCCTCGTCTTCACCCACAGCGTCTCCCTCGGCGGTGGACAGCTCTACCTGCAGGACCTGCTCCGAGAGCTCCACCCCAGCCTCAACCGCTGCGTGCTGATGACCCCGGTCGGCGGCGTGCTCGGACCCGAGCTCGAGTCCATGGGGATCGACGTCGTCATCAGTGGTCGCGGCTGGGACCACGACATCGCCTCGTACGAGGGTCACATCCGCCAGCTGCAGCACCTCATCGTCGGGTCGGGCTGCGGTGTGGTGCTCCTCAACACGCTGGGCCAGTTCGCGGCGGCGGACGCGGCGCAGCGGGTCGGGATCCCGACGATCTGGGCGCTCCACGAGAGCATGGAGGTCGCCGACTGGATCGATCGCAACTCGGTCGGCACACCGGTCTCCGCGTACGTGCGAGGTCGGATCGAGGCCGCGCTGCTCGGGTCCTCTCGGCTCGTGTTCGAGGCCGGTGCGACGCGACGCCTCTACCAGCGGTTCACGGCGGCGCCCGAGCGGGCGGTGACGCTGAACTACGCGGTCGACGTGGCGGCGATCGACGAGCACTGCACGAAGGCAACGCGCACGGGGCTGCGGACGGCCTACGAGCTCCCGGAGGACGCGGTCGTGCTGCTGTGCGTGGGGGTCTTCGAGGACCGCAAGTCGCAGGGCTTCATCATGGAGGCGTTCCGCCACGTGGCCGACGCCCACCCGACCGCGATGCTGGTCCTCGTCGGCGACCACCCGTGCCCGCTCAGCGAAGCCCTCCACCGGGCGGTGCCCGCGCACCTGGCGAACCGCATCCGGTTCGTACCGATCACGCCCGACATCTGGGACTGGTACCGGGCCGCCGACGTGCTGGTCTCCGCCTCCGACGTCGAGTCGCTGCCGAGGTCGATGCTCGAGGCGATGCTGTTCGAGTGCCCGGTGCTCTCGGTTGCCGTGTTCGGCATCCCCGAGCTCATCCGTGACGGGGAGAACGGATGGCTGGTCGAGGAGCGCGACATGGCCTCGCTGGTCGCCGGCCTGCATCGGGTGCTCCGGATGGATCGCGCGGCGTGGGCCGCAGCGGGCGCCAAGGGTCGCGCGATCGTCGCCGATCAGTATCGAACCGACCACTTCCGAGACGCGTACCTGCGCATGATCGACGAGCTCGCCCTCCACTAGACCTGCCCTGTCGTCCGATCGCTCGTCGGGCGCGGCGCGCCACCGACGCGGAGGGCGCCGTCGCGGCGACGCGGACGAGTGAGCCGTCACCGTCACGCTTGCCGGTAACGGGCCGTCGTCGGTGGAAGCCCACTCCACCCCCGTCAGCCACGTCGCTGCCCGACGCCCAACGAGCTGAAAGCGTCACCGAGGCGGCGACCGCTGCCGCACACGTCGCCCCGGCCGGCCGGCCCGTGACCCGTGTGCGCATCGACGCTTCGGGCAATCCGCCAGGCGTGCGGCGCGGTACCCTCAGGCGGTGGAGGACCCCCGCGCCGCGGAACGGGTTCCGCGCGGTCGCGCGACCCAGGGGCGCCGCATCGTCGTGCTCGGCGGCACCGGGCTGCTGGGAGCGGAGATCGCACGGTGCTCCCTCGAGCTCGACGACGCCGTCACGATCCTCTCGCGTCGTGCCCCGGACGAAGCGACGTCGGCCATGCTGGCCGGTGCCCGCATCCTGACCGGTGACGCGACGGACGCAGCGTCGCTCTCACTCGCGCTCAAGGGCGCGACGCACGTCGTCTTCGCGCTCGGGGCGCCGACGCCGGCCGCCTCCGATGCGGAGCGATCGGCCGAGCTGCTCGTCCTCGACGCGGTCCTTGCCACGCTCGACGTCGACGGAGAGGTCCGGCTGACGTACCTGTCCTCGGGGGGAGCGGTCTACGGCGACGCTCCGTCGTTGCCGGTGGACGAGGACGCGGCGTGCTCACCGCGGTCGCCCTACGCCGAGACGAAGCTCGCCGCCGAGCAGAAGGTTTGTGCTGCCGCGGCGCGAGGGGCCGCGGCACGCGTGTTGCGCGTGGGCAACGTGTACGGCGCCCGGCAGCGCCACGACCGTGGCCAGGGGCTCGTGGCGACGATGCTGCACGCAGAGGCGACCGGGGCGCCGGTGGTGGTCTTCGGGACCGGTGACGCGGTCCGGGACTACGTCGACGTTCGCGACGTCGCCGAGGCGGTGGTGGCGCTCCAGGACCTCGGCGGCGCACCGGTGCTGAACGTGGGAACCGGCGTGGGCCACTCGATCTACGACGTGCACAAGATCGTCGAGACCGTCACCGGTGGCAGCGTGGCACTCCGCCACGAGACCGAGCGCGCGACGGACGTGCGCGCGGTCGTCCTCGACTGCACGAGGCTGCGGAACCTCATCGACTGGCAGCCGCGGTCCCTGGAGACCGGCGTCGCCGACGCCTTCCAAGCGATGCGGGCGCCGGCACGCGCCCGGGGCGGCGCGCCGATCGGCGCGGGGTAACCGCGAGGCACCTGAACGAGGAGGCAGGGAGCGGAGCGCGCGGTCGTCCGGACGCGCAGGACGGGTGCCATCCTCATCCGTCGAGGCGAGGGGACCTCGGGCTGGCCGTGATCCTCGACGGGATCTTCGGGGTCCGCGTCGGCGGCTCGGTCGCGGGCAGTGTTGCGCCGGGGGGCACAGTCGGCGAGCGCGACGCGCTGGAACGCCTCGAGGGAACTCCAGACGTGGTCGCGACCTCGGAGGCGAGGATCGCGCTCGTGACCGGGGACGACGCCGACGCTGAGGCGCTCGGCGAGCAGACCGAGGCGTCGTGCGACGTGACGGCTGACACCCGAGCACGTCAGCGAGCATCGCCGTGGCTCGTGCAGCGCTTCGTCGGGTTGTAGCAGGACAGTCGTGTCGTGCAGCCGAGCGCGGCGCAGATCCGCCCCTTTCCGAAGGTGCGGAGCCGTCGCCCGGTGATCAATCGGGTGGCACCCACCCACTCGACTCCTTCGAAGCTGTCTCTCAACATGGTTCCTCGCTCTCTCGATGGTCGTTCCGCAGGGACGTGGCGGGTGAGAAGGTCGTCCTGAAGGCGGCGTCACGGCCCGGTTCCGCACGGGGAAGGCTCGGCGCGTAGCCCCGTGCTGCAACGAGCCCACGTGCGCGTGGGTGGCCCGTTGTCCCTGCGGAGCCAGCGGGACGAGCCTCGGTGGACCGTCGGGCCACAACGTCCGAGCCGTACAGCAGACGGATGGCGATCAGCCCGAGCAGCGTTGCCATCGGGATCTCGGCGCCGAGTGCGGTGGCGACGCTCAGCAGCAGGCATCGACCCCCGTGGGCCGTGACGACGTCGAACCACGCATCGCACAACAGCAACGCCGCCGTGATCAGCGACGCGGGGATGGCGACGAGCCGACGCCGCCAGAGTGCCCACGCGGTCGCACCGAGGCACCCCAGCAAGATGACGTCGAACCCCGCCCACGCGAGGGGCCAGTTGCCGACCAGGTAGCTGCGCGGGAGGCGCAGCGCGAGGCCGATCGTCCACGGGACGAGACCCAGGCAGCAGGCTGCGAGGAGCCGCACGATCCATCGGCTGGCATGCGGAGGGTTCGCCGCGGGCGCCGTGGGGATCGGCCCCGCCGTGGCGTGCGCAGACGTCGGCAGGGGTCGCCAGCCGGGACCCGCGGACCGGCCGGGCGGCACGGTGGGCGCCGGAGGCGTTCCGACCTCGCGTTCTCGGATCTCGCGGGTTGCACGCCGTTCGGCGTGGTGCGTCGCACCACCCGGCTGCTCCCTCGTGCAGCCCCGACGTGTGGTGCGCACCCCGACCGACTCGGGTCGCGTCGATCCTGCGAGGGCCGAGGGGCCGTCGAGTGCCATGTCACCACCTGTCCTTCGATGCCGCCGAGTCGCGTCGGCTCAGTAGCCGGGGATGCCGCCGGAGGGGGCGGTGGTCGGTGCAGCGCCCGAAGAGGTGGGCGACGTGGCGATCGACAGGAGCGTCGGGGTGGCGACCGCGAAGTTCTGCACACCCTGACCGGTCACGATCCCTGGTCGGTCCTCGACGAACGTGTAGAGGAAGTGACCGTTGTAGGTCACCTGGTGACCGTTCGCCGTCGGCACGATCGCCAGCGCGCCGGGAGCACCGCGTGCGTCGAGCCCGTTGGCCGTCAGCGGTGGCCAGAGCGCGGCGAGCTGACCGCTCACCATCGAGGCGGTGGCCGTGTCGGGACCGTACGTGTAGAGCGGCAGCCCGTCGCGATTCACAAGGATGGTCTCCGAGATGCCGCCCACCCTCGTCGTGGCCGTCCGCACCGTCGAGCCGTTCGCCGCCTTGGGTCCAAAGAGGGAGGGTCCAACCTGGGTCCCCCTCCCGTAGGCGGCAGGGCCGGCGGCAGACGGAGCGGTCCTGCGGGCCGTTGACGCGGTCGTCGAGCCCTTGGTGGTGACGAGCGCCACCCCACCCACGACAGCCGCCGCGGACAGTCCGAGTCCGGTGACCAGTCTGCGGGGCCGCCTCACGTGCCCTCCTTTCGCACGGGCCCGTACCGCATGACGCCGGTGAGCACCCCGCGCCCCGGTGGCGCTCGCAGCGACGACGCCTCGTGCGCGAGGCTCCTCGGCGTCAGCGTCCTCGTGAGTCGGCGCTCGAGCCACACGCCCTTCAAGAGAAGGTCGCCGACCAGGCTGATGGCGCGACGGTCCACGCTTGACCGTGGTGTCCGCCGTGTCGAGTGCTCGTAGCTGGGATCGTGCATGGGAACTCCTTCGTTGCCTCGTGTTGCTTCCGATGCCAGATACGGACGCGGGTTACATCGGCCAGAGGACGCACCCCGCTCGCCGATCGCCGTGCGGCCGATCACACGGCATCGCGCTGACCGGGTGCTCGTGTCATCGGCGTTGGGGTCGCCGGGAGGGGTCAGAGGGCGCAGCCGTCGAGTCGCTGCGCGGCGCAGCGGCTCCGCACCCCGTACCGCCGTCACGCCAGCGCTGGTGGACAAAGGCGAGTAGGACCGCCACGCGGGCTGTGGCACCCTCGCGGTTTCACCGTGCCAGGGCCCGCGCGGCGCCAGCGGGCCAGCGCCGCGGGCACGCCCCGGTCTCGGTGTAACCCGCGGTCCTATCTCTACATGGCCCCACACGGGCCGTGCCGCCTCACCGGCTCCCGGTTGGCTCCCCCGACCAACCGGGAGCCGGGCGCCCCCGTCAGTGCATGGTCAGACGACCCCGAACCGATGCGCACAAGACCGTGGGAGCCGCACGTGTAACCCGACGTCCTATGTGTAGGTGAGATGCTCTCCACCGTTCAGCCCTCCGACATCGAACCAAGCGCTGACCCGGCCACGAAGGACCGCCGGATCAGGTATCTCCGCGTGGTAGATGCCGACGTCTACGCCGACTGGGAGTCGGTGTACCGGGACAACATCGACCGTCTCTACCGCCTGATGTACGCACGCGTCGGCAACCGGCCTGACGCCGAGGACCTCACGTCCGAGGTCTTCCGCACGGCCCTCCCTCCGCTTCGAATGGCGTCCTCGAAGGGAGAGGTTCGTGCGTACCTGCTGGCTACGGCCAACACCGTCCTCGCTGCGCACTGGCGCCAGCACTTCGGGATGCCGGTGACCTCGATCGACGAGGTGGCCGACGCCGGCTCCCTCGCCGAGCCGTCCACCGATGCGCCAGTGAGTGCCGCACCACAGCGCGCCGGCAAGATCCTCGAGGCGTTGCCCGACCGGTATCGGCGCATCCTCGAGCTCCGCTTCCTCGAGGCCTGCTCGATCAAGGAGGCAGCGGAGGTGCTCGGCGTGAGCGTCAGCAACGCCAAGGTTCTGCAGCATCGCGCCCTTCGCATGGCCGCCAACGTGTCCTCGGAGGTGGGGCTATGACCCAGCGACGACTGTTCGCGTTCCTCGATGCGATCGCCGCAGGACGGCGCCCCAGGGACTTCGATGCCAGCGCCGAGGACGCCGAGGTCATGCGGGCCGCCGTGGAGCTGCGCGCCGCGCGGCCCGGCGACGACGCGCCGGACCCCGCGTTCGTCGCCGGTCTGTTCGACCACCTCTCGCAGCAGGCCAGTGCGGCGCCGACCGCGTCGCCCATCCCGATGCGTCGACGGCGAGTGGCGCTCGGCTCTGTTGCCGCCGGGCTCGTTCTCATCAGTGCGACGGCGGCCGTCACCGAGGCCACGAACCATTCGACCCCGGCACGGCTCACCCTGCCGGCACCACAGCGCTCCTCGCTGCGCACGGGCACGTTCGAGACGACGGATGGTCGCGTGATGGGACAGATCGTCGCGTACCGAGGATCACCCTCCTGGGTCTTCATGAACGTGGGTGACATGGGCTACACCGGCGCGATCGTCTGCAGGCTCCAGGTGGCCGATGGCTCGACGGTCGCCACGGGAACGTTCGACCTTCATGGGGGCCAAGGCGCATGGTCGAAGACGATCCACGTGGACATCGCTCGGCTCCGAGGTGCACAGCTCGTCAACGCCTCGGGCAGCGTCGTGGCGTCAGCGACGCTCACCTGAGTGCCGTGACCGACAACCACGTGCCGAAGCTGGCGTGGTCTGATGCCGACGAACACGATCGTGGCGGGCCCGACGTCGCGAGCTCGGCGTCATCGACGCCGTGTCGAGCGCGCGAAACGGCAGTCATCGTCACCGCTCTCCCATCGAGGTCAACGCTCGGGGAGTCACCGAGACCGCTACTGTTTCCTTGAGGGCGCCTAGACCCAGCTTCCTTCTCGCACGGCAGACGGCCGAGGGTGAAGAGCGGAGGGTAGCGATGGGCCTTCCAGGGGCGTTCGTTCAGGGCCGCCGGCACCGGCAGGGCCGCCGGAGCATCGACAGCGTCCGCGACGTCGCGTGACCACTCACGAGAGCTGTGCTCCTCGATCCATTCACGCCGCTCGAAACCATCGGGAGCGCGCCGGACGTCGGCTGGCGTCATGGCACCCAAATGGGAGGGGCGGATCGACCAGGTGGAGGGCGATACCGAGCAAGCCGTGGAGAAGGCCGGGGATACCGGTAGGGGGAGATGGTCGCGGGCCCCAAGTCGTGGAGGTGGGTCACGATCGTGAACGACGGAAGGGGTAGCGACTCGAACCGAGGGGATGGCTCGTCTGGCGAGTGGCGGAAGACCGGTGCGGAGCGCCTGATCCAGATCCTCGAGCTGATGACGCAGGGAAGGAATGGACGAGCGCCCCGCACCCTCTGCGCCACCGCCGCAGAGATCGTGGGCGTGAGCGGAGCGGGCATCGCCCTCGTGTCGTCAGGGGGCACCTTCACCCGTCTGTGCACGAGCAACGACGTGTCCGCCAAGCTGATGGAGATCGAGCTGACCGTCGGGGAGGGTCCATGCCTCGACGTGTGCGCGACCAACGGCTCGCTCAGCGTGCCGAACCTCCTGTCCTACGAGGACCCGCACTGGCTCGCCTTTGCACCCCTGGCGGGGTCCTCCGGAGCCAGAGCGGTCTTCGGGTTCCCCATCCGGATCGGGGCGGCCCGGCTCGGCGCGCTCAGCCTCTATCGCGATCGATCGGGATCACTCACCGACGTCCAGACGTCCGATGCCTATCTGATGGCGTCCGTCGCGAGCCGGGCGATCCTCTCCATGCAGTCTGGCGCCCCACCGGAGATGATCGCGACCGAGCTGGAGCACGAGGCCACCTTCGACTTCGCGATCCACCAGGCCGCCGGCATGGTGGCGGTCCAGGGATCGATGTCCATCGGCGACGCGCTTGCCACGCTCCGGGCACACGCGTTCTCGACGAGTGCCACGCCCTCGGCACTCGCACGTCGCATCGTCGCTCGGGACACGTTCTTCGATCCGGTCACCCGGGACTGGCGAGAGCTGGACCCGCGATGACGGGCGGGAATAGCATCGCGTCCATTAGGACCTATAGGTCGCGCTGCGTCGGTGCACGACCCGCATTGCTCTGTCTAGTGGAGGACTGATGCCAAGGGAGTCCCTGCTCGTGACGACGCTTGTCGAGCTTGCCGACAGTCTCGTTGATGACTTCGACGTCATCGACGTGCTGACGATGTTGAGCGACCGCTGCGTCGAGGCCATGGACGTCGATGCCGCGGGGGTGATGCTGGCCTCGCCGGGAGAGGAGCTGCAGTTCATCGCGTCGTCGAGCGAGTCGATGCGGGTTCTCGAGCTATTCCAGATTCAGGCAAACGAGGGTCCATGCGTCGACTGCTTCAGGGACGGCAATGCAATCGTCAACCACGCGCTTGCCGAGGAGGACGACCGATGGCCCAGATTCACACCGAGGGCACTGAGCCAAGGTTTCCGATCGGTCCACTGCCTTCCGATGCGCCTGCGCGGTCGCACTATCGGCGCCCTGAACCTCTTCAACTCCAAGGAGGGACCGCTGGATCCCGACGACGTCGTCGTTGCCCAAGGTCTCGCCGATGTCGCGACCATCGCGATTCTTCAGCATCGATCGTCGCTGGACGCGCGGGTGCTGAACGACCAGTTGAGCAATGCCCTCAACAGCAGGATCATCATTGAGCAGGCGAAGGGAATGGTGAGCCAGGCAACGGCCTGCAACATGGACGAGGCCTTCGGCCGGCTTCGCGCGTTCTCACGAAATCACAACTTGCGGCTGACCGACGTCGCGACGTCAGTCGTGGACGGGGAGCTCGGGCCACACGCACTCGCGTGAGGCCGATGCGAGAAGGTAAGCGGGGTCGACGGAGCGGCGGGTTGCTGGCGGGTTGACCGACCTCAGACGGACAACCCGGTGCCATCTGTTCACGCGTCGGTGTCCACCGATGTTCCGGGCGTGACGAGGACGTTCAGCGATCCGATTGACTCCGCGGCCCGCGTGTCCTGACCATGGCGGTCGGCCTCGTCGGTGGATCCCTCAGGTGCGGTGGAGACCGTAAGGGGCAGCATCTCTCTCGTCTGTCGCACGGTTCCGAAGACGTGGTGCCGACGCGTGGCAGACGGCGCAAGCTCGAGGACACGTGCCTTTTGTGACATCGCCTCCACGACCCTCGACGTCAGCTGCTCGTCCGCGTCCACGAAGTGGTGCCACGTGGGCAGCCAGTCCTCGGGCGCGAACTGTGGATCGTGCTCGTAGGGCGTCGCCCGTGCGTGTGCTTCCAGCGCGGCGATGGTCGGCAGCAGCGACCAAGGCAGCAGGAGCACGACCTCGGACCTGATCGCGAGCGGAGACGTTGCTGGCGCTGCGGGTTCCCCCGGGCTGCTCGCGGCGACATAGCGCAGGTCGGTGAGGCTCAGGATGACGGCGGCGGTGGGGACCGATCGCTGCTCCTGGGTCGTCATCAGCCTGAGCGGTGCAAGTCGAACGGCTCCGTGGGCGGACGTGAGCACCCAAGGATCGGAGGTCCCGATGGATGCGGCCATCGTGAGGAGCGATGGTCGAGTCGCGACGTCGCTCATGGCTCACCCCCGCCTCTTGTCTGACTCACCAAGGGTCTGGAGTGAGCACCGCACCCTTTGGGGTCGCCCTGAAGCGCCTCAAAATGGTCACCAGAGGCTACACCGTCCTCGGTCCAGCGGATCGCGCCCGAACGCTGCTGCGCGGGTGGGACGACGCCGTCCGAGCCCTTGCGACGGGTGATCCGCTCCGCCTGCCGTGTCGCTGGCCGGCAGCGCGCTCCGACGCGGTCTTCACGGCGCGGGTGTCGGCGGCCGCCCGTCGAGAGGCGGCGGGATTCTGGGAACCAGGACGCTTCACGACAGCTGGATCCCCAGGGGCGTCGGCCTGCGGTGTCGCGGCGGCTGTGGTCGCCAGCCACCGAGCCGGGCAGGAGCACGTTGTCCTCGAGCTCGCCGCCCGACGTTGCCGAGGGCACTGGACGAGCTCGCCCGAGCTCGCGGGCGTCGCCCCGCCGCTCAGGCGGCCGGGGTCGTGCCGAGTCGGGCTTCCCACCACTCGACCGGCACGATCCTCAAGGCGAGCTCGAGGGTCCCGCGATCCAGTGCTTCGGCGAGCTGGGTGATGACGACGATGCGATCCGCGAGCCACGCACCGTCGGGTCGACCCTCGATCTGCACCGCCGGGCTGCTGCGCGCCCGCCGCTGTCTGCGTAGGTCGTCAGGCGGGTGCGCGGTGTCCAACAGTCCACCGAGCCAGGCGAGGTCACCCGCCAGCTCGACGTGTCGGTCCATGATCTCGGCGTACAGCCCGGCATTGAGCATCACGGCGGCCCATCGACCCAGCACCTCGTCGGCGTGCTCTGCGAGGAAGGCGATCTCGCGATGCAAGAGGGCGCGGCCGTCGTCGCTCGTGACCTTCTCGTGGAGCGCCCCAGTGAGCCGAGCGGTGTCCCGGACGAGCTGTGCGCGCAGCTCGAGTGACGGCGGATCCGCGGGCGGCGACAACCCAGCGACCTCCAAGACGCCGAGCCAGACCATTCGTGCGTTCCGAATCAGCTCGAACATGACGTACTGCGCCAGGATGCTCCACCGCTGGCGGTTCCTTCGATCGAGGAACTCATTGATAACCGCGATCGAGAGTGTGACCACGATGACGCTCGCGACGATCCCGGAGAGCAACGCGTGACGCGCCCAGAAGGGTCCGTTCGCGTCGTCAGAGACGATCCCCGCGACGAGCGCCAAGATGGCGAGGATCGCCATCACCCTCGTCTGTCGCAGATACGACGCGATCGACCGAGCTCGACGTGGACCTGCGCTGCGACGTCTCAACGAGGCGCTCGATCCCGTCGCGTGTCGGCCTCCCGAGTCCGCTGTGCAGCGAGTTGCACCGCCGGCCTGCCTTGGCGTGGAGTCTTGCGTCTCAGGGCGACGTCGTGCGAGGTGCGAGCGTCGGCTGCGGCGGCGAGTCGCCTCGCGCCGTCCGCAGCCCGTCGCAGACCACCGTCAGCATCTCGTTCGGCGAGACCTCAGGGTGTGGACGGTCCGCGGCCATGCAGGTTGCGCCGATGAGAGAGAGCACGAGGGCAGCAGAGACGTCCGGTCGGACCGCACCGGCCCGCTGCGCGGCGTGCAGCAGCGCGGTGGTCGCCGCTTCGAGGTCCTTCTTGGCCTCTGCCGCCACGACCGCGAGCTCGACGCCGGCCGTCGCGAACGCATTGATGAGATCCCGCTTTCGAGCGGTCTCCGCGACGAGATGCTCGACGAAGCCGAAGAAGGCGGACCCGGGATCCTCTGCGCCCAGCCGCTGGCGGGCGTCCTCGGCGATCTCGCCGACGCGAGCGACCAGGATCGCCTCGAAGAGGACCTCCTTCGTGGGGAAGTGCCGGTAGAGCGTGCCGACGCCGACACCCGCCCGCTCAGCGATCTCGTCGACGGGCACGTCGACCCCCTCCGCGGCGAAGAGGGACTCGGCCGCCTCCAGTACCCGTTGGCGGTTGCGCCTCGCGTCCGAGCGGAGCGGACGGTCTTGCTCCGGCGCCGGCGAAGGGGCCACCGAGCTGGGGCCTGCGGACTTGGTGACCACGCCTCGTCCTCCGGGTTGACAAGCGGAACCATGGTTCCGTATAGTAACCGGAACCGCTCCTCCGATTGTAGCCCGCACGGCGGGCCGTGCCAAACGCTCGGAGATGGGCGGCTTCCAGCACAAGGAGATCCGATGACCACCACCCTCGAGCACGACACCAGCTCCGAGCACGACGCGGGCGCCCTGGCGCCCGTGGACCAGGATCCCCGGCGCTTTCGCGCGCTCTGGGTCATCGCCGTCGCCCAGCTCATGGTGGTGCTCGACGCGTCGGTGGTGATCATCGCCCTGCCGTCGGCGCAGCGGTCGCTGCACATCTCGGTCGCGAACCGCCAGTGGATGCTGACCGCATACACGCTGTCGTTCGGGGGGCTCCTCCTGCTGGGCGGCCGCATCGCGGACTACCTCGGGAGAAAGAGGATGTTCGTCGTGAGCCTGCTCGGCTTCGCGGGCGCGTCCGCACTCGGTGGCCTCGCGCAGAACGCCGCGATGCTCTTCAGCGCCCGGGCGCTGCAGGGCGCCTTCGCCGCGGTCATGGCACCCGCCGCGCTCTCGTTGCTCACCGTGGCCTTCCAAGAGCCGAAGGAGCGCGCGAGGGCCTTCGCCGTCTACGGGGGTGTCGCGGGCGCGGGCGCCGCGGTCGGCCTCATCCTCGGTGGCCTGCTCACCGAGTACGCCTCTTGGCGCTGGACGCTGCTCATCAACGTCCCCATCGCCATCCTCGCCGCGCTCGCCGCGTTGCGAGAGGTGACCGAGTCCAAGAGCTCGGTGCGCCATGGCTACGACATCGCGGGTGCGGTCGCGGTCACGCTCGGGCTGCTCGCCCTCGTCTACGGCTTCACGACCGCCGGCACCGACGGTTGGTCGTCGATGACCACGCTCCTGCTCCTCGGCACGGCAGCGCTGCTGCTCTCGTGCTTCGTCCTCATCGAGCGGCGGACCACCCACCCGCTGCTCCCGCTCCGGGTGGTGCTCGACCGTGATCGCGGCGGCTCGTTCCTCACCAGCCTCCTCGTGGGCATCGCGTTGCTGGGGACGTTCCTCTCCCTGACCTTCTACTTCCAAGGGACGCTGCACTACTCAGCGATGCGGACCGGCCTCGCCTTCATCCCGTTCTCGATGGGCATCATCGTTGGCGCCGCCCTTGCAGGTCGGCTGATCCCCCGCCTCGGGGCGCGCGCGATCATGACCGTCGGGATCGCCATGGCGGCGGTGGGGCTCTGGCTCTTCTCGCTGCTGACGCTCCACTCGAGCTTCGTGGCGATCGTGCTGCCCGCCGAGCTCGTGGTCAGCCTCGGCATGGGCATGACGTTCGTGGCGATGAACAGCACCGCGCTCATCGGGGTCGATCCCGAGGATGCCGGCGTGGCGAGCGCCCTCGTCAATGCCACCCAGCAGACGGGGAGCTCGATGGGAGCCGCCCTCATCAACACGATCGTGTCCACCGCGACCGTGAGCTACATCGCCTCGCACGGCACGTCGGCTACGTCGCTCTCCGAGGCGGCCGTGCACGGCTACACGACGGCGTTCACGTTCAGCGCGGTGGTCATGGTGCTCGCCGGCATCGCAGCGTTCAGCCTGGTCCGGCGAGCGAGGGTCCGCACGACCCCCTCCATGCGAATCGCTCCGAGCACCGTCGCGACGTCGTGATGCCTGAACGGACGCGACCCACGCGACGTGCCCGGTGAGTTCGTTGGCGTAGGGAGCTGCGACGGACGAGCCGCCGCTCCACCGGCCCGCTCGGAGAGCGCGGTCACCCGTCGGGAGAGACGTCGGCGAGTCGGTTCGCCTTCGCGCGGTGCTCGTCCGCGGGTGAGCACCCCGGCCGGACGATGCTTCCGGCGCCAGGGCGACCGCGAGCGCGGGCGGACCTGAGCAGACCGATCCACGAAGGATCGGCGGCCGACGAGGACGAGACCCTGGCAGAGCCCTGCGCGATGGCGCGACCGGAGCGGTGTCGCGAGCCGACTCGCACGCGACCAGCGTCGCGTCGCCGGCGCGGCGGATCCGTCGAGGCGCGTGACCAGCTCGAAGCCCTCGGTGGGACATCGCACCTATGCTCAATACCTCCATAGGGTATAGGAGCGCCATGGCGTACGGCTACAGCAACGACAAGGACGCGGTCCTCAAGCGCCTCCGTCGGATCGAGGGTCAGATCCGCGGACTGCAGAAGATGGTCGATGACGACCGCTACTGCATCGACATCCTCGAGCAGGTCTCCGCGGCCACGAGGGCGCTGCAGTCGTTCGCGCTCGTGCTTCTCGATGAACACCTCGCGCACTGCGTCGCAGATGCCGTCAAGGTTGGAGGAAGCGACGCTGACGCCAAGCTCGACGAGGCGTCGAGCGCGATCGCACGCCTCGTGCGCTCGTGACGGATGCGCACCCGAGCACCGCAACCCCGTCTCGTCGGCGTCGCTGGGACCGTGCAGAAGGGCGTCGTGACGTCCTGAGCCACGTGTCGGCGGCACGTCGCCACGACGAGGTCCCACCGGTGTCGGCCCGGTCGACGCGCACGAGGCGACCAGCGCGGTGAGGTGGCTCGATGCGATCGGTCACGCGCTCTCCACTGCGGGAGCGATGACCTGGCAGATCCTCTGGGCCCTGATCTTCGGGTTCCTCCTCTCCGCGATCATCCAGGCGGTGGTGAGAAGAGAGACGATCATCCGGCGGCTCGGGGACGATCGGCCGCGCACCCTCGCGCTCGCCACCGGCTTCGGCGCCGCCTCCTCGTCCTGCTCGTATGCGGCGGTCGCCCTCGCTCGCTCGGTCTTCAAGAAAGGCGCGAGCTTCACTTCGGCGATGGTCTTCGAGATTGCCTCGACCAATCTGGTCGTCGAGCTGGGCGTCATCCTCGCGGTCCTGATGGGATGGCAGTTCACGGCTGCGGAGTTCGTGGGCGGGCCGATCATGATCGTGCTGATCGCCGTCGCCTTCCGGCTCTTCCTCCGGAGCCGCCTGGTCGAGGCGGCCCGGGCGCAAGCAGACAAGAACCTCCCCGGGTCGATGGAGGGCCATGCCGCCATGGACATGTCGATCCATGAGGACGGGAGCCTTTGGCATCGGTTGCGATCGAGGGGCGCCACCACGTCGATCTCCCACATCTTCGTCATGGAGTGGACGGCGGTCGTCCGCGACATCGTCATCGGGCTCCTCATCGCCGGCGCCATCGCCGCGTGGGTGCCGAACAGCTTCTGGGGCCACTTCTTCGCCGTCGGACACCCGCTGCTCTCGAAGATCTGGGGTCCCATCGTCGGTCCCGTGGTCAGCGTGCTGAGCTTCGTCTGCTCCATCGGCAACGTGCCCTTGGCGGCGGTGCTCTGGAACGCGGGCATCAGCTTCGGGGGCGTGATCAGCTTCATCTTCGCTGACCTCATCATCCTCCCCATCCTGGTCATCTACCGGAAGTACTACGGCACCAAGATGATGCTCTTCATCCTCGCCAGCTTCTACGTGACCATGGTGCTCGCCGGCTACGTCGTCGAGATCCTCTTCGGTGTGCTGGGCCTCGTCCCCACGGTCCGCGACGCCAAGGTGGGCGTGGTCGCGATCCAGTGGGACTACACGACGGTGCTCAACATCTTCGCCCTGGTCGTGGCCGCGGCCCTGCTCGTTCGCTTCTTCCGCACGGACGGCGTGGCGATGCTCAAGATGATGGGCGGGTCACCTGACGGCGACCATGCGCATCACCATTGACGCGCGGTTGGACGCTGACAAGGCGCTCGAGAAGGTGGTGCCGACGCAGGCGGTGCCGCACGGGACCAGCGTCGCTCGAAAGTGGACCGATGGTCGAGCCGGGTGGTCCTGGTCAGGGACTCGCGCCCATGACGAGCAAGCTCAGTCGGAGGATCGGTAGTCGAAGTCGGTCGTGAAGGCCGCGTGCCGACGGCCGATCACGTCCCACCCGAAGGGCCCCTCGTGCCAGGTAAGCCCCTCGCCGTGCAGCTCCGTTCCGGGGTGGTCGAAACCGGGGATGCCGCATCGGACGTCGCCCTCGGTCGATGCGAGGTCCTCCGCCTCGACGTGCAGATGGCCGACGACGTCGATCCTCCGGCGCGCCGCGACGTGCTCGAGACGGATGGCGGCTCGTCGGGCGCCGTGGACCGTGCCGATGGCGGGTCCGTACAGGTCGGCCACCGCGCCGCCCGCGCGGCCGAGGAAGATGTCACCGAGTGCTTGGAACTGGGGGTCGCTCGCTGACGCAGACACGTAGAGGAAGACGTCCCACTTGGTCGACGTGATCACGTCGTCGAGGTAGCGGATCGTCATGACCACGCGGAGGTCCTCGAGGTCGACGCCACCGAAGTGCCCCTCGGCGACGTGCCAGGAGAGCGCGCCGAAGCACTCGCCGTAGGTGGACGGACCCCCGGACGACCGCCGACGCTGCGGCAGGGACAGATCGCGTCGCAGTTGCACGCCTCGAAGTAGCTCCCGGCGACGCGCCACTCTGGCGCCGGGGCGACTTCGGTGGTCACGACATGGAGTGCATGTTGCTCGACGTCTGGTGCAGACCTGTCGCCAGCTGCGGGTCCACGAGCACCGCGACGGCCAGGCCGAGCGCGGCGACGCCGACGACCTGGGAGAGGCCGCGCGGCCAGGGCCCGAGCTTCTCGGCGAGGACCACCGCGGTGAGCACGAGCATCGCGGTGAGGCTCATGAAGCCGAACGCGACGAGCAGCGCCATGAGGGACCAGCAGCACGCGAGGCAGTAGCCACCGTGGTAGAGCCCGACCCGCAAGTCGCGCGTCGGCCCGCGGAACGAGGCGAAGCGGAAGACGAAGCCGAGCGGCGACCGGCAGCGCGCCAGGCAACGCTCCTTGAGCGGCGTCAGCTGGTAGACGCCGCACAGCGCCAGGACGGCGACGGCGAGCGCGGTGGCCGCCGCCGGATGCCCGGCGATGGCGCGATCGGCGAGCCAGGCGAGCCCGTACGCGGGGATCCCCGCCACGATCCACACGGCGAGGTAGCCACAGAGGAGAGCGCTGACGCGCGCCGGACGGTGCCCCCGGATGGTCCTCGAGTAGAGGGACACGAACGGCGCGACGGAGAGCAGCATCATCGCGGCCATCATCAGCGCCCAGATAGCCACGAAGGTGCCGAGGCCGACGCCCATGGTGCCCGGCATCGGTCCCATGTGCCGTTCGACGGCGGCGACGCCCAGCCAGGCGACGCCCGCGGCGAGGAGGACCACGGCAGCGGGTGCAACCCGAAACCGCAGTCCCGTCGCGGCTGCGGCGCTCACGACGCCCAGGCGAACGGCGCCGAGTGCCCGTTCTTGCCACCGTTCTCGAAGTGCATGCCGAAGGCGTCCACGGTGCCCCTCGCCGCCTTCGCGATGGTCAGGGTCGAGTTCGCAGGATGGAAGATGCCCGTGAGCATCTCCACCGGTCCGTCCGGTGTCATCGGTGACACGAAGTCCTCGATCTCCACGTCGACGAGCGTCCCCGCCCTGACCGAGTGACGCCGCCCGTCGTCGACGTACTCGATGGGGGCGCTCTCGACACCCAGCATCTCGCCGATCAGTGGGCTGAGCGCCGCCATGGGTCCGCCCATCTGCCCACCGAAGACCGCGCCGAGCTTCTCAGCCTGCGCCGGGGTGGCGGACGAGTCCATGACGACCCCGACCTTCCAGTCCCCCTCGGACATCACGGGCGGCGTGTCCGCCAGGAGGAGGACCGTCTGGCCGCTGACGTCGGTCCCGTCGATCTCGCCATCGGCGACGTGGAACGCCAACATCAGCTGGCAGCGATCGGTGTCGGCACGCATGGTGAGCCCCGAGGTCGTGCACGGGCACACCATGTCGCAAGAGCAGTTTTCGAAGTACGTTCCTCGCAGCGACCAGGTCATGGCCGTCCTCCCCCCGCCGGCGGACCAGCAGCCGGACGCGTCCTGTCCTACTCCACGGTGGGGCGCCGCGCTCGGCCGCCTTCTCCACGAACGCCGTGCGACCACGCGACCCCCCGCAGCGGACCCTCACGGGCCGGGTGCGGCCACGACGCTGCGGTCGCCCTGCCCCGGGAGCTCCGTGAGAGCGCGGTCCTCCGCGGACCGGTCGTGGCTCGAGGTCGTCGGGCGTACAGTCGGCGCGGGAGGGTACCGACGATGGACGCGAATAGGGCAAAGGAGCTGCTGCAAGCAGATCGCCAGCGCACGGAGCGGCTGCTGAAGGAGCTTGTGGATCGAGGCCGGGAGGACAGGACCGCGTCCAGCGAGCCCGGGGACATGTTCGACTCCGCGGAGCCCCTCGTCGCCGAGGGTCTCGACGATGCGTTGGTGGAGGAGCTCAGGGGTCGTCTCGAGGCCATCACCCGTGCCGAGCAACGGCTGGCGGCCGGCAGCTACGGCTACTCGGTGCGGAGCGGGGCCCTGATTCCTGACGATCGACTTGAGGCTGATCCCGCGGCGGAGCTGACGGTCGAGGAGGCTCGCCAGGCCGGGTAGCTGCCAGCGGCGCGCCGACCCTGCGTCGTGCGTCCACGATCGAGGACGGCGGCAGGCTGCCGACAGCGGCGGGGGCCCGTCACGAGCACCAGCACGTCGAGCGAACCTCGTTGGGGCGTGGATGGTCTTCAGGAGAGCCGAAGCGGCGCGGCGAGCCCGCTGCAGCCGGTCCCTCAGGCTTCCGCCTCGTCGTGCAAGGACGCCAGCAGCTTGCGAAGGAGCACGTTGAGCTCGCTCTTCTCCTTCGTGTTGAGTCCGCCGACGAGCTCACGCTCCCGTCTCGCCTGGACGTTCACGTAGGTGTCGAGCACGTCACGGCCCTTCGCGGTCATCTCGACGACCTTGCCCCGACGGTCGGCCGGGTCGGGGTGACGGACGACGAGGCCGGCACCCTCCAGCTTGTCGAGCTGGTTCGTCATCGTGCCCGTCGACACGAGGAGGTTCTTCGCCATCTCGCCCTGGCTGCGGACCCCACGAGTGAGCCGCAGCAGCACCTTCAGCTCCCCGTGGGCGAGGCCCACCTGGTCACGTGTGGCGACGGACGCGCGCTCGAAGTGCCGCTGCGCCATGTCGATGCGCGAGACGATCGACTCCACGACCTCTTCGACCTCGGGCCACTTCGCAGCCGCCCAGCGGGAGTGCTCGTCGTAGTCGTCCTCGGGGCACCCGTCGGTGTCCGTTGCCCTCCCGGGCTGCGACGCTGCGTCGTGGCCGATGCTCCGAGCTCGTGGCGCCGCCCGCGGTGCCCGCTTCGTCCGTGCCATGGACGATCAGTCTACCTCCCTCTGGCTGTCTAACAAGTAACTTGACATCAAGCTGTATATCCAGTAACTTGATGCCAAGCAATCAGCGGACCAGGAGGCAGCCGTGTTCCCGATGTTCTTCAAAGACCTTGCGCGCACTCACCTGGCGGAGTGGGAGCAGCTGGCACGAGAGGCCCGTAGCACGAGAGCCAACGGGGCTGGCGGCAGGTCCGGCGCCCTGCGCTCGCCGTGGCGGGCGCAGGGCTTCCGTGCCCTGCGGCGAGGTCGCCCCCGCTCGAGCGAGCCCGGCTCGAGCCCCCGCCCGGCACCGGCGGCCCGGTCAGGTGGGCTCGTCCACCGGGTGGGGTGCGGCGATGGCTGCTGCGATGCCCTCGAACAGGAACGTGGCGGCTGCCACGCCGACCTCGCCGCCAGCTGACGCGGCCGACCAGCAGACCTGGGGGGCATGGCGTTGCCCGCGAGGCGACGTGTCCTCGAGGGACCGCGCCGGCGATCTAGGTGCTCGCCGCCGCCGACTCGAGGAGCTCGCGAAACACCGGAGGACCGCCCCGGGTCCGCTTGGCGTCGTACATCGCGGTGTCGGCACACGACACCAGCTGATCGGCCGTGACGTCCGGCGTGCCACAGGCGACGCCCAGGCTCGCGGTCATGGCGACCGACACCCCGGAGAGCAAGAACGGCTCCTTGAAGATCGACTGCACCCGTCGTGCCAGCGAGACCGCCGCCTTCTGACCGCTGATGCCCGGACACACGATGAGGAACTCGTCACCGCCGTGTCGACCGGCCTGATCCGTGGATCGAACGCGCTCGCGAAGACGCTCGGCGACGGCGCTGAGGAGTTGGTCGCCGACGTGGTGGCCGTACTGGTCGTTGATCGGCTTGAAGTGGTCCAGGTCGAGGTAGATCGCTGCCACCCGACCGCGATGGCTCACCAGGTTGGACGCGAGCGACTCCATAATGGACCGGCGGTTCTGGAGGCCGGTCAGCACGTCGGTGTCGGCCATGCTCCGCAGCTCGGTGACGTCGACGACGCAGCCGAGGACCCCCAGCACGTTCCCGTCGTCGGTGATGGCCCGCAGGTTGACGCGACAGACGGACCGGGTGCGCAGATCGTGCTCGGCGAGGGCGACGTCGAGGTCCGCGTCGATCCCTCCGGCCATGACGTCTTCGATCGCGCCGCGCAGGAGCGCGCCCTGGCCGGACAGGAGTGCGTCGGCGAGCTCGGCCATGGAACGCACGACGCGGTCCCCGAGCAGGTCCTGGAGCACCGGGTTCACGAAGGCGACCGCACCGTCCGAGCCGATGTGGAAGAGACCGACGGGAACGGTGTCGGTGACGCGGCGCAAGAAGCTCTCGTTGTGTCGGAGCGCCTCGACGGCGGCCATCTCCTCGGACACGTCGAAGAGCCTCGCGACGACGACCGTGGTCCCGTCCGCCTCGAGGTGCGACTCGTTGGACGTCTCGAGCCACAGCCAGCTGCCGTCCTTGCAGAGGTAGCGGAGCCGCACGGTCTGGACCGTGGAGACATGGTCGGCGTTCGTGCGGCTCATCCAGTTGTCGATCGCTCGGATGTGGTCGTCGGGATGGATGAACTCGAGATTCTGATGTCCGACCATGTCGGTCTCCGCCCAGCCCAGCATGAGGCTGAGCGCGGTGTCGATGGAGAGGACCTTGGCGACCTCGTCCTTGGTCATCACGCCAAGTCGCGGTCTCGTCGGTGCGAGGTTGCTCGCGCGGAAGCTGCGCTCGGGCTGGCCGTGGGCGCCACCTGCCACGACGAGTCGGATGAGCACGCCGTGCGTCTCGCGCAGGTCCAGGTAGCGCAGCAGGAGCGGCAGCGTCGGCTCGCTGGCCATGTGGATCTTGGTGATGCCGATGCCGCGCGTGAGGGCGGAGACGAACGCATCGGCGACGGCCTTGGTGTCCTCGGGCACGACGAGATCGAGCAGCGACCGCTCGTCGGTCTGATGGTCCGCACCGAGCGCGATGCTCGGCGGGATCGCCGTGGGTGCGCCGGTGGGGGTGACCGCGCCGATGAGGGCCTCGGGACTCTCCGCCATCCACGCCGCGAGCGTCTCGGACGTGCTGACGTCCAGGAGGGCCTGGGGACGCCCCTGCATGTCGGAGTCGGTGGGCATGAACGCCTCTCGCTCATCACGGCCGCGGCGGATCCCGCCAGCGCCTGGCTACCAACGTACGTGGAAGAGTGTTCGGGAATCTAGGCGTTTGTGCGGCTGTTGACGAGACGTTGCCGTGCTGGTGATCGGGGCCGCTGCCTCGGTCACGCCCTCGGGCGTGCCGTCGTCGGCGCGAGTGCCTACAACCCGGGGCTCGACTGCATGAGCCCGCCGTCAGCGAAGACCGTCGTGGCTGTCAGATAGCTCGCGGCGTCGCCGGCCAGGAACGCGACCACGTTGCCGATCTCCGCGGGCTGCGCGAGGCGTCCCAAGGGGATCGCCGCGTTGAGCTTCGCCAGCTTCGCGGGGTCGGCCGTGGTCGCTTGGTTGATCGGAGTGTCGACGGCGCCCGGTCCGACGCCCGTCACGGTGATGCCGTGGGGTGCGAGCTCGACGCCCGCCGTCCGTGTGAGCATCCGCATACCGCCCTTCGACAGGCAGTACGCGGTGTTGCCCGGCATCGGCCAGTCCTCGTGCACCGACGAGACGTTGATGATCCGGCCCCCGCCGCCCTGGGCGATCATCTGGCGCGCAGCGATCTGGGTGCCGAAGAAGGCGCTCTTCAGGTTGACGTCCAGCACGAACTCGTACTGCTGCTCCGTCGTGTCGAGGATCGAGGTGCGCGTCTCGACGCCGGCGTTGTTCACCATGATGTCGAGGCGGCCGAAGCCGGACACCGCGGCGGCGACGAGGGACTCGAGGTCCGCGACCCGGCTCACGTCCGCCTTGACGCCGATCGCCTGGTCGCCGAGGGCGATGACTTGTCGCTCGAGCTCCTCGGTTGCGTCAGGATCGCTCACGTAGTCGATGACCACGTTGGCACCGGCTGCGGCGAGGGACAGCACGATGGCCTTGCCGATCCCGCTGTTGCCTCCCGTCACGATGGCAGCCCTGCCCTTGAGGTCCTGTCCCATCGCACCGCCTTCCCGTCGTCGATCTGGCCGACGGCCGCTCCCGTTGGTTCCGATGCTCGGCCTGCGCAGCCCCCGACGGGCAGGCGCCGCCGGCGTCCTCGCCTGGCGGAATATAACGGCAAGCACCTTCCAGCCCGCACGAGGAGAGCGGACGAGTTCTTCGAGCTGCGCCTGCCCTCGACGTTCGCCTCCGACGACCCCGCGTCGGAGCGGTCCGGCGTGGACGACGACCGACCGGAACGTCACGCGTGCTCGAAGCGCTCCGTGAACCGTGTCGAGGGCCGAACGGCGGCCGACGTGCGACGGCGCTGGATAGCGCGAACTGGCTGCTCCGGCAACCAGATCAGCGCGCGCCGCCGAAGCAGGATGTCGTCGGGCGCCGTGCGTCCCCCGTGCTCAACGACCGTCCCCGGTGCTCGCCGCGGCGCTCGCGACGGCGTTCGGGTTCATGGTGCGTCGTACTCGTCGTACTCGTCGTGCCGTCGGAAGAAGTTGAGGGGGTCGCTCTCGGCGCGTTCCTCGTTGCGGCCGCGAGGCGCGCGGTCGAGCCACTGGTACATGCCCCAGAGGCCGTCCAGACCGCGTGCGTACGCCGAGTACGTGTGGTAGGCGATGCCGTCCTCGAGCACGAACGCGCTCATGCCGGGACGCTCCCTCGTGTACGTCGGCCAGTCGGTCCCCGTCGTCGCCGCCCACGCCGCGAACGGCCCCTCCGTGGGTGCGTCCGCCGACGACGGGGGCTGCTCGCGGAAGTTGTACTCGGATCCCTCGCGCTGCTGCGCTTCCGTGAGGGAGACGTGAAGGTCGAAGTTGAAGTCGCTGCCCATCGACGATGCCCAGGGGAAGCGCCATCCCATGCGCTGCTGGTAGGCCTGCAACTTGGCGAGCGGCGCACGGGACACCGCCCAGAGCATGACGTCGTGATGGGCGAGGTGCACGGCGAACCCGTTGAACCCGTCGGCGATCGCCGAGCACGCCGGACAGCCCGCGGAGTAGTCGGGCCCGAACATGAAGTGGTAGACGAGGAGCTGCGAGCGCCCGCGGAAGAGATCGATCAACGTCGCGGCGCCGTCATCCGTCTCGAAGACGTAGGACCCCTCGACGCGGACCCACGGCAGCTCCTGGCGCTCGCGGGCGAGCTCGTCCCCCCTGCGCGTGTGCTCCTTCTCCCTCGCGAGCAGCGCCGTGCGCGCGTCGAGCCACTCCTCCCAGGTGCCGATCCGATGACTCGCCATTACGCTCTCCTCTCCGTCGATGCGTGCCGACCACGTCGTGCGCACGGGGTGCGCGGCGTGCGGTGCCGAGGCAGCATCGCCCCAGCCCGCTCAGCGCTGCAAGAACGCCAGCACTGCGTCCTTGAACCTGGGATCGCCGACGACGGTGTGATGGTCGGTGCCCGGGATGGTCACGAGCTCAGCACCGGGGATCGCCGCGGCCAGGTCCATCGCGGTGTCGACGTAGGGGTGGTCGTCGGTGCCGTCGACGATGAGCACCGGGATGTCGACGTCGGCGAGGCCGGGGCCACCGAGGGCGAGCGGATGGCCCTCGGGCCACATCTGGAGGGCCGCGATCGCCAGTGCCGCTCGATCGTTCTCGGGATCCGCGTCGACGTAGCGCCGGTAGGCGCGACCCAGGGGGTCGTCGATCTCGGCGGGATCCTCGACGCGCAGGGAGGCGGCGATCAGCACACACGCCGCCGCGCTCGCCTCGGTCTCCTCGCCGATGCCGCCGAGCACCATCGAAGAGAAGCGGTCCGGCGAGCGACCGAGGAGCGAGACGCCGATGAAGGCGCCCATCGAGTAGCCGAAGAGGTCCGCCTTGGAGATCGCGAGCTCGTCCATCACCTGGAGCACGTCGCCTCCCATCGCCGCATAGCCGTACTCCGCCGGCACCGCCGCCGCCTCGCTGCGCCCGTGACCGCGGACGTCGAGCAGCACGAGCCGGCGGACGGGTGCCAGCACGTCGACCCAACCGAGGTCGACCCAGTTGCGACGGGCGCTCGCGCCCCAGCCGTGCAACAGTACGAGCGGGTGCCCCTGGCCGACCACCTCGTAGTGGATCCGCATCCGCGCATCATCGCCCACCGGGCCTGCCGGGCGTCCGGCCAACCGCTCGCACCCCGTTCCAGCGGCAGGGCTCGCGCGGCTCGGACGCCGTCCGCCAGCCGCCAGGCGCGACGCGGTGAGTGGTCCGCGCGACGTGCGGCTCGACGGGCGGCAACGACGAGCTCCAGGGGCCGCTGGGTCGGGGTGCCCCCGATCCGCCAAGGGTAGGGTGAGCCGATCCCGAGTGGGGAGTCGGATGCGCGGACAGCGTGGCGTGCGGACTGTGTGCACGGCCAGCGCCGCCGTGCTCACTGCGCTCGGGCTCGCGGTCCCCTCGTTGTCGTCCTCGGTCGCCGCCGCGGCCGCGCCGCACGCCGCCGCGCGCAGCGCGCTGGCCGTGCCGAGCCTCCCGGCCGGAGCGCGCGTGCTGCGCACCACGTCCCCGGACGCACGGCTCGCGGCGAGCATCTTCCTGCGACCGCGCGCGCCGGGCGCACTCGGCGCCTTCGCGGCGGCGGTCGGTGACGAGCACTCGCCGCAGTTCGGCCGCTACCTGGGTCGCGGCGCGTTCGCCCGAAGGTTCGGCCCCGCGAGGTCGACGATCGATCGAGTCGAGCGGTTCCTCCGTGGCGCCGGACTCCACGTCCTCGGCCTGTCGTCGAATCACCTCGCCATCCAGGTCGCCGGCAGGGCGCAGACCTTCGAGTCGGCGTTTCGGACGCGCCTCGCCGACGTCGCCCTGGCGCGCGGTGCGCTCGGCCGTACGACGACGACCCCGCTCCAGCTGCCGTCCGGCGTCGCCAGCGCCGTGGTCGCGGTCCTCGGCCTCGACCACCTTGTTGCGATGCGCTCGGCCCTCGTGCGTCCGCACGGGGTACGCCGAACGACCGCCGTCCGAGAGGGTGCGGACCGTGCCCAGATCGCTCCCGGCGTCCCCGGTGCGCCGTCGGCGTGCGCGAGCGCGCAGCAGACGAGCCTCGGCCAGCACGGCGTGACCGACGACCAGGTCGCGCACGCCTACGGGGCGGACGGTCTCTACGCCGCAGGGGACCTCGGCGGCGGCCAGACCGTGGCGATCCTCGAGCTCGAGCCGTTCGCACGCGCCGACGTGCAGGCGTTCGACGCGTGCTACTTCGGTGCCAGCCACCTGTCCCAGGTCCGGACGGTCAATGTCGACGGCGGTCCGGGCACGGGCGTGGGGTCGGGCGAGGCCGCCCTCGACATCGAGGTCGTGTCGGCCCTCGCTCCCGCGGCGACGATCCGCGTCTACCAGGCCCCCAACACCGCCCCCGGCACGATCGACGCGTACAACCAGATCGTCTCGGACGACACGGCACGGGTGGCCACCACGTCGTGGGGCCTGTGCGAGGGGGACATGCTGCGCTACGAGCCGGGAGCGCTCGCGGCGGAGAACTTCATCTTCGAGCAAGCCGCCGCCCAGGGCCAGTCCTTCTTCAGCGCCTCGGGGGACTCGGGCAACGACGCGTGCGCCTACCAGGACCCGTACCCCACGCAGCCCGTCAAGTCCGTCGAGGACCCTGGGTCACAGCCCTACGTCGTTGGCGTGGGCGGCACGACCGCCGTCTCGACCTCCCAGCCGCCGGCCGAGACCGTGTGGAACGACGGCGCCGGCGCCGGTGGGACCGGGGGCGGCATCTCCTCGATCTGGCGGGAGCCGCCGTGGGCGAGCGCGGCCGCGAAGGCGCAGTCGTCGCGCGCGCCGTGCGCGGCACCGTCGCACGCGACGTGCCGGACCGTGCCGGACGTCGCTTCCTTCGCCGACGAGCTGCGGGGCATCGGGGTGTACTGGTACGGGGGCTGGAACTCGTTCGGTGGGACCTCCTGGGGCGCTCCGACGTGGGCGGCCCTGCTCGCCGTCGTCAACGCCTCGCCGACGTGCCAGTCGTCGCCGACGACGGCGAGGGGGGTCGGCTTCGTCGCGCCCCTCCTCTACGAGGTCGCCGCGGTGCCTAGGAGCTACGCGAACGGCTTCAACGACGTGAAGGTGGGCGACAACGACATCTTCGGCGTGACCGGTGGCCTCTATCGGGCGCGACCCGGCTACGACTTGGCCTCCGGGCTCGGGACGCCGCAGCTCACCGCGTCGCCCGGAACGCCAGGCCCCGGGCTCGCCGAGAGCCTCTGCACGGCGGCGCAGGGCGCGAGCAGCGTGCGGCTGGGCACCGTCACGCCGTCGCAGGGGGCCACTCTCGGCGGCACGCCGTTCACCCTGACCGGCTCGGGCTTCGCGCCCGGCGGCCGCAGCGACGTGCGCCAGGTCGACTTCGGGCTCACGCCCGTCGCCAGCTTCACCGTGGTCTCGGACACCAAGATCACCGGCACGACCTCGGCGGCACCGGCGCCCACGTCGGTCACCCTCCTCGACCGGCTCACGCGGCACTCGAGTGAGGACCTCGTCACCGTGACGACGACCGCCGGCGCCGTGGCGGCGGGCCCGACCTTCCACTTCGTCGTCGGGACCTCGGGGTACGCGGTCCCGTCGGTCACGTCGATCGGGCCGACCGGAGGCACCGGCCGCGGCGGGATGAGGGTCAACATCTACGGCACCGGGTTCACCGGTGCGCGCCGCGTCACCTTCGGCGGCGTCACCGCGCCCACGTTCCGGGTGGTGAGCGACGACCTGCTCGTCGTGGTCACGCCCCCATGGCGGCGCTCCATGTGCCGCACCCACTCCGTGCGGACGCTCGACGGGCTGTGCCAGACGGCGGTACGGGTGTTCGGGAGGGGCGGCGCCAGCGCGGTCGCAAGGGTGCTCCCCCCCGTCGCCGGCTCCCTCCAGTTCAACCGGCTCGGCGTCCTCGTGCTCCCGCCGGGGTGCGGGTGCGAGGGGTACCCGAGCGTCACCGAGTTCGACTACGTGACACGGCTCTCGCTGCACTCGGTGACGAGCGTCCGCGGGCGTCGGGTGCTCGGCGACCCCGGAGGCGGCGACGTCCTGCGGCTCGCGGGGACCGGGTTCAACGTGCTCACGCTCGACTGGATCAACTTCGGCCCCGCGTCGAGCGCCGCCTCGCAGACCGTGAACGTCGTGCGCATCTCGCCGACCGGCAAGTGGATCGACGTGGTCTCGCCCGACGACCAGACGCCTTCGCCCGCGGGCAACGTGGTGGCGGTGTCCATCACGACGATGGCGGGCAACTCGGACCGACGGACGTTCCGCTACCAGCCGATCCCGCACATCACGTGGCTCAGCACGGATGTGCTGCCGGCCGCCGGCTACGCGAGGCTCGTGATCAGAGGTGGCGGGTTCCGCTACGCAGCGGTCGTGCTCTTCGACCCCGTGCTGCCCACGCTGCCCGATGCCGAGGTGGCCCGCTTCCGGAGCCGCACCACATCCGAGATCGTCATGACGAGCCCCAACGTCGCACCCGGTGCCTACGTGGTCTCCGTGTGCGGTACGTGGGTGTGCGGCCCGAGCACGGCGCCGAAACCGGTCGACAATACCGTCCAGATCATCGACCCGTCGTCGACGGCGGTCACGAGCGCCGAGCTGGTGCCGGGTGGCGCCGCGCCGAGCGGCCCCGCCGCGGGAGGCACGACCTTCGAGATCCAGGGGACGAACTTCGGGCCGCTCAGCCAGTTGCACGTGGAGTTCCAGGACGTGTCAGGGGCGACCGTGCCGGCGGCCACAGCGATCGTCGCCGGACCCGCGCCGACCGACCCGGGCGCGACCGAGACCCTCCTCGTCGTGTCTCCGGCGAGCCCCACCGGCAGCCCTGGGTACTTCAGCGTGCTGCTGTCGGGCGCCAACGGCACCTCGAGCGTGACGCCGACCGCGGGTTTCACCTACACGACCTGAGTGTGCTCGGCGGTGTCTGAGTGCAAGGAAACAGCGCGCTTCGTGCGGTTTGCACGCGCCTCGCTTGGACGGTCGCCGCGGCACCTTCGCATCGGGCACTTCCCCGATGGGCCGCTACCGTTGCTGCGTGAGCGGTCGGCGCGTGCCCGGTGGGGTTGTGCATCGGCTCCCCACCGATCTCCGCAGCGCGCTGATCGCGAACCCGACGGCACTCCTCGCCTGGGACGACATCACGCCGCTCGCCCGGAACGAGTTCATCTGCTGGGTCGAAGACGCCAAGCAGGTGACGACTCGGGAGCGCCGCATCCGCCGCACGCAGGAGGAGCTGGAGGAGGGTCAGCGGCGGCCGTGCTGCTGGCCGGGCTGCCGGCACCGAACGCGCAACGGCAGCTAATGGGGCTCGACAGCACCCGTTGAGAGATGCTGTCGGCCGAAGACGGAGTCTGGATGGCCCGAGAGCCTTCGCTCGTCGGGGCCGCGCCTCCCGTGACAGGCGTACGCTGTCGGCGGCCACGTGTGAGAGGGCGGGAGGTGCCGAGCGCATGACCTGCAGCCTCTAGGCGCTCAGCGTCGATGCGCGCGATCCCCTCGGTCTCTCGCGGTTCTGGTCCGGCGTCCTGGGCTGGGGGATGGTCGAGGACCAAGAGGGCGCCATTGCGCTCGTGCCGACCGATGACACTGGCTTTCGGATCCGCTTCGCTGCCTCCTCGGCACCGAAGGTCGGCCAGAACCAATTGCACTTCGATCTGACGAGCTCGTCGCTCGAGGACCAGCAGCAGACCGTGGCGAGGGCGCTCGGTCTCGGCGCCCAGCACCTCGACATCGGCCAGGGGCCCGATGTTGAGCACGTCGTGCTCGCAGACCCTGAGGGCAACGAGTTCTGCGTCATCGAGCCGGCCAACTCGTTCCTTTCCGACTGCGGCTTCATCGGCGCCCTCGCGTGCGAGGGCTCGCAGGAGGTCGGCTATTTCTGGTCACGGGCGCTGGGCTGGCCGCTGGTTTGGGATCAGGACCAAGAGACGGCGATCCGGTCGCCGCTGGGCGGGCCGAAGGTGACCTGGGGCGGCCCTCCACTGACCCCGAAGGCCGGGAAGTATCGACTGCATTTCGACCTCGCGCCGCCCGCCGACGGCGACCAGCGCACGGAGGTCGACCGTCTCGCCACCCTCGGGGCGACATTCGTCGACATCGGTCAGGGCGAGGTCAGCTGGGTGGTCATGGCCGATCCCGACGGCCATGAGTTCTGCGTGCTGACGCCTCGATAGCGCCCCCGTTCCGGCTCGTCGCCCGACCGGCGGCGCGGCCCACGGCTGGCCGCGGCGCCAGAGCGGCGCGACGTCGTCCAATGGGTCGGTTCCACCGAAGATTCTTTTACCCAATGAATCCACATCTCCCCATGCCACCGCTCCCGATCGGCGGCTCTTTTTCGACAGCCAGATCACGTCGCACGACGCGCCGAGGGAGATCACCCGGACGACCGTGGGCGGCGCAAGCTCGTCCGGGACGACAACCTGCGCGTCATCGATGCACTGGATCGCGGACCATGGCTCGGATGACCCGCTCGCACCGGCGCGGGTCTTCCGTCAACCCGCGACGTGATCCCCACAGCCAGTACTCCGCGGTGCGGGCGATCGTCCACCGGCGTGCCACGACCTCATCGAGCCCACCACCGGCGACGACGGCATCGAAGACCGTGCGGATCGCGTCGTCGTCCTCCATCTCGTCAGCACGGGTCCACAGCAGCTCGGCGACGGATCGCTCGGGGTCGCCGATGAGCGGTTTGGGGTCGATCGCGATCCAGGGAGATCCGGGACGGTACGAGGCGAGGATGTTGTCGTAGTGGAGGTCTGCGTGCACCAGCGACCGCCGCGCCCCGGCGCCGAGCTGACGGGCAGCCTGGAGGGCGGCTTCGAGCACCGCGGCGGGGAGCGGGCAGGTGGCCGACGAGCGCTCGCCGTCGAGCGTCGCCGCGATGGCGGCGGCGTGCGCGTAGGTCGTGGGCATCGCGGCCTCGCTCTTGACGGCAAGCGTCGCGATCAGCGCTCCCGCTGCCCGCGCCGCATCGCCGAGCGGCTTCGCCGAGAGCGGCCGCGACGCGTCGAGCCGCTCCTCGAGGAGGATGCCACGGAAGTGGTCGACGTCGAGCAACCGGGCCGTGCCCACTCCAGCCCACGCCGAGAGGCCGGCTGCCTCGTCGTCGACGGCGTGCGGCGGGCACACGAGCTTCACGGCGACGCGCGTGGCGCCTCGCCGAGCAGGGACGACGACCGCGCTGTAGCCGTGCAGGATCGGACCGTCGTCGGCCGCGAGCCCCCAGTGCGCTGCGGCGTCGTCGAACAGCTGGCCGAGCCGCCCGATCCAAGCCCGTCCTTCGGGGGTCGTGAGGCCGGCGAAGGTCGTTGGATCCGCATCCAGGAGTGTTCGGACCGCCCTGGCGAGCTGCTGCATGGCGAGCGCGACGGTATCGTCCCCCGGCGCGGCGCCCGGGTGCGCCGCGTCGTCCCGCGTCGCGCCGCCGGTCGCCGACGACGTGGTCGCGCGGGACCTGGGTTACGGGAGCGAGAGTGGCCCGCCGCGATGCACCGGCGTGTGGGCGCTCGCGCTAGACGCTCGCGCGCCCGACGCTCGACCGTTCGTCGTTCGTGCGCTGCGTTGACGGCAGGACTCGATGGTGGAGGTAGACGAAACCGCTCCGAAAGCGGCGCTCGTCCACCAGCTCGAGCGAAAGCCGGACGCCGCTTGGCAGGCCCTGAGTGCCACCACCCACGATGATCGGCGCCAGGTACAGCTGGCACTCGTCCACCAGGCCGGCGGCGAACGCCTGCGAGGCCAGGTTGGAGCCGCCCACGCTGATGTCGAGCTCCTCGGCGTCCTTCATCGCCTGGATAGCCCGCGGGTCGAACTCGCGCTCGAGACGCGTCTTGGCGCTGGACACCCGCTCGAGCGTCCTCGAGTACACGACCTTGTTCGCGGCCAGCCACAGCTGGGTGAAGTCCTGCTCGCTTGGCGACTGGTCGGGGAGGGAGGAGGCCGTCTCCCAGTAGACCATCGTCTCGTACATCCGGCGACCGTAGAGGTAGGTGCCAACCGGGCGCTCGAGCTCGTTCACGAAGCTGGACACCTCCTCGTCGGGAGCCAAGAAGGCGAACTTTCCTTCCCCGTCCTCGATGAACCCGTCGAGCGACGTGATCGCCGAGTAGATCAGCTTGGCCACGGTGGTCGCCTTTCGAAGGATCGCGTCGAGCGCCAACGTACCGCCCGCACCGATGCGCGCGGGGACGTCACCCCGTTACGCCTTTGACGCTGGGAACTCCGTGACGGACTGACCCTTGTAGTTCGCCGTCCAGACGCGGGTGCCATCGGACGTGATGCTCACGGGGGCGTCGAAGGCATAGCGACCCGCCTTCAGCACGCGATGCGCCGAGCCGAGGATGCTGAGCTCCGTGATCGTGTCGCCGTCCTCGTTCGCGACCCAGACGCTGCTGTGGTCCGAGGTGATGCTGCTGGGGTCGTTGAGGCGATAGGGCAGGCGCGCGAAGTTCCTGATCAGCCTCCCCGTGGCCACACTGAACTCCGTGACCGTGCTGCCCACGAAGTTGGCGACCCAGACGCGCGCGCCGTTCGACGTGACGCCGTCGGGGCGGTCGAAGTGGTACGACGACCCGCGGACCACCCGCACGAGGGCTCCCGTCGCACCGTTCAGCTCGGTCACCGAGAAGCCGAGGTAGTTCGCCACGAAGACGTGCCCGCCGGAGGCCGTGATGGCCGCGGGAAAGTTGAACTCGTAGGTCTGGCTCTTCAGCACCCGCACGAGCGCGCCGGTGGCCTGGCTCAGCTCGGTGAGGGAGTACCCGTCGTAGTTCGCCACCCAGACGTGCGTGCCGTCCGTGGTGATGGCGTCGGGCTGGTTGAAGCCGAACGACGCGCCCTTGATGACCTGGATCAGTGCGCCGGTCGAGGCGCTGAGCTCGGTGACCGAGGCGCTGAAGTAGTTCGCCACCCAGACGTGGGTGCCGTCCGAGGCGATCGCCCAGGGCCCCGTGAACTTGTACGCGGGTCCATAGAGGACCCGGACGAGCGCGCCGGTCGACTCGTCGAGCTCGGTGACGGAGTCCGAGCTGAAGTTGGCGACCCACACGTCCTTCCCATCCGAGGCGATCGCGTCCGGCTCGCTCAGCCGGTAGCGCGAGCCCTGCGTGACCGCGACCAGCCCCGCCGTCGACTCGTTGAGCTCGGTGACCGAGTTGCCGTACTGGTTCGTGACCCAGACGTGTGCGCCGTCGGCCAGCAGGGCGCAGGGACCATCGAAGCCGTAGGGGTCTCCGGTGAGGACGTGGATCGCCGCCCCGGTCGTGGCGGACAGCTCGGTGACGGAGTTCGAGGTGGCGTTCGCCACCCAGACCGCGGTGCCGCGCCACGCGAGCGCGTTCGGGCCGTCGAACCCGTACGCCGGGCCCGAGAGCACCTGGGCGACGTTCCCGGTCGCGGCGTTGAGCACCGTCACCGAGTTGCCGTTCTCGTTCGCCACCCACACCTCTGACCCGTTGGTCGCGAGCGCGGCGGGCTGGTTGAAGTGGTAGGTGGGACCGGACAGGACGTGGATCGTCGAGCCGGTGGTGCCGTTGAGCTCGACGACGGAGTTGCCGTTCGCGTTGGCCACCCAGCTGTGGCCCCCGGCGGTCACCACGGCGTCCGGGGCGTTGAAGCTCCCACGCAGCAGGTGTACGAGCGCCCCGTTCGTGCCCTTGATCTCGTCGACCGTGTTGCCCTGGTAGCTCGCGACCCACACGTGCACCCCGTCGGCGGCGATCGCGTACGGCCCGATGAACCTGTACTTCGGCCCCTTCAGGACCCGGAGCTGGATCCCGGTGGCCTCGTTGATCTCGGCGACCGTGTTGCCCCGGTAGTTCACCACCCAGAGGTAGCCGCCCGACGAGGCGAGGGCAAATGGTCCGTTGAACGCGTATCGGGTGCCGACGAGGACCCGGATGCACGCACCCGTCGCCGCGCTCAGCTCGGTGATCGAGCTGGCTCGGTAGTTGGCCACCCAGACGTGGGAGCCGTCTGACGCGACGGCGTCGGGATAGTTGAAGCCCCAACCGAGGGAGTTCACGCCGACGAGCGGCGCGCCGGCCCGGCCCGAAGTACTCGCGGCCGCAGGTCCCACACCGAGGGTGTGTGCGGACGCCACGGTCTCGGCGATGGGGGCTGCGCACAGCATCGCGGCGCTCAGCAGCAGCGCCGTGCACCGTGCAGCGCGCCGACCACCGCCGGTGCCGACTCGGACTCGTTGAGGAGCAGCGATGGGGCTGGACGCTATCCCCTGCATCTGGAGTGTCGTGGGGCGGCAGCGCACGAGACGCACGTGTCGAAAGTACCGAGCACCACAGCGACCGTCGCCTGCTGGCCTGTCGGCTCGGCGCCGCACACGGCGAGCGCATCCAGTGGATCCATCACGATCGAACTCGCCGTTCCTGCGATCGCGTCGCCGGGCTCGAGAGCGAGACGAGAGGGCGTGGTGGTCGGCCCTGGTCCGGCTCGACGCAACCTGTCCGAAAACGGCACCGGATCCTCGTCGCCGACCGCGGCCGGTGGCGGAGCACCGCGTGCTCTACGAGAGGTCCTTGTCCTCCATCTCCCAGGCGTGATCCATGACGTGGAACGCGCTGTGCCGGATGAGGAACGGCAGCGTCCAGGACCGCATCGGCTTCCCCTCCCCGGCGTGGTACCTGCGCATCGCGGCGACGTACGACGCACGATGGTCGTGGAGACCGCTCGACGTGAGCGCCGCACCTTCCGGTGCGCGCAGCCCCAGCCGCCTCGCGAAGTCCTCGCTCTCGACTCGGATGGTGTGACGGATGATCTGGTCGCGATCGCGCCCACCACCGCGAGGGCCCTTGCGCATGTCCGCGGAGACGTGCTCGGCCACACGGTCGAAGTACGACCAGCAAGCGCGCAACAGCTTGATCTTCCGGTTCAGGTCCCCGTCGTCCATCTGCTCGTGCTCGACGCTCGACGGCGAGAACGAGATGCCCCAGAAGTCGGTCGAGCCCGTGCCGATCCTGTCCTCGATCACACCGAGGGCTCGCGCGCGATCGAACTCCCTGGCCATGCCGGCCGCCACCGCGATGGGGCGATACCGCTCGCGGTACGACTCCAAGGTCGCGAGCGCCTCATCGGAGGTCTTCGCCCCTCTGCTCCAGCCGGGCCAGTCGACCGCGAACGCCACCGACTTCTTGCCCTTGGGGCCACGCTCGAGGATCGTCCGCACGGCCGCCGTCTCACGCTTCTTCGGAGACCTGCCGGCGATCGCCTTCCGAGCGGCGCGTGTCCCGACCGGGGCCCTGCGAGCCTCGGGCATCCCCGCGGGTGTCCTTCGAGCGGCGGTCTTTCTTACCGATGCTGTGCGGGCCTCGGTCTTCTTGACCGGGGCCGTGCGGCGGGCCGGCTTCTGAGCCGTCGTGCGCTTGGCCGGGACCTGGTGGTGCTTCATGGCCGTCGACCTTGCCGGAGTCTGTCGTGGCGCCATTCCGTGACCATCGGCCCTGACGTCGGGGCAATGCGCGTCGCGGGGCCTCGCTCGCTCTTGACGGTCACCCTCTGACGGGTTGTCGCCACCGGGTGCCCTCCTGAAGCGAATTTCGGCGAACCGAGTCGACGGCGGAGACTACTGAGAGCGGAGCCGACGCGCGGAGCGACGGCAGCGTGCCGGGAGATTGCCCACGTGGCGAATGGTGTCAGCTCGGTGGAGACGTCGGGGCGCTTCGCCGGCTGGAACACGACGCGGTAACGTGGATTGATGGTGTCGGAGTGCGCCGTCTCCTTCGCACAGCAGACCACCGACCGCTCTCCTCGACGCCGCCTCCTTCCGCGTGGCACGGACGCACGTCCGACGGGCCGGTCGTCTGCCGATCTCGCCAGCGTGGAACGATCCCAGCCCTAGGTCACACGGACGGTGGCAACACACTCCCCGCAAGCGCGTGATCGGGACCCGTCGGAACGGCCGCATGCTCGCCGCCCCCGTTCCTTCGGTGCGTCGCTCGGCCTCGGCCACGCCTTGCGAGGCGCCCGCGTTGTGCACGTGGTTTGGCCATGAAGCGGGTCGCGCGTCGCGGAGGCGCACTGCTGCTGGCGGCGCTGATCGCCGGCGGGGCGTACGTCGCTGACGCTGCGGGCGCCACGGGCTCACCATCGAGCCTTCCGACCCTCACTCAGCTGGTGTCCGCGATCTCGGGTGCGGCGTCCCAGACGAGGCTGCCCGACCCCACGATTCCACTGCTCGGGCGGGCCGCCGACGGCCCCACGATCGCCGAGTACCGGGGCCAGAAGGGGTGCGGGGACCAGACGCCGGGCGGCGGCAAGAACGTGCAGAGAGAGACCGCGTGCACGTTCGGCGACCGCTCGGCCAAGCGGCTCCTCCTCGTCACCGGCGACTCCGAGGCCGACATGTGGATCCCGACCCTCGACGCCTGGGGGAAGGCCGAGCACTGGAGGATCGCTCGGTTGGTCGCCTTCGGATGCGTGCCCTGGGCCGAGCGCCCACCGATCGGAACCTGCGGGACGTTCGACGCCATGGTCGCCAGGTGGGTTCGCCGGCACAAGCCGCAGATCGTGTTCCCGGTCGGACTGCTGATCTCCTCGCAGTGGGGGTGGGTGAGCATGAGCGGGGCGCAGATGGCGAGAGAGATCGAGGGGATGACGAGCGCGTGGAAGCCCTCGGGAGCGCGTGTCCTCGTACCGCAGAACATCCCCTGGTTCTACAACTACAGCTTCCCGCAGGAGTGCCTGGCGACGTATCCGCGAGCGGTCCGGAGGTGCAACGTGGACCCCCGGTCCAAGGTCGTCGCCGAGGGGCTGCGTGTCGGCATGGCGCTTGCGGCCAAGGCGGGCGCGATCACGATCGTGCCCACCGAGCAGCTCTTCTGCACACCGAAGACGTGTCCCGTGCTCGTGGGGCCGTGGATCCTGTATGCCGACGAGCACCACTTCGCAAGGACCTGGGGCGCCCACATCGAGCGCGCGTTCGCTTCGGTGTTCGACCCGCTCGCGATGGGCCGAGCCAACCCAAGGTGAGCTCGGCTCACTTCCCCGAGCGTGCGGGCAGAGCGAGGCCGTAGCGCTGGATGCTCGACCGCAGGTACTCGAACAGCCGCACCTGGCCCTTGGCATTGGGGTGGTACGAGTAGGCGGCCACGCTCAGGAGGCCGTTGAACCACACTCCTTTTTGGCTGCAGACCGTGTGACTCGGGAAGTCCGAGGGTGAGCTCCCGTTCGGGTCCACGTAGTGGGCGCCGACGGCCCTCGCGGCTTGCTTCACCGCGGTGTCCATCGCGACCTCCAGCCTCGCCAGCGTCGACATGCCCGATCCCGGGATCGCGTCACAGCCGTTCCGGAGTTCGGTCGGGCTCGGCGACGGTGGCACAAGGTAGGGGTAGCCCATGACGTAGAAGGCGGCGTTCGGCGCCTCTGCCTCGATCTGCGCGTAGGTCGCGGCGAGCGTCGGCTCGAGGCGGGCCACCGTGGAGAGCAGGTGCCGCAACCACGCGACGGGCGTTCGGGCGGTGCATCGCCTCGATCTTGGCTGCGCGCGCGCATCGCGGTCGTGCACCGCGACGACGTCGGTTCGAAGCGCTGCCGATGGAGGGCACGACGCGCCAACCGGGGCGAAGTTGACGTCGTTCGCCCCGGCGGTCAGCGTCACGATCCGTGCCCGGCTGAGATCCGGCGTGTCGTCCAGCTGCACACCCTCCAGGTGCCGAAGCGTCGGGCCGAGGAGCCCGTGGGACGTGGCCGGCGAGCCGGACCAGATGTCGCTCGTCGTCTCGCCGGAGCACGCGAGGAAGACGAACTGCATCTTCGGGAAGTGCGGCGTCGTGGCCATCCACGTTGCCGTCCTCCGCGGGAAGGACAGCCACGAGCGATCGCAGCCGTCATTCGCCGTCGGCATCTTGTCGGGGCGGCCGTTGAGATCGACCCATCCGCCGTTCCTCGCATCCAGGTTCCCCTCGCCGGACGAGTAGCTGTCCCCGAGGGCGACGTAGGTCAGCGACGTGGTGGGCGCAGCCTGCGTCACCGAGGACGAGGTCGTCGTTGGCTGCCCGCCGATGGATCCAGAGAACTTGAAGGTGGTGACGAGCGCGGTCGATTGCGTGTTGGGAGGGATCCAGACGTCGAAGTGGTCCTTGGGCGGCGAGCAGTTGGCGAGGGAGACGCCCGGGTTCGTCGTCGTGAGCGGGCACGCCCCGACGTAGCTCGGATCGATCTGCACGCTCACGAGGCCGCCCGCGCTTGGCAACGAGCTGGGGAAGATCGTGAGCGGCGGCACCGAGCTGGCGAACCCGATCCCCACCGACGTCGGGACCGTCAGGAGGAGCAGCGTCGCCACGGCGGCGATCCGCGGCAGGGAGCACCCGGGCGGTCGATGAGGCGACATATCAAACGCTACGCCAGTGGCGCGTCTGCGCCTCGTCGCCACCGTCGGTCGAGGTGGCCACCGACGTGGCCCTGGAAGCGGGGAAGGCGATCGGACGCTCGTGGGGCGATGTCGACGTCAGGGGCGACGTCGGCACGGGCAGCGTGCGTGCGTTGCCTGCGAGGGTGATGAGCGCAGGGTAATCGGCGCCCTTCGATCGGACGCCGAGGCGCCGTCGTGCGCTGCTCAGTCCTCGGGAAGGGCTGCGAAGTCACGCTTGGCGTTCCGGTACCACGTCATGCCGGAGACCGGGTGCCGCCACCTTCCCTTCATCTCCTTCCACGCGCCCTGGTGCGCCTCGTCGCCCGCGGCGACGGCGTCCTTCAGGTGCTGGTCCTGCGCCTTTATCACCTCGTCGGCAGTGTCACCATGGAGCGCAAGCTCGCACGGTCCGCCCAGCTGCTTGCACGTCATCGTCTTCATGGACCTCGTCGCTTTCTGTCAGGTTTCGGCGTCGCTCGCGGGGAGCCCGCAGGCGGGTCAAGCTGTGCGACACACCGTACGGTCTACCTCGCGCACGGCCCGCGCATCGAAGCGTGGCGACCCTGTGCCCAGCGGCTCGTGTCGTGCCAGCGACATCGCGGCGACGGCGGTGCAGGGACACACCGAAGCCAGCGCCAGATCGTCCGAGGCTGGGACGCTGCGCGTCCGAGGTCCGCTCGTCAGCCCGCTCGTGACGACGCGGGCACCTGCCAGACCACGGCCTCGATGGAGCCACCGGGGTCGATGGTGACGATGGCACACGTCGGGCTCGTCGATGCGACCGCGCCGGCGACGCTCACCGAGAGCTGTGACGGCGCGAGTCCGAGTCCGACCGCGTCCTCGGTGACGAGCGTCGCCGCCTGCGCCGAGGTGTCGCAGCGTGCGGAGGGTCCGGACACCAGCTGGGCTCGTAGGAGTCCGTCCAGTCGAACGTCGACGCCCGGCCGAGCGGCCGTGGAGAGGGACACCGGCACGAGGAAAGCCGTAGCCGTCGAGGGGTCGAGATAGCCGGTGTAGCCGGTGCAGCCGACGCCGGAGCTCTGCTCTGCGCGGACCTGCACGGTCCAGCCGCCGAGCCCGGCCACGCGGAGCTGCGCATACGCGAAGGCCACGGCGGACGATGCGGTCGTGCAGTCCGAGACGGTGGGCTGCGCCTCGTCGTTCAACACGTCGCCGACGAAGAGGATCGATCGGCTCACCTCGAAGTTCGCCGGGAGCGGCCGTGAGCCCGCCGGCGGCCGTTGCCCCCACGGGAGCACGGCGACGAGGCCGGTGGGCGTGATCCATCCAGCGAGGCGCGGGACGGTGGACTCCAGGTGCGCGAGCGCGTTGCGGCAGTCCAGGACCGGATTCCCGGACTGGACGGGGATGAACGTGCTGGGCCCACACTCGATGGTGGTGCCCGTCTGTGGATCGCCTCGAGTGATGGCCCACGCCGCGGCACCTCCCCCTGCGAGCAGCGTGACGCCCGTGAGCGACGCCACCCACCGTCGTGCACCGCGGTAGGAGCGATACCGCCTGGCACGGCGAGACTCGGCGACCAATTGGCGGCGGGCGTGCTCGAGCACGCTCGGTTCGGGGTCGGGCGTCGTCCGCGCCTCCCGCAGTGCCTCGTACAGATCCATCTCAGACCTCCTCTATGGCGGGGACTCGCGTCGGCGTCCCCGACCGATGCACCTGGGTCGTGAGCGCGGCCCTCGCTCGATGGAGCCGCCAGCGAACGGTGCCGGACGGGACGCCGAGCGTGACGGCGATCTCGGACGGGGAGAGGTCCTCCCAGGCCGCGAGCAGCAGGACCTCGCGGTCTGCGGCGGGGAGGGCGTCGAGCGCCGCCCTCAGAGCAGCGGTGCTGTCGCCGGC
This sequence comes from Acidimicrobiales bacterium, assembly GCA_035937595.1. GTDB lineage: Bacteria > Actinomycetota > Acidimicrobiia > Acidimicrobiales > RAAP-2 > Palsa-459. Next base: position 117,871 of record DASZHS010000005.1, read on the forward strand.
GTCAAGGCGGACGTCGACGTCTGGCCAAGGATCCGACGCGACCTCGGTCGCGCCGGCGGGGACGGGTCGGTGTTGCCGCCAGTGGTGCCGCAGCGTGTTCCTCGCGATGCCGTAGAGCCACCCTCGCGCGTCCGGCCACGCCGCGTCGTAGCCGTGCCGGCCTTGGAAGGCGCGCAGCCACACCTCGCCTTGGAGATCGTCCGCGAGCTGGCGCCCCGCGCGCCGGACGAGGTAGGCGTGGATCGCCCTCGAGTGCCGGTCGAAGATGACGACGAAGTCGTCAGGGCGCCGCCGGGACCGCCCCATGAGCTCGGCATCGCTCATCGCTCGTGCTGCGCGTCGCGACTGCATACACCCTTCTATTGCCGATTGGTGCAGCAAGCGTTGGCGGTGCTGCCGCGTCGCGGGCAGAGCCGCAGGCGGGTGAGTGGATACCCAACCTGACGACGACGTTCTCCACAGAAGTTTGTTCCACGTGTGGCACGTCGTCGAGCAGCGATGGCACGCGGGTGCAGGCAACGGTTCATGGCACGTCGACGCTTTCGCGTCGTTGCCGTCCAGCACGGTGCACCGGTGTCACCGGCGCGCATCGTTGGCATGAACAGTCGGTCGCACATCTCGGTAGTCCCCGTGCATCCAACTCGAAGGAGCTCCAATGGACAGCACCGGCCTCAGCGCAACACCTGACGACGCCTGCGAGGGTCGACCCTGGCACCGCCGGGTGCTCGTGGGCTCCGCGGTTGCCGCTCTCGCGGTCAGTGGGACGGTCGCGGTCGCCTCCGCGTCCTCGCGCCCACACGCCACCCCGCAGCTGCAGTCGGTGAGCGCGAGCCCCTACACCAAGGTCCTCGCGAACGCGAAGGGAGACTCCCTCTACGTCCTCTCGATTGAGTCGAAGGGCAAGCTCCACTGCACGTCGAGCGCGTGCCTGCAGACGTGGCCGCCGTACCTCGTGAAGACGTCCGTCACGTCGATCAAGAAGGGATCTGGCGTGAAGGGCAAGGTGGGATTCGTCAAGCGGTCCTCGACGATGAAGCAGGTGACGTACAACGGGTTCCCGGTCTATCGATTCTCGGGTGACACCGGCCCCAAGCAGGCAGCCGGCGAGAACATCGTCGCCGACGGTGGGACGTGGACCTTGGCGAGCGCGGCCGCGACGACGACGACCGGTACGCCGGTCCCACCGAAGAGCGCCAGCACGACAGGCGGCTGGTAGCGAGTCCGCCGCGTTCCGGGGCGCGGAAGCCCGTTGTCTGCACGGGCCGGCGGTCCGGATCCATTCCTCGCGCCGAGGGTGAGTGGGTCGGTGCCGGCGACGGCGCACCGCTGGGAATGCCGCCGCTGAGAATGCCACCGCTCCGGGGTGACCCTTGTGCGCATCCTCGTCGTTGTCCCCATGGCCGAGATGGGTAAACCTCTGTCCGTGCGGTTGGACGACGTCGGCGACCTGCTCGCGCAGTTGGCCGGGACACGGCGCACCCAGCGACAGGGACTTGTCGAGTGGCGCTACCACGGGAGGCTGGTGGCACGCCAGCTCGACGCGACCCATCTCGTGGTTCGTGCAGAGTTCGACGCTCGCGACCGAATGCTGGAGCGGCACCCCGGTACCTTCAGCGTCCCTCCACGATTCGCAAAGCACATGATGGTCGTCGCCGATCTCGAGCGCGGCGACCCTGCAGCCATCGAGGACGCCCTCGCGGCCGCATGGGAGCTGCAGCGGAGGGCCGAGTAGCCCGCGTTGTCCGTCCCGCCGCCGTCGGGCGACCGGACGGATCCGTCGGGATGCGGATGCGCGATGGGTCGTATCCTCCTTGCTGGTGGACACGGTCGTCAGGTGCTGGGCGAGCGAAACGACGGACAGTTGCTCGGGGCCGTCGATGACCGCAGGTCGCGAGCCCCCCGGTTCATGAGCAGGCTCGAAGGTGCGTCGATCTGGCGTGGCTGGGACGTCGCGCAAGGCTCGCCTCCTCCGTCGCCAGCGGAGTTCAACGACGGCACCGAGGTTGGGGGTGAGCGAGCCCACTACGAGCTGCTCGCGCTTGCCGGGCGCGGATTCCGGCCCCCGCAGTTTCTGACGATCGACGGAGCGCTGGACCGTGACGTGGACGACGTGGAGCGCCCGACGGGCCGACGTGGTCCACGACTGTCCTGGTCGGTGGAGTATCGCTGGATCGCAGAGACCGCTCCGGACGTCGCCATCCCCTATGCGATCTACCTTCTCGGTGTCAACCCGCCACCGGATGTCACGGACGCGGAGCTCGAAACCTTCAACGACTTCTACACGAACGTTCACCTCCGTGAGGTCGCCGAACGACGTCACGCCCTTCGAGCCGAGCGATTCGAGCGCGAGCGGGTGTTCCTCCCACCCGCGAAGGGCGCCCCGCGCTTCCTCGCCGTCTACGAGGTCGATGAGGCTGGTGCGTCGCAGCGCAGGCACGTCGGACCGCCTTACTCGTCCGGTCCGGACGTGTGGCAACGACACACGACGCCCTGGCGCCTGTGGTATCGGCGCGTCCCGCCGTGACCTCCTGAACTTGCCGACCCCTGAGTCTCCGCACGCCGAGACAACCGATCGCCGAGCGTGCATGGGGCGAGGGCCTTCCACCAAGCGCGTGGAACGTGGTCCGAAATGCTGCGGTTGAGACCGTCAGGGTCGCCGGGGTGGATGCGCGCACTCCGAGCCTCGCCGCGTCGGTGGATCGGCGCGGACACCTCGGCAACTACTGGCAACCTTTTTGGAATCGAGTTCGTCCGTTGTCGAACGAAGGGCAGTATTAAGTCGCTGCGCGACGGCGCGCACGAGCGGGTGTGCCCGTGGACGGACGCAGCGCGGGACCGAGGAGGGACGATGAAGGCACGGCGCGGGCTCTCTGGACGCGGTGCAAGGTTGACGATTGCTGCGGGGCTGGTCTTTGGGTCGGTCGGGACGATCGCGTGGCTGACGACGTCGAGCGCCGGAGCGAGCAAGGCCGTGATTCGTGACGGGTTCCGATGCACCAAGGTCGGCAACGGTGTCAACCACCGCCTCGTTGGTCGTGCGAACCAGGTGATCTGCGCGCTTGGCGGGAACGACACGCTCATCGCGAAGGGTCCTGGACGCGTCGTCCTCATCGCGGGATCCGGGCACGACACGCTGATCGCCTCCGCCAGTCGACACAGCCACGACATCCTCATCGGTGGGACTGCGAGCGACCGCTTCAAGGGTGGGGCAGGGTGGGACAACATGCAAGGCGGGACCCACAGCAACCAGTTCCTCGCTGGGAATGGGTCGAACCAGGTCATGGCCGCCGGGCCTCGCGACAACACGTTTGGATGTAGCTCGACCTCGGAGGGCTCGATCGTCGTTGTCGGTGACGACAGCGCGCAAGGCAACCAAGACGACGACTGTCAAGGCGAGGACGTGTCGGCCGCCCAGGAGTGGCAAGGAACCGTGACGGCAACGGACGGGTCGACGACCTTGGTGATCACCTGGAGCGACGTCAACGATGCGGCGCAATCCTGGCTCGACGCGAACGGCAACCCCGCGAGCGTCACGTTCGACATCAGCCACGCGACGATCGAGCGAGACGGCGGTGGCCCTGTGCAGGTCGGGGACAGCGTTGAGGTGTCTTCGAACCCTCCAAGCACCGGAACCACCCTCACCGCAGTCTCTGTGCAGGCGGGCTCGGGCGGCGACGACAACCAGGGCGACGACAACCAGGGCGACGACAACTGCCAGGGCAATCAGGACAATCAGGACCATCAGGATGGTCCGTCCGGCAACAGCGGTCCGTCCGGCAACAGCGGTCCGTCCGGGAACAGCGGTCCGTCCGGGAACAGCGGGTCATGTGGTCCAACCGGGAACAGCGGGCCGACCGGGAACACCGGTGACGACGGCGAGTAGGAGTCCTGCGAGGTAGGTCGATCGGCCCATCGGGGCAGGTCGATCAGCGAAAAGATCAGACGCAAGGGGCCGTGACCGACGGCCGCACTGGGTCGTGGGGGTTCCCCTGGCCAGCGGCGAACACCTGCGTGCGCAGCACCCCTAGCCGGTGCGTTCGACGCGCCGTCGGAGCTGGTGCCCTACATCACGCTCGTTCTGGGAGGTGACGGCAACAGCACGCTGCGTCATCGCACGACTCGATGCGAACGCCGTTGTCGACGATGCACCCGCACTCCGCGCACGCGACCTCCACCCGACGAATGGTAGCGCCACGCGTTGCGCGCGCGCGGTGAGCGTGACCATGCGCGGCACGCGACCACAAGCGATGTCCGTACATCACGGTCAGGGTCCTCCAGAAGTACCATCACCGACAGGTGGCCCACGTTGACCGGCTTCGCCGAATCGCCGCTGTCTTCGCGCTGGTCCTCGCCCCGTTGGCCGGCGCGAGCACCGGCCGAACTGAGACCGCAGCGGCAGCCGGCAGTTGCCCGAGCGTCGGGGCGGCAGCCACGGCGTTTCCTGCCGCGGGGTACTGGGGAGTCGTCAACCAGCAGACCTTCAACGGCAGCTCGCTGCCCGCCGGTTGGGATCCGTTCCTCGGCTACTTCGACGGCGGCAGCGGGCAGGCTCACCACAGCTATCGCGAAGCCTCCATGCTGGCGTTCACGGGTGCGTGGATGCGGTTCAAGAACCAGATCTTCTCGGACAACGATCACTCTGGGCGTACCGATGCGGACGGCGACACCGATGCGGGAACCGACAGCGCCTACTACACGGTCGCGGACGCAGGTGCCAACGAGGTGTACGCAGAGACCTTCGACCCCGGCACTGGCTCGTATGTGCCGGGCTACGACGTCGCGTCGCACGAGTGGGGCTTCCAGTGGTGCGCCCGATTCAACGGTGGCCCCGGGCTCGACACCGCCTTCGCGTTCGTTCCGACAGATGGTGCCTGGCCACCAGAGATCGACTTCATCGAACATGGCCCGAGGAACGGGAACACGGTGACCCTGCACATCCACTGGAGGGCCACCCGCTACAACGACGGCCACACCTGCGACCCCAACTATCCGCGAACCAACAGCCAGAACTGTCATGCCAACTTCCCGCAGATCAAGCTGATCGTCGCCCGCTGGCACACCTATGCGGTGACGTGGTCGCAGCACGAGATCGACGTCTGGATCGATGGTCGGAGGATCAACTCGCTCACCGTGACACCGAGGATCTGCACGGCGCGGGCGGACCAGCCGGACGGGTACGGCGACACCGGCATCGAGCGTCTGTGCCTGCCCAATGGCTATCTCGACAACGTTCGAGGGGATCGCCTCGAGCCCTACGTGTGGGACATGCAGGCGAACTCATACAACGGCACGACGACGTACAGCACCGACCAGACGGACCTCGCCTGGTTCAAGGCGCTGCGTCCCACGGCTCTCGTTCATCCGTAGAGAGAGCGACGGCGACCGGACCGCCGTAGCGGGACGCGAGGGCTGCACGGCGGGCGAGCAACCAACGCCGCACGAGACCATGGCCATAGAATTCGCCGCGGCAGGGCCGCGGCCATCTCGTGCGTCCGTCGACGCGAGTTCGTTGCGACCATCGTCCACAGGCGAAGGAAAGGGGTCGGATGTCGGGTGTTCGTTCGCTCTTGCGGAGCGAGTCCGCGCGTGTCCTCCTCGGCGTGCTCCTCGTCGCCTCGGGCAGCGTCGTCGCGCACGCTCGGGTCGCGGATCGGGTGCGCGCGACCCCCACACCGACCGTGACCGTGCAGTCGGTGCAGGCCGAGCTCACCGCGGCCTTGCGTCAGCGAGCGCTCACCGGGAGTCCCGCGCCTTCGTTCCAAGAGGTCTCGTCTGCCCCCCTGACGGCGATGGGCCCGTCCCCCTTGAACACGAGGTGCTGGCCAACCCGGGCGGAGTGGACGGTGCCGCTGTGCGCCTATGGCGACCTGACCTCGAAGACGACGGTGCTGCTCACCGGGGACTCGGAGGCCTTCATGTGGGCGCCGGCGTTCGCTGCCGCCGCCAGCTCTCTCGGCATCAGGGTGGTGATGATGATCAAGGCGCTCTGTCCTGCCGAGGCCGAGCCGGCCTACTACTGGGACGACTGGACCCCCTATCCGGAGTGCGCGAAGTTCCACGCGGTCGTCGACCAGTGGGTCAAGGTGCACCGTCCCACCCTCGTCTTCGCGACGGGACGGAGCCCCCTGATCGTCGTCGGGGGCAGCGAGCAGCGTGCCGACGCGTCGAGGACCGCGAGCGGCTTCCTGCGGATGCAGCAGGACTTCCACTCGCCGACCTCGAAGGTCTACCTCCTGCCCCTCACCGTGGCGTCGCCCGCCGGCGACTACCCCTACACGCCACCCAACTGCGTGCTGGGGAACCTGAACGCCGTCTACCGGTGCGCCGTGCCTCGGACCTCGGGTGCGTTCGAGACGGTCCTCGATCAGGGCATCGAGATCGCCGTCGCCCACAGGACGGTCGCCACCATCGCCGTCGACCGACTGCTGTGCACGGCGAAGGCGTGCCCAGCGGTCTCCGGGCACTACCTGCTCTACACCGACGGGGACCACGTGAGCCGCAAGTGGATGTGGCACATCGCGCCCGCGCTCAAGCAGCTCCTCCGTCCGATCCTCGCCCGGGCGGGGGTGAAGACGTAAGGACGCTGCACCCGGGCGGTGTTCGTCGGCGTCGGTCGGCGCCCGGCCTCGTCGTGGCGGTGGCGGGGCCCAGCCGTCGACAAGCGCACCCTGATGACGACGAGCAAGGTTGCTTCTAGCCTCAGCGGCGAGATGAACGGCGTCGACCTCGCTGCCCCGATCCGGACGAGTCGCCTGCTGCTGCGGGCGCTCGGTGAGCCAGACGTGGCGGCCCTCGTCGCGTACCGATCGCAGCCCGAGGTCTGCCGCTGGGTCCCCTTCGAACCGATGGACGCCGACGCGGTGCGAGACCGGCTCGAGGGTCCGTGGGCGCAGCTCGCGCTGGAGCGGGAGGGTGATGCGGTCGTGCTGGGGGTCGAGGTCGAGGCGACCGGCGAGCTCGTCGGTGACGTCATGTTGCGGTGGGTGAGCGTCGAGCACCGCACCGGCGAGATCGGCTACGTGCTCCACCCCAAGCACGCCGGGCAGGGCTACGCGACAGAGGCAGCCCACGGGCTGCTGCACACGGCCTTTGACGAGCTCGTCCTGCAGCGCGTGATCGCGAGGGTCGTGGCGGCCAACCTGGCCTCCGCACGGGTCGCGGTGCGCCTCGGCATGCGACAGGAGGCCCACCTCGTCGAGAGCGAGTGGTTCAAGGGTGCCTGGATCGACGAGCTCGTCTTCGCGCTCCTGGAGCGTGAGTGGCGCGCGCAGCACGAATCGGGATGTCCGTGACCACGGTGCGCCGGCGCCAGCGGCCGTCGGAGGATCGCGCCCAGCGACCCCTGATGGTGTTGGGCGTGCACGCGCGAGCGACTTGCACGAGGCTGTCCTTCGTGCGCGAGGGAGGGAGACCATGACGTCCGCTTCGGACTGGCCGACGATGCCGCCGTACGACGCGTGGCGCGCGACCTGCGACACGCTGCACGCGCACACCCAGCTGCTCGGGAAGCTCGCCGCGACGCTGGCGCCCCCCGAGCCGCAGCTGCAGCACGCGGCGCTCCGCCTGACCGCGCGCGGCTGGGAGACCGCCCCGTTGCCCGCCCCGGACGGCGCCGGTGTCCTGGTGGTCGCGCTCGATCTGCACGCACACCAGGCCGTCGTCGAGCACAGCGACGGCCGGGTGCTCCGCGTCGCGTTGACGCCCCATCGGTCCGTCGGCGAGGTCACCCGCGACGTGCTCGAGGGCATCGGGCGGCTCGTCGGGCCGGTGCGCCTCAACCTCGCGCCGCAAGAGGTGCCCTGGACCGCGCCGCTCGACGAGGACGTCGAGCACGCGACCTACGAGGAGGCCCAGGTCGCCACCTACCTCGCCGCCGCGACGCGGGCGGCGGTGGTGCTGGCGAGGCTCCGGGCCCCGTACCGCGGCCGCTCCAGCCCGGTCAACGCTTGGTGGGGAACGTTCGATCTCGCGGTGAGCCTCTTCTCGGGAAGGAGCGCGGAACCGCCGGCCACCGGGTTCATCGAGCGGAACGGAGGGGGCGCGCAGCTCATCGAGATCGGGTGGTGGCCCGGCGACGCGCGGCACGCCCGCGCGGCCTTCTACGGGTTCGCCGCTCCCGCCCCGGACACCTTCGCCGGCAAGGCGCTCGCCCCCGCGCCAGGAGGATGGGACAGCGAGCTCGGCGAGTACCTTCTCGACTGGGACGACGTGCTCGCGCACCCCGACCCGGCAGCGGCCGCGGCCGCGTTCGGCCGTGCGGTCATCGACCACGCCTGCGCCGTGTGCGAGTGGGACCCGAAGCTGGCGGCGAGCGCCCGGGGCGCCGTGCCCCCGATGACGGAACGGAGACCGACATGACGGAGACCTGCACCCACCTCGGCAGCCTCGGTGACGTGACCCCCTCCAGCGAGGGATGCGAAGACTGCCTGCGAATCGGCGCCAGCTGGGTGCACCTGCGGATGTGCATGCACTGCGGGCACGTGGGGTGTTGCGACAGCTCGCCGAACCGCCACGCGACGGCCCACTGGCGTGCGAACCACGACCATCCCGTGGTCCGGTCCTACGAGCCGGGAGAGGATTGGTGGTGGTGCTACGCCGACGAGCTGTTTTTCGAGGTCGACGGCGCTCCGCCGGCGCCGTCGCACCCCTGAGCGGTCTGGCGGCAACTCGTTAGCTGAGCGTCATGACGACGCGGCGGTTCTTCGCCCTCCCCGCCGGCGTGGCGTTCGAGGCCACGGGATCAGCGCTGCCCAGCTGGGAGATCATGACGGCGATCCCCGAGATGCGCAGGACGCCGAACTGGTGCCGCAGGCACGCGACCACCGCGAGCGCTCGGCGCCGGCTCACGAGGAGGCTCGCCGCCGGACTCGCTCGGTTGTCGCTGTAGCCGACGACGGAGACCACCGTCCCGCCGTAGGGGACGATCCGCTTGGCGAACGCGACGATCTCGGCGCGCAGCGCGCCCGTGAGCAGCGCGGAGTTCGGTGCGAAGGGGCCGACGGTCGTCCGCGTCGCCACCGCCGTCGGCACCAGCAGCCCGCGCGTGCTCGCGGACTGCGGTGACGAGCCGAGCTCGTTCTCTGCTGACACCGTGAACGAGTAGCTCGCGTTGCCCGACAGCGGCCACAGCCGGCACGTCGTCGCGCCCGTGGTGGTGCACGTGGCGCCACCGGGGCTGGCCGTCGCGGTGTAGCCGGTGATCGGGCTGCCGCCGTCGCTCGCCGAGGCGGTCCAGCGGATCGTCGCCTGCCCGTGCCCGGCGACCGCGACGACGTTCGTCGGCGCCGCCGGGGCGACCGGGATGGAGGTGAGCGCGATCGACCACGCGTCGAGCAGCACACCGGGAACGTTCTTCAACGTCACGTACAGACCGACCGCCACGCAGGTGGTCGCCGTCGTGCAGTCCACCTGGGACAACGTGCTGTAGGGCTGGGCTCGGCTGGCGTCGTTGGGGAGCTGCACGTAGCCCGCCGTCCACGTCCCCCCGAGCTGCGCGTCGACCAGGGCGCGAGGGTGGAGGTCGCCGAGGTTGGTCACGTACGAGCCGACGGCGACGCAGCCGGCACCCGGCGCGCACGACACGGAGTTGAGCGCGACGTCCGGCTGCAGGGCGCGGCCGTCGCTCGGCGTTGGCGCGGACACGGGCGACCAGGCACCGCCGACGTCGTCTTCGATCAGCCCCTCGGGGAACTCGCTGGTGTTGTCGTACTGCCCCACCGCGACGCAGGTGCCGACCGCGGTGCACGTCACGGACACGAGCGCGTTCGTGTTCGGGGCGGCGGAGGCGCCCGCGGGGAGCGGCGCGGCTACCGCTCCCCAGGTGCCGGCGGTCTCGACGTCGAGCAGCGCTCGGTTGTTGCCCTTCGTGTCGACGTACGAGCCCACCGCGACGCACTCCCCGGTCGAGGGGCACGACACGGCGGAGAGCAGGTCGCCGGTCGCCGGGCCCGCCGTGGCGTTCGATGGCAGGGGCACGATCTGTGACGACCACACACCGGACGTCTCGACGTCGAGCAGCGCGAGCTGGCAGGCATGGTTGGTGCACGTGCTGCCCGGCACCGTGGCCACGTAGTCACCGACGGCCACGCAGTCGGTGTTCGAGGTGCACGTGACGCCGTCGAGGGCGTTGTTGGCGTTCGCCCCGTTCGCACCCGTGGGCAGCGGGGCCGGCACGGCGCTCCAGACACCCGCTGACTCGACCACGAGGAGCGCCTGCTCGTTCCCTCCGGTCTCCGCGTAGCTCCCGACCGCGACGCAGCTCCCCGACGAGGCGCACGAGACCGCGCCGAGCGTGTTGTTCGACGAGGTGCTCGCGTTCGCCGGCAGCGGCGTCCTGACGGCGCTCCAGACGCCGCCGGTCTCGACGTCGATCAGCGCCTGCTGGCCGGTCGTGCCGCCCCCGGTCGTGTTGGTGTAGCTGCCGACCGCGACGCAGGAGCCGGGTGCGGCGCAGGCGACGGCGAGGAGGTCGGCGCCGGGGTGGGCCGCGCTCGCGCCCGGCGGCAGCGGTGCGGTCACCGACGACCAGCTCCCGGCGACCTGCTGGTAGATGAGCGCCAACGGGCCCGCCGCCGCACCGACCTGTCCCACCGCGGTGCAGGTGCTCGCCGTCGGACAGCTGATCGCGGTGAAGCTGCTGCCCGTTGCGCCGCCGCCGCTCGCACCGGAGGTGCGGACGAGGCGATGGCGCGACGGGGCGGCGCCGGCGCTCGGCAGCGCCACCGTGCCGGCGAGAAGCGTCGAGAGTGCCAGCGCCGCGGCGATCGACGTCGCGCGTCGCGTCCGGAAGGGCGCGCCCGCACGTCGGCGAACGTCGGCGCGGCGAGACGTGCGGCCGGCGAGGTGGAGCGCCACGGACTATCGCGGCAGCAACGGTCGCAGAGCGGTGGCCCACACCCCGGAGAGGAAGGCCGCGTACGTGGCGGAGACGTGCTGGTTGTTGTAGTAGGAGATCATGTTGCCGATGACGGGCGAGCAGACGCTCGTGCACAGCCACCGCTGCGGGTTGACGTAGGGGACCCGCGCCGCCTTCGCGGCCGCGAGGTCGTCGGAGAAGTGATTGGTGACCTTCGGATTCGGGTTGGTCACCGAGCACAGCTGGACGTGGGAGGGATTGGCAGCGAGGCAGTCGGGGAGCACGGCGTTGAACGGGATGATGTCGCCGACGACCGCGACCCTCGTGGTCCTGGTCCTGACCGCGGTGATGGTCGCCTCCAAGCCGGCCCTCCAGGTCGGCGCGGAGATCGGCTTGTTCCCCGCCCCGGTGATGTCGGTGTTCCGACTCGCGAGCAGGACGAGGCTGGGGTTGAGCTTGTGGATCAGCCCCTCCTCGGCGGTCCGGTAGCTGTTGCACGACCTGCTGATCGAGTTGGCGACGGGATCCCAGACGGACACGTCCGTCGCCGGGCACGAGGCCTTCCACAGCAGGACAAGGCGGAACCGGTACTTGACCGCGATGGGGACGAAGGAGGTCAACCACATGAGCGCGTGCGAGTCGCCGAAGAGCACCACGGTGTGCGTGCCGTGGAGGTCGCCGAAGACGCACTGCGTCCGGCTCGTGCACCCGGGCTCGGTCACCGGGTAGTACGCCACGGCGTCGTCGTTGCCGGCCTGGGGCAGGCTGGGCACGAGGTTGTTCGGCAGCACCTCGATCCGGTTGGCGGTCGCGACGAGCTTGGCCACCTGTGCTGCCGTGCCGGGTCCCGGCAGGGGTGCCGCCGACGCGGAGAGGGCGAACGCGACCACGAGCGAGCCCGCGCCGGCGGTGAGGCGTGCGAGATGTCTCAGCATTTGGCGTCCATCACCGCGACCTACTCTGCCACCTGACGCGCCGAAGCGAGCGGCTCCTCGTCGCGGGGGCGCAACGATACTCGGCGCGCTGCGCACCGTGGCGTCGGGGATCGAAGAAGCGATCGCCCACGCGTGGGGGCGTGACGGGTGGTACGACGCATCGAGCGGTGCTGGCGTGGCGCACGGGGACGTGCGCCGGCGGTGCGCACCGGTACCATGCCGCCGTGTTCAAGTCCGCCCTGGTCAACCTCTACACGCGCGACATCGAGGCCGGAATCCACTTCTACGGTGTGCTGCTCGGCTTCGAGGAGACCTTCCGGACGCCGACCGACGGGGTCCCCGAGCACGTCGAGCTGCAGCTGCACGGGTTCACCCTCGGCCTCGGCACCGTGGAGGCAGCCAGGCGGGTGCACGGCGTGACGCCGAGCCCCGGGAGCCCGTCGATGGTCCTCGTCGTCTGGACGGACGACCTCGACGCGGCCTACGCCGACCTCGTCGGCGCCGGAGCGCCGGTCGTCCAGCCGCCCCACGACACCGGCAGCGGCAATCGCAACGCCCTGCTGCGCGATCCCGACGGCAACCTCCTCGAGCTCGTCTGCAAGGTCGGCTGAGCCCCGGTCGGGGTCACCAGCCCCGCAGGTCCACCGGCCAACGCTCGAGCACCTCGTCCCCGCGGACGAGGTGGAGCACCTCGTGGTACGCGACGGTGGGGTCGCAGTGCGCGGGGATCACCTGGACCCGGTCACCGACTTCGGGGAGCTCGCCCGCTGCGGTCGGCGTGAGCACGGTGTGCTCATCGGAGCAGAACCACACGGTGCCGGCGTCCGCCGCCGGGTTCCCGTGGTCCATGCCGAGCGCCTTGAGGCCGCAGTCGACGACCGCCCACCCGCCGCTGCGGTTGACGGAGATCACGGTCGCGAGGACCGTGAGGGCCTGTGCGAAGGGGAGCCCGAGCTCGCCGTACGCGGTGTCCATGAGCACGTACGACCCCGCCTGGATCTCGGTCGCGACCGTGTTGAGGTCGTAGCTGCCGGTCCCGCCGGCGGAGATGACGTCGCCGCCGACCTCGTCGTGCGCCGCCGACAGCAGTGCGGCCGACGCCTGCACGGCCGCGGCTCGCTGCGAGCGGTCCGCGAGCCCGACGGCGTGCCCCTCGTACCCCATCACCCCACGGACGTCGAGGCCGGCGCGTCGTGCGAGGTCGGCGAGGTGCCCGGCCTCCTCCGGCGCGACGCCGCAGCGCGGGAGGCCGACGTTGACGTCGATCAGCACCTCGCGCACGCCGCCGTCGCGTGCCGCGGCCACCGTCTGCGGGGAGTCCACGGCGAGGGTGACACGGTGCCCGGCACCCACGAGCGCGCCCAGGCGCCGGGCGTCGAGGACCTCGTTGGCGACGAGGAGGTCGCTCCCGAGGCCGGCCGAGGCCATGCCCTCGGCCTCCCGGATGGTGGCGCAGGTGAAGGCCGTGTGGCCCATCGATGCCTGCCGGCGGGCGAGCGACGTGCACTTGTGGGCCTTGACGTGTGGTCGCAGGCGCAGCCCGGGCAGCGCGGCGCTCATCGTGGACAGGTTCGACTGGGCGACGTCGGCATCGAGGACGAGCGCCGGCGTGGTGAGCGAGTCGAGCCGCACCGCGGACCCGCTCTCAGCCGTGCGCCGTGAGGTGCGCTTGGCCGAGGGGCGACACCCGCACGAAGAGGCCGTGTCCCGGCTCGAAGTGGGTCTCGACGAACCCGCGGTCGACCGCCTCCTCCCAGACCTGGAGCCGTGGGCACGACGTCCGCCAGACCTCGAGCGCCTCCCCGTAGGGCCGCGGCTGTGGACCGATCCACTCGAGCAGATCGACCACCAGGCGATCAACGGTCTCCACGCGATCCCTTCCGACGTCTCGTCGCCCCGACGGGTGCCCTGCACCGACCACGCCTACCAGTGGCCGACCACGTCGGGCCGCAGCTTCCGGCGGGCTCGTCAGTCCCCGATCTGGAACCCCGGCGGGTCCTCGTCGTGGTGGTGCTCCAGCGGCATGGAGCGCGACCGCCGCCCCCATCCGAAGCGTGCGACCTCGACGTGATCCGTGGGCGCGAAGTTCGGGTTCGACTGGATGGACTTGGCGCGCCACTGCGCGAGCCCGGCGCCCACCGCCATCACGACGAGCACGCCGAGCAAGATCAAGATGATCATCGTGACCTCCCCGGCGAAGCCTACGACCCCGAGCGCCGGTGCGCCCCAGTTCGCCAATGCAGTCGGCCGGGCGCGGAGGTCGGCTGCGGCTGGTGTGTCAGCCGCGAGCGTCCGGTGGTCGCAACCCGACGGCGTCGGCTTCCCAGAAGGCGTGCGGGTACACGAGCGTCCCCGTCATCCACGGCTCCCATGCGGCCAACCGCAGCGCCTGGAACGCCGCGTCGGGCGTCCGCAGGGAGGGCTTGCGGAACCCCTGGTCGCCGCCCGGGGTGAAGCCGAACCGGCCGTAGTAGAGGGGTGAGCCCTCGAGGAAGACGACCGACACTCCAGCCTCGCGCATCTCGGTGAGGCCAGCCTCGACGAGCTGCGTCCCGACGCCGGTGCGCTGGTGCGACGGGGCGACGGCGAGCGGGCTGAGCACCTGGACGGTCACGAGCTCGCGGGGCGCATCCAGCAGGGCGGGCGTGAACATCACGTGTCCGACGATCTCGCCGTCGACCTCGGCCACGAGCGAGCATCCCTGCGACTCGATGAGGAGCTTTCGGAGCGCCTCGACGAGCCGTGCAACGACGCCACCGTCGTCAAACGCCGCCGACACGATCGCGGCGACGGTCGGCGCGTCCTCGTCCTGCTCGCCTCGGATCAGCACGTGCGGACGCTACCGGTCGCGTCGGCGTGCGACTCGTGGTGACCGCCCGAGCCGGACGCGGTCCGTGCGGTACGCCACGGCGGGGAGCGGGATCCGACGGTGTGCGAGGCTTGCGTCGAGGCGTCGGCCCGTCGGCCGACGGAGCACGATGATCGAGGACGGATGACGGACACCGAGCGGGACGCGCTGCCCAGCCGCGAGGCGATGGACGCGTCGATCAAGCTGATCACCGACAACGCCCAGCGCGTGTTCCTCTGGGACTACGACCGCAGCCGCGGCCAGCTGGTGAACCTCTACAACAAGGCCATGGCCTCGCAGTGGAGCTCGGTGACCGACCTCGACTGGTCGACCCCGGTCGATCCCGAGGCGCTCATCCACACGTCGCCGCAGCAGAACCTCACCGTGGAGCTGGCGCGCGCCGCCGCTAAGGAGCCGGGCTCGCCGCTCGCGACGTGGGGCGAGCGAGAGTTCGTGCAGCTCGGCGTCGAGTCGCTGAAGGCGTCGCTCAGCCAGTTCATGCACGGCGAGCAGGGCGCCATGATGGTCGCGGCGAAGATCGTCGAGACGGTCCCGTGGATCGACGCGAAGTACTACGCGGCGACCCAGACGATGGACGAGGCCCGCCACACGGAAGTCTTCGCGAAGTACCTGCACACCAAGCTCGGCGAGGCCTACCCGATGGGCCCCTACCTCGAGTCGCAGATCGACGCGCTCATCAGCGACAGCCGCTGGGACATCGCCTACCTCGGCATGCAGATCGTGATCGAGTCCCTCGCGCTGGCGGCGTTCGGCTCGATGCTGCGCGCCACCGAGGAGCCGCTCTTGAAGAAGCTGCTGCGGTACGTGATGTCGGACGAGGCGAGGCACGTGGCCTTCGGCATCATCAGCCTCGCGGAGTACTACCAGCAGCTCAGCGACGCCGAGCTGAAGGACCGACAGGAGTTCCTGCTCGACGCGACGCTGCGGAGCCGGCAGCGCTCGACGACCCCGGAGATCTGGGAGCGGATGGGGACCTCGATCGACGCCGTGCTCCCGTCGCTCACCCAGGCCGCGTCCAAGGCCGACAAGAGCCAGTTCGCGGTGTTCCAGCGGACCTTCTTCTCGAAGCTGGTGCCGAACGTCCGCAAGCTCGGCCTGCTCGACGCCAACGAGGGCTACCTCCGCGAGCGGTGGGCCGGGGCCGGCCTCATGGAGTTCGAGTTCGCCGACGACACCGCGACGGACTACCAGTCCTACGACGAGGTCGCCAAGGACCGCGCGGCGGCGGGGTAGCCCGCGGCGTCGTCGGGCGCCGCGACTCAGCGGAGGAGTCGTGAGAGCCGTCGATCGGCGAGCACCTTGCCGCGCGTCTGGCACGCCGGGCAGTAGGCGATCTCGTGGGACGAGTACGAGACGCGCTCGAGCTGACGGCCGCACGCAGGACACGGGGCGCCCGCACGGCGGTGGATCGTGAAGCGGTCGCCGAGCGACGTGTCGGAGAGGCCGCCGGAGCGCCGGCGCTCGCGCTCGAGCGCCTCATCGAGCACCTCGAGGACGCTCGCCAAGAGCCGCTCGCGAGCGTCGTCGTCGAGTCCGGACAGAGACGCGAACGGGGACAGGCGCGCCCGGTGGAGCGCGTCGTCGGCGTAGCCGCGCCCGATGCCCGAGACGGTGTGCTGGTCCCGCAGCATGCTGTGGAGGTGGCGGCGGTCCTCGCCGTGGCGGACCAGCTCGGCGAACGCCGGGTCGTGCGGCTCCGGTCCGAGCGAGGCGAGCGGGCCGTCGTCTCCGGGCGCGAGCACCCACAGGCCCGCCCTGCGCTCGCGACCGTGCTCGCGCACGAGCATCGCGCCCGCGTCGAACACGAACCGGACCAGCGAGCCGCGCGGCCTCGTTGACTTGGCGGGGGTCTCGAGGTCGAGCCGCCCGCTGTTGCCGAGGTGGAGCAGTGCGCGACCGCGCTCGCCGAACTCGCAGACGAGGTACTTGCCCCGACTCGTGCACCGCGTGACCTCGGCGCCGACGAGGTCCTCGGGGGTTGGCGAGACGGTCTTCAACCCCGAGAAGCCGAGGACGCACACGGCGGTCAGCCGCCGCCCCGTGATCGCGTGGTCCACGCGCTCGGCGAGGGCGCGGAGCTCGGGGAGCTCAGGCACGCTGCGAAGTTACCGGGCGCACGTCCGATCAGGGCACGGGGCACGGGGCACGGGGCACGGGGCGTGCGACTCGGCGACGACGTCGGCGCATGGCGCGCGTGCTTCACTGGGGGACGGGTGCACGGCTGGCCGAGCGCGCCGGAGCGACGCACACTCACCCCAGGAGGCGTCGGTGATCGAGGCCCTCGTGATCGCGATCGCGGTCGGCCTGGACAACTTCGCAGCCTCCATCGGGATTGGCGTTGCCGGCATCGAGGCGAGCGCGAAGCTTCGCGTCGCCGTGGTCTTCGGCGCGTTCGAGGCCCTGGTGCCGATCCTGGGCGTGCTCCTTGGCCGGCGCGTCGCCGGAGTCCTCGGCGCCGACGCCGCCTGGCTCGGGGGCGCCTTGCTCGTCGCCACCGGGCTCTACGCCCTCATCGAGGCGCGACGCTCGCCGGAACCTCGTCCCGACGCCAATCTTTCCACCCGACGGCTGCTGCTCGTGGGCGCGGCACTGAGCATCGACAACCTGCTCGTCGGCCTCGCGCTCGGGACCTCGCACGTCCCGATCCCGTTTGCCATCGCCGCCATCGGGGTCGTCAGCGTCGCGATGTGCATCGCCGGCCTGGAGCTGGGCCAGCGCCTCGGCCGTCACGTGGAGCGCTTCGCCGGGGAGATCGGCGCCGGCGTCCTGATCCTCGTCGGGATCGCGATCCTCGCCGGCGCTCCTTAATGCGGCGGGGCACGCGCCGTCCGCGTGCGCGGCGGGGCGTATCGGGCAAGGCTTCGACCGTGAGCATCGCGAACGCCTGGCGAACGCCTCGCACCGGGCTCGACGTGGGTCCCTCGACGTGAGGGTCGCTGTCGTCGGTGCGACGGGACTCGTCGGCTCGCACCTCGTCGCTGCGTTGGACGACCGTGGCGACGAGGTCCTCGCGCTCAGCCGACGCCCGACACGGGTCGGGACCCACGCCACGCTCACCTGGGATCCCGCGCGCGAGCCGCTGCCGCCCGCCGCGCGCGAGGGCCTCGACGCGATCGTCAACCTGGCCGGCGCACCGATCGCCGCGGGCCGATGGCGCGCCGCGCAGCGCGAGGCGATCCGCTCGAGCCGACTCACCGCGACGCGTGGGGTGGTCGCCGCGCTCGGTGACGACGGTCCGCGCGTGCTCGTGAACGCGAGCGCGGTTGGGTTCTACGGCGACACCGAGGACCCGGTCGACGAGCGCACGCCGGCCGGGTCGGACTTCCTCGCTGGGGTCTGCGTCGAGTGGGAGCGCGAGGCCCTCGTCGCTGCGGACCGTGCGCGAGTCGTCGTGGTGCGCTCCGGTCTCGTGCTCGCACGCGACGGTGGGGCGTTCCCGCCGCTGCTCCGCGCCGCGCGGGTGGGGGTGCTCGGGGTGATGGGCACCGGTCGGCAGTGGGTGCCCTGGATCCACGTCGACGACGAGGTCGCCGCGCTCCTGCACTGCCTCGACCGCTCGGACCTGGCCAGCCCGGTCAACCTCGTCGCACCGCGACCCGAGCGGCAGGCCGACGTCGCCCGCCTGGTGCGGCGTGCCGTCCACCGGCCGCCCACGCTGCCGGCGCCGTCGTTCCTCCTTCGGGCCGTGATGGGACCGGCGTCCGCGCTCGTGCTCGGTGGCCAGCGCGTCGTGCCCGCGGCGCTCGAGGCGTCCGGGTTCACCTTCGCCCACCCGTCGCTCGAGCCGGCCTTGACAGAGCTGCTCGCGCAGGCCTGAGCCCTCAGCGGATGAGGGATCCCCGCACGTAGGCGGCTTGACCGAGGTGCTGCAGGCAGTCGTCCGCGACGCTCACGAGCCGGACCCCGAGGGTGACCGGCGGGTCCCATCGCGTGTCGACGACACGGTCGAGGTCCTTCTCGGTCTGCCTTGCGAGCCACGCCGCCGAGTGGGCGTGGACCTCGTCGAAGTACCCGGTGAGGTCCGCGGGGCTCGCCGGTCGGACCGCGAGGACCTCGGCGGGCGTGTGCCCGTAGCCGGTGTTCGAGACGTCGGGCTCGAGCCCGAACCTCGATGGCCAGATGCCCTCGGACCACAGCTGCTCGGTGCCCATCACGTCGCCGACGTGGTCGTCCAGCACCCGGGCGGAGTGCCAGACGAGCCAGGCGATCGTGTTGGCCCCGGGCGCCGGCGGGGTCGTGAGCTCGTCCAGGCTCGCGCCGTCCACGGCCTGGTGCGCGAGGTGCGGGAGGCGGCCGTAGACCTCGAGGAGCAGCTCGGCGACGTCCATCGAGCCATTCCAGCACGGCGCGCCCCGGCGCGCTCGGCCGGCGCGCTCGGCCGGCGCGCGATCAGTCCGTGGCGTCGACGCGCTGGTAGGTGTTCGCGAGCTCGTCTTGGAGCACCGTCGCCACCCCGTCCGTGTCGCTCAACAGGCGAAGCGCGTCGTCCTGGGTCCGCGTGGAGAACGTCCAGCCCGCGGGGAGGTCGAGGGTGTCGACGAGCGCGGGCAGCGACGCTGGTGTCTGGGAGTCGTCGACGGCGTGGCTCAGGGCCTGCATGACGTAGGTCTGCCCCTCCGAGTGCAGCTCGTGCAGGGGGGTGCCGGCGGCCCACTCGAAGACGGTGTCGCGGGCCACGCGCCGCTCGACGTACCCGCCGGGGTTCGGCAGCGACGCGCCGAAGTCGACCGTCGCGGCGAGGAACATCTCGAGCGACCCGAACTTCGCCGTCGGCGCCGACGCGCGCATCGAGGACTCGATCGCGTCGAGCACCCAGTGCCGGGGCCCGTTCTTGAGGGCGACGAGCGCACCGTGCTCGCTCGCGATCGCCGACGCGTCGAGCTCGGCGAAGACCTCGGGCGGGCAGTCGTTGAACCCCATGGTGTTCCAGACCTCTGCGGTGTACGACGCGCCGTCGGTGCGGAGGAGCAGGATCTCCCCGTAGCGGACGCCGCGAAGTCCCTCGATGCGGTTGAGCGGTGACTCGGCCACGTCGCGCCCCCCAGGACGTCCGGCGCCGGGAGGCGACGGGACCCCAATCTTGTCGGTTGGTCGTGCCCTCAGCCAGTCGCACGAGCGGGTACGCCGCCACGGCGACGCGCGGCGTCCGCCGCGACGCGCACCCGCGGTGCCACACTGCGCGTCATGTCACCAAAGGGCTTCGAGACCCACTGGCACAAGCACCCCGGCGTGCGGTCCGGCGACGAGCTCACGCGGGGCGAGCGCGCGGCGGACCGGATGCGCAACCTCATGGGATCGTGGCCATTCGTCTTCTCTTTCTTCGGGGTGATGGCCGCATGGGTCATCCTCAACACGATCGTCCTCGCGCGGCTCCTCGACCACAAGGCGTTCGACCCCTACCCCTACATCCTGCTCAACCTGTTCCTCTCGATGCTCGCGGGCGTCCAGGCCGCCGCGCTGCTCATCGCGGCGAAGCGTGCGGACGCCGTGGCCTCGGAGATCGCGCTGCACACCGAGCACAACACCGAGGACATCAAGACCCTGATCGGGGAGAACACGGCGCTCACGCAGGCCGTGAAGACCAACACGGACCTCCTCGACGAGATCCACCTCCACGTTGCCAACATCGGCAAGAAGGTGGGCGCCGAGCTCGGGAACTTCCCGCCGGGGACGGTCCCCTCGACGGGCTGACCGCCACGGGGGACCTCAGGTGGCGGGCGGGGACCGGTGCTCCACCAGCGCCGCTGCCCTCGCCTCGGCCTTGGCCTTGGCGATGCGGAAGTGCTCGAGGATCTCGGCGTGCGAGGCCCCGCCGTTCGGGACGTCGGGGTGGTGATGCGCGCACAGGTGGTACGGCGTGCCCTCCAAGGGGTGGTGCCCGATCCGCCAGCACCCCTTCGTGTGGCAGTTCGCCTTGCGGATCCCGGTGTAGACGCCGAGCCCGACGGTCGTGATGAGGGTCGCCTCGCCGAGGTCGCTGCCGAACCCGGACCAGAAGTTGTAGTACACGGGGTTCGGCCTGACCGAGGTCGTCCCCGTGTGGAACGAGAGCCAGTGCTGGAGCGGGGAGAAGTCCGCGATGACGAGGGCGACCAGGGTCAGCACGAAGACGATCGCGAGCAGCCACCACATCCTGCGCTGCGACATCGCGCAGATCTTCGCACCTCGGCGCGCGCCACCCGAGGACTCAACCGGACGGCGCCCCCCGCGCGTCAGGCGCCGTTCGCACGCTCCGCGACGGCACGACGGCGCAGCGGCGGCACCGTCGGCGGCGGCTGGCGCCGCGCGGGGAGCTCGCGCAGGAGGTCGGCGGTGGCCGCGGCGACGCGCTCGACGGCTCGCCCGATCGCCTCCTCGGTGGCGGCGGTCGGCTTTCCGATGCCCCCGACCTTGCGCACGTACTGCAGGGCCGCGGCCCTCGTCTCCTCGTCGGTCGCGGGCGGCTCAAGCCCCCGGAGCGTCGTGATGTTCCTGCACATGGGACCTCCTGCGTCGGTGCTGGACCCTACGGGCGTGCGGGGCCTGCTCGCCGCCGTCGCCGGCGACCGACCCGTCGACGTCGTCGTCGAGCTGCCCGGGCCGCGCAGAGGTCGCGACGAACGCCGTCGTGCGCAGCGGCGTCTCCTTGAGGAACCAGCACAGCAGGAACGCGACGATCGCGAACGGCACCGCCACGATGAAGACGGTCTCGAGCGCGTGGTTGAACGCGCCCACCAGCACGTCGCGCTGGGCGGGCGGCAGCCGGTTGATCTGGACCGGGTTCTGGGTGATGGTGCCGTTCTTCAGCACCCGGAGCTCTGCGGCCGAGGCGGTCGCGCGCAGCTGGGAGAGCAGCCGGTTGGAGAACACGGCGCCGAGCGCGGCGACGCCGAACGCACCACCGATCGTCCGAAAGAAGGTCGCGGCGGACGTCGCGGTGCCGAGGCGGGCGTGCGGCACGGTGTTCTGCACGGCCACGACGAGCACCTGCATGACGAGCCCGAGCCCGAGGCCGACCACGAACATGTACAGCGCCGTGAGGCCGTAGGGGGTGTGCGGGTTCAGCCGCGAGAGGAGGGCGAGGCCGACCGCGGTGACGCCGGTGCCGACGATCGGGAACACCTTGTAGCGGCCCGTCCGCGAGACGAGCCGCCCGCTCAGGATGAAGGTGACGAGCAGCCCCGCCATGAGGGGGAGCAGCTGGAGCCCGGACTTCGTCGCGGACGAGCCGTCGACCACCTGCAGGTACAGCGGCAGATAGACGATCGCTCCGAACATCGTGAAGCCGATCATGAACGAGACGACCGAGGCGACCGTGAACGTTCGTATCCGGAAGAGGTCCGGCGGGATGATGGGCTCGGCGACCTTGGTCTCGACGACGCAGAAGGCGATCAGGAGCACGACGGACAGCACACCCATGCCGATGATGACCGGCGAGCCCCACGCGTACTGCGCGCCGCCCCACGTCGTGAGGAGGATGATCGAGGTGACGGCCACCGAGAGGAGCGTGAGGCCGCCGAGGTCGATCTTGTGGGGGATCCTCGTGACGGGGACGTGCAGCACGGCCGCGATCGCGAAGAAGGCGAGGATCCCGATCGGGACGTTGATGTAGAAGATCCACCGCCACGAGGCGTGCTGGGTGAACCACCCGCCCGCGAGCGGGCCGAGCACGCTCGACAGCGCGAAGACCGCGCCGAAGTACCCCATGTAGCGGCCCCGCGCTCGCGGCGGGATGACGTCACCGATGATCGACTGGGACCCGACGATGAGCCCGCCGGCGCCGATCCCCTGGATCGCCCGGCAGGCGATGAGCTCGAGCATGGACTGGGAGAGGCCCGAGAGCATGGAGCCGCCGACGAAGATCACGATCGCGAGCTGGAAGAAGCGCTTGCGGCCGTAGAGGTCGCCGAGCTTGCCCCAGAGCGGGATCGAGACGGTCGACGCGAGCAGGTACGCGGTCACCACCCAGGAGAGGTGGTTGAGCCCGTGGAGGTCGCCCGCGATGGTCGGCAGCGCCGTCGACACGATCGTCTGGTCGAGCGACGCGAGGAACATCCCCATCATGAGGGCTCCGAGGATGACGAGGATGCGGCGGTGCTCGGCCTGCGAGACCTCGTGCTCGACGGGGGCCGCCGTGGCCGACTGGAGGTCAGTCGACACGCGCACCGTCCAAGGCGAGCTGGAGTCGCTCGGCGAACGCCCCGAGGTGCTCCGCGAACGTCGTGCGATCCTCCGCGGACCACCCGTCGAGGAGGGCCGCCAGCCACCGGCGCTTCGCGGCGGTGAGACGGTCGAGCGTGTCGCGTCCGTCGGGCGTGAGCCGGATGCGGTGCGCGCGTCGGTCGTCGGGGTCGGCGTCGCGGGCCACGAGGCCGAGACGCTCGAGCTGCTGGATCTTGCGCGTGACCGTCGGGGTGTCGACGCCGAGGCGCTCGGCGAGGGCGGTGACGCGCAGCGAGCCGTCGTCGCTCGCCGCGAGCTTGCTCAGGAGTGCGGCGCCGGAGCGGTCGACGCGGACGCCCGCGTCGCCGAGGAGCTGCTCGTGGAGCCGGACGTGGGAGATCGACCGGGCGATGGTCGACAGCCCCGCGAGGATGCGCTCGGCGGCCGCATCCTCCGCGCGACGGCGCGCGGCCGGCCGAATGGTTGCTTGCGTCATGCAACTATTCTAGCGGGCGCGTCGGCCGATGGCGCGCGCGCCGACCGACGAGCCCGGCTCAGGCGCCGGGAGGGGCGGCGAGACGCGTCAGGATGGCGCCGATCGCGGTGTCCTGGGCCGCGAGGTGGGCCTGGATCTGCGTCGCCTCCTGCAGGACGGCCTCGGCGTCCTGGTAGGTCTCCTCGGCGCGCTTGTCGGCCGCCTTCGCCTGGATGTTCTGGCCCACGATGATGATCGGGAGGAGCACGAGCTGCAGGAAGCTCGACGACAGCCACACCACGATGAAGTACGTGCCCTGCTTGACGGCGTCGGGCAGGGCGACGAGCGCGATCCCAGTGAACAGGTAGGCGCACCACATCGTGCCGACGACGATCGTGATCCACAGGCCGAAGCGGGCGTTGAACCGGACGACGGGGTTCGGGTGGTCGAGGCGCCGCTGGTCGCGCACCTTGACGGGCTGCGCGGCACGGTGCTGCTCGATCCTCGGGTGCGGGACGTAGTGGAAGAGCTCGGGCATGCCGAAAGTCTCGTGCCGGCCCCGTTCCCCCCGGGGGATCCCGGCGGCGGGCGCACGCACCCCTCTTACACTTCGCCGGTCAGGCGACGAGAGGGGCCCGATGCCGTTCGTCCAGATCATGTCCTACACGACGACCAACCGCGCGGAGATGGATGCGGCGCTGCAGCAGTGGCAGGAGGACACCCGCGACGTGCGCCGTGCCCGACGCCGGCTGCTCCTGCAGGATCGCGACGCCGCGGACCGCTACGTCGAGGTGGTCTTCTTCGACTCCTACGAGGACGCGATGCACAACTCGAACCTGCCCGCGACGGCCGCGCTCTCGCGCGCGTTCGACGAGCTCTCCGACGACGGGTTCCACTTCGAGAACTTCGACGTGGTCGCCGACGAGCTGTGACCGATTCGACCGGCACGAGGGACCGGTCGTGATCTCGGCGACCGCACCGTTCACGCTCGACGTCTTCGAGCACGACGACCCGTACGCCGTCGTCGACGGCGTCGCCTACACGCGGTCGCGCATCGAGAAGACGTTCCACGGCGACCTCGGGGCCACGAGCACCGTCGAGATGCTCTCGGTCCGTGGCGAGGGCGACGGCGCGGGCTACGTGGCCCTCGAGACCGTGCGCGGCTCGCTGCACGGCAGGACCGGGACCTTTGCGCTCCTGCACGTCGGCACCATGACGGCCGACGACGTGTGGGCGCGCTGGCCGATCGCGCCGGGCTCGGGCACCGGGGCGCTCGAGGGGATCGGGGGCGAGGCGAGGATCGAGATCGCGCCCGACGGCGCGCACACCCTGCACCTGGACTACGCGCTCGGGGGCGACCGCTAGGGCGTCGGCGCCTCGGGGAGGGTGCGGTCCGGGCCCTTCTTCAGCTTCGGGGCCTTGCGGCGGACCTCCGTCGCGCCGAACACCGAGAAGCCGCGGAGGTGGAGCGTGACCGTGGGCTCGGTGCTCGACGGCCCCGCCTCCTCGCGGGCCCCGAAGATCGCGGTCCCCTCGTCGACCACGCGGACCCAGTCCGGAACGGTGATCTCGACGGCGCCGAAGACGCAGTTGGCGACACAGACGACCTCCGGCGCGTCGAAGCGAGCCTCTCGGAAGTCGAGCTCCACGGCGCCGAAGATGGCCGTGGCCTTGAACTCGGTCGGGACGTGCCAGCCGCCCTTGCGGCTCTTCGCGCCGAAGATCGCGAGGAACCCGCGCCGGGGCGCGGGCGCGAGCGGCGCCGGCGGCGCCGCCGGCGCGGCAGCGTGGAGCGTCCCGAGGTCCTGGGTGAGGACGTCGAGCTCGCCGATCGTCCGGGCCTGCAGCGCCTTGTCCGTGAGCTCGCTGTGCTCGTCCACGGTGAGGCGCCCGTCGGCCGTGGCCGTGGCGAGGACCTGGAGGACGCGGTCGCGGTCCGCGTCCGAGGCGCGCGTCGTCGGCATGGGCTGCGGGACCATGTCGGACATGGCCCGAGCCTACCGACGGCTCCTCGAAGACGTCGGCGCGCAGGAGGCGCTGGTCGCCGCGAGGGCGGCTCGCGTGGTCGCCGCGCGGCGGCCCGCACGTCTCGATCGCTCGGCCGGGGGGAGCGAGTTGACGCCGTATCGCGTAAGTGTATACTTACGGATTATGACGACCCCCGGCGCGGTGCTCGACGCCCTCGGCGACCCGACCCGCCGCGCGGTCTTCGAGCGGGTCCTGCGCGGCCCGATCGCGGCCGGGGCGATCGCCGAGGGGCTGCCGGTGAGCCGGCCCGCGGTCTCCCAGCACCTGGGCGTGCTGCGGCAGGCGGGGCTCGTCGTCGACCACGCGATCGGACGGCAGCGCATCTACGAGGTGGTGCCCGACGCCATCGTCCAGATGCGGGACTACTTCGACGCGTTCTGGGACCAGGCGCTGGCGTCGTTCCGCGACGCCGCCGAGCAAGGAGGCACACGATGAGCACCACCGCAGCAAGGGCGGTCCGCAAGTCCGTCGAGGTCCGCGTCCCCGTGGAGCGGGCGTGGGCGGTCTTCACCGAGCAGATGGGGTCGTGGTGGCCGCTCGCCACGCACTCGATCGGCCGCGAGGAGGGCACCACGCCGGACGGCGTCGTGGTCGAGGGCCGCGTCGGTGGCGTGATCTACGAGTCGATCGCCGGGGACCGCCGCACGTGGGGCACGATCGCCGAGTGGGACCCACCGTGGCGGCTGAGCGTCGACTGGACCGTGGGCTCGGACGTCACGACGCGGTGGACCGCGACGTTCGCCGCGACGACGACCGGGACGCGCCTCGAGCTCGTCCACTCGGGCTTCGAGGCGCACGGCGCGCGCGAGGACGAGCTGCGGACCTCCTACGGCAGCGAGGACGGCTGGACCTACGTGCTCGCGAGGTTCGTCGAGGCGGCCGACGCAGAGGGCTGAGACTCAGCGACCTGTGCGGGCGACGACCGTCACGGGCGTCGCGCCCGTGAGGCGGCGCAGCTCGTCGTAGGTCGTCGGGAACACCGCGTTCGGAGTCCCGGCGGCCGCCCAGACCTCGACGATCGGCTCGAGGGTCGCGTCGATCAGCACCCGCGGCGACGTCGGCCAGTTCACGGGCGCCACGCCCCCGATGGGCTGGCCCGTGACGGCGCGGACCTCGTCGGCGTCTGCCTGGTGGACGGTCGCGCCGCCGAGCTGGCGGCCGAGGTGCTCGAGGTCGACGCGGTGCGCGCCGCTCTTGATCACCACGATCGGCTCGTCGTCCGCCACGAAGACCAGGCAGCTCGCGATCGCGGCGAGCTCGCAGCCCAACGCTGCGGCCGCCTCGGCCGAGGTCCTCGTCGGCACGGCGAACTCGCGGACCTCGCCCGTTGCCCCGGCGGTCCGGAGCGCGTCGGCGACGCGCTGGGCGCTTCGGTGCAGCGGCGGGCTCACGTCGTGAGGTCCTCCCCGAGGTAGGCCATCCGCACGCGGTCGTCGGCCAGGAGCACGGCGGCCGCGTCGGCGAGGACGACGCTGCCCGTCTCGAGCACGTAGCCGCGATCGGCGACGGCGAGGGCCTTGGCCGCGTTCTGCTCGACGAGCAGGATGGTCACGCCGCGGTCCCGGATCTTGGTGATGATCGAGAAGATCGTCTCGACCATGAGCGGCGCGAGCCCCATGGAGGGCTCGTCCAGGAGGAGCAGCCGAGGCTCGCCCATGAGCGCCCGCCCGATGGCGAGCATCTGCTGCTCGCCGCCGGACAGGTCGCCGCCGAGCTGCTGGCGGCGCTCTTGCAGCACGGGGAACAGCTCGAAGACCTCTGCGAGCGCGTCGCCGCTGTGGTGCCCCCGTCGGTGGTGGTAGGCACCCATCTCGAGGTTCTCCGCGACGGTCATCACCGGGAAGATGCGACGGCCCTCCGGGACGTGCCCGATGCCGAGCTGGACGATGCTGTGCGCGACGAGGCGGGTGAGGTCGACGCCGTCGAACGTGACCGTGCCCTTGGCCGGCCGGTGCAGCCCCGACAGCATCCGCAGCGTGGTCGTCTTGCCGGCGCCGTTCGCGCCGAGCAGCGTGACGATCTCGCCGTCCTCGACGCTGATGCTGAGGTCCTTCACGGCCGGGACCTGGCCGTAGCGGATCTCGACGTGCTCGACCTCGAGGAGGGTCATGCGGTCCCGCCACCTGCCCCGGTGGACCCGTCGTCGTCCGGCGCCCCCGTCGCCGGGGTCCCCCCCGCCGCCTCCTCGGCGTGGGAGGTGCCGAGGTAGGCGTCGATGACGACCGGGTCGCGCTGGATCGACGCCGGGCTGCCCTCGGCGATCACGCGGCCGAAGTTGAGGACCACGATGCGCTCGGCGACGGACATCACGAGCTTCATGTCGTGCTCGATCAGGAGGACCGAGACGCCGAGCTCGTCGTTGATCCTCCGGATCAGCTCGGCCAGCACGAGCTTCTCGGCGGGGTTGGTGCCCGCCGCCGGCTCGTCGAGGAGCAGCACCTCGGGACGCGTGCCGAGCGCGCGGGCGATCTCGAGCTTGCGCCGGTCGCCGTAGGGCAGCGTGCTCGCGAGCGCGCCCGATCGGTGCTCCAGCCCGACGAACTCGAGGAGGTGCAGCGTGCGCAGGTCGCTCTCACGCTCCTCTTCGAGCGTCCTCGGCAGGCGCAGCATCGCGCCCACCGGGCCCGTGCGCTGCGTCGACTCGACGCCGACGCGGACGTTCTCGAACGTCGTCATCGCCCCGAACAGCCGCGACGTCTGGAACGTCCTCGCGACGCCCAGGCGAGTGACCCGGTAGGGCTTGAGCCCGTTGATCTGGTGGGTCTTGCCGGAGCTCGGCGAGAGGTGGATCGACCCCTCCTGGGGTCGGTAGACCCCGGTGAGGCAGTTGAACAGCGACGTCTTGCCGGCGCCGTTCGGGCCGATGATCGCGAGGATCTCGCCGCGCTGCTGGGTGATCGACACGTCGTTCAGGCTCGTGACCCCGCCGAAGCGGAGCGTGACGTGCTCGATCGTGAACAGCGCCGGCGCGGGCACGCCCGTGGCCGCATCGGCGCGCTCGACCGTGGTCATCTGGTCTCCGAGCCGAGGTAGCCGCGCTCACCGAGGAAGTAGCCCGAGCCGAAGACCCGGGTCCGCCAGGCCACGTCCCCGGCGTCGGCGTCGGCGAGGTCGTCCACGGGGCCGCCGCCGGACTCCACGAGCTGGATCTCGCGCCGCCGGCGCCGGCTCGGGATGATCCCCTGGGGGCGGAAGATCATCATCACGATCAGGATCGCGCCCAGGTAGATGTAGAGGTCGAGCGTGTTGTACCAGGTGTAGCTCTGCTGCTGGAGGTACGCGGGAAGGCCCTGGATCACGATCGCGCCGATCACCGGGCCGGCCAGCGACCCCATGCCCCCGAAGACGACGACGACGACGACGGTGATGGAGAACTGCACCATGAACGAGGTCGGGAGGAACTGGCCGCTCTGGCTCGCGACGAAGACCCCGGCGAAGCCGCCCGTGGACGCGCCGATCGCGAAGGCCATCACCTTGTACTTGAGCGCGTTGATGCCGAGCGAGTCGGCCGCGGGCTCGTCCTCGCGCAGCGCGGTCCAGGTTCGGCCCACCTTCGAGTTGTTGAGGAAGTTGAAGGCCACCATGCTGACGATGACCACGCCCAAGAGCAGGTAGTAGCTCGGCAGGTAGCTGATCGCGCTCCACTGCTGCCCGGCCTTGAGGATCGGCGTGAGGACGTGGAAGTTGAAGTAGGGGATGCCCGATGCACCGAACGACCCGCCCGTGATGCCCGTGAGGTTCGTGGCGAAGATGAAGATGATCTCGCCGAAGCCGAGCGTGACGATCGCGAGGTAGTCGCCTCGCAGGCGGAGCGTGGGCGTCCCCAGGAGCACGCCGGCGAGCATGGCGGCAGCGATCGCGAAGGGGATCAGCCAGAAGTCGCTGAGGATGAAGGGCGGGTGCACCGGGAGGGCGCCCGTGAAGTACGCCGTCGTGTAGGCGCCGATCGCGTAGAAGGCGATGTAGCCGAGGTCGAGGAGGCCGGCCCAGCCGATGACGACGTTGAGGCCCAGCCCCAAGAGCACGTAGGGCATGATCTGCAGGTTGATGTTCGAGAGGCTCGAGGTGCTCATGTGCAGCGGCCACTCGAGGGCCAAGAGCAGCACGAACAGCACCAGCGCCGGCTTCCCGAGGGCGCCTTGGGCTCGGTCCACCGCGTGGTAGCGGTGCAGGATCCTCGCGGTGCGGGTGGCGTCGGGGTCCGCGGCGTCCGCGATGAGCCACCCGAGCCCGCCCAAGACGAGCGCCGCGCCCAGCGCCATGAGGAGCACCCCGGCCATGGGCGCGTGGACGAGCAGGTGGTCGCGCGAGAGGAAGCTCGCGAGTGACTTCGAGGCCTTCGCGTCCCACTGGGACCAGGAGGTCCACGTGAGGAAGCCGTAGGCGACGAGGACCACGCCGAGCCCGACGAGGACCCCTCTGCCGCGCCGGCGTGCGGCGCGCGCCCGGAGGCTGCCCAAGAGGACCACGAGGAGCTCGACGGTCACGAGGAACCCGGCGGTCGCGAGCAGCGTCTTGCCGAGCACCGGGTTGTGCAGCACGACGCCGATGG
Organism: Acidimicrobiales bacterium; assembly: GCA_035937595.1. Taxonomy (GTDB): domain Bacteria; phylum Actinomycetota; class Acidimicrobiia; order Acidimicrobiales; family RAAP-2; genus Palsa-459. The sequence goes on from DASZHS010000005.1 coordinate 147,727, forward strand.
TGTCGAGGTACCGGCTCACCGGACCGGTCAGCCACGCCAGCGCCCCATAGAGCGCGACGAAGCCGTAGATGAGGATCCGTGCGACGCGCGGCCGACCCGTCCGCAGTGCGAGCGACACGACTTCGAGGGCCAGCAGGGAGGCGCCGAACTGGATGCACAGCCCGCCCTTCCACGGGTCGTGCGGTGAGATCCAGGACACGTAGACGAAGCCGAAGCCGATCAGCGCGAGGTCGGCGACGACGCGCCGGGGGGTGGCCGCGAGCACGTGGAGCATCCGTCCACGAACGCCCCGGGTCCACTGGGTGACGACGGACCCGAACCGCAGCCAGCCGGCGCGCACGACGAAGAGGACGAGGCCGACCGCGAGGAACCAGTAGACCCTCGGCGCCGACAGCGACCCCGTGATCCCGGACAACGGCGCCGTCGCGCTGCCCTCCGGACCGGTCATGACCGCGAGCACCAGCCCGGCGAGCATGCTCGCGACGAAGAGCCTCGCGTACGAGTTGCGCCAGACGTCCACGAGCAGAGTCCGCGTCGAGCGGGCAGTGCCCGGCTCGTGCTCGAGGCTGGCCGGCGCCGTCACGCCACTCTCCCGAGCCGCTCCCCGAGGATGCCGGTCGGGCGGAACATGAGCACGGTCACGAGCACGCCGAACGCGACGACGTCCTGCCAGCTCGTCGAGATCCACTTGATGGGGATGGCCTCGACGAGCCCGAGGATGATCCCGCCGAGCATCGCGCCGCGGAGGTTGCCGATGCCCCCCAGCACCGCGGCGGTGAACCCCTTCAGCCCAGGGATGAAGCCCATCTGGTAGCCGACCTGGTACTGCATGCCCCACAGACAGCCGGCCGCGCCGCCGAGGATGCCGCCGAGGATGAACGTGGTCGCGATCGTTCGGTCGATGTTGACGCCCATGAGGCTCGCCACCTCGCCGTCCTGGGCGACCGCGCGGATCCCGCGTCCGAGCTTGGTCCGGTTGACGAGGGTGTCCGCGAAGATGAGCATGAGGACCGAGACGAGGATGACCAGGATCCAGATCTGCTGGACCGGAGCGCCGCAGAGGTAGAACGCGTTCCCGGCCACGAGCTTCGGCTCGGGGACGAAGACGCCCTGGCGCCCGAACTCCTTGCCGGCGATGTTCTGCAGGAACAGCGACGCGCCGATGGCCGCGATCAGATAGGTGAACTTTGGCGCGCCGCGACGCCGGAGCGGACGGTACGCGACGCGCTCGAGCCCGTAGGCCGTCACCCCGCCGGCGAGGCCGCCCGCGGCGAGTCCGACGACGATCCAGCCGAGCGCGAGGAAGCCGCCCGGCGTCGAGTCCCCGAGGGCGGCGTGCAGGGCGAAGTACGCCCCGAAGCCCCCCATCATGAAGACCTCGGAGTGCGCGAAGTTGATGAGCCGGAGGACGCCGTAGACCAGCGTGTACCCGATGGCGATCAGGGCGTAGAGGAAACCGTTCGCGAGTCCCTCACTGACGAGCGCGATCCATTCGTTGTTCTGGACGAAGTACGCAGGACAGTGCATCGCCGTGTGACCCCTCCCCGGTGGGCCCTGTTTCTATCAAAGGGCGCAGCGGGGGCAAAAGGAAACCGGGCGCCCCGCGTGTGCGGGACGCCCGGTTTCCGGAGCGCGTGTGTTTCGGAGCCGTCTACTCAGGACCGATCTGGACGATCTTGCCCTTGACGACCTGGTTCACGAAGATCGTGCCACCGACGAGGTTGCCGTCGGCCTGGAAGCGGATGGTCTTCGCGAGGCCCTTGTAGATGACCTTGTGCAGCGCGTTCACGATGTTCGCACGGGTCTCCTTGTGGCCACCTGCGGACCACAGCGACTTCATCACCGCGATGATGGTGTTCGTCGCGTCGTACGAGTCCGTCGAGTAGGTCCCTGGGGCGAAGTGCGCGAGCTTCGTGAAGCCTCGGCCGAACGCCTTGTCCGCAGCTGTGGTACCGAGCTGCGCGCAGGGGCACGTGAGGTACACGCCGTTCGCCGCCGTCTTCGGGTTGGTCCCGAGGATCAGGTGGGGGTCGTCGCTGCCGTCACCGCTCATGACCTTGCCCGTGTAGCCCGCGTTGTGGAGGGCGCCGAGCAGAAGGCCGAGGTCGCAGTAGTAGCCGCCGTAGAAGACGATCGGGTCATTGGCCGCCTTGATCGCTGCCGCTGCCGCCGGGTACTGCGTGGGGTTGCCACTCCCGCCGTTGCCGCAGTTGGTCGTGGACGGCACGTTGGCGTTCGTCAGCGTGGCGCCGTCGGAGCTCGCCTGGGTGCCGAACGCCGACGCGAGGCCGGCCCCGTAGAGCGTCTGGTCGCTGACCACGTAGATCTTCTTGAACTTCAGCTTCTTGACCACGTAGTTGGCGTCCTTCGGTCCCTGGATGCCGTCGTCAGCGACGACACGGAAGAAGTTGTGCCAGCCGCTCGTGGCGAGGCTGATCCTGGTGGCCGACGGGCTCACCGTCGCCAGGTGCGCGCTGCTGAAGGTCGGCTCGGCGGCCGCCGTCGCACCGGAGAACGCGGGGCCAACGACGCCCAGCACGCTCGCGTTGGCGACGAGCTGCGCCGCGATCGTCGGCGAGACGGTCCCGGAGCCCTGGTCGTCCTTCGGGAGGAACTTGAGCTTGAACCCGAGCTTGCCGAAGGTCGTGCCCGCGTTGGCCTGGTTGATCGCCAGCTGAACGGCGAACTTCATGTTGAGCCCCAGCTGGGCGACACCCCCCGACAAAGGTCCTTCGTACGCAATCGTGTAGGTGGGCACGGCCGGGTGGGGCTTGACGGTGGACGCGGAAGCGGCTGAAACAGCCACGCCCGTGAGCGCCAATGCCCCGGCCACGATCGGCACACCGGTCTTCATGAGCAACTTCCTCATGAGTCTCCTTTTGTTGGCCATAGTGTCCAGAGTTGGAGACACACCGAATGTGCCCCTCCGGATCTGACGGTTGAAGTTGAAGAACCTAGTGGTGATTGCGGTAGCAGGCAACCGCACCCCCTCCGATTGCGAAGAAAGTTAGGCGGGCTTCTTTCCTGTCCGCGGGCGCACTGGTCGCGGCCGCCGTGCCGTGTGACGCCGCGCCGCTCTTCGTCGCCGCACCGCGCGACGCGACCTCGCTCGTAGGATCCACGACGAGGAATCGGCGAACGGGGAGCCAGCGTGGACAAGGTCGGCGTGGTGGGGTGCGGGCTCATGGGGTCCGGGATCGCGGAGGTGTGTGCCCGGGCCGGCGCCGACGTGGTCGTCGTCGAGCGTGACGCCGACGCGCTGAAGGCAGGGCAGGCCCGCGTCGAGCGGTCGCTGTCCCGCGCCGTCGCCTCGGGCAAGGTCACCGAGGTCGACGCCGAGGCGGCTCGGGCGAACCTCAGCTTCGCGGACGCCTTCGACGACCTCGCGGACCGTGAGCTCGTGATCGAGGCGGTGCTCGAGGAGGAGCGCGCGAAGGAGGAGGTCTTCCGGCATCTCGACGCCGTCGTGGGCGTCGACGACGCGATCCTCGCGACGAACACCTCGTCGATCCCGATCATCAAGCTCGCGATGGCGACCAAGCGTCCCGAGCAGGTCATCGGCATGCACTTCTTCAACCCCGTGCCCGTGCTCAAGCTCGTCGAGGTGATCTCGTCGCTCCTCACGAGCCCCGAGACCACCACCCGCGTGCGCACCTTCGCGACCGACCGGCTCGCAAAGCGCGTGATCACCTCTCCGGACCGAGCCGGCTTCGTCGTGAACGCCCTCCTGATCCCGTACCTGCTGTCGGCGATCCGGATGCTCGAGTCGGGGTTCGCGAGCGCCGAGGACATCGACACGGGGATGGTGATCGGGTGTGCGCACCCGCTCGGGCCGCTCGCGCTCACCGACCTCATCGGACTCGACACGACCCAGGCCGTCGCCGAGTCGCTCTATGAGGAGTTCAAAGAGCCTCACCTGGCGCCGCCGCCCCTGCTCTCGAGGATGACCCAGGCGGGGCTCCTCGGTCGCAAGAGCGGTCAGGGCTTCTTCGCCTACAAGGCCTGACCGTCCTCACCGCCGGGGCGGCGCGCACCGTTCAGTTGCAGACCTGCGTCGCCGGCACGATGCCCGGCGCACCCGTCGGCACGTACGGGTCCGGGTTGGTGCCGCCCGCGAAGCGGTCCGAGATCCACTGGACCATGTCCTTGAACGACGGGGCGATGACGCCCGCGTGCGACTGGTTGGGGTAGATCCAGCGCTGGGCGACCTGGCCGAGCGCGCACAGGTGGCTGAAGAGCAGCTGCGTCGACGCAACGGGGATCTGCTCGTCCTTCCCGCCCTGGATGATGAGGAGCGGCACCGACGAGCTGCGGTCCGTGTCCGCCCCCTCGGTCGCTCGCCCCGCGACGAGTCCCCTCCCGGGCGAGGACGCGAGTGCTCGAGGGCGGACTCCCCCCCGGACCGTCATGCGCCGCGACGACGTCGACGCCACGTGCACCAACACGAGGCGTCCCCAGCGCGGCGAGCGCCCGACCGCATCCTGGTGGCGCCGGCGCCGCCAAGGAGTACGCTTGCGGCGCTGCCGAGTGGTAGCGGTGCCGCGAACACGCGGTGGTCGCGGGTCGCAAGCCCGCGGTAACAAAGGAAGGTACACGCAAGTGACTCAAGGAACTGTCAAGTTCTTCAACAACGAGAAGGGCTACGGCTTCATCTCGCGGGAGGACGGAGAGGACGTCTTCGTCCACTACTCGAACATCGCCGGCGACGGCTACCGCTCGCTTGTCGAAGGTCAGGCTGTGGAGTTTGAGGTCGGTCCTGGCCGTAAGGGTCCCGAGGCGCTCAACGTCCGGGCGACCAACTGACCGACGGCGCGCCACTGGCGCGCCAAAGGGTGTGACGAGAGGGGCCGAGAGGCCCCTCTCGTTGCGTACGGGGAAGGCCGAGCCCCATTAGCGGTAACTAGGTGTTTTGCTGCTCGAGCTCCCGGTAGTGCGTCCGCCAGATGAGCCGGTACAGCCGGGTCCACCGCGGGATCGACCGCAACCCGGGGATGAAGGGCACGAAGGCGAGCAGCGCGGTGAGCAGCACCATCGTGAACCACACGTCCACGTCGGCGTTCGCCGCCCAGTGGTTGTTGTAGGGCGGGATCTGGTAGAGCATCGTGTAGAGCCACAGCCACGCCTGCCCGGGGTAGCTGTTCGTCTCGTTCATCATCCCCCACTGGGTGCCGGCCAGGTGCTGGGACGTGCCGATGCCCGAGAACCAGGTGCCGTTGGACAGGAACAGCAGCGCCTTGGTGTAGTCGGTCGAGTACCAGCCCTTGGACGTGATGAGCGCCTGGTCGAGCGCGCCCGAGCGGGCGATCTGCAGCTCGAACTGCATGAGGGCGGCGACCGGCCCGTAGTTGCCTTTCGGGACGACGATCGTGCCGTTGACGACGCGCAGGTGCTGCTGGACCGCGGCGTCGTACGCCGTCGCCCAGGCGAGCTGCTGGGTCGGGCCCACCTGGGTGTAGAGCTGGAGCGCCTGGGTGAGCGCGGGCGGCCCCGGCTGCGTGCGCAGGGGGTTGATCACGAAGTCCTGGGCGGTGTTGATCGGGATGCGGACGCCCAGGAGCTTCGGGAGCTCGAACGGCCCCAGCTTCTGGACGTTGGGCCCGTTGTTGTAGGGCGGCCCGTACGTCGCGATCGACGAGGTCCCGTCGAGCTGCGTCGCCGCGTTCTGGACGAAGTCGATCGGGTCGGCGGTCGACCACTGCTTGAGCGAGCGCGCTGGCTCGTCCGGGGAGCCGAACAGCACGGCGAGGCCCACCGTGAGCAGCGCGACGACGACGATCGCGAGCACGCCCTCCTTCACGATGTCGTAGCGCCGGTACGGCCCGGTGTACTCGGGGGCGTCACGGTCGATCTTGAACTTACGGTGCCGTCTCACACCGTCACCGACTCCGTCGCTGTGGCCGCCGCGGGGCCGGGGGTGGGTGCCTCGCCCTTGGCGGGGAAGGGCGGCACGACGCCGCGGCGACGGACCAAGAGCACGTGCCACGCGGTGAGCACGACGACCACGATCGGCATGAGCGTGATGTGCCACATGAGCATCTGGCCGAAGTTCAAGACGTTGAAGAACGCGCCGCCACCCGTCGCGTTGATGCCGTCCTTCGCCTGCGTGGAGATCCACTGGGCGTCGAAGTTCGTCTGGGAGAGGTAGCCCGTGAACGCCGCCACGATGCTCCCGAGGAACGTCACCATCCCGAGGACCCACGTGAGCGCGCGCCTGCCGCGCCACGCCGCCATGAAGAACTTGCCCCAGAGATGAACGACCATCGCGAAGAAGAACAGCTCGACGCTCCAGAGGTGACAGGAGTTCACGAACAGACCGACGGTGGACACGTGCCACCACTGGGGGCCTTTGAGCGCGAGGATGCAGCCCGTCACGATCACGACGACGAGCGCAGCGATCGTCACGACGCCGAAGACGTAGATCCACGACGCGACGTAGGCGGGTTGGCGGTCCGGGAGCAGCCGGTCGGGTGGGAGCGCCGCGACCACCCGACGACGGATCCTCGCCGTCCACATCTTCGCGTCCGCAGGGTCGCCGGCGGTCGTCGTCACCGGTTCTTGGAACGGTTCAGCCATCGTCGACGTCCCGCTTCGAGCGGTGCCGGGGGAACGGCAGCGCGATGGCGAGCACGAAGACGAGCACCATGAGGCCGATGACGATGAGGTTCGCGACCGAGATGTAGATGAAGTGCCAGTGGAAGTACGTGCCGAAGCCGTCGAGGTTCACGATCGAGCCGAGCACCCCGAGCACCCCGAGCAGCTGGTCGTGCACGACCCCGAGGAGGTCCATGGTGGGACTCTGCCACGCGACGAACCCGTGCGGGAGACCTAGGTCACCGGTCGGCCCCCAGCGAGCCGGTCACTGGCTCCAAGGACCGGTGCGCCATGGCGAAGAGGAGGGCAGCGCACTCCTCGTCGTCGAGCCGCTGGCGGTGGTCGGCGACGGAGTTGAGGAGCCCGAAGGCGCCGTGCACCGCCACGCTGAGCTCGTCGCGCGATCGGCCCGAGGCGAGCTGGGCGAGCACGTCGATCCAGAGCTCGGTGTACGCGCGCTGCTGTCGGCGCAGGCGACGGCGCGGTCCCTCCTCCAGGTTGTGCGCCTCCTGGTCGTAGACCGTGATGAGGGCGGTCTCGGTCATCGCGAAGTCGACGTGGGCGTCGATGAGCGCGGTGAGCGCCTCGCGCGGGGAGGGCGACGCGGCCACGATCCGGCGGGCCTTGCCCATGAGGGCGTCCACGGCCCGCTCGATGACCGCGACGAGGAGCTCCTGCTTGCCCGAGAAGTGCCGGTAGATCGCCGCGCCGGAGACGCCGGCGGCCGCGCCGATCTCGTCGACGCCCACCTGGTGGTACCCGCGCTCGGCGACGAGGCTCGCCGTCGCCGCAACCAGCCGCTCGCGTCGCGCTCGCCCCCTGGTCGTCGGTGCGGGCACGTCTGCCGGACGCGTCAGTAGCTCTTGGGCAGCCCGAGGGAGCGGGAAGCCACGAAGTTGAGGATCATCTCTCGGCTCACCGGTGCGATGCGAAGGAGCCGCACGACGCCCCACAGGTCGGCGACGCCGTACTCGGTGGCCAGGCCGTTGCCGCCGAGCGTCTGGATCGCCGCGTCGAGGCAGTGCGCCGCGGCCTCGGCGGCGGCGTACTTGGCCATGTTCGCCGCCTCGCCGGCCGCGGCGCGATCGTCGGCGTGGTCGTGCAGCCACGCGGCGCGCTGGGTCATCAGCCGGGCGAGCTCGAGCTCGATCTTGGCGATGGCGAGCGGGTGCGCGACGCCTTGGTGCGCACCGATCGGGACACCGTCCCAGACCCGTCGCTCGTTGGCGTACGCCGCGGCGACGCCGAGCACGTAGCGGCCGACCCCGTTGCACAGCGAGGCGCCCATGATCCGCTCGGGGTTGAGGCCGTCGAAGACGATCCGGAGCCCGTCGCCCTCGGCGCCCACGCGCCGGTCGTCGGGTACCTGCACGTCGTCGAAGAACAGGAGGAACTGCTTGTCGGGGAGCGCGATCTCGACGGGGATCGGCGAGGTGGACAGTCCCGCCGCGTCCGTGTCGACGACGAGGAGGCTGAGCCGCCCGCGTCCCACGTCGTCGGCCGTGCCCGTGCGTACGACGACGAGGACGGCGGCCGCCTCGTCGACGAACGAGATGAAGGTCTTCTGGCCGGTGACCCGCCACAGGTCGCCGTCGCGGGTGGCCGTCGTCGCGATGCGGTGGCTGTTCGAGCCGGCGTCGGGCTCGGTGATGGCGAACGCCATCCGCTCGCCGGCCGCGATCCCCGGGAGCCACCGCTCGCGCTGCGCGTCGGTGCCGTAGCGCGCGAGCAGCTCGCCGCAGATCGCGGGCGAGACCAGCGTGGTGAGCAGCGGGCAGCCCGCGGCGGCGACCTCCTCGCCCACGATCGAGAGCTCGCTGATCCCCGCACCGCCGCCGCCGTAGCGCTCGGGCAGGTTCACGCCCAGGAACCCGTGCGTCGCGAGCGCGGTCCACAGCTCGTCGACCTTCTCGCCGGCGCGCACCCTCGCCGCGAACCACTCGTGCCCGAAGGTGCCGGCCACGTCCGCCACCGCACGACGCAGCAGCGCGTGCTCGTCGCTCTCGGAGAAGTCCACGACCGCTAGCTCCCGCATCGAATGTGAACGGCCGTTAGCATACGCCCGTGGCCGTGCTGACGACAGCGGTGCGCGAGGGCGACGAGCGGTACCTGGCGAACTGCGACGGACTGCGCGCGCTCCTCTCGGAGCACGAGGCGCAGGTCGAGCTCGCCCGGCAGGGAGGTGGGACGCGCTACCTCGAGCGCCACCGAGCACGGGGCCGGCTCACCGCCCGGGAGCGCGTCGAGCGGCTGGTCGACCAGGACGCCCCGTTCCTCGAGCTGTCCACGCTGGCTGCGTGGGGCACCGAGTTCCAGGTCGGCGCGAGCCTCGTCACGGGGATCGGCGTCGTCTCGGGGATCGAGTGCGTCGTCACGGCGTCGGACCCGACGGTGCGCGGCGGCGCCATCAACCCCTACACGCTGCGCAAGAACCTGCGGGCGCTCGAGATCGCCCGCGTCAACCGGCTCCCCATGGTCAACCTCGTCGAGTCCGGCGGGGCGGACCTGCCGACCCAGGGCGAGCTGTTCGTGCCGGCGGGCCGAATCTTCCACGACCTGACCGAGCTCTCCGGACTCGGGATCCCGACGGTCGCCCTCGTCTTCGGCAACTCGACCGCGGGCGGCGCGTACGTGCCGGGCATGTGCGACTACGCCGTGATGGTCGACCGGCACGCGAAGGTCTTCCTCGGCGGGCCGCCGCTCGTGAAGATGGCGACCGGGGAGGAGTCCGACGACGAGGAGCTCGGGGGTGCCGCGATGCACTCGAGGGTCTCGGGGCTGTCGGACTACTTCGCTCGTGACGAGCTCGACGCGCTGCGCATCGGCCGCGAGATCGTGGGGTCGCTCAACTGGCGAAAGCGGGGCCCGGGGCCGACGCGGTCCGCGGACGAGCCGTTCTACGACGCCGACGAGCTCCTGGGCATCGCCCCGGTCGACCTGCGCGTGCCCTTCGACCCGCGCGAGGTGCTCGCCCGCGTCGTCGATGGGTCGCGGTTCGAGGAGTACAAGCCGACCTACGGCACGAGCCTGGTCACGGGCTGGGCGTCGATCCACGGCTACCCCGTCGGCGTGCTCGCCAACGCCCAGGGCGTGCTCTTCATGGACGAGGCGAAGAAGGCGACCGAGTTCATCATGCTCGCCAACCAGACCGACACCCCGCTCGTCTTCTTCCAGAACACGACGGGCTACATGGTGGGCCGCGACTACGAGCAGGCCGGCATCATCAAGGACGGCGCGAAGATGATCAACGCCGTGACGAACTCTACGGTGCCGCACCTGACCGTGATGATGGGCGCGAGCTACGGGGCGGGGAACTACGGCATGTGCGGCCGCGCCTACGGGCCCCGGTTCCTGTTCGCCTGGCCGAACTCGAAGATGGCGGTGATGGGCCCCCAGCAGCTGGCGGGCGTGCTGTCGATCGTCGCGCGTCAGTCCGCCCAGGCGGCCGGCCGGGCGTTCGACGAGGCCGCCGACACCGCGCAGCGCGAGGCCGTCGAGGCCCAGATCGAGCGGGAGAGCCACGCGTTCTTCAACTCGGCGCGGCTCTACGACGACGGGATCATCGACCCGCGCGACACGCGGACCGTGCTCGGCATCGCGCTGTCCGCCGTGCACTCGAACGTGGTCGAGGGACGCCGCGGTTACGGCGTCTTCCGGATGTGACGATGATCCGACGGCTCCTCGTCGCCAACCGAGCCGAGATCGCGGCCCGGGTCATCCGCACCGCGCGGGCGCGGGGGACCGAGACCGTCGCGGTCTTCTCGGACGCCGACGCCGAGCTCCCCTACGTGGCGATGGCCGACACGGCCGTGCACCTCGCCGGCACCGCCCCCGCCGACACCTACCTGCGCGTCGAGCTGCTCCTGGCCGCCGCGGCGGCGACCGGGGCGGACGCCGTGCACCCCGGCTACGGCTTCCTCTCCGAGCACGCCGGCTTCGCGGCGGCCTGCGAGGTCGCCGGTCTGCGCTATGTCGGCCCGCCGTCGACGGTCATCGCGACGATGGGGTCCAAGATCGAGGCCAAGCGCACGATGGCCGCAGCCGGGGTCCCGGTCCTCGACGGCGCGACCGTCCCCGAAGGGACCGGGACGGACGATCTCACGAGGCTCGGTGAGGGCGTCGGCTACCCGTTGCTCGTGAAGGCCGTCTTCGGGGGTGGCGGCCGCGGGATGCGCGTGGTCTCGACGCCCGCCGAGCTCCTCGACGCGGTCGGCGCGGCGACCCGGGAGGCCGCCGCCGCCTTCGGCGACGGCGCGGTGTTCCTCGAGCGGCTCGTGGTGGCGCCGCGCCACGTCGAGGTCCAGGTGCTCGCTGACGCGCACGGCCACGTCACGCACCTCTTCGAGCGCGAGTGCTCCATCCAGCGACGGCACCAGAAGCTCCTCGAGGAGTCGCCGTCGCCGGGGATCTCCGCGGCCACGCGAGCGTCGATCTGCGAGGCGGCGGTGACCGCGGCCTCGGCGATCGGCTACGTGAACGCCGGCACGGTCGAGTTCGTCGTCGACGCCGACGAGCGCTTCTACTTCCTCGAGGTCAACACGAGGCTGCAGGTCGAGCACCCCGTGACCGAGGCCGTGACGGGGCTCGACCTCGTCGAGCTCCAGCTCCAAGTCGCCGAGGGCGCGACGCTCCCCGAGGCCGCCACGCGGGCGACCACGAGCGGCCACGCGATCGAGGTGCGGCTCTACGCCGAGGACCCCGACCACGACTACCTGCCGGCGACCGGACGCCTCGGCCGCTTCGAGCTCGGCGCGCACCCTGGCGTGCGCGTCGACGCGGGCTACGCGACGGGCTCGGTCGTGTCGGCGAGCTACGACGCCATGCTCGCCAAGCTCGTCGCGTGGGCGCCGACGCGCGAGGGCGCTGCGCGCACGCTCGCCGCGGCGCTGCGAGCGGCGCGCCTCCACGGCGTGACGACCAACCGCGACCTGCTCGTGGGGGTCCTCACCCACCCGGCGTTCCTCGCGGGGGCCACCGACACCGGCTTCCTCGAGCGTCACGACCCCGCGGCGCTCTCGGCGACCGCGCGCGACCCCGACGAGGCGAAGGCGTGCGTCCTCGCGGCGATCTGGCAGCGCGTCGAGGGACGCGCGCCCTCGCCCCAGCCGCAGGGGCTGCCCGCGGGGTGGCGCAACGTCGGCCCGTCGGACCAGCCCCGGACCTACCGATGCCGGGGCGTCACCCACGAGGTCGCGATCACGGGCCGGCACGGCGAGCGGCGCGTCACCCTGAACGGCGAGGGCGTCGAGGTGCGGGCTTGTGACACCTCGGCCCGCTCGATCGTCGCCGAGCTCGACGGCCGCGTCGTCCGCGCGGACGTCCACGCCGACGGCGAGGTCCTCTACCTCGACGGCACCCTCGGGTCGGTGGCCCTCACGGAGATCCGCCGGCTGCGCCCGACGGCCGCCGAGGAGGCGCCGGGCTCGATGCACGCCCCACTCCCCGGTGCGGTGCGCCGCGTGACAGTCTCGGTCGGTGACGTGGTGGCGGTGGGCGACGTGCTCATGGTGCTCGAGGCGATGAAGATGGAGCACGCGATCCGCGCGCCCGCCGACGGCCGCGTCGACGAGGTGCTGGTGGCCGACGGCGACCAGGTGGACTCGGGTGCGGTGCTCGCCGTCGTCGTGCCCGTCGGGGCGGAGGAGGTCGCACGGTGACGGACGCCGTCCGCTACGACCGCGTCGGCCCAGTCGCCTGGGTCACGATCGACCGGCCCGAGGCGCGCAACGCGATCAACGCCGCGGTCCGCGACGGGCTCCGTGCCGCCACGGCACGGTTCAACGACGACGACGCGGCGGTCCTCGTGCTCACCGGGAGCGGCGACGTCGCCTTCTGCGCGGGCGCGGACCTGAAGGAGATGTCCGCGATGGGCCTCGAGGTGCCGCCGCCCGACTACGTCCCGGTCTTCGGCCGGACCGTCCAGGTCGACAAGCCGACGATCGCCGCGGTCAACGGCGTCGCGCTCGCGGGCGGGTTCCTGCTCGCCCAGATGTGCGACCTGTGCGTCGCGGCGGACCACGCGCGGTTCGCGATCAGCGAGGTGAAGGTCGGCCGCGGCGCGCCCTGGGCGGCGCCCCTCCCGTGGCTCGTCCCGCCGCGCATCGCGATGGAGCTGCTCGTCACCGGCGAGCCGCTGACCGCGCAGCGCGCCCACGAGGTGGGGCTGGTCAACCGCGTCGTGCCCATGGCGGGGCTGCACGACGCGGTCCAGGAGCTCGCCGAGGGCATCGCCGGCAACGCACCGCTGTCGGTCGCGGCGGCCAAGCGCACCGTCTACCTGGGGCTCGACGCGCCCTACGAGGCCGCCGACGCGATCTGGGCGCCGGTCTACCGGAGCGCCGACGCCCAGGAGGGCCCGCGCGCCTTCGCAGAGAAGCGGCCACCCAGGTGGCAGGGTCGGTGAGCGGCGCCGACCTCGACGAGCTCGGCGCGCACCTCGCTGAGGAGACCGTCGCCCTGCGTGACGCCCTCGAGGTGGCGGGCGCCGACGCGTGGGCCACGCCGACGCCGGCCGACGGCTGGTCGGTCGCCGACCAGGTGAGCCACCTCGCGTACTTCGACGAGGCCGCGACCGCCTCGGTCGGCGGCCCGGCGCGCTTCGCGCCGTACCTCGAGGAGGCCACCCGGCTCGGGGCGTCGCTCTGCGACGTCGTCGCCGCGCGCACCCGCGGCCGCCCGCCCGACGTGCTGTCCGAGTGGTGGGCAAAGGCCCGCGCCGCGATGGTGGCCGCCATGGTGCTCGCCGGGCCGTCCACGCGGGTGCCCTGGTACGGCCCGGACTTCTCGGTCGCCTCGTCGATGACCGGGCGGATCATGGAGACCTGGGCGCACGGCCAGGACGTCTACGACGCGCTCGGGCGCGCCCACCCGGTCACCGGCGCCCTCTACGACGTGGCCCGGCTCTGCGCGCGCACGCGGGCCAACAGCTACGCCGCGCACGGTCGCGTGCCCCCCGAGACCGGCGTCGCCGTCGAGCTCGACGCGCCCGGCGGCGCACGCTGGCGCTTCGGTGACGACGACGGCGACCGGATCACCGGGGACGCCGTCGAGTTCTGCCTCGTCGCCACGCAGCGCCGGCACCGCGCGGACACCGCGCTCGAAGCGGAGGGCGCGGGCGCGGCCGAGTGGCTGGGGCTCGCCCAGGCGTTCGCCGGCCCACCGGGCGCGGGCCGGGCGCCGTCGGGGCGGACCCGGTGACGGACCGCGGGACGCGGCCGGTCCGCATCGCGAACTGCTCGGGGTTCTACGGCGACCACCTCGACGCCGCGCGCGAGCTGCTCGACGGCGCGGCGCCCTTCGACGTGCTCACGGGCGACTACCTCGCCGAGCTCACGATGCTCATCTTGTGGAAGCTGCGCCGCAGGGACCCGGACGCGGGATGGGTCCCGACCTTCGAGCGCCAGATGCACGACGTGCTGGCGGACTGCCTCGCGCGCGGGATCCGCGTCGTCGCCAACGCCGGCGGGCTCAACCCGCACGGGCTGAAGGCGCGGCTCGAGGCGCTTGGCGCCGCCGCGGGACGCGTGCCCCTCGTCGCCGTCGTCGAGGGCGACGACCTCACGGACCGGCTCGCCGGGCTCGCCGCGCGCGGCGTCGAGCTGCGCCACCTCGACACCGGCCGGCTGCTCGGCTCCGCGCTCGGCGCCGTCGCGACGGCCAACGCCTACCTCGGCGGGTTCGGGATCGCCGCCGCCCTCGACGCGGGGGCGGAGGTCGTCGTCACCGGTCGGGTGACCGACGCCTCGCTCGTGGTCGGCCCCGCGGCGTGGTGGCACGGCTGGGGTCCCGAGGACCTGGACGCGCTCGCCGGCGCCGTCGTCGCGGGCCACGTGATCGAGTGCGGCATCCAGACGACCGGCGGCAACTACCCGTTCCTCGACGAGCTCGCCCCCGGATACCCGGGGTTCCCGATCTGCGCCGTGGACGCGGACGGCGCCTGCGTCGTCACCAAGCAGCCCGGCACGGGCGGGGCGGTGAGCGTGGGGACCGTGACCGCCCAGCTCCTCTACGAGCTGGGCGCGCCGCGCTACGAGAACCCCGACGCCGCGGCGCGCTTCGACACGGTCCAGCTCGAGCAGCTCGGCCCGGACCGGGTCCGCGTGTCCTCCACGAGGGGGGAGGCGCCCCCCGACACGCTCAAGGTGGCGCTCAACTTCGACGCCGGCTACCGCAACACGATGACGCTCGTGCTCACCGGCCTCGACGTCGAGGCGAAGGCGGCCCATGCGACGACGCTGCTGTTCGAGCTGCTCGGGGGGAGGGCCCAGTTCGGGTCCGTCGACGTCCAGCTGGTGCGGACGGACCACGTCGACGCCCCGACGAACGCCGAGGCGACGGCCCTGCTGCGCGTGACGGTGATGGACCCCGACAAGGACAAGGTCGGCCGTCGGTTCTCGAATGCGGTCACCGAGCTCGCGCTCGCGAGCTACGCCGGCTTCTACACGACGACCCCGCCGCTCGACGCGTCGGCCTACGGGGTGTACTGGCCGCTGCTCGTGCCCCGCGACGAGGTCCACCACGTCGTCGCGCTGCCGGACGGGACCCGGCTCGAGATCCCCCACGCGGCCGTCGCGTCGGCGCCGATCGACGTCCCCGCCCCGCCGCCGGGGAGGGGTGCCACCGGGCCGATGACCCGCCGCCCGCTCGGCGAGGTGTGCGGTGCGCGGTCGGGCGACAAGGGTGGCAACGCGAACGTCGGGCTGTGGACGCGCACCGACGACGCGTACCGCTGGCTGCACGACACCCTCACGGTCGACACGCTCAAGGCGCTGCTCCCCGAGGCGAAGGACCTCGAGGTCCGTCGCTACGAGCTCGCGAACCTGCGCGCGCTCAACTTCGTCGTCGTCGGGCTCCTGGGCGACGGCGTCGCGTCGTCCACGCGCTACGACCCGCAGGCCAAGGGGCTCGGCGAGTACCTGCGCTCGCGGTACCTCGAGGTGCCCGACGCGCTCGTGGGCGCGCCCTGAGCGTCAGAGCACGTAGGGGATGAGCGCCTTCACCCGGCGACGGTAGGCCGGGTACACGTCGGGGAAGTGGCGCGTCATGAGCGCCTCTTCGCGGCGCGACTTGCCGTACAGCACGAGCAGCGCGACGCCGAACGCGCCGAGGTAGAGGGGCTGGGCGGACGCGACCGCGCTCCCGAGCAGCATCGCGAGGAGCCCCGTGTAGATCGGGTGGCGCGCCAGGGCGTACGGCCCGGTGACGATGAGCTCGTGGTCCGCCTTGAACACGACCGACCCGCTCCAGTTCGAACCGAGGGTCACGCGGGCCCACGCGGTGACGGCGAGCCCGCCGACGACGAGCACGACCGAGAGCACGTCGAGGACGGTCGTCGACGCCCACAGCCGGCGGTGCAGCACGTCGCCGTGCACCTGGGCGGCGCGGAGCGCGAGGAGGCCGACGGCGACGACCAGGATCGCCACGACGACCCGCGGGCGGTCCGGGCGCTCCACGGTGCGCTTCGTGGAGAACGCCAGGACGAACCAGAGCACCGCCCACGCCGCCCAGCACCCCCAGATCACGAGGGACGTCGCGGACCGCATCGGTGTCGAGCGTACCGACGGTGTGTCGCGCGGCGTCCGTGCGCGACACCGCGCGGCGCGCGCTCGTCGCCGCGAGCGTCGGTCGCCCCGAGGGGAGGGGGTCCCCGATGCCCCGTACGATTGACGGATGCGGCGCTCCCCGGTGCGGTCGGTCGCGGCCGTCGTCGTGCTCGCGTCGATGTGCGGTGCCGGGCTCGTGGCCCCAAGCGCGGCGTTCGCCGGCAAGAAGAAGATCGACTGCGCCGCGAGGCCCGTGCCCGGGATCGACCTGCACGGGTGCGACCTCTCGCACCGCCAGTTCGCACACCTCAACCTCACCGGGGCCAACCTGTCCCAGGCGAACCTCACCGGTGCGTCGCTCTTCAACGCGGTGCTCTTCGGGACGAACCTCTCGGGCGCCAACCTCACGCGCGTCAACCTCGCGACGGCGAACCTGACCCAGGCCTCGCTCAACCACGCGACGCTCTTCGGGGCCACGATCGTCCAGACGGACTTCGCCGAGGCGTCGCTCGTCCGGGTGTCGTCGGGGAACCTGCACGGCCGGCCGACGTCGCTGCCGGGACGGTTCTTCACGAAGCGCGGCGTGCTCTTCGGCCCCGGCGTCGACCTCGCGGGCCAGTACCTCGCGCACCTCGACCTCGCGCACGCGAACCTGTCGCGGTCCAACCTCTCGGGCGCGAACCTCGGCGGTGCGAACCTGACCCACACGAGCCTCTCGGGCACGCGGATGCTCGGCGCGATCCTCACCGGGGCGACGATCAAGGACACGGGGTTCCACGACGCGCTCCTGTTCGCGCCGAACAAGCGCGGCGTGCGCACCGGCGCGATGAAGGGCCGGCCGCGCCGGCTGCCGACCGGCTTCTTCCTCGCGAACGGCTACTTCATCGGCCCGGGCGCGAACCTCTCCCACGCCCAGCTCACCGGGCTGTTCCTCGCGAAGGTGAACCTCACGGGTGCCGACCTCTACGAGACCAACCTCGCCCGCACGGTGCTCTGGAAGGCGGAGTTCTCGGTCACCGACATGCAGCGGACGAACTTCGCGAGGGCCAGCCTCCGCGGCGCGAACCTCTCGAACGTCTCGATCACCTCGGTGAACCTCCGCGGCGCGGACCTGACCAACCTGCGCTCCTCGGCGGTGCACTCGGGGCGCCTGCCCCGCGGCTGGGTGAACGTGAACGGCCACCTCGTCGGCCCGGGGGCCAACGACTCCGGCGCCGACCTCAGCCGCGGCCGTTTCCTCGCCGCGGACCTCACCGGCACGAACCTGCGCGGCACGAACCTGACCGGGTCGTACCTCACGCACGCGCGGCTGGCCGGCTGCCTCACCGGCCACCTGATCGTCCGCGGCGTGCTCCCCTTCCTCCCGAGGCACTGGGTCGTCTACCGCGGGTTCCTCCTCGGTCCGGGTGCCAGCCTCCAGCGCGCGGGCCTCCAGAACGCGATGCTCGCGCGCGTGGTGCTCGCCTCGGCACGGCTCGACGGCACGATCCTGCAGAACGCGGACCTGTCGCACGCGAACCTGACGCACGCCGTGCTCCTCGGGGTGAACCTGCAGCACGCGAACCTCTCGCACGCCGCGCTCGGCGGGATCACCTCGTCGGGGCTCCTCGGCCGGCCGCTGGGCCTCCCACCCGGCTGGGCGGTCGTCGGCGGCAGTCTCGTCCGGCGCTGAGCGAGACCGCCCCGCTCGCCGACACGAGCGCGAGTGGTGGTCGGGCTGCCCGGATTTGAACCGGGGACCTCTGCGTCCCGAACGCAGCGCGCTAACCAAACTGCGCTACAGCCCGTCGCGGGTGGCCCCGCGGGGTGGCGAGCCTAGACGAGGGTCATCGCGGGGTCGCTGGCGGCGTTCACGCGGCGTCCCGCGGCGCCAGGGGCGCGGACCGGGCCTCCTCGAGGCGTGGCTCGCAGGGCTACTCGGCCGGTCCGCTGGGGGCGTCCACCACGCGGCGCGCCACGATCTCGGTGATCCGGCGCCGCTCCATCGACTGGACCCGCAGCTCCCAGCCGTCGACGGCGATCGCGTCGCCGGGCTCGGGGATGCGGTCCAGCCGCTCGAGCAGGTACCCACCGATCGTCACGTAGTCGCCCTCGGGGAGGTGCACGCCCAGGTGCTCGGCGACCTCGTCGATGCCGGCCTGGCCGTCGATGAGCCATCGGTTCGCGTCGATCCTCGCGAAGTCGGGCTCCTCGTCCTCGTCGAACTCGTCGGAGAGGTCGCCGACGAGCGGCTCGAGGAGGTCCCGCAGCGTGGCCACACCCGCGACGCCGCCGTACTCGTCGAGGACGACGGCGAACGTTCGTCGCTGCGCGCGCATCTCGGCGAGCGCCTCCAGCACCCCCATGGACTCGGGCAGCAGCAGCGGCGGGCGACGCACCTTGCGCGAGATCTCCGTCGTGTCGGGCAGCGACGTCGGGAACGAGCGCGCACCCTTCGAGCTGCGGAAGAGGTCGCTGACGAACAGGACGCCGTCGACGTCGTCGAGCTCGTCGTGCAAGGCCACGGGGAAGGCCCGGTGCCCGCTGTCACGGATCGCGTCGGCCACCGCCTCGGGGGTGACCGGCATCGAGAGGAACGTGACGTCGACCCGCGGGGTCATCACCTCTTTCAGCTCGGTCGTCCGCAGGTCCGCGAGGCGCTCGACGATGAGGCGCTCCTGGACGTCGGCGGGGTCGTCGGGCGCAGCGGCGCGACGCAGCCGGCGCCGGGCGCGCCGGTCCGGCTCCTCGCCGTCAGCCATCGACGGGCGAGCCGGGCGCAGCGACGGTCACGGGCCGCCAGGCGTCGTCTTCGTAGGTGGCCCCGTCGAGCAGGGCGCGCACCGCGCGGCGGAGCTTCACCGGCTCGAGGGGCTTGACGAGGAAGCCCTCGACGCTCGCGCGCCGTGCGAGGAAGACGTCGGGACGCCGGTCGAGGAGCATGAGGACCGCGACGTGCGGCACGTCGCTGTAGGACTCGAAGTTGCGCAGCTCGGCCGCGATGGCGACCCCGCCCATCGCCCCGATCTGCAGGTCCAGGATGGCGAGGTCGACGTCCTCGTCGACGGCCATGCGCACGGCCTCGGGCCCGCCCTGCGCCTCGAGCACCAAGACGTCCGGCCCCTCGATCGCGGCGCGGACCGAGCGGCGCAGCGACGGGAGGTCGCTCGCCACGAGGACGCGTGCCATCGCGCGCAGCGTACCGGACCCGGTCGCCTCGACCTCAGCCCGTCAGCGCCGCGCCCAGCTGGCGGGCGACGTCACGGAGCCCCTCGAGCTCGGTCGCCGGCGTCGGCGACAGCGCGACACCGGCGACCGCCGCACCGCCGAAGAGCGCGGTGATCGCGGTGAGCATCGCTGCGTCGTGGCGCGCCGCACGCTCGAGCACCTCGAGCGTCGCGAGCTGCTCGCCGGCGATGCCCGCCACGACCGGGAGCGCGTCGGGGTCGAGGTCGGTGAACGAGGGGTGGCACCGGTTCACGACGGCCGCGGTCGGCGTGACGCCGCGCTGGGCGAGGTGCTGGGTGAACCACGACGCCTCCTCGAGCGCGTCGGCGACCGGGGTCGTCACGAGCACATAGGCCGTCGAGGGAGCGACGAGGAGGGCCTGGACCTCGCCCGCCCGCTCGGCGAACCCCTCCTGCATCCCCGCGAACGCCTGGAAGAACTCGACGGCGTCCTCCACGAGCTCGCCGCCCACGACGGCGGCGACGCCGCGGAGGAAGGCCGAGGTGGCCGCGGACGCGGCGCGCAGCGTGAACCGCGTGGGGGCGATGAGCCCGCGCACGACGCGGTGGCCGAGGAACCGCAGCAGACGCTCGGGCGCGTCCAGGAGCTCGAGCGCGCTGCGCGTGGGCGGCGTGTCGACGACGACCACGTCGTAGGTCTCGGCGTGGTGCAGCTCGTAGAGGCGCTCCATCGCCATGTACTCCTGGGTGCCGCCGAGCGCGCTCGCGAGCGAGCGGTACAGCGGGTTGCGGCGGATGGCGGCGGCCTGGGCGTCGCTCGTCGCGTGGCGGCCGATCAGCGCGTCGAAGGTGGAGGCGGCATGGAGCTGCACGGCGTGCAGGGAGCCCGGCCACCCGCCCTCGACGGCGACGGGCACGTCGCTCGTCGTGTCGATCCCGAGGGCCCCGGCGAGGCGCCGGGCGGGGTCGACGGTGACGACGCAGACCCGAGCGCCGCGCGACGCGAGCCCCACACCGACGGACGCGGCGACCGTGGTCTTGCCGACCCCGCCGGCGCCGCAGACGACGACGACGGGCGTCTCGCCCAGGGCGTCGAGCACGCTCACTCGTGGCCCTCGATCGCTTGCACCGCGCCGAGCAGCGCGTCGGCGAGGAGGTCGGCCTCGGCCGGGCCGAGCCGATCGGTGTCGAGCGGCGGCAGCGCGAGCACCCGCAGCGGGAGCGACGCGGCGAGCCGGTGGACCTCGGCGGCGGCGGACAGCTCGCGGGAGCGCTCGAAGCGACGCGCCGACTCGACGGCGGCGGCGAGCGGTGGCCCGAGCGCGGCCGCGTCGTCGGTCCCGAGCGGCGCCTCGAGGGCGGGGCCCGGCGGGACGTACTGGTTGACGACGACGACCGACAGCGTCACGCCCGCGCGGTCCTCGACCTCGTAGGCCGCCTCGATCGTCTCGTCGACGGCGAGCTCGCGCGGGAGCGTGACCAACAGGACGCGACAGCGCGCGGGGTCCGCGAGCAACGCGGCGACCTCCTCTGCCTGGCGGCGCACCGGGCCACCGCGCGCCGCGGTCGCGAGCCCCGCGGGCGAGGTGAGCAGCGTGATGGCGTGCCCGGTCGCGGGTGCGTCGACGACGACGAGGTCGAACTCGCCGCCGCGCTCGACGGCCTTCAGCTTGCCGAGCACGAGCACCTCGCGGATGCCGGGGATCGCGAACGAGACCACGTCGAGCGCACCAGAGCGCCGGAGACGACGCACCACGGCCCCGAGGGTGTGCGCGCGCAGCCACTCGACGAGCGCGTCGTCGGGCCGGATCCTGCGCGCCGTCACTGAGCCGCCCGCCGGGTAGGCGACCGCCAGGCGCTCCTCCCAGTCGAGCACGCCGTCGAGGCCGAGCGCGCGGGGCAGCTCGCCGCGGCCCTCGAGCTCGACGGCCAGCACCCGCAGCCCGCAGCGCGCCGCGGCCAGCGCGACGACCGCGGTCGTCGTCGACTTGCCGACCCCGCCCTTGCCCGCGACGAACAGGACCTTCGACCGTTCGAAGAACGCGACGGGGTCCATCGGCGGAGGGTACCGCGAGGATGTGGAGAACCTGCGAAGAACCCCTGTTCAGAGGCCTTGTCGGGCCGGGGCGCCGTCGGTACCGTTTGTTCTAGGAGGAGTGCCCGCGTGATCGGGGGTACGGGGGTGGGGCGATGGCGATCGTGACCGAGGAGTGGCAGCGCCACGCTGCCTGCAAGGGGCCGAAGGCAGAGCTGTTCTTCCCCCCGACGAGCCCCGAGCGCAAAGAGGACCGCATGGCGCGCGAACGGGACGCGAAGGCCATCTGCGCGTCCTGCGCCGTGTGCTGTGAGTGCCTGCGCTACGCCCTGCGGATCAAGGAGGCCCACGGGATCTGGGGCGGCACCACCGAGCTCGAGCGCCGTGACCTCTCGGAGCGCCAGGCGAGCTGAGCGCCCGCGAGCCGCTCAGCTCGCGTCGATACGCAGCGCGGCGTCGGCCGCGAGCACCCCGCGTGCGCGGCACACCGCCGTCGGGCGCTGCGCGTCGGCGAGGCAGATCGCCGCCGTCAGGTAGTTCGCCGAGGCGAGGATCGACTGGGTCACCGGGTTTGTCGGGTTGCTGAGCGCGCCGGCGACCTGGTCGCGGCTCACCCCGGCGAAGGTGACCGGGCTCAAGGCGGCCTCACGCGCCACGGCCACACCCCCGACGTCGACGAACGGGTACGTCGACGTCGGGTCGAGGCGGCGCTCGACGACGGCGAACCGCGACGGCACGACCATGAGGCGCGAGTAGCCCGCCCCGGCGCGCACGTCGGAGGCGACCTCGTAGGCGCGCAGCACGAGGTAGCGACTGACGTACTCGGCGCCGTAGAAGCTGAACGTCGGCGTGTTGGGCGCGAAGTCGATCGAGGACGACGCGACGTCGTAGAGGGCGCCGAAGGCGCCGAACCTCGAGAGCGCGACGATGAGCGGCCAGCGCTCCGCGGCGCTGAACGAGTTGTACTCGGCACCGACGAAGAGCACGATGGGCAGCGTGCGGCCCGACGTCGTGCGCAGCGCGAGGCGACGCCCGTGGATCATCGTCGGCGCGACGACGGGCACGGTCACGGATCTGATGCCGACCTCGTCGGCGACCGACACCGGGACGTGAGTCACCTCGTCGAGCACGGTCGGCGACGTGGGCGAGAGCGCCGTCGTGGTCCGCGGGCCCGACGAGCCCCCCACGACCTTCACCAGAAGGACCGTGCCGAGGATGGCGAAGACGACGCCCACGGCGAGCTTCCACCACACCGCGTGCCGGGATCGCGGCACGTGCAGCGGCCCGGGGCCGCTCGGGGCTGCCTCGCCGGTGTCGGTCACCTGTCCTTCGTGCACCGCGCTCCTGTCGACGGCGGGGCAACGGTAGCCCTCTGCCGACGTCGCTCCGAGGGGCGGTCCGGGCGTGCGTTGCTCAGCGCTCCTCGCCCCAGCCGAGCATCGACGGCACCGTGGTGACGATGCACACGAACAGCGCGAACGTGACGACGTGCACCCCGGTGCAGTACTCGCAGATGTGGCCGATGATGAGCAGCTCGGCGATGAGGAGCCACAGGACGAAGGCCATGCCGACCGCCGCGAAGACTAGCCGCGCGAGGTGCACCTCGCGGCGCTGGGACCGCCACGCCTGCGGCGTGCACAGGACCGTCATGCAGACGTACTGGGCGAGACCGAGGAACGCGACGGGGATGCCGAGGAACCTCGACTGCGCCGACGTTGTGACCGCCGCGCAGTCGAAGACGCCGTTGACGCTGCAGTGGAGCGCCCTCGGCTCGAAGTGGGTGATGGTCAGGTAGGTCGAGGCGGCGAGCCCGAGGAGCGCGAGGGCGAGCGTCGTCCACCGCACCCAGGTCGGGGCGGGCGTGACGGTGACGGGCGTTCGGCCCGCCGCCGCCGAGGCCGTCGTCACGACGATGCCCTAGAGCTTGAGGCCGAGCGCCGTCGCCGCCGCGGTGACCCCGGGCGAGGCGCACACCGACGCCGGCGGGCTCTTAGCCGAGGCGCACAGCCCCGCCGAGACGTAGTTGGCCGTGGCGATGATCGCCTGGGTCACCGCGCTCGAGGTGTTCGTCAGCTGGGAGGCGATCTGGGCCTGGGTGGTGTAGCCGGCGAGGTCCAGCGGGTCGAACGCCGAGTTGACGACGAAGGTGTGGTTCCCGATGTCCATGAACGGGAACGTCTGGCTGGTGTTGTACTGACCGACGAGCTTGGCGATGTCGTTCGGCAGCGTCATGAGGGGCTGGTGGTTACGGTCCTGCACCTCGTAGCCCGTGAACGCGAAGTACTTGCTGTGGTAGCCCACGTTGTAGAAGGTGAACGTCGGCGTGTTCGGGGCGTAGTCGGTCGACGAGGAGAACATGGTGTAGAGCGTGCGGTTGTCGAAGGTGCCGAACCGCGACAGCGCGATGATGATGCCCCACCGCGTCGCCGCGCAGAACGGGCAGTAGTCCGCCCCGTAGAAGAAGGCCGCGGGGAGGCCGTGCTGGGTCAGCTTGGGCTGGCCCTTCAGCACGCCGAAGACCGTGTGCGGGTCGACGCTGATCGTGGGGGAGGTAACGCCGATCGTGTTGAAGACCGAGGCGGGGACGCTGGTGACCTCGTCGTAGACCGTGGACGACGCGGCCGGGAAGAGGTTCCGCTGCGGGCCGGAGCTGTCGAGCGTCTTCACGAGGACGACGGTGAGCACGACGGCGACGACGACGCCGACCGAGACCCAGGCGATGAGGACGCCGTTGGCACGGGGGCGTCGCTTCGGCTTTACCATGGCGCGTCCTCCGTCGTGATCCTCACACCGCAACCTCCGCGTCTCGCGGCATCGTCGAGCAGGATAGCCAGCGAGGACAAGGATTCCCTACTACCTCGCTAAGTTTTCCCTAATGGACGTCAGCGCACCCCCTCGGCCGGCGGCGACGGTGATCGTCGCTCGTGATCGACCGGGTGCGAACTTCGAGGTCCTCATGCTGCTGCGCAATCTCAAGAGCGACTTCGTCGGTGGCGCCTTCGTGTTCCCCGGCGGCGCGGTCGATCCCGAAGACGCGACGCACGACGCTGCGGCGCGGTGCACCGGTCTCGACGACGCGCGCGCGTCGACGACGCTCGGTCTCGACGCTGGCGGCCTCGCGTACTGGGTCGCCTGTGCTCGCGAGCTCTTCGAGGAGGCGGGGCTGCTGCTCGCCCGGGGCGAGGACGGTGCGCCGCTCGACACGGCCGATGCGCGGCTCGTCGCACGGCTCGTCGAGCACCGCAAGCAGCTCAACGAGGGGACGCGGCGGTTCCTCGACGTCCTCGCCGAGGAGCGGCTCGTCCTCGAGGCGGGCGCGCTGTCGTACTTCGCGCACTGGATCACGCCGATCGGCCCGACGCGGCGCTACGACACGCGCTTCTTCGTGGCCGCCGCCCCGCTCGGGCAGGTCCCGCTGCACGACGACAAGGAGCTGGTCGCGAACGCATGGGTCACCCCGGCCGAGGCGCTCGAGCGCCACCGTCGCGGCGAGATGCAGCTGATCCTCCCCACGATCAAGAACCTGGAGGCGATCGCTCGCTTCGCGTCGTCGCAGGCGTTGCTCGACGCCGCACGTGGGGCCGCGGCGGTGCCGACGATCGAGCCGAGGATCGTCCAGGACGGCACCGGCGTGCGGATCCTGCTGCCCGGCGACGACGGCTTCGAGGACTCCGCGGCCGTCGACGTCGCGGCGGGGTCGGTCCCCAACGACGCCATCGGCCGCGCGTCGAGCGACACACGAACACCGTGAGCGGCCCGACCGCGCTACCCGACCACGCGATCGGGCCGGCCTGCGTCCCGGGCGTGCCCGCGTCCGTGCACCCGACGGTCACGCGCGTCACCGCGCCCAATCCCTCGATGATGACGGGACCAGGCACCAACACCTACGTCGTCGGCGACGAGGCCGTGGTCGTCATCGACCCGGGCCCGCCGATCGCCTCGCACCTCGACGTGGTGATCAGCGTCATCGCAGGACGTCGGGTGACCGGCGTCGCGGTGACGCACCACCACCGCGACCATGCGCCTGCGGCACGCTCGCTCGCGGCGGCCGTCGACGCGCCGGTCGTCGGCCGCGGCCACGTGCTGCTCACGGTCGACGTCGCCGCCGACGAGGGCACGGTGCTCGACGCCGGCAGCATCGAGCTCGTCGCGTGGCACACGCCCGGCCACGCCTCGGACCATCTGTGCTTCTTCGCGCCGGCCACGGGCTGGCTGTTCACGGGCGATCACCTCATGCAGGGGTCGACCGTCGTCATCCGGCCGCCCGACGGCGATCTCACGGCCTACCTCGCTGCGATCACACGCGTGCGCGACGACCGGCGCGTGCGCCGTCTCGTCCCCGGACACGGCCGGATGCTGAGCGCACCGGCCAAGGCGGCGGACGAGGTCCTCACCCACCGGGCCCAGCGCGCCGCGATCGTGCTCGACGCGCTCCGTGCGCACGGCCCGGGGACGGCGGCCATGATCCGGGTGCACGCGTACGCCGACGTTGGCCCGGAGCGCAACGACGTCGCGACCGCCACGTGCTGGGCACACCTCCTCGCCCTCGTCGACGAGGGGCTGGCCACGAGCACCGCGGAGCGGTTCGATCCAGAGGCCGTCTTCGAGGCTGCCGTGCGCGCGCCCGACGCCTAGGCCGTCTCGACGGCGCGCTCCATCGCGTCGAGCAGACGGGCGGTACAGCCCTGTGCCCCCGGCGGCGGTGCGAGCTCGTCGACGACGCGGCGTGCGAGCGCGGAGAAGACGACGCCCGCCGGTCGGTCGGTGAGCGCCGCGGGCCGGCCCTCGTCGGCGTCCGCGCCGAGGGCGGGGTCGAAGGGCACCGACGCCAGAAGCGCGACGCCGAGCTGGGCGGCCAGCCGCTCGCCCCCGCCCGACCCGAAGAGCGAGTAGCGCGTCCCGTGCTCGCACACGAACGAGCTCATGTTCTCGATCACGCCGAGGACGCGGAGGTTCGCGCGCCGCGCGAGGTCGCCGGCGCGCGCGGCGACGAGCTGGGCGGCGAGCGGCGGCGTCGTGACCAGCAGGAGCCCGGTCTGGGGCAGCGTCCGCGCGAGACCCATCGGGACGTCGCTCGTCCCCGGCGGCAGGTCGACCAGCAGGTAGTCGATGCCGGACCAGTCCGCGTCCTCGATGAACTGCTGCACGGCCTTGTTGAGGACGAGCCCGCGCCAGAGCAGCGCCTGGTCCTCCTCGGCGAGGAAGCCCATCGACACGACCCGGAGCTCACCGCGCCCGATGGGCAGCGACTTCGGCACGAGCCGGCCGCCCCTCGCCTCGAGGGGACCCCGCATCCCGAGGAGCCGGGGCAGCGAGAAGCCGCCGACGTCGGCGTCGATCACCCCGACGACGTGGCCGAGGTCGGCGAGCGCGACGGCCAGGTTCGCCGTCACCGAGGACTTGCCGACGCCGCCCTTGCCAGAGCCGATCGCGAGCACGGGCACGGTGCCGGCGATCGACGTCGTGGGGGCTCGGTCCTGGGCGAGCCGGCGCGCGGTGTCCATGAGCCGTGCCTTGGCCCCTTGGTCCAGGACGCCCATCGTCACGGTGACGCCCGCCACGCCGTCGAGCCCCGTCAGCGCGGCCCGGACGTCGCGCTCCAGGCGCGCGCGCAGGGGGCAGCCCTCGATCGTGAGGTCGAGGTGCACGGAGGCGACGCCGTCGCCACCGACGGTCGCGCTCCGGACCATGCCCAGCGTGACCACGTCGGCGCCGAGCTCGGGGTCGACGACGCCCCGCAGGCGCTCGACCACCCTGGCATCGAGCTCGGCCGGCACGCATCGACCCTACCGGCGGCCGGCGCGCCCACCGGAGGGCCGGCGGCCCGTGGTCGCGGCCACGCACCGTCCGGCCGCCGTGGTGGTCGGCACGGCGCCACGGCTCGCTACGATTCGTGTGCAGCAGGCGACGAGCGTGCTGCGGGCAGGGCAAGGAGCCTCGATGTCGAACACGGCGACCGTCTCGATCACGAAGAAGCGTGAGCCCATCACCCTGACGGACGCCGCGGCGTCCAAGGTCGCCGAGCTCCTCGCCGCCGAGGCGGACGCCGCCCAGCTGTCGCTGCGCGTCGCCGTCAAGCCCGGTGGGTGCTCGGGGTTCTCCTACGACATGTTCTTCGACACCGAGGTCGCCCCCGACGACGTGGTGCGGACGTTCGGGGAGGTCCGCGTCGTGGTCGACGCCCAGAGCGTGTCGCTCCTCACCGGCGCGACGCTCGACTACAACGACGGACTGCAGGGCGCAGGGTTCCACATCACGAACCCGAACGCGACCCAGACCTGCGGCTGCGGCAGCTCGTTCAGCTGACCGCGCCCCCCGCCGCGGTGGCGGCCGTCTCGTTCCGGCTGAACGGCGTCGACGTCGCGGTCGCGCCGGGCGCCACGCTCCTCGAGGCGCTCCGCGACGAGCTGGGCCACCACGACGTGAAGGACGGCTGCGCCCCGCAGGGCCAGTGCGGGTGCTGCACCGTGCTCATCGACGGCTTGCCCCGCGTCGCCTGCGTGACCCCGGTCGCGAGGGTCGCCGGCCGCGAGGTGACGACGCTCGACGGCCTGGCGCCCGAGGTGCGCGACGCGCTGGTCGCGGCGTTCGACGCGACCGCGGCGTCCCAGTGCGGCTTCTGCACGCCCGGCATCGTGGTGCGCCTCGCCGCGCTCGGTCGGCGACCCCGGGTCGACGAGGCTGCCGTGCGCTCCGCGCTCGCCGCACACCTGTGCCGCTGCACGGGGTTCCAGCCGATCGTCGAGGCGGCGCTCGGCGCGCTGTGCGGCGGGCCGCTGCCCCGGCCGCGGGACCGCGCCCTCGCGACGGCGAGGGCGACCCTCGAGAGCGGGACCCACCAGCTCGCCGGACCCGAGGTGGCCCTGGGCCTCGCCCCGTTCGCCGACGACACCGCGCCGCACGGCGGCCTCGTCGCGGTGGGGACCGCCACGTCGGGGTACGACGTGGCGGCGAGCGGCCCCGAGGCACGCCGCGCGGCGACGCGCCGCCCGGGTCGCAACTCGACCGTGGCCCTCGAGCACCCCGTCGCGGTGCCCGCCGGCACCTTCGACCTCGTCCTGCAGACGACCTGGGTCGAGCCCGCGTACCTCGAGCCCGACGCGAGCTGGTGCGCCCCTGGAGGAGCGGTCGCGTCGCCGGCGGGCAACGGCGGGGCGTTCGGCGCGAAGGACCGATCGGCGGTCGCCGAGGACGCCGCACGGCTCGCGGCCGAGCATGGCGCCGTCGTGCGCACGCGGTGGACCCGCGAGGCGGTGGTGCTGCGCGGCGAGAAGCGCCCGCCCCTCGCCGTCGGCCTGCGCGCCGACGGGACGGGCGTCGTCCGGCTCGGCTGGACCCACGGCTCGCGGCCGCTCGACGAGGTCGCCGACGCGGTCGCGCGGATCGCCCCCGGCCTCGACGTCGAGGTGGTCGAGGTGCGCGGCCCGCGGGTCGGCACGTCGCACCGCGGCGCGGGGGTGGCCGAGGTGCTCGCCGCCCTCGCGGTGCTCGCGGCCGCGCCCGACGGCACGTGCGCCGTCGCGACGCCCGACGGGGCGACGGCCTCGGTCACCGTGGGCGACCACGGGCTCGTCGTCGTGCTCGAGGCCGGCGACCCGCTCTGCGTCGCGACGACGCGCAGCTACGCCATCGGCGCGGTGCACCAGGGCTACTCGATGGTGACCACGGAGGGCATCGCGCTCGACGAGACCGGCACCCCGGTCGACCTCACGATCCGGTCCTTCGGGGTGACGCCCGCGCGCGCGTTCCCCCACGTCGAGGTCGAGGTCGCCGCCTCGGCCGCGGCCTCCGTCGCCGTCGGCACGGCGGCGTTCGCCGCGACGCTCGCGTCGGTGTGGTTGGCTGAGGGCGCCGGGCCGAGGTGGCCCACCCGTCGCTGAGGAGGCGCCATGCCCGCACCCGTCGGTCCGTACAGCCCGTACGCGAGGGCCGGGGACCTCGTCGTCACGTCCGGGCAGCTCGGGCTCGCCGACGGGCCCGACGGGCGGCCCGCGCTCGCCGAGGGGACCGCCGCCCAGCTCGCCCAGGCGCTCCGCAACGGCGAGGCGGTGCTCGCCTCGGCGGGGCTGCGCAAGGACCACGTGGTCAAAGCGACGCTCTTCCTCGTCGACATGGGTGACTTCGCGGCCAGCAACGAGGTCTGGGTCTCGTTCTTCGGCGACCACCGCCCGGCGCGCACCGCGATCGCGGTCGCCGCGCTGCCACTCGACGCGCGCGTCGAGGTGGAGCTGTGGGCGTGCTCGGCCGGCGACTAGGGAGCAGACGGGGCGGGTCCGGCTCGCTCATCGACGTCGTCGCGAGGGGCCTCGGGCTCGGCACCAACCCCGCCGGGGTGATCTTCGGCACGATCACGGTCGGGGCGGTCCTCGCGGGGGAGAACGCCAAGGGCGAGACGGTCGCCACGAGCGTCGAGGTGGCGCTCGTGGTGCTCGCGCTGTTCTGGCTCGTCCACGCCTGGAGCGACGTCACGGGCGAGCGCCTCGAGCAGCACCAGCGGCTGCACTGGCGACCGCTCCTCGAGTCCCTCGAGCACCAGGCGTCGATCCTGCGGGCGGTCGTCGCGCCGGTGGTCGCCCTCGTCCTCGCCGGGCTCGCGGGCGCGAGCGACGCGACGGCGCTGTGGGTCGGCACCGTGACCTGCGCGGTGTCCCTCGTGCTCATCGAGCTCATCTCGGCGCTGCGCAACCGGCTCCCCGCGACCCAGGTCCTCGCCGAGACGGCCGCGGGCACGGTCTTCGGGTGCACGCTCCTCGTGCTGCACTTCCTCGTGATCTGACCGCGCCGCGAGCGTCCAGCGATCAGCCGAAGCGGTAGCCGACGCTGCGCACCGTGTGGATCAGGTGCGCGTGCTCCTCGCCGAGCTTCGCGCGGAGGCGCCGCACGTGGACGTCGACGGTGCGCGCGCCGCCGTAGTACTCGTAGCCCCAGACCCGGCTGAGCAGCGTCTCGCGGGTGAGCACGCGCCCCGGGTTCGCCGCGAAGAAGCGGAGCAGCTCGTACTCCATGTAGGTGAGGTCGAGCGCGCGGCCCGCGACCGCCGCCTGGTAGGTCTCGAGGTTGATCGTGAGCTCGCCGTGGGCGACGACCTCGGCGCCGAGCGTGCTGCGCCGCAGGGCGGCCAGGTGCCGGAGCCGCGCGGCGAGCTCCTCGGCGTCGACGGGGGCGAGGACAAAGTCGTCGTACAGCTCGTCGCGCAGGGCGAGCTCGGTGAGCTGGGCCGGGGTGACGACGACGACGATCGGCTCGAAGCCCCCCTCGAGGCGGCGCAGCACCTTGCATGTCGCCATCGCGTCGAGGACGCCGCGCCCGGTCGCGTCGACGACGACCGCCGCGACCTCGCCCCGCCGCTCGACGACCGCGGTGGCCGCCGTCTTCGTGTCGGGCTCGGGGCACGCGCGCAGGCCCGCGCGCCGCGCGCCGTCGGCGAGCGCGCCGTCGACGGCGGGGACGCAGACGAGCTCGGCGGGCCGCACGGCGCCGTCGTCGGTCACAGCAGTGGCAGGTACCGGTCGAGCTCGAAGGGCGTGACCGACTCGGCGTAGTCCGCCCACTCCGCCCGCTTGTTGCGCAGGAACCACTCGACCAGGTGGTCGCCGAGCGTGTCGTGCAGGAGGGCCGAGCCGGCCATCGTGTCGGTCGCCTCCTTGAGGCTCGACGGCAGCCGCTCGAGGTCCTTGCCCTGGGCGCGGTCGAACAGGTTGCCCGTCGCCTCGTCGGGCAGCTCGTAGCCGCCGCGCACGCCCGCCATCCCGGCCGCCAGGATGACCGCGAAGCACAGGTACGGGTTCGCCGCGGAGTCCGGCGCGCGGTACTCGACCCTCGTCGAGTCGGTCTTGGACGGCTTGACCGTCGGGACGCGCACGAGCGCCGACCGGTTGTTGCGCGCCCAGCTCACGTGCACCGGTGCCTCATGGCCGGGCACGAGCCGCTTGTACGAGTTGACCCACTGGTTGGTGACCGCGGTGATCTCCTTCGCGTGGGCCAGGAGCCCGGCGATGAAGCGGTAGGCGAGCGGCGAGAGCCCGTAGGCGTCGTCGGCGTCGCAGAAGGCGTTCACCTCGTCGCGCCACAACGAGACGTGGGTGTGCATGCCGGAACCCTGGACGCCGGCGAGCGGCTTCGGCATGAAGCTCGCGGCGATGCCCGCGGTGCGGGCGAGCTCCTTCACCACGTGGCGCACCGTCATCACCGTGTCGGCCATCGTGAGCGCGTCGGTGTAGCGCAGGTCGAGCTCGTGCTGGCCGGGGCCGTCCTCGTGCTGGGCGTGCTCGACCGGGATCCCCATCTCTTCGAGCGTGCGCACCGTGTGCCGGCGCACCGCGCCGATGCCGTCGTCGGTGCCGAGGTCGAAGTAGCTACCCCGGTCCACCGGGCGCGGCGGCCCGGGCGGCTCGAGCGAGTCGAAGTAGAAGTACTCGACCTCCGGGGCGACGAACATCGTGTAGCCCTCGTCGTGGGCGCCGTCGAGGACGCGGCGCAGCCGGTGCCGCGGGCAGCCCTCGAACGGGGCGCCGTCGACGGTCGCGATGTCGCAGAAGACGCGCGCCACGCCCTCGCCGTCGGGGTGCCAGGGGAGCAGCTGGAACGTGTCGAGGTCGGGCTTGGCGAGCACGTCGGCCTCCTGGACCCGGCTGAACCCGTCGATGGCGCTGCCGTCGAAGGTCATGCCCTCGTCGAGCGCGTCCTCGAGCTCCGGCGGGGTGATGTGGAAGGCCTTGTGCCGCCCGAGCACGTCGGTGAACCAGAGCTGCACGAAGCGGATCCGCCGCTCCTCGACGACCCGAAGGACGTAGGCGGCCTGCTGCTCTGACACGGTGTCGATTGTCGCAGGTCTCGCCGTGAGCGCCGCAGGGCGCCCGGGCTCAGCGTGCGGCGGTCGCCCGCTTGCGCGTGGTCGTGGTCGCCCGCTTGCGCGCGGTGGTCGTCGACGACGCCGACTTGCCGTTGCGCGCCCCCGCGGCGTGGCCCTTCTCCTCGGCCGCCCCGCACACCGTCTCGACCATCAGCCGGCTCACGACGTAGGGGTCCATGTTCGCGTTCGGACGTCGGTCCTCGAGCCAGCCGCGACCCTCCTTGGCGGTGCCCCACGGGATGCGGATCGACGCGGCGCGGTTGGACGTGCCGTAGCTGAACTTGTCGAACCGCGCCGTCTCGTGCGCGCCGGTCAGCCGGTCCTCGATCCCGTGGCCGTAGCTCGCGATGTGCTCTTTCACCCGGGTGCCGAGCGCCTCACACCCCGCGATGATCGCGTCCCAGCCGCCGGCCGCCCGCATCGCTTTGGTCGAGAAGTTCGTGTGGGCGCCCGCGCCGTTCCAGTCGCCGAGCATCGGCTTGGGCTCGAGGGTCGCGAACACGCCGAAGTCCTCGGCGATGCGGAACAGCAGCCACCGCGCCATCCACAGCTGGTCGCCGATCGCGGGTGGCGGGAGCACGCCGATCTGGAACTCCCACTGGCCCATCATCACCTCGGCGTTCGTGCCCTCGATCGCGAGGCCGGCCGCGATGCACGCCGCGGTGTGCGCCTCGACGATCTCGCGGCCGGGCATCTTGTCCCCGCCGACGCCGCAGTAGTAGGGACCCTGCGGTGCGGGGTAGCCGTTCTCCGGCCAGCCGAGCGGGCGGAGGTTCTTCAAGAACGTGTACTCCTGCTCGACGCCGAACCACGGCTCGAACGCCGCGTAGCGCTTCGCCGTCTCGACGCACGCCGCGCGCGTGTTGGTCGGGTGCGGCGTCATGTCGGTGAGGAGCACCTCGCACATGACGAGCTTGTCGCTCGGGCCGCGAAGCGGGTCCTTGGCGACGAACACCGGGCGCAGCACGCAGTCGGAGTCCTCGCCCGTGGCCTGGTTCGTGCTCGAGCCGTCGAAGCCCCAGATCCCGGGCTGCTTGCCGTCGGCTACGACCCTCGTCTTGCTGCGCACGAGTGGTGACGGCTTGGTCCCGTCGATCCAGATGTACTCGGCCTGGTAGGGCACTGCTGCGCCTCCTCGTCGGTGTCGTCCGCTCGCCCGCCCCGACCCGCGGGCTCCGTCCGACAGTCTCGCAACCTCGAGCGCCCGACCGGCGCCCACCGGGTTAACGCCGTGTGAAACCGCCCCCCGGTGCGTCACGGGGCCGCCGTTAGGCTCGCGGCGTGGCGACGATCCGCGTCGGGCTCGCCCAGGTCAACGTCACCGTGGGTGACCTCGACGGCAACGCCGAGCGGATCCTCGGGATGCTCCGCCGGGGCGCCGACGAGGGCTGCGACCTCGTCGCGGCCCCCGAGCTCGGCCTCGTCGGGTACCCGCCCGAGGACCTCCTCTTGAAGGACGGGTTCGTGGAGGACGCCGTCGCGGCGCTCGAGAAGCTCGCCGCGGCCTCCCCGGCGTGCCTGTGCCTCGTCGGCACCGTGGTCGCGGCGGACGCGGCCTCGGTTGCGACCCGCCGTCCCGACGACGCCCGCGACGTCGCCGGGGTCGGCGCCCGCGTGCCCCACCGCCACCTCGTGAACGCCGCGGCGCTCGTGGGCGCCGGCCGGCTCCACGGGGTGGTCGCCAAGCGACGGCTGCCCAACTACTCGGTCTTCGACGAGCAGCGCTGGTTCCTCCCCGGCGCCGGCCCCGTGGCCACGTACCCCGTGGCCGGCGGGTCGGTCGGCGTCGTGATCTGCGAGGACGTCTGGGTCGACGGCGGCCCGGCCGCCGAGCTCGCCCGTGCGGGCTGCGGGCTCCTCGTCGTCCTCAACGCGTCGCCCTACTACCGGGGCCGCCGCGAGGAGCGGCTCGCGATGCTGCGTCGCCGCGTGGCGGAGACCGGCTGCGCCATCGCCTACGTGAACCTCGTCGGTGGCCAGGACGAGCTGGTCTTCGACGGCGCGAGCCTGGTGCTCGGGGCCGGCGGTGCGCTCCTCGCGAGTGCCCCGCAGTTCGAAGAGTCCCTCCTCGTCGTCGACGTCGACGTGCCCGACGGCGCCGCCGGCGCCCGACCGCTCGCCGGGCTCGCGGATCGACCGGCTCGGTCGGTTCCGCGGCGCGACGGGGTGATCGCCGAGCCGCTCGACGCGCTCGGCGAGGCCTACGCGGCGCTCGTCACCGGGACGCGTGACTACCTGGCGAAGAACGGCTTCGGCTCGGCCGTGGTCGCGCTGTCGGGCGGGATCGACTCGTCGCTCGTGGCCACGATCGCCGTCGACGCGCTCGGGGCGGACGCGGTGCTCGGGGTGGCGATGCCGTCGCGGTACAGCTCGACGCACTCGCTCGCCGACGCGAGGGAGCTCGCGCGTCGGCTGGGCATCCGCTTCGAGGTCGCCCCGATCGAGCCCGCGCACGCAGCTCTCGCCCACGTGCTCGATCCGGTGCTCGGGGGCATGCCCGCAGGGCTCACCGACGAGAACCTCCAGTCGAGGATCCGCGGCGTGCTGCTCATGGCGATCTCGAACGCGACCGGCGCGATCGCGCTCACGACGGGGAACAAGTCCGAGCTCGCGACGGGCTACACCACGCTGTACGGCGACTCGGTCGGCGGGTTCGCGGTGATCAAGGACGTGGTGAAGACCCTGGTCTACGAGCTGTGCCGGCATCGCAACGAGCGCGCCACCGCCGAGGGCGCGACGCCGCCCATCCCGGCGTCGGTCCTCGAAAAACCGCCGTCCGCCGAGCTGCGGCCGGACCAGCGCGACGACGACACCCTCCCGCCCTACGACGCGCTCGACCCGGTGCTCGAGGCCTACGTGGAGGAGGACCGCACCGCCGCCGAGCTCATCGCCGCCGGCGTCGACGCGGCGCTCGTCGAGCGGGTGGCCGCGCTCGTCGACGGCGCGGAGTACAAGCGCCGCCAGCTCCCTCCCGGCGTGCGCATCACGTCCAAGTCCTTCGGCAAGGACCGTCGGATGCCGATCACGAATCGCTACGGCCGCTCACCTCGTCGGTGAGCGAGCACGATCGCGAGGTGGCGTCGCACACCGACCGGTGGACGGCGGCGCACTGCCGGTGCGGTCGCGCCCTGTTCTCGATCTGCGGGGTGGCGGGCGTCGGCGCCGCGCGCGAGGGCCCGGCCGACCTCGCCCTCGCGCTGACGTCGCTGTCGGGCCAGTTCGCCTGGCACGCCGAGCTCCTGTTCGACCTGCTCCCCACGCAGGGCGGGGTCGACCCCGAGCGCCTCGTCGCCGCGCCCGCCCCCGGCATGGACGCGGCGCTCTCGCTCCTCGAGGCGCTGGTGCGCAGCGAGGCGTGGCCGACGCTGTGCGTCGTGCTCGCGCGCGTCGTCGTGCCGCGGCTGCGCTGCGGCGTGGGAGCGGCGCTCGAGCGCACCGACGCACGTCTCGACGGCCCGCGGGTGCGGGCGCTCACGTTGCTCGCGCGGGACCTCGCCGACGCGCTCGAGCTCCTCGAGCCGCTCGCCGAGCGAGCCCTCGCTCCCGCTGGCGCCGTCGCGTCGAGCTCGGCGCGGTGTGCCGAGGTCGAGCGCGCCCTCGTCGACGCGGGCGTGCGCGTGGGCCTCGTTGCGAGCGCAGGCAACGCCCGAGAGGGTTGACGGCACCAGTAGAGTGACCTCCCACCCGAACCCGGGAGCGGTCGGGGGAGGCGGCGCTGCCGCTGGGACGATCTCTAAGGAGCCCGAGTTCGTGGCCAAGGACCGCATCGAGAGGGACGACGAGGATCTCGTCCGGCTCTACCTGACCGACATCGGCCAGTACACCCTGCTCACCAAGGACGACGAGGTTCGCCTCGCCCAGGCGATCGAGGAGGGCCGCACCGCGCTCGCGGAGCTCGACGCGAACGCCAAGCTCACCACCGCGCGTCGCCAGCAGCTGCGGCGCACCGCGAAGAAGGGCGACGACGCCCAGCGCGAGTTCGTCCAGTCGAACCTGCGGCTCGTCGTCTCGATCGCGAAGAAGTACCAGGCCTCTGGGCTGCCGCTCCTCGACCTCATCCAGGAGGGGAACCTCGGGCTGATGCACGCCGTCGAGAAGTTCGACTGGCGCAAGGGGTTCAAGTTCTCCACGTACGCCACGTGGTGGATCCGCCAGGCGATCACCCGCGGCATCGCCAACACCGGCCGCACGATCCGGCTTCCCGTGCACGCCGGCGACACGCTCGCCCGCGTGCAGAAGGCCCAGTCGCGCCTCGAGCTCAAGTTCGGCCGGCCGCCGACGATCAAGGAGCTCTGCATCGAGTGCGAGATGCCCGAGGACAAGCTCGTCGAGGCGCTGCGGTTCCGCGCCGAGCCGCTGAGCCTGTCCGAGCCGCTCCGCGAGGACGGCGACGCGGAGCTCGGCGACGTCGTCGAGGACCGCTCGGCCGAGTCGCCCTTCGAGGCGGCCGCGATCGCGGTCCTGCCCGAGGAGATCCGTCGCCTGCTCTCACCGCTCGACGAGCGGGAGCGCGAGATCCTGCGGCTCCGCTTCGGCCTCGATCGCGGCGAGCCGCGCACGCTCGAAGAGGTCGGCGAGCACTTCAACCTCACGCGCGAGCGAATCCGCCAGATCGAGGCGAGGGCGATGAGCAAGCTCCGCCACCCGTCGTCGGACACCGGCGCGCGCGATCTCCTGACGGTCTAGGAAGCGCCTGACACCGCCGGCCGGCGGTGGTGCCCGAGCCCGGCGAGCACGAGGGCGACCACGACGGCCGCCCCGCCGAGGACCGGCAGCCGCACCGCGGCGCGGTCCCGCAGGCGGACCGGGTTCGAGAACGTGACGATCTCCCAGCCGCGCTCCTTTGCCTCGCGGGCGAGCGCACGGTCCGGGTTGACGGCGACGGGGTGGCCGACCGCCTCGAGCATCGGCAGGTCGGTGACCGAGTCCGAGTAGGCGCTCGACCCCTCGAGGTCGAGGTGGTGCGAGTCGGCGAGCGCCCGGATGGCCGTCGCCTTGCCCTCGCCCTGGGCGTAGAACTCGATCTTGCCCGTGTAGCGGCCCTCGTCGTCGATGGCGGCACGCGAGGCGATCGCGCCGTCGACACCGAGCATCGCGGCGAGGGGCTCGACGATCTCCTCCGGCGCGCTCGAGACGAGCCAGATGCGGTCGCCCTGGGCGCGGTGCGCGGCGATGAGCGACTGCGCCTCGGCGTAGATCAGCGGCTCGATGGTCTCGGTCAGCGTCTCTTCCACGATCGAGCGGACCTCGTTGCGGTCCCAGCCCGCCGCGACCTCGAGCATCGACTCTCGGATCTTCATCATCTTCTGCTCATCAGCGCCGAACCACAGGTAGAGCAACTGGCCGAGCACCGCACGCGCGACCGTGCGGCGGTTGACCAGGCCGCGCCGGCGGAGCGGCCCGCCGAACGCGACGATGGATGCGCGGGCGATGACCGTCTTGTCGAGGTCGAAGAACGCCGCGCGCATGTGTCCAGCGTACGGCGCAATGACAACGCACAGTCAACAGGAGCGTGAAGAATTGAGGGACGTGACGCACCAACGACGGTGCGTCTAGTCGCCGACGAAGATTCGCTCGATCTCGACGTCGGCGCCGTGCGTCGCGAGGACGACGACGTGGTCACCCTCCGACAGCCGCGTGTCGTCGCGCGGGATGAGCACCTTCTCGTCTCGGACGATCGCGACGATCTGGGCGTCGGCGGGCA
The DNA here is from genome assembly GCA_035937595.1 of Acidimicrobiales bacterium. Classification (GTDB taxonomy): domain Bacteria; phylum Actinomycetota; class Acidimicrobiia; order Acidimicrobiales; family RAAP-2; genus Palsa-459. The sequence continues at coordinate 185,618 of DASZHS010000005.1, forward strand.
GCTCGAGGTCCGCGACCGTCCGATCGCCCTCGATCGCCGGCGCGTCGGCGTCGAGGGTGATCTCGACGAGCGTGGCGCCGGAGCGGTCGAGCTCCATGAGCCGGACGACGGAACCGATCGTGACGGCCTCCTCGACGAGCGCGGTCAGCAGCTGGGGGGTCGAGACGCTGACGTCGACGCCCCACGACTCGGTGAACAGCCACGCGTTCTTCGAGCTGTTCACTCGCGAGATGACCCGGGGGACGGCGAACTCCTGCTTGGACAGCCAGCTGATCACGAGGTTGTCCTCGTCGTCGCCGGTCGCCGCGACCACGACCTCGGCGGCGCGCAGCCCGGCCCGCTGCAGCGACGAGACCTCGCAGGCATCCGCCGCGAGCACCTCGACGCCCGGGAGGTCGGCGCGCAGCACCTCGGCGTGCTCTCGGTCCTTCTCGAGGATCTGGACGACGTGGCCGTTGTCGAGCAGGTCGGCCGCGATCGCCGTGCCCACGCTCCCGCCGCCGGCGATGACGACGCGCATCAGGGCACCTTGGCCAGGCGCTCGTCGAGCTCCACGAGCGCGTCACGCAGCACGACGAACTGCAGCACGTCGTCCTCCTGGCCGATGAGGGAGGTGACGTCGACGCGGGGCTGGTTACCGCGGACGACCGAGGCGACCTTGATGCGGCCCGTGGCCTCGAGCTCGGCGAGCGGCCGTCCCGCCCAGTGGTCCGGCAGGATCCGCTCGACGAGCAACAGCGTGCCGGTCGTGTCGCGCCACTCGACGCTGTCGTCGTCAGGGACGAGCCAGCGGAGGACCTGGGTCGCCGTCCAGGTCACCGTGGCGACCGTCGGGATGCCGAGCCGCTGGTAGATCACGGCCCGTCGCGGGTCGTAGATGCGGGCGACGACGTTTACGATGCCGTAGTTCTCCCGCGCGATCCGGGCGCACAGGATGTTCGAGTTGTCGCCGTTGGTCACCGCGGCGAGGGCGCCCGCCCGATGGGCGCCCGCGGCGTCGAGGGCCTCTCGGTCGAAGCCCGAGCCCACGATCGTCGCGCCCTTGAAGTCCAGCGGCAGCCGGTCGAACTGGCGCGGGACGCGGTCGATCACCGCCACGGTGTGACCGAGCTGCTCGAGCTGCGCGGCGACGCCGGAGCCGACCCTCCCGCATCCGACGACGACGACGTGCACCGCGAGATGTCACCACGCTGCAGGGTCCGCTGTAAAGCACGCACGTCTGCAGGAGGGTCCCGCCGTAGGCTGCCCGTCGTGGTCGAAGGGAGCGACGGCGAGCCGGCTCCGGCTCGCCTCGCGCCGACGCCGTCGCTGACGCGTGACACCGCGAGCGAGTACCCCGAGGCCCGCTCCTACCGGCTCAAGCGCTTCTTCTTGGGCAAGCCCCTCGTCTCCGAGCAGCTCAGCGCCGAGCGGCTGAGCCGCCCGATCGCCCTCGGCGTGCTGGCACCCGACTGCATCTCGTCGTCGGCCTACGGCACCGAGCAGATGCTCACCCAGATGACGCCGTACATCGGCCTCGCGGCGTTCAGCCTCCTCGTCCCCATCACGTTCGTCATCCTCGGCGTCCTGCTCGTCGTCACCCTGAGCTACCTCGACGTCATCGGCTACTACACCTCTGCGGGCGGCTCCTACGTCGTGGCCCGCGACAACTTCGGGCCGAAGGTCGCCCAGATCGCCGCCGTGGCGCTCCTGATCGACTACTCGGTGACCGTCGCCGTGCAGAGCGCGGCGGGCACCGACGCCCTCGCGAGCGCCTTTCCCCGCCTCAACGGATGGGTGCTGCCGATCACCATCGGCATCGTGCTCCTCTTGATCTTCGGGAACCTCCGGGGGATCCGCGAGGCCGGGCGGATGTTCGCGCTCCCGACCTACCTCTACGTGCTCTTGCTGGGCGCGACGATGCTCATCGGCTACGTGAAGTTCTTCGGCGGGACGCTCCCGGTGATCCCCACTCCGCCGCCGGACAAGCTCTACGGCGGCACGTTCGGCGCCCCGGGCTCGGGCGCGATCTACGGGCTCGCGTTCATCTCGCTCCTGCGCGCCTACGCGAACGGCGGCTCGTCGCTCACCGGCCTCGAGGCGATCTCGAACGGCGTCGCCTCGTTCCGTCGGCCCCAGGGTCGCAACGCCCGGGTCACGCTCGTCATCATGAGCTCGATCCTGGGGTTCCTCGTGCTGTCGACGACGCTGATGGCGAAGTGGATGCACGCCCTCCCGCGCGACGGCGGCATCCCGACGGTCGTCTCCCAGGAGGTCAACGGGATCTTCGGGGCGACGGGCTTCGGCCACGTCCTGTTCCTCCTGGTGCAGTTCGCGACCGTCGCCATCCTCTGGACGGGCGGCAACACGAGCTTCAACGGGTTCCCGTTCCTCGCCAACTACGTGGCGAACGACGGGTACCTGCCCCGCCAGCTCACGAAGCGCGGGCACCGCCTCGCGTTCTCGAACGGCATCATCGTGCTCGGCATCGTCGCCCTCGCGCTGATCCTGATCTTCGACGCGAACGTGACGGGCCTCGTCTCGCTCTACGCGATCGGGGTGTTCACCGGGTTCACGATGGCTGGCCTCGGGATGGTGGCGCACCACCGGCGTGGCCACGGGCCGCACCGCACGCGCGGCATCATCGTCAACGCCATCTCGGCGGTGACCACCTTCGCCGTCGTGCTCATCTTCGCCATCGCGAAGTTCACCGAGGGCGCCTGGATCGTGGTCGTCCTAGGCCCGCTCATGTACTTCGGGCTGATCCGCCTGCACCGCCAGTACGAGACCGAGGACACGGTGCTCCGGGCGAAGGTCGACGACGTCTCGGGGGCGGCGGCCCTGCGCCGCAACGTGGTCTACGTGCTGATCGACAGCTACGACCTCGCCGCGGCGCGCGCGTTGCAGTACGCGCGATCGCTCAACCCGACCGAGCTCCGCGCGATCCACTTCGACGTCGACCCGCAGGTGACCCGCCAGCTCGAGGAGGCCTGGGCGGACGTCGGGCCGAGGAACCTGACCCTCGAGGTGATCGAGTGCCCCGACCGGCGCATCGAGCGTGCGGCCCTCGAGCTCGCGGCAGAGGCCGCCCGGCCCGTGGACACGGAGTGCACCATCGTGCTGCCGAGACGGAGCTTCGCGACGCGTCTCGAGCGCGTCCTGCACGACCGCACCGCCGACGACATCGCCGAGGCGGTCACCTTGGTGCCACGGGTCTCGGCGACGGTGATCCCCTTCCGTCTCGACGTGAAGAAGCGACGCCGCTTCCGCGCGCTCGCGGCGGAGTCCAAGGCGTCGCCGGTGGTTCGGGGCACGCCCGTCTTCAAGGCGGACGTGCTCTTGGCCGAGCGCTCGAGCGGCGCCACGTCGGTGTGCGACGCGGCGTGGCGCGAGCGCGCGAAGTTCTCCGGCCGGATCCGGTCGGTCAGCGTGCGCAAGGTGGACGGCGCGCCGACGCTCGAGTGCACGCTGTCGGACGGCTCGGGTTCACTGCTGCTCGTGTTCCAGGGTCGCAGCCACATCCCGGGCATCGAGCTCGGCGCGCGCATGGTCGTCGAGGGGACCGTGGGCTCGTGGCAGCGCAAGCTCGCGATCATCAATCCCGACTACGAGCTCGTCGCAGGTCCTGAATCCAACACCTAGGGGTTTGCCGAGCCTCGGAGGTGACCGCTAGCCTCTCGTCGCCCTAAATGCGGCCAGTTCTCTCGGCCAAGGCGCACCACCGACGCCGCGCGACCGCGCGGCACCGATAGAGAGGCACCGACCTTCATGAACGGGCTCCACCGTTTCGCCGCCGGAGCCGGCGGCTACCAGAACTTCGTGCTGACCTCGAGGGACCGCCTCATCCTCTGGGCCATCATCGCGTGCGGCGTCATCGGCATCTGCTCGGGGCTCTTCTTGGTCCGCGGCGTCCTCGCCGCCGACCCCGGCTCGGTGAAGATGCGCGACATCGCCAGAGCGATCCAGGAAGGCGCCGAGGCGTTCTTGAAGCGCCAGTTCCGCACGATCGCGCTCATCGTGGTGCCCCTCGCCGTCCTCATCTTCTTCACCGCCACCAAGGTGGTGCGGCCCGACCACTCCATCGCGATGAGCTTCTCCGAGAACGGCATCTGGCGCGTCGTCTGCTTCCTCATCGGCGCCGCCTTCTCCGGGCTGACCGGCTTCATCGGGATGTCCATCGCCGTGCGCGGCAACGTCCGCACGGCGGCCGCGGCCGTGGCCGGCAAGGGCATGCCGGGTGCGCTGCGCGTCGCGTTCCGCACCGGGGCGGTGACGGGCCTGCTGTGCGTCGGGCTCGGGCTCACCGGGGCCGCCGGCATCTTCTTGATCTTCCAGAACTCGGCGACCGCCGTGCTGGTCGGCTTCGCCTTCGGCGCCTCGCTCATCGCGCTGTTCATGCGAGTCGGTGGCGGCATCTTCACGAAGGCCGCCGACGTCGGGGCGGACCTCGTCGGCAAGATCGAGGCCGGCATCCCCGAGGACGACCCCCGCAACGCCGCCACGATCGCCGACAACGTCGGCGACAACGTCGGCGACTGCGCCGGCATGGCCGCCGACCTGTTCGAGTCCTACGAGATCACGATCATCGCGGCGCTCATCTTGGGCTGGACGGCCTTCACCCATCCCTTCCCGTCCATCAAGAACGTGCTGTTCCCGTTGATCGTCCCGGCGATCGGCATCCTCGCCTCGATCGTCGGCGTCTGGTCGGTCCGGGCGCGCGCGCACGAGCGCAACGCCCTCAGCCCGATCAACCGGGGGTTCTGGACGGCCTCGTTCCTGACGGTCGTGGGCGCGTTCTGCGTCGCGCAGTTCTACGTGCACAACCTCAAGCTGTTCTGGGCGGTGCTGACCGGTGTCGGCCTCTCGCTCGCGGCGAGCCTCATCACCGAGCACTTCACCTCGACCGAGCGCAACCCCGTGCACGAGATCGCCGAGGCCGCCCGCACGGGCCCCGCGACGACCGTGCTCGCCGGGATCGCCATCGGCCTCGAGTCCTCGGTCTGGGCGATCATCGCGATCGCCATCGCGATCGGGGTGGCGATCGGGCTCGGCGGCTCGAACATCCACGACGTCTTCTACCTGGTCTCGCTCATCGGGATCGGGCTGCTCTCGACGGCGGGGATGGTCGTCTCCGAGGACAGCTTCGGCCCCGTCTCGGACAACTCCGCGGGGATCGCCGAGATGGCGGGCGAGTTCGAGGGCGAGCCGCAGGCGGTCCTCGTGAGCCTCGACGCCGTCGGGAACACGACGAAGGCCATCACGAAGGGCGTGGCGATCGGCTCGGCGGTCATCGCCGCCGTCGCGATCTTCGCGTCGTTCATCCAGACCGCGGGCGACCAGCTCAACCTGTCCCGGCTCGGCAACGTCTTCGCGAACCCCCAGCTGCAGATCAACGTGGCCAACCCGAAGACCTTCATCGGGCTGCTCATCGGCGGCTCGGTCGCGTTCCTCTTCTCCTCGCTCGCCATCCGCGCCGTTGGCCGCTCCGCGGGGACGGTCGTCCAAGAGGTGCGCCGCCAGTTCCGCGAGCACCCCGGGATCATGGACTACACCGAGAAGCCCGAGTACGGCCGCGTGATCTCGATCTGCACCGCCGCCGCGCAGCGCGAGCTCGCGACGCCCGCGCTCCTGGCCGTGCTCACGCCGGTCATCGTCGGGTTCGGCATCGGCTACCTGGCGCTCGGCGCGTTCCTCGCCGCGGCGATCCTCACGGGCCAGCTGATGGCCAACACCCTGTCCAACTCCGGCGGGGCGTGGGACAACGCCAAGAAGTACATCGAGGACGGCAACGAGGGCGGCAAGGGGTCCGAGGCGCACAAGGCGGCCGTCATCGGCGACACGGTCGGCGACCCGTTCAAGGACACCGCCGGCCCGGCGCTCAACCCGCTCATCAAGGTGATGAACCTGGTCTCGCTCCTCGTGCTGCCGGCGGTCATCACCCAGCAGCACCACACCGCGGTGCGCTACACGATCGCGGGGGTCTCGCTCGCCGTCCTGCTCGCGGCGATCGCGTTCTCCAAGCGCAAGGCGGGCTCGATGGCCGACGACGCGCCCGCCACGGCGCCCGCACCCGCCCCGGCGTAGGGAGCCGCGCCGCGACCCGACCGATGTCTAGGGTGCCGGGGATCCGAATGAGGACGTGGGCAGCGTGACGAGCACGAAGAGACCGGCGAGGGACGAGCCGTCGTGAGCGCGCTCGTGATCGTCGAGTCGCCGACCAAGGCGCGGCGGATCCAGGAGCTGCTCGGGGCCGGCTACACGGTGCTCTCGTCGCGCGGGCACGTCCGTGACCTGCCCAACTCGGCGTCCCAGCTCCCGAAGAGCGTCGTCGACCCCGAGATCCGGCGCACGCTCGGCGTCGACGCGCAGAACCACTTCAAGGCCGTCTACGTCGTCACCGACGCCTCCAAGGTCCGACCCCTGAAGGACGCGCTAAAGACCGCCGACGAGCTCCTGCTCGCGACCGACGAGGACCGCGAGGGCGAGGCGATCGCCTGGCACCTCGTCGAGGTCCTGCGGCCGACCGTGCCGGTGCGGCGCATGGTCTTCCACGAGATCACGCCGCAGGCGATCGAGCTGGCCCTCACCCAGACCCGGGACATCGACGACAACCTGGTGAACGCCCAGGAGGCGCGTCGGATCCTCGACCGCCTCGTCGGGTTCGACGTCTCCAAGGTGCTCTGGCGCGTGCTCGCGGGCGCGCGCTCGGCGGGGCGCGTCCAGTCCGTCGCGGTGCGCCTGGTCGTCGAGCGCGAGCGAGAGCGCATCGCGTTCCGCTCGGCGACGTGGTGGGGGATCGACGCCACCGTGGGGGCACAGGGCGCGACGTTCGAGGCGCGGCTCGCCGAGCTCGGCGGGGACGCGCTCGCGGACGGCTCGGACTTCGACGACCGCGGCGAGCTGAAGCCGGGGTCCGCCGCGCGCGTCCTCGGCGCCGAGGAGGCCGCCCTCGTCGTGGCCGGCCTGGAGGCACGGGCGCTGCAGGTGGCGGCGGTGACCTCCACGCCGCGCACCGAGCGGCCGCGCCCGCCCTTCATCACGTCGTCGCTCCAGATCGAGGGCTCGCGCAAGCTGGGCTGGTCGCCGGACCGCACGATGCGCGTCGCCCAGGAGCTCTACGAGGCGGGCTGGATCACGTACATGCGGACCGACTCGACCACGCTGTCGAGCGAGGCGATCGACGCCGCGCGGTCGGCGGCGCGCACCCTCTACGGCCCCGAGTACGTGCCCGACCAGCCGCGGCGATACGACAAGCGGGTCCGCAACGCCCAGGAGGCCCACGAGGCGATCCGCCCCGCGGGGTCGAGCTTCCGCTCGATCGACGAGGCGGCGGGCGCGCTGTCGGCCGACGGCGCGCGGCTCTACGAGCTCGTCTGGAAGCGCACCGTCGCCTCCGAGATGGTCGACGCACGGCTGCTCGCCGAGCAGATCCGCCTCGCGGGGACGCTCGGGGACGCCGCCGGTGCGCTCGCGGGCGCCCCGGTCACCCTCCGCGCGACGGGCCAGCGCGTCGTCTTCGCGGGGTTCCGCCGCGCCTACGTCGAGGGGAGCGACGATCCCGACCAGGAGCTCGCCGACCAAGAGCGGCTGCTGCCCGAGCTCGAGGAGGGCGCGTCGGTCGACGTGGCGGCCGTCGAGGCCGCCTCCCACGAGACCAAGCCGCCGGCGCGGTTCACCGAGGCGACGCTCGTGCGGCGCCTCGAGGAGCTCGGGATCGGTCGGCCGAGCACCTACGCGAGTGTCGTCAAGGTCATCAAGGACCGCGACTACGTCTGGCGCAAGGGCACCGCCCTCATCCCGTCGTACACGGCGTTCGCCGTCACCAACCTGCTCGAGCGCTACTACGCCGAGCTCGTCGACTACGGGTTCACCGCGGCCATGGAGGACGACCTCGACGCGATCGCGAACGGGGAGAAGGACCTCGACGCGTGGCTGCGGCCCTTCTACTTCGGCGACGACGCCGGCACGACCGAGCTCGCCCGGCTCGGGCTGCGGCGGGCCACGGGCGGCGAGATCGACCTCGACCTGCCCGCGATCTACACGATCCCGATCGGCAAGGACCCCGAGGGCGACGACGTCGTCGTCCGCGTCGGCCGCTACGGGGCCACGCTCCAGCGCGGCGAGGAGCGCCGCCCGCTGCCCGCCGAGACCGAGCCCGACACGCTCACGATCGAGCGCGCCCTCGAGCTGCTGGCGGAGGGGTCGGGGGACCGAGAGGTCGGCACGGACCCGACGACCGGCCTCGTCGTCCTCGCGCGCCAGGGCCGCTTCGGTCCCTACGTCCAGCTCGGCAACCAAGACGAGGTGGAGGGCCGTCCGAAGACGGCGTCGCTGTTCCAGTCGATGACGCCCGCGACGGTCACCTTGGAGGAGGCCCTCGCGCTCCTCACCCTGCCGCGGGTGCTCGGCGAGGACGCCGAGGGCCGCGAGGTGAGCGCGCTCAACGGCCGGTACGGGCCGTATCTCAAGGCCGGCACCGAGACGCGCTCGCTGCCCGACGAGCCCTCCCTGTTCACCGTCACGCTCGACGACGCGCTGGCGCTGTTCGCCCAGCCGAAGACGCGGGGGCGCCGCGCGGCCGCGGCGCCGCTCCGCGAGCTGGGCGAGGACCCCGCCTCGGGCAAGCCCGTCACCCTGCGCAAGGGGCGCTTCGGGCCGTACGTGACCGACGGTGAGTCGAACGCGTCGCTGCGGACGGGCGACGACCCCGACACCCTCACGATCGAGCGTGCCGCCGAGCTGCTCCAGGATCGCCGCGACCGGGGGCCGTCGACGCGCCCGGCCGGTGCCCGCGGGGCGAAGAAGGCGGCGAAGAAGGTGCCCGCCAAGAAGAAGGCGGTGACGAAGAAGGCCGCGGCGAAGCGGCCTGCGACGGCGGCGGCCAAGAAGTCGGCGAAGCGGGCGACGAGGACGACGGCGCCGGGCGTCGCCGACACGCCCGCGGCGAGCGGTCCGGTCGACGCCGACAGCGCGCCGACGTGACGGCGCGGGGACGCCTCATCGCCTTCGAGGGCATCGACGGCTGCGGGAAGTCGACCCAGGTCCGCCGCGTCGCCGAGGCGCGCGGCGCCGTCGCCACCTTCGAGCCCGGCGACACCGAGCTGGGCGCGTCCCTGCGCGCCGTCGTCCTCGACCCGTCGATCGCCATGGCGCCCCTCGCCGAGGTGCTCGTGATGGCGGCCGACCGGGCCCAGCACGTCGCCCAGGTGATCGAGCCCGCGCTCGCCGCCGGTCGCGACGTCGTCTGCGACCGCTTCAGCGGCTCGACGCTCGCGTACCAGGGCTACGGGCGCGGCGTGGCGCTCGAGGACGTCCGGCGCGTCCTCGAGGTGGCCGCCGGCGGCCTCGACCCCGACGTCACGGTCCTCCTCGACTGCCCCCCAGAGCTCGCCGTCGCCCGTCGCTCCGGACGCTCCGGACCCTCCGGGCGCGCCGATCGCTTCGAGTCCTCGAACGCGGTGTTCACGGCCAAGGTCCGCGAGGGGTACCTCACGATCGCGGCAGCACAGCCCGGCTGGCGCGTCGTGGACGCGACCCAACCCGTCGAGGCGGTCGCGCGCGACGTCGACGCGGCGATCGCGTCGGTGCTCCCGTGACGACCTCCACGGCGTACGACGCCCTGTTCGCGGACGTCGTCGGCCAGGAGCGCGCGGTCGGCGTGCTGCGCGCCGCCCTCGCGCGGCCCGTGCACGCCTACCTGCTCCTCGGGCCGCCCGGCTCGTCCAAGGAGGCGGCCGCGCGGGGGTTCGCGGCCGGGCTCGTCTGCCCGCTCGGCGGCTGCGGCGTGTGCGAGAGCTGCCTGCGCGCGCTGCGGGGCGTGCACCCCGACGTCTCGGGCGTGCACCGCACCGGGGCGGCGATCACCGTCGACGAGATCCGCGAGGTGACGACGAGAGCGCTGCGGCGTCCCGTCGAGGGCGTGCGCCAGGTCCTCGTCATCGACGACGTCCACCTGGCCGTCCGCAGCGCCCCGGCGCTCCTCAAGACCCTCGAGGAGCCACCCGCCACGACGGTGTTCGTCCTCACGGCCGAGGACGTCCCGCCCGACCTCTCGACGGTCGCGAGCCGGTGCGCGACGGTCACGTTCGCCGCCCTCGGCGAGGCCGACGTCGCGGACTGGCTGATGCGGCGCGGCGTGGAGCCGCTCCACGCGCGCCTCGTCGCCGCCGGGGCCGCGGGCGACCTCGAGCGCGCGGCGCTCCTCGCCGACGACGCGGACTACCAGGTCCGCATGGCGCGGTGGCGCGACGTCCCGAGCCAGCTGGACGGGACGGGCGCGGCCGCGGCCGCGGCCGCCGACGAGCTGCTCTCGAGCCTCGACGACGCGCTCGAGCCGCTGCGCCGCCACCACGCCCAGGAGCTGGCGGACCTCGAGGAGGAGGCGCGACTCCGCGGCGAGCGCGGGCTCCCCGGTCGCCGCGAGATCCAGGAGCGCCACCAGCGTGCCGAGCGCCGCTGGCGCACCGACGAGCTCCGCGCCGGGCTCGCCGTGCTCCAGCGCGCCTACCGGGACCGGCTGCGCGCGGTGCTCGAGCAGCTCGACGAGCAGCCTTCGAGCGCCCGCCTCGTCGATGAGGCGGCGCGCGACGCGGCGGCCGTCGCGCGGATCTCGGCGGCGTCCGCGGCGCTCACGCGCAACGTCCAGGCGACCCTGCTGGTCTCGTCCCTCCTCGCCCAGCTGGGCGCGATGACCTGACACACCCGGCGTCGCCCACGGTCCCCGGGGGCAGTGCTAGACCCTGCCGCATGCGTAGCCCCCTTCCTCGGCTCGCGATCGGCGCCGCGGCGCTCCTCGCGCTCGCCTCCTCGCTCACCGCCGCCACGGCGTCGGCGAGCTCCCACACGACGTGGCCGGTGACGCCGATCACGATCGCGATGACGAACCCGTACACGCCGAACCCCCCGTCCGGCGCGACCGACGACTACCACTGCTCGCTCGTCGACCCCCACGTGACCCAGAACTCCGACATCATCTCGAGCGACTTCCTCCCGGGTGACCAGAACTCGACCGAGGTCCACCACGCGATCCTCTTCCTCATCCCGCCGTCGTGGGCGGCCGCCGCCGAGAAGGCGAACAACAACGGGGCCGGCTGGACGTGCTTCGGCGAGACGATCCTCACCAACCAGCAGCTCGGCCTCCCCGGCTCCAAGGGCGCGGCCAACCAGCCGTCGTGGCTGACGGCGTGGGCGCCCGGCCACAACGGCAACACCTTCCCCAAGGGGACGGGCGTGCCCTTCCCGAAGGGCAGCCTCGTCGTGCTCCAGATCCACTACAACACCCTCGCGGGCACGAAGCCCATCAAGTCCACGCTCATCGTCAACACCGTGTCGAGCAAGGACCCCCTCAAGACACTGTCGCTCGGTCTGTACCCCGCGCCCCCCGACGTCCCGTGCCTCGCGAGCTGGAGCCCCGCCACGACCCCCCTGTGCAACCGGGCGAACGCCCTCAAGTACCTCGCCGCGCGCTTCGGCCAGCAGGCCGTCGACTTCGTGAACGTCCTCGAGTCCGTGTGTCATCGCAATCCGAACAACCCGCCGCAGAGCGACACGACCCAGTGCACCTGGACGGTCCACGAGCGCGCGCGGATCGTCGCGCTCGGCGCGCACATGCACCTGACCGGCCAGGGCTTCAAGCTGACGCTCGATCCCGGGACCAGCCACCAAAAGGTCCTCCTCAGCGTGAAGAACTTCAACTTCGACTACCAGCGCGGCTACCCCGTGAAGCCCTGGATCCAGATCAACCCGGGCGACAAGATCCAGGTGAGCTGCACCTACGACCCCAAGGTCCACGACTTCAACCCGCAGCTGCGCCAGGCGCCCCGGCGGTTCGTCACGTGGGGCGACGGCTCCTCCGACGAGATGTGCCTCGGCCTCGTGAGCACCGTCGCGGGGTAGCTCAGTCCCCTCGCCAGCAGGCGAAGACCAGCTGGGTCACCGAGAGGGCGATGTCCGCGCGCGTGACCGCGGGCCGACCGAAGGTCGCGGGCAGCCGCGCGACGTCGACGACGAGGACCTTGTTGTCCTTGCGTGAGACCGTGGAGCCGTCCGTCGTCGCGAACGAGCCCTGCCCGACGCCTTGGATGCGCTGGGCGTCCCCGCGTGCGTGGGCGACCCCGGCCATGTAGGCCGACGTCGCTGCCAGGCTCGGCAGCTCTTGGACCCACAGCACCATCGTCGCGTTCGCGTACCGATAGGTGCACGTGTACCGGTGGTGTGCCCACGTGGGCGTCGGTCGCGCGGTGGTCGGCAACCCGACGGACTGGCTGGCGATGGCCGCGATGGTCTCGCGGCGGCAGATCATGCGCGCCGAGACCGACGGGGTCGGGCCGTAGGTGAACCGGACCGTGCGCACCGTCGTCGTGGTCGACGACGTCGTCGCCGAGGTGCTGGTGCCGCACCCGGCGAGCGCGCCCGCGCACACGACCGCAGCGAGGAGCCGACGCTGCCACACGACCTCAGGGTATCGAGCGGCCGGCACGCGCTCCGCCGGCGGTGCGAGCGACCGTCGTCGCACGGGCGACGTCCGGGCCGGTCGTAACCTCGCCGGGCATGTCGCCAGGCCGCACGGCGCACACCGGCGTGGCGGTGCGGCGTCTCGCGGCGGTCGCCGGCGCGGCGCTCGTCGTCGTCGCGACGTGGGCGGCGCCCGCGAGCGCGCACGCCCAGCTGCTCTCCACGACGCCCGTCGCCGGCTCGGTCGTCCAGCACTCGCCGCCACAGGTGGTGCTGCGGTTCGGGGAGCCCGTCGAGATCGACTTCGGCTCGATCCGTGTGTACGACGCCGCCGGCGCGCGCGTGGACCTCGGCGGGACCCACTACGCGAGCCACGACGACAGCGCCGTCGCGCTCCCCCTCCCGCACCTCGCCGACGGGGCCTACGTCGTCGCCTGGCGCGTGATCTCGGCGGACTCCCACCCGGTCCACGGTGCCTTCATCTTCTCGGTGGGGACGTCCAAGGGCCTCCCGAGGGCGAGCACGCTCGCGACGGCGCTCGCGAACGCCGGCGGCAGCACGACGGTCGGCGTCGCGTACTGGCTCGTGCGGCTCGCCGCCTTCGCCGGGTTGCTCTGCCTCGTCGGCATCGCCGCGATCACGCTCGCCGCGGCCGCGCCAGCGCTGTCGAGCCGACGGATCCGGCGATGGCTCTGGGCGTCGTTCGGCCTCCTCGCCGTCATGACGATCGCGGGCGTCGCGATCCAGGGCCCCTACGCGGCGGCGCTCCCGCTCACCGACGCCCTCCGGCCGTCGCTCTTGCGCGAGGTCCTGGCGACGAGGTTCGGTCGCGTCGAGGCGCTCCGAGCGCTGCTCCTCGCGATCGCCGCGCCCCTGCTCGTGTGGCTGACCTCCAGACGGCGCGCCGCGTCGCCCGCCCCGCTCGGCGTGGCCGCCTGCGCGGTCGTCGGCGCGGGGCTGCTCGTTACCCCCGGGCTCGCCGGTCACGCGACGACGGGCTCGGCGATCGCGGCGGGCTTCGTCCTCGACCTCGCGCACCTCGCCGCGGCGTCGCTGTGGCTCGGCGGTCTCGTCGTGCTCGCGTGCCTCCTCGTCGGCGGCGCGACGGACCTCGGCGCGATCGACCTGGTGCGCAGCGCGCGGCGGATCTCGACGATCGCGCTCGGTGCGGTCGTCGTGGTCGTCGTCTCCGGGACCCTGCAGGCGGTCCGCCAGGTGGGCAGCCTCGACGCGCTCACGGGGACCACCTACGGGCGCCTGCTCCTCGTCAAGGTCGCCGTCGTGGTGGTGCTCATCGCCCTCGGCGCGCTGAGCCGCGCCTTGCTCCGGCGACCGGTGGGTGCGGCGACGGGCGACCCGGCGCCCGACGCGCCGCCACGTCGGGTCGGGCTCGTCCGGTCGATCGTCGCCGAGCTCCTCGTCGCGGCGGCGGTCCTCGGCGTCACCGCGGCGCTGGTGAACGCGCCGCCGGCGCGCGAGCAGCTCGCGCTGCCCTACACCCAGAGCTTCACGACGCTCGGCGTGCAGGTGAACGTCATCCTCTCGCCGGCGGTCGCGGGGGTCCGCAACACCCTGCACGTCTACGTCCTCTCGCCGTCGGGAACCCCGAAGGCGATCCCCGAGGTCGACGCGACGCTGTCGTACCCGGCGGACCAGCTCGGCCCGCTCGACGTCCCGCTCACGATCGCCGGCATCGGCCACTACCGCAGTCGCGACGTGACGTTCCTCGCGGCCGGCACCTGGGTGCTCACCGTCACGGTCCGAACGACCCCGATCGACGAGCAGGTCACGCCGTTGCAGGTGCCCGTGCGCTGACCTACGGTGCCCGCTCGTCCGCCCGGCGCGAGAGGCACGCATGCAGCGAGGAGCACGTGGTCGGTCGGCGCCCTGGGTCGCGGGCGTGGCCGTGGTGCTCGCCGTCGTCGCGGTGCCGGGCATCGCGGGCGCGCACGTCACGCTGCACCCGGGCCAGCTCCCTGCCGGCGCGACCGACGTCGAGCTCGTGTTCCGCTGCCCGAACGAGCGCAGCGACGCCACGGTCGTGGAGCTGCGCGTCTTCCTCCCCGTCGCCACGCCGCTGCTCGGCGTCCTCACCGACCCGCCGCCGGGCTGGACCGCGCGCGCCAGGACGACGACCCTGCCGCACCCCGTGACGACCGACGACGGCGTGGTCAGCGCCGCGGTGACCGAGGTCGAGTGGCGCGCGACGAGCGGCGGCACGCCGCCGGGCCAGTACGAGGACTTCCCGATCGCCGTCGGCGCGCTGCCCAACGTCACGGGCACGCTCGTGTTCAAGGCGTTGCAGACCTACTCGAACGGCGACGTCGCGGCCTGGATCCAGGTCGCCGACGCGCTCGACAAGAACCCGCCGATGCCCGCACCCGTCCTCACCCTGACCGCGTCGCCGGCGTCGGCCCCGGCGTCGCCCTCGTCGACGTCGACCATGGAGATCGCCGCGCTCGCCGTCGCGATCGCCGCGCTGCTCGGCGTCGGCGTGCTGGCCGTCGTGCGCCGACGCCGCTGAGCCCGTGCGTCGGGGCGCGCAGGGCCCTTTGGTAGCGTGCACCCTCGCGCCTGGGTAGCTCAGTGGTAGAGCAACGCACTCGTAATGCGTAGGTCATGGGTTCAAGTCCCATCCCAGGCTCCATCACGTGCACCAGGTGGGGTTCGCACCAAGGAGCGGGCGGAGGAGCGGTGACGGGAACCGAGCGATGACCGAGCAGGTGCTGGCGGGTCGCGTGGCGCTCGTCACCGGCGCGAGCCGTGGCATCGGGGCCGCGATCGCCGAGCGGTTCGCCCGCGCAGGGGCCACCGTCGTCGTCTCGGCGCGGACGGTGGACCCGTCCACGAGCCCGTTCGAGGGCACGATCAACGAGACGACCGCACGGATCCAGGCGGCAGGTGGCACCGCGATCGCGATCCCCGCGGACCTCTCCAAGCCGGAGGACCGCGAACGGCTCGTCGCCGAGGCCGTCTCGCGGGTGGGTCCGGTCGACGTGCTCGTGAACAACGCGGCCGTCACCTACTTCGTCCCCGTCGCGGGCTTTGCCCCCAAGCGCCTCCAGCTCATGCTCGACGTGCAGGTGGTCGCCCCGCTGCACCTCGCCCAGCTGGTGCTCCCGGGCATGACGACACAGGGCCGGGGCTGGATCCTCAACGTGTCCTCCGGCGCCGCCCGGCACCCGGAGGCCTCGGCGGTCACGGCGGGTCGCGCCGTCGGCGGCACGGTCTACGGGATGTGCAAGGCCGCGCTCGAGCGGTTCACGACGGGCCTCGCGGCCGAGGTCTACCCGCAGCACGTCGCGGTGAACGCGCTCTCGCCGAACCGCGTCGTCCCGACCCCCGGGACGCTGTTCCACCACCTCGTTCGCCCCGAGGACCCCGACCAGGTCGTGGAGCCGCCGTCAGTGATGGCGGAGGCGGCGCTCGCCCTGTGCAGCGTCGAGCCCACGTCGCGAACCGGGCGCGTCACCTACAGCCAGGACCTCCTCGACGAGCTCGGCATCGCCGTCGCGGACGGCGCCGACGCCGGGTCGCGGCCGTGAGCGGGGGCGCAGCGGACCGACCGGCGAAGTTCGAGCCGGAGCCGACGCCGGAGACGGCGCCGTACTGGGAGGGCACCGCGCGGGGCGAGCTGCGGATCCAGCGGTGCCAGCCGTGCCGCCACGCGTTCTTCTACCCGCGGACGAGCTGCCCGCGCTGCGGCTCGACCAACGTCGCCTGGGAGCGCGCCTCGGGCCGCGGGCGGCTGCACACCTACGTGATCAGCCACCGCGCCGCGCCGGGGTTCGAGGACCAGGTGCCCTACGCCATCGCCGTCGTCGAGCTGGCGGAGGGGCCGCGGATGATGTCGAACGTGGTCGGCGTCGCGAACACGCCGGGGGCCCTCGTCCTCGACATGGACCTCGAGGTCGGCTTCGAGCGCCGTGGCGCCGTCTCGGTCCCGGTGTTCCGTCCGGTGGAGGGCCGGCGGTGAGCGTGCGCGCGACCACGTGCATCGTCGGCGCGGCGGAGACCGAGCGGATCGGCGTCGTGCCGGAGCTGTCGTCGCTCGAGCTGCACGCCGACGGGGCGCGCCGCGCCCTCGCCGACGCGGGTCTCACGATGCGCGACGTCGACGGCGTGGCCGCCGCCGGCCAGTCACCGATCGCCGTCGCGCACTACCTGGGGATCACCCCCACCTACGTCGACGCGACGGGGGTCGGCGGGTGCTCGTTCCTCCTCCACGTCCGACACGCCGCCGCGGCGATCACGGCCGGACTCTGCGAGGTCGTGCTCATCACCCACGGGGAGTCGGGGCGGTCGCGGGTCGGCGCCGGACCGAGGGTCATGGACGCCGCCTCGCCCCAGGGCCAGTTCGAGGCGCCCTACGGGCCGACCGGCCCGCCCACGCTGTTCCCGATCGGCGTGCTGCGCTTCATGCACGAGACGGGGCTCACCCACGAGCAGCTCGCGTCGGTCGCCGTCGCCCAGCGCCGCTGGTCGGCGAGCGTCCCCCGCGCGATGTACCGCGACGAGATCACCGTCGACGACGTCCTCGCCTCGAAGATGGTCGCCTACCCGATGCACCTGCTCGAGTGCTGCCTCGTGACCGACGGCGGCGGCGCGCTCGTCGTCACCTCCGCGGTACGCGCCGCGGCGATGCCGGGGCCGAAGCCCCCCGTGTACGTGCTCGGGACGGGGGAGGCCGCCGAGACCCCGCTCGTGTCCATGATGGAGGACTTCACGAGGTCCAAGGCGTTCGCGCTGTCGTCCGCGGCCGCGTTCCGCGAGTCCGGGCTCTCCACCAGCGACGTCGACCACCTCATGGTCTACGACGCCTTCGCGCACCTGCCGCTCTACGGGCTCGAGGACCTCGGCTTCGTCGGGCGCGGCGAGGCCGGGGCGTTCGTCGCCGACGGGCACACCTCCCCGGGCGGACGCCTCCCCATGAACACCAACGGCGGCGGGCTGTCCTACACGCACACCGGCATGTACGGCATGTTCTTGGTGCAAGAGTCGGTCCGCCAGCTGCGTGGCGAGGCCGCCGCCCAGGTCGACGGCGTCGAGGTGAGCCTCGCCCAGGGCGTGGGCGGCATGTTCATGGCGGCCGGGACGCTCGTGCTCGGCACGGCCGCGGCGGCCGGGCGGTGACGACGCGCGCGAGCGAGGATGGGGGGCGCATGCAGATCGATCTCGGACCCGAGTACACGGCGTTCCGTCACGAGATCCGCACGTGGCTCGAGGCGCACGTCCCCGAGGGCCTGCGCGAGCTCGCCGACTGGGGCGGGCCGATGTTCGCGGGCGGCCGCCGCGGGACGCGGCTCGCCCGGGCGATGGCCAACCCCCGCTACGCCGAGTGGACCGAGCGGCTCCTCGACGCGAACCTGCTGTGCCCGCAGTGGCCCGAGGCGGTCGGGGGCCGCGGCTGGAACGCCGTGCGCTTCGCCGTGTTCAGCGAGGAGCTGCGTCGCCTCGGCGTGCCGCTGGTGCGCCGAGGGATGGGCGAGTCGCTCGTCGGGCCGGCGATCATCGCGCACGGCACCGACGCCCAGCGCGCGCACTTCCTGCCGCGCATCGTCTCGGGGGAGGACGTCTACTGCCAGGGCTACTCGGAGCCCAGCCACGGCTCGGACCTCGCGGGCGTCGAGACGAGGGGGATCGTCGACGGTGACGAGGTCGTGATCACCGGCCAGAAGTGCTGGACCTCCGGGGCGCACCACGCGAACATGATGTTCGTCCTGTGCCGGACGGACCCCTCGGCGCCCAAGCACCGCGGCCTGTCCTACGTCCTCGTCCCGTTCTCCGCGGCCAACGGCGTGACCGTGCAGCCCGTCCGCCAGCTGTCCGGGGCCGCCGAGTTCTGCGACGACTTCCTCGACGGCGCGCGCGCCCCGCTGTTCAACGTCATCGGCGGGATCAACAACGGCTGGCTGCCCGCGATGACGACGCTCGGCCACGAGCGCGGCGGCAACGCGACGACCGCGCACCTCGGCTTCGAGCAGGAGCTCAACGAGCTCATCGCGCTCGCGCGGTCCAACGGCGCCGCGCGCGATCCCCTGGTGCGCCAGCGCCTGATGTGGTGCTACACCCAGGTCCAGCTGATGCGGTACGCCGGGCTGCGGACGCTCGCCTCGCTCGTGGAGGGCCGCGAGCCGGGGCCGGAGGCCTCCGGGGCCAAGCTCCGCTGGAGCGAGTACCACCGCGCCTTCGGGGAGCTCGCGATGGACGTGGTCGGCGCCGACGCCATGCTGCGTCCCGACGGGGAGGGCTACGCGACGACCGAGTGGCAGGACACCTTCCTCGCGAGCCGCGCCGGGACGATCTACTCGGGGACGAGCGAGATCCAGCGCAACATCGTCGGCGAGCGCGCGCTCGGCCTCCCGCGCGAGCCGAGGGTCGAGGCAGTCACCGCGTGAGCCGGCTCTGCGAGGGCCGCGTCGTCATCGTCACCGGCGCGGGCCGCGGCATCGGCCGGGGCCACGCCATCGAGCTCGCCCGCCAGGGCGCGAGGGTGGTCGTGAACGACCTCGGCGCGGCGGTCGACGGCACCGGCGGCTCGCCCGGCCCCGCGGACGAGGTGGTCGAGGAGATCCGCGCCTTCGGCGGCGAGGCGATCGCCAACGGCGAGGACGTCTCGGACTTCGAGGGGGCGGGCCGGCTCGTCCACGCAGCGATCGACGGGTTCGGCGGCCTCGACGTGCTCGTCAACAACGCGGGCATCCTGCGGGACCGGATGCTCGTCAACATGACCATCGAGGAGTGGGACGCGGTCATCAAGGTCCACCTCCGCGGGACGTTCGCCCCGACGCGCTGGGCGGCGTCGTACTGGCGCGACCGTGCCAAGGCCGGGGAGCGCAACGACGCGAGGGTGATCAACACGAGCTCGTCGTCCGGCATCTACGGCAACGTCGGCCAGACGAACTACGGCGCGGCCAAGGCGGGCATCGCCGCGTTCACCATCATCGCGTCGATGGAGCTCGCCCGCTACGGCGTGACGGTGAACGCCCTCGCGCCGGGGGCGAGGACCCGGATGACCGAGGCGCTGATCGCCGCGCGCGGCGGGGACGACAGCGGGGCGGTCGGCTTCGACCCGCGCTCGCCCGACAACGTCGCGCCGATCGTCGCGTGGCTCGCGAGCACCGAGTCCGCCGGCATCACCGGGCGGGTCTTCAACGTCGCCGGCGGCCGCCTCAGCGTGGCGGAGGGCTGGCACGCCGGCCCTGCCGTCGATCACGGCGCGCGCTGGGACCCAGAGACGCTCGGCCCGGTCGTCGCCGAGCTCGTGGCGGCCGCGCCGGCGAACGCGGCGATGTCCGGCCAGATCCCCGAGCCACCGGCGACCCCGACGTGACGACGCCCACCACGGCGCGCCCGGGGACCCGGCGATGACCGCGTCGCGGTTCCCCGTCGAGGCGGGCCACGTGATGACGTTCGCCCGCGCGATCGGCGATCCCAACCCCGTCTACGTCGACCCGGACGCCGCGGCGCGCACCGAGGTGGGCGGGCTCATCGCGCCGCCCACGTTCGTCCAGGCGAGCGCCCAGTACGACCCCGACTACCCGCTTCGTCCGCACCCGGGCGTCGCGTGGTTCGGCTCCGGTCGCACCGAGAGCGGACGGGCCCCGGGGGAGGGGTCGGGCGGCTCGGGCGGCACCGGGCTGCACGCCGAGCAGCACTACGAGTACCACCGCCCGGTCCGCCCGGGCGAGGTCCTCACGCTCTCGGTGCGCGAGGGCGCGTCGTGGGAGAAGCAGGGCCGGCGCGGCGGGCGCCTGCAGTTCCGAGAGATGATCACCGAGTACCGCGGCGAGGACGGCGCACTCGTGGTCGTCGCGCGCTCGGTGGGCGTGCGCACCGAGAGCGTGGTGTCGTCGTGAGCCCGCTGCGGGCCGCGGCACTCGCCGTCGGCGACGTGCACGCCGCCGAGGTGGTCGACAACCTCTCGCGCACCCAGATCGTCCAGTACGCGGGGGCGTCCGGCGACTACAACCCGCTGCACACCGACGAGGTGTTCGCGACCAAGGTCGCCGGCTACCCGAGCGTGTTCGCGCACGGCATGCTGACGATGGGCCTGACCGGCCGCATGCTCACCGACCTCGTCGGGGACGGTCGCCTGCTGCGCTTCGGCGGGCGGTTCACCGCCCAGGTGTGGCCGGGCGACACCCTGACCGCCACCGCGACGGTCACCGCGATCGTGGACCGTGACGGCGTGCCGACCGTCGAGCTCGACGTCGCCACGACCAACCAGGACGGCGTTGCCGTGTTCGTCGGCACCGCCGCGGCGCGGGTCGACTGACCCACCCGTCTCGCCCAAGCCCGCGTCGGCACCGCGCCGGCTCCCCGACGGCGCGATCTGGGAGACTCGCTGCGTGATCACCTCCGTCCACACGCTGCTCTACGCCGACGACCCGGCCGCGGCCCGCGCCTTCTTCCGCGACGTGCTCGACCTCCCTGTCGTCGACGACGGGGAGGGGTGGCTCATCTTCAAGCTCCCGCCCGCCGAGCTGGGCGTGCACCCGACCGAGGGAGGCACGGTGCCCGCCGACACGATGCGGCTGAGCCTGATGTGCGACGACGTCGCCGCGACCGTCGCAGAGCTCGCCGCCAAGGGGGTCGAGGTGCTGGGCGAGGTCGCCGACCGCGGGTACGGGCTCGTCACGACGCTGCGCGTGCCGGGCGGCGTCACCCTCGACCTCTACGAGCCGCGGCACGCGACGGCGTTCGACCTCCCCGACGCGTAGGTGCGCCGCCCATGACGGCGCGGCGATGACACGGCGTCGCGTCGTGCTCCTCCGCGCGGGCGCCCTGGCCGTGGCGTCGGCCCTGGCCGCCGGCGCCCTGGTCGCCGGCACCGCCCCGTCCGCGGTCGCGGCGCGGCACGCCGCCGCGCGCTGGCAGGTCGTCGTCGAGCCCGCGGCGGGCTACGGGTTCCTCGACCACGCCGTCGCCGTCGCCACGCGCAGCGTGCGGGTCGAGATGTACGAGCTCGCCGACCCGGCCTTCGAGGCCGCGCTCATCGCCGCGGTGCACCGCCACGTGCGCGTCCAGGTGCTCCTCGACGAGGACTTCCACGCGGGCACCGTCAACCAGCCGGCGTTCGCCATGCTGCGGCGCCACCACGTCGCGGTGCGCTGGGCGGATCCTGGCGTCATCTTCCACGAGAAGGCGGTCGTGATCGACGGCGCCGTCGCCTACGTCGGGTCGGGGAACCTCACCGCCGAGTACTACGCGACGACCCGGGACTTCTGGGTGCGCGACACCCAGCGCGCCGACGTGGACGCGGTCGCGGCGGTCTTCGGCACCGACTGGGGCGGCGGGGCGCCGGCGTCCGGTCCACCCGGTGTCGACCTCGTCTGGAGCCCGAACGCCGAGCCGGCGTTCCTCTCCCTCATCCGCCACGCGCACCGCTCGATCAGCCTCGAGTCCGAGGAGCTCTCGGACACCTACGTCATCGACGCGCTCGTGGCCGCGGCGCGCCGGCACGTGGCCGTGCACGTGACGATGACCTACAGCTCAGAGTGGCGCTCGGCGTTCGACCAGCTCCTCGCCGCGGGCGCCCAGGTGCACCTGGACCACGGCGAGCACCCCATCTACGTCCACGCCAAGGCGCTGTGCGTCGACTGCACGACCGGTCCGCACGCGACGGGGACCCTCGTCGTCGGCTCTCAGAACCTCTCGTACGGCTCGCTCGCCTTCAACCGCGAGCTGAGCATCCGCACGTCGGACCGCGCGGTGCTCGCACCGATCGCGGCGGTGCTGCGCGCCGACTTCGCCGCGGCTGCGCCCTACGCCGGCTGATCCCCGAGGCCGGCGACCGCCTCGGCGAACGCCGCCGAGCGCTCCGCCCAGCTGCGGAACTGCGAGAAGCTGGGAGCGGCCGGCGACAACAGGAGCACGCCCTCGCCGGCGAGCCACTCGACGGCGGCGCTCACGCCGTCGGCCACGTCCTTGGCGTCGACGACCTGCACCGAGCAGCGTGCCGCCACGCGCTCGCCGATGGCCGGCCCGTTGTCGGGGAGCGTGACGACGACGGTGGCCCCGGGACGCGCGCAGATCGCCGCGACGAGCTCGCCGTAGTCGACGCCGCGGTCGTGGCCGCCCACGAGGAGGGCGAGGCGCGCGTCGCCCACCGCCTCGAGGGCGGCGATCGTCGGCAGCGGGTTCGTCGCCAGGGAGTCGTCGATGAAGCGGACGCCGCCGTGGCGCGCGATCTCGCGGAACCGACCCGGCAGCGGTACGTAGCCGCGGGCCGCCTCGAGCCGCCGCGCGGGGTCGTCGCTCCCCGCGACGCCCGCGGCGCGGAGCGCCGCGACGGCGACCCCGGCGTTCGAGGCGCCGTGGCGCCCGACGAGCCCGAGGGCGGCGGCCAGCGCCGCGTCGCCCTCGGTCAGCACCACCTCGCCGCCCAGCTGGTCGCGGTGCGCGCGGAGCTGCGGCGTGTCGGCGATCACGGTGTGCCGTGCGCCGGGCTGGCTGGTGAGCGACAGCTTGTCGGCGTGGTAGCGCGCCGGCGTGCCGTGCCAGTCGAGGTGGTCGTCGCCGAGCGAGGTCACGGCCACGACGTCGGGGCTGTGGGCGACGTCGGTCGCCTGGAAGCTCGACGTCTCGAGCACGACGAGCCGCCCGTCGAGCGCGAGGCCCGGGTCGAAGGGGGGCACGCCGAGGTTGCCGGCGACGACGGCCGGCACCCCGAGGCCCCGGGCAAGGTGGGCGGCGACCGTGGTCACCGTCGACTTGCCCTTGGTGCCCGTGACGCAGATCACCCGGGAGCGGTCCGTCTCCTCGAGCCACATCGCGACGCCCCCGAGCACCGGCACGCCGGCGTGCTCGAGCGCGGTCACGTCCTCGCGGTACCTCGAGATCCCCGGGGACTTGACGACGGCGTCGCAGCGCCGCAGCGCCGCCGCACCGGCGTCCGAGGTCGCGAGCACGCCGGGAGTGCCCGTCGCCGCAGGGTCGTCGTCGACGAGGACCACCTCGCAGCCCTCGGCGGCGAGCCGCGCGGCGGCGGCCCGGCCCTCGATCCCGACGCCGAAGACGCCGACGCGACGGCCGGCGAGGTCCCTAAAGGAGACCGCGTGACGCATGGAGGGCCGCAGCGTGCGTGGGACCGGAGGGCAAGAGGAGCTCGTCGAGCGGGCGCGCGTCGGCGCAGCGCGCCGCGAGCGCGGCGAGGTGGTGCTGGTCTGCGCGGTCCGCGCGCGCCGCGGCGGCCACGAGGGCGGTCGCGCACTCCTCGACGTCGCCCACGCACTCGAAGGGCCGCTGGTTGGCGACGAGGCCGCAGAGCACCTCGAGGTCACCCACACGACGCGGGTCCCCGAGCGGCTCGCGGCCCGAGAAGACGGACTCCAGCCGCGCGCGTGGTACGAACGGGGCGAGCACGAGGTCGGTGAACAGGCACTTGTCGCACGCGCCGCACCAGGTCGCCGCGCGCACGGCGTCGTCCTGTCGGAACGCGCGGTTGCAGCTCATGAACGTGTCGAGGTACGCGTTGTGGCGCGCAAACTCCGCGGCGATCCACAGCGCGGAGCGGTCGCGCAGCGCGCTCGAGTACGTGGGACCGCCGTCCAAGAGCTCGTCGAGCGCGCCGCGCAGGAGCTCCTCGCAGGCGAGCGACTTCGACCACTGGTGGTTGATCGGCCGACCGTCGACGATGACGGTCGGGACGGAGGCCGAGCGCTCGTTGCTCATGACCACGGCGTCACGTCGCTGGGCGACGGCGGCGACGAGGGCCAGGGCCGAGACGATCGCGGTCACCGGCACGTGGCCGTCGAGGTACCCGTGCGCGGCTGCGTCGCGCAGCGCGTCGTCGAGGGCCCGGGCGCAGCGGACGACGGGGAGCCCGGTCTGCCGTGCCGGGCGCTCGATGGCCTCGAAGCGCGCGCCGCGGGGGCCGACGACGAACAGCGCCGCCCCGTCCTCGCGCCGAGCGGCGGTCGCCGAGACGATCGAGTCGATGCCGCCACCGAACGGGACGAGCGGCCCCGCGATCGCCGCGGGCACGGCCACCCGGGGTGGGGCGACGCCCCCTCGGACCTCCACGTCGGAGAGGTCGAGGTCGTTGCGGTAGGCGAACTCCGCGAGCCCGTCGGCGATGGCGGCGTCGAGC
This sequence comes from Acidimicrobiales bacterium, assembly GCA_035937595.1. Classification (GTDB taxonomy): domain Bacteria; phylum Actinomycetota; class Acidimicrobiia; order Acidimicrobiales; family RAAP-2; genus Palsa-459. The sequence continues at coordinate 210,144 of DASZHS010000005.1, forward strand.
AGCGCCCTCGTCGCGGCGCCTACCTCGAGGCCGCCGAGCGACACCACGTGCGCGGCGCCCGCCTTGTAGTAGGAGAGGCCCGCGAGGAGGTGGTACAGGGTGGCCACCGCCGCGACCCCCGGCGCGGCGAGGTCCACGTCGGCGTCGAACGTCGCGACCTCCGTGAACTCGGCGTCGTCGAGGCGGTAGCGGCAGGTGAGCGTCCCAGCGACGGGGTCGACGGCGACGTCGCCGTAGGCGAACGTGCGCGCTCGCTCGGGGCGGGTCACCGCCTCGATGCTACGAGCCGGCGTGCGCGAGCCTTGCCGCGAGCGCGAACCGCCCGCACGGGCGCCGCGCACGGTCGCTGAAGAACCTCGTCCCGCCGTCCGTCCACGACGTCGGGAGGTCCACCCGCTCCGCACGCAGGCCGGCGTCGACGAGCTGGGCTCGTGCCGCGCCGGCGAGGTCCGCCCGGTGGCGACCCGTGCCGTCGGGGACGACGGCGGTCGCGCAGCCCACCGCGGCGAGCGCGTCGGCGACGTCGTCGCCGACCTCGTAGGCCGTCACCGAGACGCAGGGCCCCATCGCGGCACGACACCGTGCCGGCCGCGCCCCCAGCTCGGACATCGCGCGCACGGCGACCCTGGCGACGGACGACGCGATCCCCCGCCACCCCGCGTGCACGACGCAGAGCACGCGCGCGTCGGGGTCGCAGAGCACGATCGGGACGCAGTCGGCCACGAGGATGGCGACCGCGACCTCGTCGTCGGTCGTCACGAGCACGTCGGCGTCGCCGACGTGCGTCCCGACGCGTGCGACGGCCACACCGGTCCCGTGCACCTGTCGCGCGATCGCGAGGTGCTCTACCGCCACGCCCATCGCGTCGGCCAGGCGACGGCGGTTCTCGGCGACCGCCGCGGGATCGTCGCCCACGTGGTCGCCGAGGTTCAAGGTGTCGTAGGGCGGCGCGCTCACGCCGCCGACGCGGGTCGTGGCGATGGCGTCGGCGCCCACCTCCGCGATCCGCTCGAGGCGCACGACCTCCAGGTGGCCGCGCGCTTCGACCACCTCGCGCACGGCCGCGACACCGGGAGGCGTCGCCTCGGAGCTGGCCACGCGCGATGGTATCGGCGGTGTGCGCGGCCAGGGCGACGTGCGGCCAGGGCCACGCGCCCGGTGGGCTGCGGCGTCGCGCGGTCCGGCACGAGGGGTCCTGCAGGTAGCGTCGTGACCGTGGCCGACCTCGCGACGTTCCAGGACGAGGCCCTCGTCTACGCCGACGCCCTCTACGGGGCGGCGCTGCGGATGACGCGGGACCGCGCCGACGCCGAGGACCTGCTCCAAGAGACCTTCCTCAAGGCGTTCCGGGCCTACGGGCGGTTCGAGGCGGGGACGAACCTGCGCGCCTGGCTCTTCCGGATCCTCACCAACACCTACATCTCCACGTACCGCAAGCGCCAGCGGTCCCCGCTCGAGACGGATCTCGACGAGGTGGAGGACCTCTACCTCTACCGGCGCCTGGCCGCGTCCGGCCTCAACCGCAGCGCCGAGGACGCCGCCCTCGAGCGGCTGACAGCCCCCGAGGTCCTGGAAGCCCTCGACGAGCTGCCCGAGCAGTTCCGCATCGCGGTCATCCTCAGCGACGTCGAGCAGTTCAGCTACAAGGAGATCGCCGAGATCACCGGCGTCCCCATCGGCACGGTGATGAGTCGCATCCACCGTGGAAGGAAGGCGCTGCAGCGGGCGTTGGCCCCGTATGCGACCGAGCAGGGCCTCGTGGACGCCCCGAGCGCGTGAGGGAGGGCTGATGGCAGGACACGACTCGTGCGCGGACGGCGGTGCGTCGGGCGTCAACTGCGACGAGGCGCTGTCGACGCTGTACACGTACCTCGACGGCGAGCTCACCGTCGAGGTGCGAGCGACCATCGCCGCGCACCTCGACCGGTGCCGGTACTGCGACGATGCCGCGCACTTCGAGGCCGAGCTGCGCGTGGTCATCGCCGACTGCGCGCGCGCGAGGGTGCCCGCGCCACTGCTCGAGCGCATCCGCGCCGTCCTCGCCGAGGAGGCCCGCAGCGCCTGACGCCACCGAGCTCCTCGCGCGGTGCCGCTTCCCAGCCGAAGGGACCACGGTCGACCTCGCGGTGTCGGGTGGCGCGGACTCGTGCGGGCTGGCGCTGCTCGCCGCGGCGGCGGGGCTCACCGGCACGCTGCACCACGTCGACCACGGCCTGCGTGCGACGAGCGGGTCCGAGGCAGAGGTGGTCGCCGCGCTGGCCCGCCGCCTCTCGATGGCGTTCGTCGCGCACACCGCCATCGTGGCCGACGGCCCGAACCTCGAGGCGCGCGCCCGCGCCGCGCGTCACGCGGCGCTGCCCGCCGGTGCGCTCACGGGCCACACGATGGACGACCAGGCAGAGACCGTGCTGCTCAACGTGCTGCGCGGCGCCGGCCTCGACGGGCTCGCCGCGATGGCGCCGTCGACCAAGCCCCTCCTCGGCCTGCGCCGCCATGAGCTGCGGGCGCTCGTGGCCGCCCAGGGGGTCGACGTCGTCGTGGACTCCTCCAACTTCGACCTCTCGCTGAAGCGCAACCTCCTTCGCGCGCGCGTCCTCCCCGAGCTCAACCGCGTCGCGGCGCGCGACCTCGTGCCGATCCTCGCGCGCCAGGCGACGCTCGCGCGCGACGTCGTCGCCTACCTCGACGAGGCGGCGCACGAGGCGGTGCTCGACGAGAGCGACGTGGCGGCGCTGCGCGACGCGCACCCGGTGCTCCGACGCCGCCGGCTCCGCGACCTCGCGCGCGATGCCGACGTGGCCGCGCACCCCCCGAGCGCGGCCGAGGTGGACCGCATGGAGGGTGTCGTCCTCGGCGAGGCCACGGCGACCGAGCTCTCGGGCGGACGGCGGCTCGCGCGACGGCGCGGTCGCCTTCGGCTGGAGGACGGCTGAGCCAAGTACGCTCCCGCGGGTGGGGACGGCCGACGACGACCGCCCGCCGGCGTGGGCCGCGGCGTCGCTGGGCGACGTGGTGGTGGACGGCGAGACGCTGGCCGCGCGCGTCCAGGAGCTCGGGGCAAAGATCACCGAGGACTACGCGAGCGCGCCCCCGCTGCTCGTCGGCGTCCTCAAGGGCGCGATGCTGTTCATGAGTGACCTTGCCCGGTCCATCGAGCTGCCCGTCGAGGTCGACTTCATGGCCGTGTCGTCCTACGGGACCGCGACCAAGACCTCCGGCGTCGTGCGGATCGTGAAGGACCTCGACGTGGACCTGCGCGACCGCCACGTGCTCGTGGTGGAGGACATCGTCGACTCGGGGCTCACGCTGAACTACCTGCGTCGGTACCTCGGTGCCCGGTCGCCGGCCAGCCTCGAGGTCTGCGCGCTGCTGCTCAAGGACGGCGAGCAGCGCGTGACCCAGTCGTACAAGTACGTGGGCTTCACGATCCCGCCCACGTTCGTCGTCGGCTACGGCCTCGACGTCGGCGAGCGGTTCCGCAATCTCCAGGGCGTCTACAACTACGTCGGGCCCGAGGCGAGCGGCTGATGGCCGTCGACGTCGAGCGCGTCCGCGCCGCGGTCGCCGAGCTCCTCGACGCGATCGGGGAGGACGTCACGCGCGACGGGCTTCGCGAGACCCCCCGCCGCGTCGCCGACATGTACGAGGAGCTCTTCTCGGGCATCGACGCCGACCCCGCGCGCCATCTCCGCGTCACATTCGAGGCGTGCCACGACGAGATGGTGATGGTGCGCGACATCCCGTTCACGTCGCTGTGCGAGCACCACCTCGTCCCGTTCATGGGCCACGTCCACGTCGCGTACATCCCCGGTCCCGAGGGGCGCATCACCGGGCTCTCGAAGCTCGCGCGACTCGTGGAGGGGTTCGCGCGCCGGCTCCAGGTCCAAGAGCGGATGACCGTCGAGATCGCCGACGCGCTCGACAAGGAGCTCCAGCCGCGCGGCGCGCTCGTCGTGATCGAGGCGGAGCACCTCTGCATGTCGATGCGCGGCGTGCGCAAGCCCGGGACCTCGACGGTGACCTCGTCGGTGCGCGGCTCGTTCCGCTCCGATCCCGCGACCCGGGCCGAGGCGCTCGCGTTCGTGCACAAGAGGCGCTAGGTGACGGTGCACGCGCCGTCGGTGATGGGCGTGGTCAACGTCACCCCGGACTCGTTCGTCGCCTCGTCGCGGGCACCCGACGTCGACCATGCGATCGCCCTCGGCCGCGCGATGGCGGAGGAGGGCGCCACGATCCTCGACGTCGGCGGGGAGTCCACGCGCCCTGGTGCCGTCGCCGTCGCTGAGGCCGAGGAGCTCGCGCGGGTCGTGCCGGTGGTGCGTGGTCTCGCCGGGGCGGCGCGGGTCTCGGTCGACACCACCAAGCCCGCCGTCGCCCGGGCAGCGGTGGCCGAGGGTGCCACGCTGCTCAACGACGTGGGAGGGGCCCTCGCCCCCCTCGCCGCCGAGCTGGGCGTCGGCTGGGTGGCCATGCACCACCGGGGGATCCCCGCGGCGAGCAGCGGGGCCATGGGCTCGGGCGTCGAGGGGATCGTGGCGGCCCACGTCCTCGCCGCGGCGCGGGCCGCCCGCGAGCTCGGCGTGGCCGAGGTCTACGTCGATCCAGGGATCGGGTTCGGGAAGGACGCCACGGACAACCTCGCGCTCCTCGCGCACCTCGACGCGCTGTGCGACGCGGCGCACGCCGAAGGGTTCGGCGTGCTGGTCGGCGCGAGCCGCAAGCGCTTCTTGGGCGCGCTGCCGCACGGGGGTCCGCTCGGAGTCGAGGACCGGTTCGAGGGGTCGCTCGCCGTCGCGGTCTACGCGATGGTCTGCGGCGCCGACGTGGTGCGCGTGCACGACGTCGCGGCGACCTCGCAGGCGGCGTCGCTCGTGTCCGATGGGGAGGCAGCATGAAGGGCAAATGGGCCGCGGGGATCAGCCCGCGCAACTTCACCTGGGTGATCCGTGACCGCTTCGCCGTGTCGGAGCGGCCCGGCGGCTTCGGCGCCTCGCACCGAAAGGTGCGGCGCGAGGAGGAGCTGCTGTGGCTGAGCGCGCAGGGGTTCGACCGGATCATCTCGCTGCTGCCGGGGCCGTCCAACCTGCCGGCGTACGACGCCCACGAGCTGCCGTACGGTCACCACCCGATCCCGACGGTCGGCGACCGCCGACCCGCGCTGCGGGAGTGCTACTTCGACGTCGACAAGTCGCTCAGCTCGGGGCGCAAGGTCCTGCTGCACGGCGACGAGCTGGGCGACCGGGTCATGGGCGTGGTGGCGGGCTACCTGGCGTGGTCGGGGCGCATCACCCAGGGTCCCGCGTCGATCAGCGCCGTCGAGCACCTCTTCGAGCGCTCGATGGGCCCCGACGGGCGCTCGCTCGTGGCGGACTCCGAGCGCCCCGCGCCCGACACCGTGCGGTGAACGACTGGATCGAGATCCACGGGCTGCGCGTCGTCGCGATCTGCGGGGTGCTCGAAGAGGAGCGTCGTCGCGCACAGCCCCTCCAGCTCGACCTCGACGTCGAGGTCCACGCCAACACCGCCGCGAGGAGCGACGACGTGGCGGACACCGCGGACTACGGCGCGCTGTGCGACGCGGCCGTGGCCGCGCTCGTACGGGCGCGGCCGAGGCTGCTCGAGGCGGCCTGCGAGGTCATCGGGCGGGCGGTGCTCGACGCCGACCCCAAGGTGCTCGCCGTCACCGTCGCCGTGGCCAAGCTGCACCCGCCGGTCGCCCACGACCTCGCGAGCGTCGCGGTCCGCCGTCGCGTCGACCGCTGAGTGCTCGCGTACCTCTCGCTCGGCTCGAACCTCGGCGACCGCGCGGCCCTCCTGCGCGACGGCGTCCTGGCCGTCGCGGCCGGCGACCCCTACCGCGTCTCGCCCCTCTACGAGACCGAGCCGGTGGGCGGGCCTGCCCAGGGCCGGTACCTGAACGTCGTGGTCGAGCTCGAGACGGCCGCCACGCCCCACGAGCTGCTCGCGCGCTGCCGGGCGGCCGAGGCGGCCGCGGGCCGGGAGCGCACCGTGCGGTTCGGTCCGCGGACCCTCGACGCCGACGTGCTCATGGTGGACGGGCTCACCGTCGAGGACGCCGAGCTCACGGTGCCGCACCCGCGGATGTGGCAGCGACGGTTCGTCCTGCAACCGCTGGCCGACCTCGCGCCGGGCCTGGTCGACGCCGCGGCGCTCGCCGCCGCAGAAGGCGAGGTGTCGCGCGTCGGTACACTGGCCGGGTTCCACTGAGCGAACGGCACCGAGAGGGCCGGAACGCTGGAGGGGGAAGATGCCGCAGGTCCGCATCATCGGCGCCGGCAGGGCCGGCCACGCACTCGCGCGCGCGCTGCGCGCCGTCGGCCACGACGTCGACGGGCCCCTCGGTCGGACGGCGGCGATCGGCACCGCCGCGGCGGGTGCCGACGTGCTCGTCCTCGCGGTCCCCGACGACGAGCTGGCGCACGTCGCCGCGGCGATCGCCCCGTCGCCCAGCTGCGTCGTCGCGCACCTCTCTGGGTCCCTCGGCCTCGACGTGCTCGCCCCGCACCCGCGGCGCGCGTCGCTGCACCCCCTCGTGCCGCTTCCGAACGCCGAGGTCGGCGCGAGGCGGCTCCTCGACGGCGTCACGCTCGCCGTGGCGGGCGACCCCGTCGCCGTCGAGCTCGCCGAGAGCCTCGGCGCGCGCCTCGTGGTGGTCGACGACGAGGACCGCGCCGCCTACCACGCCGCCGCGTGCGTCGCGGCGAACCACGTCGTGGCGCTCCTCGGCCAGGTGGAGCGGGTCGCGGCGACGATCGGGCTTTCGGTCGACGCGTTCCTCGGGCTCACGCGGGCGGCGCTCGAGGACGTCGCGGCGCTCGGCCCGCGTGCGGCGCTGACCGGCCCCGCGGCACGCGGGGACTGGGCGACGATCGCGCGGCACCTGGACGCGCTCGACCCCCAGGAGCGCGCGCACTACGGCGCGGGCGTCGCGCTCGCCCTCGAGCTCGCCGCAGGGCCGTCGGTGTCGCCCGCGCTCACCGAGGCGCCGCCGGTCAGCGCTGCCGACGCACCGCGGTAGGGGTGCTCGAGGTCCTCGACACGCTCGTCGCCTGGCGAGCGCGGACCGACGCGGTGCGCCGCGGCGGAGCGACGCTCGGGCTCACGATGACGATGGGCGGGCTCCACCGAGGGCACGCGTCGCTCTTCGAGCGGGCCGCCGCGTCGTGCGACGTCGCGGCGGCGACCGTCTTCGTGAACCCGCTGCAGTTCGGCGACCCCGCCGACCTCGCGGCGTACCCGCGCGACCTCGCGGCGGACCTCGCCGTCGCCGAGGCGGCGGGCGTCACGCTCGTCCTCGCGCCCCCGATCGAGGAGATCTGGCCCGCCTGGCCCGCGTCGACGGCGACCACCGTGCACGTCGCAGGCCTGGCCGACGTCCTCGAGGGCGAGGGGCGGCCCGGGCACTTCGACGGCGTCGCGTCGGTGGTGACCAAGCTGCTCGTCGCCACCGGCCCGTGCACGGCGTTCTTCGGCGAGAAGGACTTCCAGCAGCTCTGCGTGGTGCAGCGACTCGTCGCCGACCTCGCGCTCCCCATCGAGGTGGTCGGGTGCCCGATCGTGCGCGAGCGGGACGGCCTCGCGCTGTCGAGCCGCAATGCGCGGCTGTCGGCCGGCGGCCACCGAGCGGCGCTCACGCTCCGAGCGTCGCTCGAGGCCGGTCGCGCCGCGCTCGCCGCCTCGCCGTGCGTCGAGCACGCCCTCGAGGCGATGCGACGCGTCGTCGCGGGCGAGCCGCTCGTCACCCTCGCCTACGCTGCGGCCGTGGAGCCGTCGACGCTGCGTGCAGCCGTCGAACCGCCCCGAGGCGCGACGGTCCGCCTCCTCGTCGCCGGTGTCGTCGAAGGCGTGCGGCTCATCGACAACGTCGCGGCCGTCGTCGGACCGTGAGCCTGGACGCCCTCGTCGTCGGGAGCGGCGTCGCGGGGCTCTCGGTGGCGGTCCGGCTCGCCGACGCCGGCGTGAAGGTCGGCGTGGTGACGAAGGCCACGCTCGAAGAGACGACGACGCGCTGGGCCCAAGGCGGTGTCGCCGCCGTGCTCCACGACGACGAGGACTCGACGGACCTCCACCTGGCCGACACCCTGCGCGCGGGGGCGGGCCTCTGCGACGTGGAGGCGGTCCGGGTGCTCGTCGACGAAGGACCGGCCCGTGTCGAGGAGCTGATCGCGCTCGGCGCGGTCTTCGACCGCGAGGCGTCCGGGGCGCTGCAGCGCGCCCGCGAGGGCGGGCACTCCCACGCCCGGATCCTGCACGCGGGCGGTGCGGCCACGGGCGCCGAGGTGGAGCGCGCCCTAGTCGCCGCCACGCAGGGCACGGTCTCGGAGATCCGCGAGCACGCCGTCGCGGTCGACCTGCTCGTCGAGGAGGGCGCGTGCCGCGGCCTCGCTGTCCGCGACGCGGGCGGTCGCCACGAGCTCGAGGCCGCCACCGTCGTGCTCGCGACCGGCGGGGCCGGCCAGCTGTTCGAGGTGACCACCAACCCCACGGCGGCGACGGGCGACGGCCTCGCCATCGCGCTGCGTGCCGGCGTGGCGGTGAGCGACGTCGAGTTCATGCAGTTCCACCCGACGGCGCTGCACCACCCGGCCATGCCGCGCCCCCTGCTGTCCGAGGCGCTCCGCGGCCACGGCGCGCTCCTGCGCAACGCCGAGGGCGAGCGGTTCGTCGACGAGCTCGCGCCGCGCGACGTCGTCAGCCGGGCGATGGCGTCCGAGATGGCCCGCGAGGACGTGCGCCACCTCTGGCTCGACGCCACGGGGCTCGAGGAGTTCGCGGCGCGGTTCCCGACGCTCTCGGCGAGCCTGGCGGCGGCCGGCCTCGACCCGGCGACCGACTGGCTGCCGATCGCGCCCGCCGCGCACCACCTCGCCGGTGGCATCGTCACCGACCTCGACGGGGCCACCGCTTTGCCCGGGCTCTTCGCGGTCGGCGAGGTCGCGTGCACCGGCGTGCACGGGGCGAACCGGCTCGCCTCGAACTCGCTCCTCGAGGGGATGGTCTTCGGCGCCCGGCTCTCTGAGGCGCTCGAGGCGGGCCGACGCGGCACCGCGGCGACCGGCGCCATGCGCACGATCCTTGGCCGTGACGGCGGCATCCCCGGGACGCCGCTCGTGGTGGACCACGTCGACGCGGACCGCGCCGCGGCGTCGAGCGACGTCGCGGCGGCGCGACGCGGCCTGCAGCACGCCATGACGCGAGGCGCCGGCGTCGTGCGCTCGTCCGAGTCGCTGGCGACCGTGCGCGGGGCGCTCGGCGCCGCCAAGGCGACGGCCGGCGACGGGGCCGACACCGACCGCGCCGAGCTCGCGAACCTGGTCACGTGCGCCGAGGCGCTGCTGAGCGCGGCGACCGCGCGCACCGAGTCGAGGGGCTGTCACGTCCGTGCGGAGTTCCCCGACGTCGACGTCGCCTGGCGCCGCCGGCTCGTCGTGAACCCCGCCCGATGACGGCCGCCGTTCCAGCTGACGACGGGGTCGCCCCCCTCGTCGCGGCGGCCCTCGCCGAGGACCTCGACGAGCGCGGCGACCTCACCGGCGCCCTGCTCGACGACGACGTCGTGGCCAGCGCGGCGATCGTCGCGCGCGAGGTCGGCGTGCTCGCGGGGGTGGCCTGCGCCGTCGAGGCGTTCGCCCAGGTGGACCCGACGCTCGAGGTCGTCGTCCTGCGCGACGACGGGGCACGGCTCGAGGTCGACGACGTCGTGGCCACCGTCGGCGGCCGGTTGGCGTCGATCGTCGCCGCGGAGCGCACCGCCCTGAACTTCATGGGGCACCTCTCGGGGATCGCCACGGCCACGCGGTCGCTGGTCGACGCCGTGGCGTCGGCGGACCACCACGTCGCGGTCCTCGACACGCGCAAGACGACGCCCGGCCTGCGGCGCCTCGAGAAGGCGGCGGTGCGCGCCGGCGGCGGCACGAACCACCGCGCGTCGCTGTCGGAGTCCGTGCTCTTGAAGGACAACCACCTCGGCGCCCTCGGGATCACCGAGGCGGTGGCGCGGGCGCGGGCGAGGTGGCCCGGCGTGCGCGTCCAGGTGGAGTGCGACACGCTCGACCAGCTCGACGAGGCCGTCGCCGCGGGTGCGGACGCGGTGCTGCTCGACAACATGACGCCCGAGCTCGCCGCGGCGTGCGTCGCGCGCGTCCGCGCGGTGCGTCCCGGCATCTTCGTCGAGGCCTCGGGCGGCATCACCGTCGCGACGGCGCCCGAGTTCGCCGCGGCCGGCGTCGACGCGGTGAGCAGCGGTGCGCTCACCCACAGCGCCCGCGCGCTCGACCTCGGGTTGGACCTGCACGAGGGATGATGGCCTGATGCTCCTCGCGATCGACGCCGGCAACACCGAGACCGTCGTCGGCCTCTACGAGCTCGACGAGCCCGGCGCGGCGGCCTCGACGAACGGGGCGTCGACCCGCGGGCTCGTCCACCACTGGCGGCTGTCCACCGTGTCGGCGAGGACGCCCGACGAGCACGCGGTCGTGCTCACCCAGCTCTTGGACCTCGAGGGCCTCGACGTCACCTCGGCGGTCACGGGGATCGCGATCAGCTCGTCGGTGCCCGAGGCGACCTCCCAGCTGCGCCGGATGACGACGCGGTGGTTCCCCGGCGTGCCCTGCGTCGTCCTCGGGCCCGGGACCAAGTCGGGCATGCCGATCCGCTACGCCAACCCGAAGGAGGTGGGCGCGGACCGGGTGGCCAACGCCGTCGGCGCGTTCGACCTCTACGGCGGCCCGTGCATCGTCGTGGACCTCGGGACGGCGACCACCTTCGACGCCATCTCGGCGGAGGGCGAGTACCTCGGCGGGGCGATCGCGCCGGGGGTCGCCATCTCGCTGGAGGCGCTGTACGCCCACGCGGCGGCCCTGCGGGCCGTCGAGCTGGTGGAGCCGCGGACCGTCATCGGCCAGTCGACCGAGGAGGCGATCCAGTCGGGCGTGCTCTACGGGTTCGCCGCCCAGGTCGACGGGATGTGCGCACGGTTCGCCACGGTGCTCGGCCCGTCCACGACCGTGGCGACCGGCGGGCTCTCGCCGCTGGTCGCCCCGTACACGACGTCGGTCCAGCACGTCGAGCCGTGGCTGACGCTCCACGGGCTGCGGATCGTCTACCAGCGCAACGGGGGCACCCCGTGAAGGACCAGCCCTACGCCTTCGCGCACGACACGTACGCGCGCGAGGTCGTCGCCCGCTTCGACAGGCTCGCGCCGGGCGAGGAGTCCGGCACGGTCGTGGCCGTCGCCGGCCGCGTCATGCTCGTGCGCCCGCAGGGCAAGCTCGCCTTCGCGACGCTCCGTGACTCGACCGGCGAGGTGCAGCTGTTCGCGCTCGCGTCGGTGACCGAGTCCTTCGAGCGGTTCGGCGAGCTGCGCATCGGCGACTGGGTGGGTGCGGTCGGCGAGGTCGTCCGCACCAAGCGCGGGGAGCTGTCGGTCAAGGTCGCCACGTTCAGCCTGCTCGCCGAGACCCAGCTCGGGTTCGGCGACAAGTGGCGCGGGATCACCGACCCGGACCTGCGCTACCGGCACCGGGAGGCCGACCTGTGGGCCAACCCGGCGGCTCGCACCGTGCTCGACCGCCGCCACGCCCTCTTGCGGGCGGTGCGCGAGCAGCTGTGGGCCCGCGGGTTCGTCGAGGTCGAGACCCCGGTGCTCAACGCGGTCCCCTCGGGCGGCACCGCCGAGCGGTTCAGCACGTTCTACAACTCGCTCGGCACCGACATGTTCCTGCGGATCGCCCCGGAGCTGTGGCTCAAGCGCCTCGTCGTGGGCGGCTACGAGCGGGTCTTCGAGATCGGCAAGCTCTTCCGCAACGAGGGCATCTCGCCGTGGCACGTCCCGGAGTTCACGACCGTCGAGCTCTACGCGGCGTACTGGGACGCCGAGGACATGATGGCGCTCACCGAGTCGCTCGTGGCCGACTGCGTCCGCGAGGTGCGGGGCACGACGTCGCTGAGCTACCAGGGCACCGACCTCGAGATGGGCGCGCCGTGGCGGCGCGCCACGATGGCCGAGCTCGTCTCCGAGGCGATCGGCGAGGAGGTGTCCGTGCGCACGCCCGTCGACGTGCTCCGCGCGCGGCTGGCGGACCGCGGGGCGCCCGTGCCGCCGCCGAGCTGGGGGCCGGGGCGGCTCCTCGAGGCGCTCTTCGGCGCGGTCGCCGAGCGCGGCCTGTGGGCGCCGACGTTCGTCACGGACTACCCGGTCGAGGTCTCGCCGCTCGCGCGGCGGCACCGCCTCGAGGACGAGCTGACCGAGCGCTTCGAGGTGTTCTGCGTCGGCCACGAGTTCGCGAACGGCTTCAGCGAGCTCACCGACCCCGACGACCAGCGCGAGCGGTTCGAGGCCCAGGCGAGAGCGCGGGCCGAGGGCGACCGCGAGGCGATGGCGGTGGACGAGGACTACCTGGTCGCCCTGCAGTACGGGCTCCCGCCGACGGCCGGGCTGGGGATCGGGCTCGACCGGCTGGCGATGGTGCTCGGCGACGTGGCGAACATCCGCGAGGTGATCGCCTTCCCGACGCTCAAGCCGAGGGACCCGGCGAGCGGCTGACGGGGCGCGGGCCAGGGGCTCAGTGCTGGGCGGCGGGGACCTCGGCGAGGAGGGAGGAGACGAGCGCTCCGAGGCCGGCGCGCAACCCTGGCTCGTGCACGCCGGCGAGCGCGTCGTGGGCGAGCTCGGCCCACCGCTCGCCCTCGCGGAGGGCGAGCACGACGCCGTTCGTCGAGGTGACGAGCGCCCGGGCCTTCTCGCGCTCGGGCTCCTCGAGCGGCTTGCCCAGCAGCCCGCGCAGCTCGTCGCCCGCCGAGGCGTCCTCCAAGGCGACCAGGACGGGCAGCGTGTAGATCCCCTCGCTGAGGTCCTGGCCGGTGGGTTTTCCGAGCTGACCGTCGACGGCGACGAGGTCGAGCAGGTCGTCGCGGATCTGGAACACCATGCCGAACGCGTGGCCGAAGTGGCCGAGCGCGTCGACCTCCGCCGGCGTGCGTCCCGCGGTGATCGCGCCGACACGGCACGACGACGCCATCAGCGTGGCGGTCTTCCCGCCGATCGCCTCGACGTAGTCGTCGAAGGTCCGGGTCACGTCGAAGGCGGTGCGGACCTCGGAGACCTGGCCGCGTGTCAGCGACGCCAGCGTGCGCGCGAGCAGGGCGGCGACGTTCGTGCCGAGGTCCGCGGCGATCGCGGCGGAGCGCGCCATGAGGTAGTCACCGGCGACGATCGCGACGACGTTGCCGAACCGCGCGTTGACCGAGTCGACGTTGCGCCGGATCTCCGCCTCGTCCATCACGTCGTCGTGGTAGAGCGACGCGAGGTGCATGAGCTCGAGCGCGATGGCACCGAGCAGGTCGTCCTGTGACGCTTCGCACACGCCGCCGGTGGCCGACGCGATGGCGAGCAACGGGCGCAATCGCTTGCCGCCAGCCCGGATGAGGTGTGTCGTGACCTGGTCGAGATAGCTGTCGCCGATGACCACCGACTCGGCCAGCAGCGGCTCGAATCGAGCGAGATCCTCACCCACCGTCGGCAGCCCGAGCGTGACCAGGGGATTCACGATGACAACCCTACGTGGGGCGCGCGAGAGCGGCCCAGCCCGAATGCGACGTCGGATTCGTGGACCGCACCGATACACTCGATGCACGGTCCAGTGACGGGAGGCGTTCGTTGTTCGAGCGATTCACCGATCGAGCACGACGGGTGCTCGTCCTTGCCCAAGAAGAGGCACGCCAGCTCAACCACAGCTTCATCGGCACTGAGCACATCCTGCTCGGCCTCATCCACGAGGGCGAGGGCGTCGCCGCCAAGGCGCTCGACTCGCTCGGCATCACCCTCGAGGCCGTCCGCGAGAAGGTCGAAGAGGCGATCGGCATGACGGGGTCAACCCCCTCGGGCTCCCCGCCGTTCACCCCCCGGGCGAAGAAGGTGCTCGAGCTCTCGCTGCGAGAGGCGCTCCAGCTCGGCCACTCCTACATCGGCACCGAGCACATGCTGCTGGGCCTCGTCCGCGAGGGCGACGGCGTGGCCGCCCAGGTGCTCGTCTCGCTCGGCGCGGACCTCGGGCGCGTGCGCCAGCAGGTCATCCAGATGATGTCGGGCTACCAGGGCAAGGAGGCCGTGGCGAGCGGCAGCGGGCGCGAGGAGCAGTCCTCCTCGGGCTCGGCGGTGCTCGACCAGTTCGGGCGCAACCTCACCCAGCTCGCCCGTGACAAGAAGCTCGACCCGCTCGTCGGGCGCGAGCGCGAGATCGAGCGCGTGATGCAGGTGCTCTCGCGCAGGACGAAGAACAACCCGGTGCTCATCGGCGAGCCCGGCGTCGGCAAGACCGCGATCGTGGAGGGGCTCGCCCAGCAGATCGTGTCGGGGCAGGTGCCGATCACGCTGACCGACAAGCAGGTGTACACGCTCGACCTCGGCAGCCTCGTGGCGGGCTCGCGGTACCGCGGCGACTTCGAGGAGCGCCTGAAGAAGGTGCTGAAGGAGATTCGCACGCGTGGCGACATCGTGCTGTTCATCGACGAGATCCACACGCTCGTGGGCGCCGGCGCCGCCGAGGGCGCGATCGACGCCGCCAGCATCCTCAAGCCCATGCTCGCCCGCGGCGAGCTCCAGACCATCGGGGCGACGACGCTCGACGAGTACCGCAAGCACATCGAGAAGGACGCGGCGCTCGAGCGACGCTTCCAGCCGGTCAAGGTGGACCAGCCGAGCGTCTCGATGACGATCGACATCCTGAAGGGGCTGCGCGACCGCTACGAGGAGCACCACGAGGTGACGATCACCGACCAGGCGCTCGTCGCCGCGGCGAACCTCGCGGACCGCTACATCTCGGACCGCTTCTTGCCGGACAAGGCCATCGACCTCATCGACGAGGCGGGCAGCCGGCTGCGGATCCGCAGGATGCCCGCGCCGCCGTCGACGCGCCAGCTCGACGAGGAGATCGAGCGGCTCCGCGCCGACAAGGAGGCCGCGATCGAGCGCGGCGCGATGGACCAGGCCAAGCGGCTGGCCGAGCAGGAGCTCGAGCGCATCGACCGAAAGACGGCCATCGACGCAGAGTTCCGCGAGACCGGCAGCGACGCCTTCGACGTCGTCGACGAAGAGACGATCGCCGAGGTCCTGGCGGCGTGGACGGGGATCCCCGTCTACCGCCTGACCGAGGAGGAGACCTCCAAGCTCCTGCGCATGGAGGACGAGCTGCACCACCGCATCGTCGGGCAGGAAGAGGCGATCAAGGCGCTGTCCCGGGCGATCCGGAGGACCCGCGCGGGACTCAAGGACCCGAAGCGTCCCGCGGGGTCGTTCATCTTCCTCGGCCCGACGGGCGTCGGGAAGACCGAGCTCGCGAAGACCCTCGCCGAGTTCCTCTTCGACGACGAGGACGCGCTCATCCAGCTCGACATGTCCGAGTACATGGAGAAGCACACCGTGAGCCGCCTCGTCGGCTCGCCCCCGGGCTACGTCGGCTACGACGAGGGCGGCCAGCTCACCGAGGCGGTGCGCCGCAAGCCCTTCAGCGTCGTGCTCTTCGACGAGGTCGAAAAGGCGCACCCCGACGTGTTCAACACGCTGCTCCAGATCCTCGAGGACGGACGGCTGACCGACGCGCAGGGCCGCACGGTGGACTTCAAGAACACGGTGCTGATCATGACGTCGAACCTCGGCACGGCCGATCTGCGCAAGGCCTCGATCGGGTTCGCGAAGGGCTCCGAGGCCGTGACGTACGAGCGGATGAAGGAGCGGGTCAACACCGCCCTCAAGGCGCACTTCCGCCCCGAGTTCCTGAACCGCATCGACGACGTGATCGTCTTCCACGAGCTCGCGATGAGCGAGGTCGTCGAGATCGCCGAGATGCTGCTCACCCGGACGAAGGACCAGCTCGCCCTGCAGGGCATCGGCCTCGAGCTGACGCCCGCGGCGCGCCAGCGGGTGGCCGAGAAGGGCTACGACCCCCTGCTGGGGGCGCGACCGCTGCGCCGAGCGATCCAGTCGATGATCGAGGACCCGCTCTCCGAGAAGCTCCTGTGGAAGGAGTTCCGCAGCGGCGAGACGATCCTCATCGACGTGGACCCCGACGCCGACGACCAGCTGGCGTTCAGCTCCATCGAGGGGTTCGTGCCGCCGACGGTCGAGTTCGCGGGCTCCGCGCCGGTCGCCGACTGACCCTGGCGGTCGCCCCACGCTGACGCGCGGCGGCGCCGCGCCCGAGGAGCCGGCCGTGCAGATCGATCCGATCGCGGACCCCACCTGGCGCGCGCGCGACGCGCGCTCGGCGATCGGCCACGCTGCCCTCGTCGTGTTCGACTGCGACGGCGTCCTCGTCGACAGCGAGCGCCTCGCGATCCGCGTCGAGGCCGAGGTGCTGGGCGAGCTCGGCTGGGCGCTGAGCGAGGCCGAGGTGACGGCACGCTTCGTCGGTCGCTCCGCCGCCTACATGCAGGCCGAGGTCGAGCGCCAACTCGGACGCGAGATCGACTGGGAGGAGACCTTCGGACGGCGGCACCGCGAGGCGTTCGATGCCGAGCTCGTGGCCATCGACGGCGTGGGCGCCGTGCTCGACGCGCTCCTCCGTCGCGCCACCCCCATCTGCGTCGCGTCCTCGAGCACGCACGGCTCGATCGAGTACAAGCTGCGCCGGACCGGGCTCTGGGACGTCTTCGCGGGCCGGGTCTTCAGCGTGGAGGACGTGGCGCACGCCAAGCCGGCGCCGGACGTCTTCCAGCACGCGGCGCGGGCGATGGGCGTCGCGCCCGCCGACTGCGCCGTCGTCGAGGACAGCCGCTCGGGCGTTGAGGCGGTGGCTCGCGGCCGGCATGGCGGTCTACGGGTTCGCGGGCGGGGTCACGAGCGCCGACGTCCTCGCGCTCCCGGGCGTCGTGCTGTTCGACGACATGGCGACGCTCCTCGCGATCCTCGACGACGACACCACCGGCGTGACGGGAGCGTGACGCGCGGCCCGAGCCCTCGGGCGATCGGCGCCGCCCTTGGCACCGGCGTCACCAACGGGTACCGTCAGCCCCCGACGAGCGGCGCGGACCGCGCGGTGCGCACGGCGAGAACGAGGTGACCATGCGAGGACGGCTCCGAGCGTCTTGGCCGGCGCGAGCGACGGCGCCCGGTCACCCACGCCGGTACCGTGCCGCGGCGCTCGCGCTGGCGGGTCTCTGCGTGGCCCTCGTGGGGGGCGCGGCCACCCCGGCCCTCGCGGGCGGCGGCACCGTCGGCGACCCGCAGCCCGAGCTCGCGCAGTTCCGCGTGGGCTCGACGGGCGGGAACGGCACTGGCGCCGTGCTGCCGAACGGCAACCTCGTGCTCGCGACGCCCTCCAAGTCCGGGACGACGATCGCCGTCTGCGTGCTGCACCCCGGCGGGCGGTCCTGCGCGTCCACCGCGACCCTGAGCGCGAACAAGGCGGGCGGCCAGGACACCTTCTACGGCACCGTCGAGGTCATCGCGTCCGGCGGATCTGACGTGGAGGTCGTGGCCCTCGACTGCTGCAACATCGGCCCGGACGGCGCGGTCATCTTCGACAGCACCGACGGCGGCCTGACGTTCACCGGGCTCAAGAAGGCGGGCACCATCGCGAGCATCGGGGCGGCCACGTACGCGGGCGGGAGCATCGTCGTCGGCTCCTTCTCCCAGGGCGGCCTCCAGGTCCAGGCGCTCGCGCCGGACCCCTCGACGCCCCAGATGAGCTTCGCCGTGCCGATCCCGGGCACCGACGGCGACACCTCGCTCACCACGTACCACGGCGGCGTGCTCGTGGCCTCCGACAACCTGAAGAACACCTACGTCGAGTACGCCACGGCCGGGAGCGGCCTCAACACCTCGGGGTCCTACGTGCGCGTCGGGACGTTCGGCAACGAGCTCGTGACGGCCGTCTCGGGCAGCGCGCTGCTGACGGACCCCGGCGGCTCGCTGACGGGCGGCGAGCGGCTTCGCTTCTTCAACGGCACCTCGTTCGGTCCGCCGCACAAGGTCCCCGACGCGAAGCTCGGCGACGACGGCTACTTCGCGCTGCAGCAGGTCGGCGCCACGGTCCACGTCTTCTTCCTCGGTCGGCGCAACGGCTACGACGTCTTCGAAGAGACGACGACCGACGGCGTGCACTGGTCGGCGCTGCACCAGTTCGGCGCGGCCATCGGCTCGTCCTCGCTCGTGCCGGTCCTCGGGCCGACCGGGGCGGGCGTCCTCTACGCGACCGCCGGGTTCCCGCTCCTCGCCCAGCCGATCCTGAACGTCCAGGGCGTCCACGTCGCCCTTGCGGCCACCCGGGTGAAGGTCGGGCACGCGACGGTGCTCCGCGGGACCGCGTCCCCGCACCTCGTGAGCCAGGGGGTCACCCTCGAGCAGCTGCACGGCGGCCGGTGGTACGGGGTGCGGTCCACCAAGGAGCACGCGAACGGGACGTTCACCTTCGGCGTCGCCGGCGCGACGGCGACCTACCGCGCCGTCGTCAACGAGCGGCCGGGCTACTTCCAGTTCGGCTACTCGAACGCCGCGACCCTGACCGCGCTGCCCTAGCCGCGCGGCCAGGGGCCTTTGGGGTGCCGCACGGCGCCTCGGTACGCTCTCGGGATGGACCACGTCGTGCACTTTGAGATCCACGCCGACGACCCCGCCCGCGCGATCGCCTTCTACACGGCGCTGTTCGGCTGGACCGTCACGCAGATGGGGAGCGAGGCGTACTGGCTCGTGACGGCCGCCGGCGAGGGGGAGCCCGGGATCAACGGGGCGATCCTCCCTCGGCGCGGGCCGCGGCCCGCACCCGACGCGCCGATCAACGGCATGGTGAACACCGCCCAGGTCGCCGACGTCGACGCGTCGCTGCGCCGAGCGTGCGACCTCGGCGCGGACGTCGCGCTCGAGCGGATGGAGATCCCGAACGTGGGCGCGGTGGCGTACGTCCACGACACCGAGGGCAACGTCCTCGGGCTCTTCCAGCCGGCCGGCTGAGTCGCGAGCCGCGATTGGGCGCTCGGCACGCGCTCGGCCAGCACCTGCCTGAAGTTGCTGGGAAACCGGTACAATGGTGGGTCCTCCGAAGCGCCACCGGAGCCCTTCGCGTCCCGTCCCAGGAAGGCACCCGCCGCAATGACCCGTAAGTTCAAGAAGGGCGACAAGGTCGTCTACCCCCACCACGGGGCGTGCATCGTCGAGAAGGTCGAGAAGCGAGAGGCCTTCGGCAAGAAGCAGGACTACCTCAAGCTCCGCGTCGCCTACTCGGACCTCGTGCTCATGGTCCCCATCGACAACACCGACGTGGTGGGGCTCCGCGACGTGATCAACGACGAGGAGGTGGAGGAGGTCTTCGCCGTGCTCCGCAAGAAGGAGGCGCGGATGCCGACCAACTGGTCGCGCCGGTTCAAGAACCACTCCGAGAAGCTCCGCAGCGGCGACATCTACCAGGTCGCCGAGGTGGTCCGGAACCTCTCGATCCGCGACAAGGACAAGGGCCTGTCGGCGGGCGAGAAGCGGATGCTCACCCGGGCGCGCCAGATCCTCGTGTCCGAGCTCACCTTCGCGCTCAACGTCGACGAGCCGACCGCCGAGGAGCGGCTCGCCTCGGTCCTGCCCTAGCCGTGCGGGTCGCCGCGATCGTCGTCGCGGCGGGCTCCGGGGAGCGCTTCGGCGACCGCAAGCAGTTCTGCGACCTCGCGGGCCAGACCGCGGCCGCCCGCGCGGTCGCGGCGTCGAGGACCGTCGCGGACCAGGTGGTGCTCGTGGCGCCGGCCGACGCGCTCGCCGAGCGCCACGGCGCGGACCTCGTGGTCGCCGGCGGCCCCACGCGCTCGGCGTCGGTGCGCGCGGGGCTGGCCGCGATCGACCCGGCCGCGGTGGTGGTCGTCGTCCACGACGCCGCGCGCCCGCTGGCGTCGCCCGCGCTCTTCAAGGCCGTGCTCGACGCGCTCGCCGCGGCACCCGACGTCGCGGGCGCGATCCCGGGCCTCCCGGTCACCGACACGCTGAAGCAGCTCGCCCCGGGTCCCGGGCGCGTCGTCGCCGCGACGCTCGACCGCGCCTCGGTGGTCGCGGTCCAGACGCCACAGGCGTTCGTCGCCGAGGTGCTGCGACGCGCCCACGCACCGGGCGCCGACGCGACCGACGACGCCGGGCTCGTCGAGGCGATCGGTGGCAGGGTGGTCGTCGTGGACGGCGAGGCCAGGAACCGCAAGGTCACGACCCGCGACGACCTCGACGCGCTCGCCGCCGAGCTCACGCGGTGATCCGCGTCGGCCAGGGCACCGACGCGCACCGGTTCAGCGACGACGTGTCGCGACCCCTCGTCCTCTGCGGGGTCGCGGTGCCGGGCAGCCCGGGCCTCGCGGGCCACTCCGACGCCGACGTGGCCACCCACGCCCTGTGCGACGCGATCCTCGGGGCCGCCGGGCTCGGCGACCTCGGGCGGCACTTCCCCGACACGGACCCGGCCTACGAGGGGGCGTCGTCGTTGTCCCTGCTCGCCAGGTGCTGTGCGATGGCCCGGGCGGCGGGGCTCACCGTGGGCAACGCCGACGTGACGGTGCTCGCCGCCGCCCCGCGGCTCGCCCCGCTGCTCGAGGCCATGGCGGCCACCCTCGCCGGGGTGGTCGCCGCCCCGGTCTCGGTCAAGGCCACGACGACCGACGGGCTCGGCGCCGTCGGGCGGGGCGAGGGGATCGCGGCGTCGGCCGTCGTGCTCCTCGTCGACGCGAGCGCGCCGTGAGCCGCGCACCGGGCCGTCCGCCCCGCCCGCGCACGACCGAGCGGCGCCCGGCCGCGCGCCGCGGCGGCGAGCTGGGCGGGGACCAGGTGGAGGGGCGCCGGGCGGTCCTCGAGCTCCTCGTCGCGGGCCGTCGCCGGACGCGCCGCGTCGTCGTGGCCGAGGCCCAGGAGTCGTCGGCCCAGCTCGACGCCATCGAGACCGCCGCGCGCGACCGGCGCGTCCCCGTCGCGTTCGTCTCGAAGGCGCGCCTCGACCGCGAGGCGCGGACCGAGGGCCACCAGGGCGTCTACGCGCTCTGCGACCCGATCCGCCCGACGCCGCTCGACGAGCTCGCCGCGGCCGGCGGCACCCCGGCGTTCCTCGTCGTCTGCGACGGGCTCACGGACCCGCGGAACCTGGGCGCGCTCCTGCGCAGCGCCGAGTGCGCCGGGGTCACGGGAGTGGTCTTACCGTCGCACCGCTCAGTGCGGCTCACCCCGGCGGTCACCAAGACCGCCGCCGGCGCCGTCGAGCACCTCCGCTTCGCTGCGGTGCCCGGGGTGCCGACGGCGCTGCGTGACCTCGGGCGCCTCGGCGTCCTCACCGTCGGCCTCGCGGCCGAGGCCCGCCGCACCCTCTACGACCTGGACCTCGCCGACGTCGCCGTCGCGCTCGTCGTCGGCGGGGAGGAGCGGGGCCTCGGCCGCCTGGCCCGCGAGCGGTGCGCCGAGGTCGTCGCCATCCCCCAGGCCGGCGCGATCGCGTCCCTCAACGCGGCCGTCGCCGGGGCCGTGGCGTGCTTCGAGGTGGCGCGCCAGCGGCGCGCCACCCGCCGGCGCTGAGCCGACGCGCCGGGCCGTGGAGCCCAGGAGGGGGGTCGAACCCCTATCGCCCGCTTACAAGGCGGGTGCTCTGCCGTTGAGCTACCCGGGCGCGTCCCGCTCGTCGCCACCGGCGACCGCGTGCGGGGGGGCCGCCGGCGCTCGGCCCACGCACAACGATGCCAGATCCCGCGCGCCCGCAGCCGCGCGACGGGGCGTCCGGGCGGGGACGGCGCCGTCCCGAGAGACCGGTCGGCGGACGCTCCCCGACCTAGGCTCGCCGCAATGTCCGACGACCTCGCCGAGGACGTTGCACCGAGGCGCTCGGCCGCGCAGGTCAACGTCGTGCGTGCGGGCGTCGTCGTGGTCCTCTTCGTGGCCTCGCTGATCTGGCTCCTCGGCCCGGCGAGCAACGGCACGGCCGGCGCGCCGCCGTCCACGACCCCGACCACGCACCCCCCGGCGCCGGTCGTCAAGTCCACGACGACCGTGCAGGTCGCGAACGGCACGGTCGCGCCGAACGCCGCGACGACCTTCTCGCACAATCTCGGGCTCCAGGGCTGGGACGTCCTCACCGCCGTCGACGTGACCCCGTCGCCGACGGCGTCGAGCCAGCTCCCCGTGACCTACGTCTACTTCCACCCCATGCAGCAGGCGGCCGCCCAGCTGGTCGCGGCCGAGCTGGTCGTCCCGCCGGCGCACGTGCTCCTGCGGACCCAGGGGGTCCTCCACGCCGTCCCCGGCTCGGGCAAGACCGACGTCATCGTCATCCTGGGCACGGACCTCGCCCACTGAGGCCGGTCAGGCGGTCAGCACGCCCGCCCGCTCGAGGGCCACGCGAAGCACGGCGCGCGACATCGCGCTCAGCTCGGCCAGCGGCCGGTTGCGGTGCGTGCGCCGCCCGAGGTCGACCTGGGCGATCGCGCCCGCCCCGCCCTTGTTGGCGACGTCGATGAGCAGCCCCAGCTCGGCGCCGTAGCCGGGCTCGATGCCGAGCGCGAGGACGGTGGCGCGGCGCACGGCGGTCTCGCCGGCGAGCGGCTGCAGCACGTCGGCGAGCTCGGGGAACAGGAGCGACAGGATCGGCCGCGCGGCGAGCTGGGTGACGCGGCCGCCGCCGGTGGGCTGGCCGTCGATCGGCCGCTCGTAGAAGGGCTTCACGAGCTCGACGGCGGGGTCCAAGAGGAGGGGGCCCACGAGCTGGGGGATCCAGGCCCCCTGGGTGTCGAGGACGTCGGCGTCCAAGAAGACGACGAGGTCACCAGTGGCGACCAGGGCACCCTCGGTCATCGCGCGCCCCTTGCCGACCGAGCGCGGCATCCGATGGACCCTCGCGCCGGCCCGCCGCGCCGCCCGGGCGGTCCCGTCGCGGGAGCCGTCGTCGACGACGACGAGCTCGTCGACGAGCCCCGAGCCCCGCTGCGGCAGGTGGGCGTCGCGCACGACGGCGACCACGCCGGCCACCGTCGCGACCTCGTCCTTGGCGGGGATGACGACGGTCACCCGCTGGGTTCCCTTGAGCGCCAGGGCGTCCTCGGTCGTGAAGGACCGCGCCGGCCACAGGCCGGCGCCGCTCACGGCCGTGGGCACGGAGGCGACGTCCACGGGCATGGTCTAGCGCCCGGGGGCGACCCTCCGCCCAGGGGACTGGCACTCCACCAACCTGTCTGCTAGCAGTCCCCTGACGAGACTGCTAACCTCGTCCCCGCACCAGTTGACGCACCACGTCCAGGAGGAAGCACCGTGTCGAAGTTGATCTCGTTCGACGAGCAGGCCCGTCGGTCGCTCGAAGCCGGCATGAACAAGCTGGCCGACGCCGTCCGCGTGACGCTCGGCCCGAAGGGCCGCAACGTCGTGCTCGACAAGAAGTGGGGCGCGCCGACCATCACGAACGACGGCGTCTCCATCGCCAAGGACATCGAGCTCGAGGACCCGTTCGAGAGGATCGGCGCCGAGCTCGTGAAGGAGGTCGCGAAGAAGACCGACGACGTCGCCGGCGACGGCACGACGACGGCGACCGTCCTCGCCTGGGCCATGGTCCGCGAGGGGCTGCGCAACGTCGCGGCCGGCGCGAACCCGATGTCGCTCAAGAAGGGCATCGAGGCGGGCGTCGAGACGGCGGTCAACTCCCTGCACGCCATCTCGAAGGAGGCGAACACCAAAGAGCAGATCGCGCAGGTCGCGTCGATCTCGGCGGCCGACCTCGAGATCGGCCAGATGATCTCCGAGGCGATCGACAAGGTCGGCAAGGACGGCGTGATCACCGTCGAGGAGTCCCAGACCTTCGGGATGGACATGGACCTCGTCGAGGGCATGCGGTTCGACAAGGGCTACATCTCGCCCTACTTCGTGACCGACCCCGAGCGCATGGAGGCGGTCCTCGAGGACCCCTACCTGCTGTTCGCGGGGTCCAAGATCTCCGCGGTCCGCGACCTTCTGCCCGTGCTCGAGAAGGTCATGCAGGGCGGACGCCCGCTCGTGATCGTCGCCGAGGACGTCGAGGGCGAGGCGCTGGCCACGCTCGTCGTGAACAAGATCCGCGGCACCTTCAAGTCCGCGGCGGTCAAGGCCCCGGGCTTCGGCGAGCGCCGCAAGGCGATGCTCCAGGACATGGCGATCCTCACGGGCGGCCAGGTCGTCACCGAGGAGGTCGGGCTCAAGCTCGAGAACGTCGGCATCGACCTGCTCGGCCGCGCCCGCAAGGTGGTCGTCACGAAGGACGAGACGACGATCGTCGAGGGTGCCGGCGAGGACGCCGACATCAAGGGGCGGATCAACCAGATCAAGACCGAGATCGAGAACACCGACTCGGACTACGACCGCGAGAAGCTCCAGGAGCGCCTCGCCAAGCTGTCGGGCGGCGTCGCGGTCATCAAGGTCGGGGCCGCCACCGAGGTGGAGCTCAAGGAGAAGAAGCACCGCATCGAAGACGCCGTGTCCACCACCAAGGCCGCCATCGAGGAGGGCGTGGTGCCCGGGGGCGGCGTGGCGCTGCTCCGCAGCCAGCAGGCGATCCTCGAGACGGCCGACAAGCTCGAGGGCGACGAGGCGACCGGCGCGAGGATCGTGGCCCGCTCGGTCGAGGAGCCGCTCAAGCAGATCGCGGTCAACGCCGGCCTCGAGGGCGGCGTCGTCGTGGAGAAGGTCCGTGGCCTCAAGAAGGCGACCGAGGGCCTGAACGCCGCGACGGGCGACTACGAGGACCTGCTCAAGGCGGGCGTCATCGACGCGACGAAGGTCACGCGCTCGGCGCTGCAGAACGCCGCGTCCATCGCGGCCCTGTTCCTCACCACCGAGGCGGTCATCGTGGACAAGCCCGAGGACAAGGCCCCGGCGATGCCGGGCGGCGGGATGGACGACTTCTAGGGATTCCCGACGGGCGGGCAGACCGCCGAGCCGACGCCGTCACGACGGCGGGTGCCCCCGCACCCGCCGTCGTGGCACGTCCGGGGTCGCTTCGGTCGAGGGCGTGCTCGCCGGCGCCGCCGTGGCCGACCGCCGATCGGCGTCAGCCGCTCGCGAGCGCCACGAGCTCCTCGCGGCTGGGCGCGGGGAGGGGCTCGTCGCGCCAATTGGACCCGAGCTCGCAGATGCGCTCGACGACGGCGGGATCGGCGAGCGCGACGTCGATCGGCTCGACCACGAGCGCCGAGCGGACGAACACCCGGAGCAGGTCCGCGTCCTTCGTGGACGCCGCCGAGAGGGCGCGCTCGAGCTCGAAGCGCTCGTCGTCGGGGCGGTACGCCTCGCCGCGCACGCCCGCGTCGACCTCGGCGAGCCGGTGGCGGTCCTGCTGGCGCGTCCAGCGGAACCAGGGCATCGCGACGGTGTCCGTCGCCTCGTGGAACGCGGTGGCGAACGTCCCCGGGTTCTCGAGGCCGGGGTCCCGCAGGACGTCACGCAGCACGGTCCCGTGCAGCAGGCCGATGGAGGCGCCCCGCCCGAGCGAGGGGTTCGAGCACGACCACGCGTCGCCCACCGAGACGACGCCGGTCGCGACCGGCGTCCCGTCGACGACGTAGTCGCGCAGCCGGTCCTCGATCTTGGAGATCGTCGCCACGCGGTCGTCGATGGGCTCGCCGTCGAGCCAGTGCGCGACGAGCGGCAGGGAGCGGACCACCTTGTCCCAGCGGTCGGCGTCGCGCAGCCCGAGGAGCGCCTTGTCCCGGGCGCTCGTGACCAGCGTGACGCTCCAGGTGCCGTTGTCCGCCGGCAGGGTCAGCGACGAGATCGTGCCGAGGTGCTGGAGGCCCGGTCCGAAGGCGAACGGCAGCGAGCCGTCGGGCGAGCGGAAGTGCCGGCCGAAGTACATGAACCCGAGGTCCTCGAGCTCCTCGTGCGGGGGGCGCGCGCCGACGTCCTCGAGCAGCCGTGGCAGCGCGGAGCGCCGGCCCATGACGTCGACGACGAGGTCCGCGTGCACGTCGCCGTCGCTGCTGTGCACCCCGACGACGTGGGTGGTGCCGCGCTCGGCCGCCGGGCCGGTGAGCAGCCCCTCGACGACCGCGCCGCGCCGCACGTCGAGCCGCGGCGTCGACGCCGCGGCGTCGCCGACGGCCAGCTCCATCACGGGTCGCCGCGCCGTGAGCACCTCGAAGTCCCCGTCGCCCTCGCGCTCGGGGCCGCGGACCGACTCGGGCACCTCGAGGATCGGGTTGAGGCGCAGCCCCCCGGCGTCCTCGATCGACCTCGCGACGCGCGGGAGCTCGTGGTCGAGGATCGCGCGGTAGCGGGCGAGGAACATGTGCGGGAGCCGGAACTGGTTGACGCCTCGTCGGTCCCAGTCGGTCCACGCCTCGGCCGCCGACGCGACGGGCGCGGCGGGGTCGCGCTCGAGCACGGTGACCTCGTGGCCGTCGTCGGCGAGCAGCATCGCGGTCCCGAGGCCGACGACGCCCGCGCCGAGCACGACGATCTTCGCCACCGCTGCTCCCCTCGTCGAACCGACGGAGGCTACCTGCGGCGTGGTCGGGCGACCAGCGGCCGATCGGACCGAGGGACGTCCACCCTCCTCGGCGCCCCGCCGAGCGAGCCGCCCCGGGTCAGTCGAAGCCGGTGAAGGGCCGCGCCGAGACGCAGAACTCGTTGCCCTCGGGGTCCTGCAGGACGGTCCAGCGGTGCTGCCCGTCGAGGATCGCGTGGTCGTCGAGCACCGTCGCGCCGAGACGCACCAGCTCGTCGATGACCGAGGGGTGATCCGGCGTCGTCAGGTCCAGGTGGACCCGGTTCTTCGCCCGCTTGGGCTCGGGGACGTCGTTGAAGTACCACGCCGGCTCCGCCCGCGCGCCGTCCGTGCCGCCGATCGACGCCCACCGCTCGCCGCTGCCGGCGTCGAGCGGTCGGCCGAGGACGGCGGACCAGAAGGAGGCCACGCGCAGCACGTCGCCGCAGTCGAAGGAGATGTTGCTGACCCGCAGTTCCATGACCCTCCTCGCGCCGTGGCGACGATCGTCGCACAGCCCGCGGCGGTCGGCCCAACCGGGTCGCCTCGGACGTCCCTAACATCGCTTTGTGCCCGAGCCGCCCGCACCCCTCGTGCCGTCCACCGGGCTCACGGTCGTGCACCTGTTCTGCAAGGCGCCCTTCGACGTCGACCGGGCGGGCGTCGCCGAGGCGATCGCCTGGGCCGAGGGCCGCGACTGCCAGGTCGTCCTCGCCGCGATCCTCGGCCACAAGGCGGACGCCTGCGTCATGGCGCTCGGCCGCGACGCCTGGGACCTGCGCGAGCTGCAGACGCGGCTCGGGCGCGCGGGCCTCGAGGTCGTCGACAGCTACGTGTCGATGACCGAGGTGTCCGAGTACGCGGCGGGCATGCCCGAGGAGCTCCTGCGCGCGCGGCTCTACCCGACCCTGCCCCCCGAGGGGCTGCGCGCGTTCTGCTTCTACCCGATGTCGAAGCGCCGCGGCGACACGCAGAACTGGTACGGGCTCGACTACGCGCGGCGCGAGGAGCTCATGCGCGGCCACGGCAAGGTGGGGCGGGAGTTCAAGGGCCGCGTGCTCCAGGTGGTGACCGGGTCCACGGGCCTCGACGACTACGAGTGGGGCGTGACCCTCTTCGGCGCGCACCTCGACGACCTGAAGGCGTGCGTGTACACGATGCGCTTCGACGAGGCCTCCGCGGAGTACGGCGAGTTCGGCCCGTTCTACGCCGGGGTCGTCGCGTCGCTCGACGAGGCCCTCACCCACGCCGTCGGGTGAGGGGTCGGTTAGGTTGCCGCACGTGGCCGAGGTCTCCGAGCGGACGCTTCGGCGCTGGGCCGAGGCGCTCGCGGGGATCGCGAGGACCGGGCTCGGGTTCACCGAGAGCCAGTACGAGCGGGAGCGGTTCGAAGAGATCCTCCGCATCGCCGCGGACATCCGCGTGTCCGCGGACGCCGAGGCCGGCCGGCCGCTCGACGCCGACGGCCTCGTCGCCGAGTGGCTCGACGAGACCGGGGGCGGGGTCGCGGGCTACGTCACGCCCAAGGTCGCCGTCGGGGCGGCGGTGAGCAACGACGCGGGCGAGCTCCTGCTGATCCAGCGCGCCGACTCGGGCGTGTGGCTCTACCCGACCGGGTGGTGCGACGTGGGGTACTCGGCGGCCGAGGTCGCGACCAAGGAGGTCCAAGAGGAGACCGGCATCGAGGTCGAGCCGGTGCGCCTCATCGGGGTGCTCGACGGGCTCCGCCTCGGGATGTCGAGGATCCCCCTGTACTCGCTGCTCTTCCACTGCCACGCGGTCGGCGGCGAGCTGCGGGCGCACCCGCTCGAGTGCACCGACGTGGGCTGGTTCACGGAGTCCTCGCTGCCCTCGCCCCTCGTGGGCGTCGAGCGCTGGGGCGCGCCGGTGTTCGCCGCGCTCCGCGGCGAGGTCCGCGACGTCTACTACGACGTGCTGCGGCGCCCCGTGTGGCGAGGTGAGCGGTGACGATCCGCGTGGAGCGCGCCGTCGTCGCCGACGCCGAGATCGTGGCCGCGGTCCGCCGCCTGCTGCCGCAGCTCAGCGAGACCGCGCCAGAGCCCGAGGCGAACGACGTGGAGGCCGTGGTCACCGCGCCCGCCACGACGCTGCTCGTCGCCCGCGACGACGAGGGGCCGATCGTCGGCATGCTGACGCTCGCGATGTTCCGGCTGCCGAGCGGGGTCCGCGCCTGGATCGAGGACGTCGTCGTCGACGAGTCCGCGCGCCGGCTCGGGACCGGCCGCGCGCTCGTCGAGGTGGCGCTCGAGCTCGCCGCGGACGCCGGGGCGACGAGGGTCGACCTCACGTCGCGGCCGTCGCGGGACTCGGCGCGGCGCCTCTACGAGACGATGGGGTTCGAGGAGCGCACGACCACCGTCTACCGACGCCCGCTCGAACCGCCGGGCTGAGCCCACCGTCGGGCGAGGGCCATCGTCCCGGCCCCGCTCAGCCGCCGCTCGGCTGCAGGACGCCGATCGTGTTGCCCTCGGGGTCCGTCAGCCACGCGAAGGTCCCGTCGGGGATCGCGACGGGGCCGACGAGCGTGGCGCCGCCGAGCTCGGTCGCGCGGGCCAGCGTCGCGTCGAGGTCGTCCACCTCGACGTAGAACATCGTGTAGGTGTGCGGCTCGTGGCCGAGCGCGGCGAGGTGGCCGTCGATCCCGCGGCCGGCGTTCGTCGCGAACGTCGTGGAGTCGCCCGTAGGATCCGCCGCCCAGTCGAAGAGCGCCGCGTAGAAGGCGGCCCCCGCGGCGCGGTCCCGGCACCCGATCTCGAAGTAGACGACGGGTCGTCCCACCGCACCCCCTGACGCACGGAGCGTAGGACACGGCGCTCGCGGCCGACGAATAGCGTCCGCGGATGCACGTCCAGCGCTGCGAGGACGCTCGCCGGTTCCTCGACGAGACCCGCTCGTACCGCGCGAGGGAGCCGATGCGCACGAACGTGCTCGGCTCGGTCGCCGCGACGGTCATCGCGGGCGACGACCGGTACGCCGAGCGGTTCTGGTGGGTGGTCCGCGACGACGACGGGGCGGTCGTGGGCGCCGCCATGCGCACCGCCCCCTACGCGCTGTCGATCGGCCCGATGCCGGACGCCGCCGTCGAGGCGGTGGCCCGAGCGGTGGCGGCCGTCGACGACGACGTGCCGTCCGTGGCCGGCTTCGGCGGGTGCATCGACGCGTTCCTCGCGGCCTACGCGACGACGGGCACACCCGGCGGTCGCCGCGCGGTCGGCGCCGTGCACCGCCAGGTGCTGTACACGGCGACGAGCGTGCGGGCGCCGGAGGTCCCCGGCACGATCCGGGTCGCGACCGAACCCGAGCTCGGCCACGCCGAGGCGTGGTACCTCGACTTCACCGAGGAGGTCGACGGGGTGCGGCCGCCCGCGAGCGCGGTCGAGCGCGAGGTCCTGCTCGGCACGCTCCGCGACGGGCGGCTCCGCTGGTGGTGCGACGAGGGCGAGGTGGTCTCGATGGCCGCCCACGCCGTGCCGGTCGCGAACCCCGGTGGCGCCGTGACGAGGATCGGCCCGGTCTACACGCCGCCGTCGCGGCGACGCCGCGGGTACGCCGCCGCGCTCACCGCCGCGCTCACCGAGCTCCTCTTGGCCCGCGGCTCGAGCGTGATGCTGTACGCGGACGCGGCCAACGCGACCAGCCGTGGCGTCTACGAGCGGCTCGGCTACACGGCGCTCGACGAGCTCGTCCGCACGACGCTCGCCCCCCGCTGAGCGGGGGCGCCGAGGTCGCGCGGGTAGCCTCGCGTCTCCGATGTCCGACGCGGGGACCCAGTCGAACCACGAGCACTGGGAGGCGCTCGCGCGGTTCCACGGCACGGGCGACGACGACTACTACGACCTCGAGCTCCTGCGGTCGGGCGGCTCGCTCATGGGCGTCGAGGAGCGCGACGCGATCGCGTTCGCGACGGACGGCCGCGGGCTCGCGGGCACCTCGGTGCTCCACCTGCAGTGCCACATCGGGTGCGACTCGATCGCGATGGCGCGCGAGGGCGCGACGGTGACCTCGGTCGACTTCTCCCGCACGGCGCTCGATCGGCTCGAGGCCCTGGCACGGGAGTGCGGCGTCGCCGTCGCGACGGTCGAGGCCGACGCGACCCGGCTGCCCCACGAGCTCGCCGGCCAGTTCGACTACGTCTACGCGTCCATCGGCGTGCTCTGCTGGATCGAGGACCTCGACGGCTGGATGGCGGGCGTCCGTCGCTCGCTGCGCGGCGGCGGCGCGCTCATCCTCGTCGAGCTCCACCCGCTCGTGACCATGGTCGAGTCCCTCGACCCCCTCGTCGTCGACTTCCCCTACGCCTTCGACGGGCCGCACGTCTACTCGGGGACCGGGACCTACGCGAACCGCGACGCGGCGATCGAGTGGACGACGGTCCAGTACGCCCACAGCGTCGGCGAGGTCGTCACCGCCGCCACCCGGGCGGGGCTGCGCTGCGAGCTCCTGATCGAGCACACGTCGGGGTCGTTCAACACCGGCCAGTTCGAGGGGCCGGAGGACGACGGTCGCTACCGCCTCCGGCTCGGGCGGGGGGCCGCGCGCGACGGGGGGCGCGAGCCCGCTTGCCCGATGCCGGTCCTCTACACGCTCGTCGCGAAGGCCGACGCCGCACCCGACGAGGGCGCCGCGTGACCTTGGAGGTCCGCCGGCTGCGCGACGGCGAGTGGGCGGTCCTGCGCGAGGTGCGCCTCGCGGCGCTCCTCGAGGCGCCGTACGCGTTCAACTCCACCTATGCCGACGAGGTCACCCACGACGACGCCACCTGGCGAGGCCGGCTCGGCGAGCAGGCGTGGTTCTGCGCGATCGACGACGCCCGCCCGGTGGGCGTGGCCTCGGGCGGCCAGCTGCGGGTCCCGGACCCCGACGTGCGCACGTTGCGCTCGATGTGGGTCGACGAGGCGCACCGCGGACAGCGCGTGGCGGACGCGCTCGTGGGCAGCGTCGCTGCGTGGGCGCGCGCAGACGGCGCGCGGGTCCTCACCTTGTGGGCGCTCGACGCATCGACGCGCGCGCACGCGTTCTACCGGCGCGTCGGCTTCTCGCCCGTCGCCGATGACCAGGACGACCTCGCGTCGACGCACCTCGCGATGACGCGCTACACCCTCGCCCTCTGAGCCGCTGGCGCCCGGCCGCTCGGTGCGGCGACGCGAGGTCCCGTCGTCCCTGCGAGGTGCGCCGGCACCCGGTCGAGGCGAACGCCGAGCCCTGGATTCGGTGGGACACTCTGCGCGTGCTGGACGTCGAGCGACTCGACACGGCATCGTGGGCGCGCCTCTCGCGCCTGCGCCTCCGAGCGCTCGACGACACGCCCGAGGCGTTCGGCTCGAGCGCGGACGCAGAGCGGCACCACGGCGAGCGCGCGTGGCGACGGCTCGCCGGCCTCGGCCCGTGGTGGCTCGCCGTCGGCGACGGGCTCGACGTGGGGCTCGTCGCGGGCGGTCACCGCGACGGGCACGCCGCGTCGCGCTGGGTGTACTCCATGTGGGTGGACCCGGCGTGGCGCGGGCGCGGGGTGGCGGCGGCCCTGCTCGACGCCGTCGTCGGCTGGGCCGTGGACGAGGGCGCCGCACGGCTCGGCCTCGACGTGACCGATCGCGTGCCGCGCGCGCGCCGCTTCTACGAGCGCCACGGGTTCAAAGCGACCGGGGTCGTCGAGCCGCTGCCGCGCGATCCCTCGATCCTGCTCGCCGAGATGGTCCTCGACCTCACCGCACCGTCACCACGGCCACGCACGACGTCGTGACGCGCGGGGTGGCGGGGCGCGAGGTCTATCGTCGCGCCGGGAGGTGCTGATGGCATCGCACGACGGAGCGCTCGACACGGTGCCGCTGCGTGACGGGAGGACGCTCGAGTACGCCGCGGGCGGCGCTGCGCAGGGCCCGGTCGTCGTCTTCCACCACGGCACGCCGGGCTCGGCGTTCCGATCCCCGCCGCTGTTCGCCGCCGCCGCGGCGAGGGGGCTCCGCGTCGTCTCGGCGTCACGCTCCGGCTACGGCGGCTCGGGCCGCGACGACGGTCGCGACGTCGCCGCGGTGGCCGCCGACACCGCCGCGCTCCTCGATCGTGTCGGCGCCGAGCGGTTCGCGACGGTCGGCTGGTCCGGCGGTGGCCCACACGCGCTCGCGTGCGCGGCCCTCCTCCCGGACCGGTGCGCGGCCGCCCTCTCGGTCGCCGGTGTCGCGCCCCACCTGCCCGACGAGTTCGACTGGACCGACGGGATGGGACCGGACAACGTCCAGGAGTTCGGGTTGGCGCTGGCGGCGGGCCCCGCCTACGACGAGATGCTGGCGGCCCACCGCGAGGCGTTCCTGGCGCTCCGCGAGGCGGACGTCCGCTCCGCGCGGCAGCTGTTCGGGGACCTCGTGAGCGACGTCGACGAGGCGTCGACGACGCCCGAGCGCGTCGCCTTCCTCCTCGCCAACGTCGCCCACGGGCTCGCACCGGGCGTCGGCGGGTGGCGCGACGACGACCAGGCGTTCCTGCGCGAGTGGGGCGTCGACGTCCGGGCGATCCCGACGCCCACCGGCGTGTGGTTCGGCGACCAGGACCTCATGGTCCCCACCCGGCACGGCGAGTGGCTGGCGGCCAACGTGCGCGGCACCCGGATGACGCGGCTCCCCGGCGAGGGCCACATCTCGATCAGCCTCGGACGCTTCGACGCGATGCTGGACGAGCTCCTCGACCTCGCGGGCGGCACCTGGTGAGGACCGGGAACCTCTACGGGCCGGACGCGACGTTCCTCGGCACGCCCGAGGCGCACCTCGACGACCCGGCGAGCTGGGCGGAGGCGGCCGCGGTGATCGTCGGCGCGCCCTTCGACGGCGGCACGTCGCACCGGCCGGGCTGCCGCTTCGGCCCCCTCGCGATCCGCACGACGGACTACCTCCCCCACGACGGCGCGCGGCCGCACCTCGCGCTCGGCGTCGACCCGCTCCTCGAGCTCGGCGTCGTCGACGTCGGCGACGTGGAGATGCCCTCGGGTGACACCGAGCTGTCGATCCAGCGGCTCGAGGACGCCGTGGCGACGCTGGCGTCCGCCCAGGTCGTCCCGGTGATCCTCGGCGGCGACCACACGATCGCGCTCCCCGACGTGACCGGCGTCGCGCGGCACGTGGGGTTCGGCAACGTGAGCGTGCTGCACTTCGACGCGCACGCCGACACCGGGGACACCCAGCTCGGCTCGCTGTACGGGCACGGGACCCCGATGCGCCGGCTGATCGAGTCCGGTGCGTGCCGCGGCGACCGGTTCCTCCAGATCGGGTTGCGCGGGTACTGGCCGGAGCCCGAGACCCTCGCGTGGATGGCCGACCAGCGGATGCGCAGCTTCGAGATGACCGAGGTCGTCGAGCGCGGCCTCGGCGCCGTCCTCGACGAGGCGTTCGCGATCGCGCTCGACGGCTGCGACGCCGTGTTCGTCTCGGTGGACGTGGACGTCGTCGACCCGAGTGCCGCGCCGGGCACGGGCACGCCCGAGCCAGGGGGGCTGTCGGCGCGCCAGCTGCTCGACGCCGTGCGCCGCATCGGCATGGAGCTGCCCGTGGTCGGGCTCGACGTCGTCGAGGTGTCCCCGCCCTACGACACCGCCGAGATCACCGCCTACCTCGCGAACCGCGTCGTCCTCGAGGCGCTCGCCGGCATCGCGTGGCGCCGCCGCGAGGGCCGCGGGCTCGCGCGTCGCGACCCGAGCGCGCCGCTGCTCGAGGGCCGGGGGTCGCACGCCGCGGGCCGACGGGAGGGCGCCCCGCCCACGTGACGCCGTGCGGGCGTCCACGGGTAACCGCGGGGACGGCGGGCACGGCGGGGACCGCGGGTCACCGCATCGCGTCGAGGACCTCGGTGACCATCTCCATCGTCGTGTCCGGGTGCAGGAACGCGAAGCGCGCCACGGTCTCGCCCTCCCACTTGGTCGGGGTGGCGAAGGCGACCTGGTCCCGCAGCAGCTTGCGGGACCAGCGGTGGTAGTCCTCGGGACCCCACCCGTGTCGTCGGTACAGGACGATCGAGAGCACGGGCGGGCGGCAGAGCTCGACGTAGTCGAGCGCCTCGATGAGCGCGGCGGTCGCCTCGGCGTTGGTGATGGCGCGGTCGATGGCGTCGGCGTAGAGGTCCGTCCCGTGCACGGCCAGCGAGAACCACATGGGCAGCCCCCGCGCGCGCCGCGACAGGTGGACGGCGTAGTCCGAGGGGTTCCACTCGACCTCCCCCTCGTCGTCGACGACGTGCAGGACGTCGAGGTAACTCGCGTGCTGGGTGTGGGTGGTGCGCGCGAGGCGCGGCTCTCGGTAGAGGAGCGCGCAGCAGTCGAGGGGCGCGAAGAGCCACTTGTGCGGATCCACGATGAACGAGTCGGCGTGCCGGAGCCCCCCGAACAGTTCGCGACGCGATCGGCCGAGCATCGCGGCCCCGCCGTAGGCGGCGTCGACGTGGTACCACAGCCCGCGGTCGCGGGCGAGCTGGCCGACGCCCTCGAGCTCGTCCACGATCCCCGCGTTGGTCGTCCCGCCGGTCGCGACGACGGCGACCACCGAGTCCGGGTGCTCGTCGGCGTCCAGCGTCGCGCGCAGCGCGTCGGCCGTCAGCACGTGGTCGGGCGACGGGACGACGAGCGGGTCCATGCCGAGCAGGTGCAGGGCGGCGCCGACCGAGGAGTGCGCCTCCTCGCTGATCGCGCAGCGCAGGTGGCGCGGGTCCTCGCCGGGGTGACGCCGCCGACCGTCGTCGCGCGCGACGGCCAGGGCCGACAGGTTGCCGAGCGAGCCGCCGGAGACGAACGTGCCGCCCGATGACGAGGGCATGCCCGCGCGCTCGGCGAGGAAGGCGAGCAGCTGGTTCTCTGCCACCACGACGCCGGCGGACTCCATGAAGCTCGTGCCGTTGAGCGACGAGCACGAGACCACCATGTCGAAGAGCAGGGACACCTTCGTCGGGGCGTTCGGGATGAAGGCGAGGAACCGCGGGCTGTCGATCGAGATGATGGCCGCGGCGAGCTGGGTCGAGAAGAGCTCGAGCACCTTCTCGGGGTCGTTCCCGTGCTCGCTGATCAGCCCGACGATCGCCGCGGCGGGGTCCGCCCCGATCCCCCCGTAGTCGAGCGGCACCGGGTCGAGCGCCAGCCGCGTGCGGCAGTACTCGAAGATGGCCTCGCCCAGCTTCGGGTCGTAGGTGAACATCGGGTGCCCCATGAGCTCCTCCTCGAGGCGCCCACGCCCCGCGTCGCGATCGGTCGGTACGCTCGCTGCGTGGATACCACGTCCGACGTCGTGCATCGGGGGATCCGAGAGCGTGCGGCGACCATCGTAGGCAGTGCCGGCGACGTACCGCTGGCGCTGTGGACCCCCGAGGCGGCGGCGCCCACGGGGCTGGTCCTCGTCGGGCACGGCGGGAGCGGGCACAAGCGCGAGGACTACGTGGTGGCGCTCGCCCGCCGGCTCGTCCGCACGACCGGCGCCGCCGTCGCGTCGATCGACGGCCCGCTGCACGGCGGGCGCCGTGGCGCGCGCACGATGGACCCGACCGTCGTGCTCATGGAGTTCGCGCAGGCCTGGACGAGCGACGAGGGGCTCACCGACCGCATGGTCGCCGACTGGCGGGCCACGCTCGACGCGCTCGAGGGCGACGCCGGGCTCGGTCGCGTCCCGGTCGGCTACTGGGGGCTGTCGATGGGGACGCTGCTCGGCCTCCCCTTCGTCGCGGCCGACGCGAGGGTGCGCGCGTGCGTGCTGGGCCTCGCGGGTCGCACGGGCCCGACGGCGCACCGGCTCCACGAGGACGCCCAGCGCGTCGTCGTGCCCACGCTGTTCTTGGTGCAGCTGGACGACGAGCTGTTCTCGACGGCGTCGTCCCTCGAGCTGTTCGGCGACCTCGCGAGCGCGGACAAGCGGCTCTTCGCCGCGCCGGGGCGGCACCGCGAGGTCCCCGCCGACGCGTTCTGGCTCTCCGTCGACTTCCTCGCGACGCACCTCGAGCTCACCGGGACCGCGCCGGAGCTCCTCGAGGAGCACGGCGGGGCGTGACCCCGCCCGGCCGGCCTGCCCGCGACGAGGTGCCCGCGGCGGTGCTGGGCGCACAGGTCGAGTACTACCGCGCCCGCGCGGCGGAGTACGACGACTGGTTCTTCCGCCGCGGTCGCTACGACCGCGGCGCGGCGGCGACAGCGGCGTGGCGTGCCGAGCTCGTCGACGCGCGCGCGGCGCTCACCGCGGTCGGGCTCGCTGGCCGCGACGTCCTCGAGCTCGCCCCGGGCACCGGGCTGTGGACCGAGGCGCTCCTCGCCGAGGGCGCCTCGGTGACCGCGGTCGACGCCGCACCGGAGATGCTCGACGCCCTGGTGCGGCGCTGCGGGGGACCGGGGCTCGTCACCGTGCGCACGGACCTCTTCGCGTGGCGCCCGCCGCGGCACTTCGACGCGGTCGTCGCGTGCTTCTTTCTGAGCCACGTCCCCGACGAGCGGCTGGACGGCTTCCTCGAGCTCGTCGCGGCCGCCCTGGGCGACGACGGGCGGCTGTTCCTCCTCGACTCGCTCCGCGAGGCGACCTCGACGGCGCGAGACCACGTGCTCACGGGCTCGGCGCGCTGCCAGACGACCGAGCGCCGCCTCGACGACGGTCGCACCTACGAGATCGTGAAGGTCTTCCGCTCCGACGACGAGCTGGTCGCCGCGTGCGCGCGTGCGGGCCTCTGCGTCGAGGTGCGCCGCACGGCGACCTACTTCCAGATCGTCACCGGGCGCCGCCGGCCCACGGGCCCGCCGCCCACCGACTGACGGGCGACGCGGTCGCACCGGAGCGCTCGACGTCACCTCGGGAGCGGTGCCTCAGGTGAGGTGGTGCACGCTCGCGATCGCGAACTCCTTGCCGAGCCGGAGCTCGGCGAGGTTCGTGAGGTGGATGAACACGTCCCCGTAGCGCGCGAGGGGCGCGGTGTCGACGAGGTAGGTGGACGGGACCGTGCTCGCGACGAGCCGCTGCGCCGCGCGGACCTCGGCGTTGCCCTTGAGCTCGGCCTGGCAGGCCCGCCAGGTGCAGAGGTGGTGCGAGAGTCGGTAGCCGATGTACTTCCGGACGTCGATCTCGCCGAGGACGAAGGGGGTCCTCGCGTTGAGGGCGAGGTCGCTGCGCACCGAGGCGATGAACGCGGTCAGGTGCTGTCCGTAGGCCAGCGCCATGTGGTGGTGCTCCGCGTCGGTCTCGCCCTGGAGCCAGTAGACGCCACCCACCGTCGCGCTCCAGCCGTTGGCTGCGGCCCACGACAGCGCCCCCTGCGTCGTCTTGATCAGGGTCTGGTACAGGATGCCCGACGTCGTCCAGTCGTCGGCCAGCGACGTGCCCGCGAAGGCGACCTTGACGACGAGGAGGTTCCGCCAGCCGTCCTCGTAGAGCCGCGTCACGAGGCCCATCTCGGGCCCGAAGACCGGGCTCGGCGCGTCGACCAGCGCCTGCGGGGTGGTCAGCGGCACCGGCGGCGGCCCCGCGTCGGGCACGCCGGACTCCCGCCAGATCGACAGCGTGCTCCCCGCCGCCTCGTCGATGCGCGCAGAGCTGAGCACGTCGTGGTGGGTGGTCGGGTCGATGGCGAAGGCGTCGATGCCCACCGCGTTCGACTGGCCGGCGACGACCAGGACGGTCATCTGCGGCGGCGGGGCGGTGAGCCTGCTGGCCGGCCCGCGGCCGCTCGAGGTGGCGGCCGTGACGCGGAACCGCCACCGCGTGGCGTCGTCGACGTGGCGGAACGTGCAGGAGGTGGTCGTCGTCGAGCAGCGCCGGCCCGCGGGCACGGAGCGGACCGTGTAGCGCACGGCCGCCCCGAGGACGTTGGACGGCGGCGCCCACGAGACGGTGAGCCGCCCGACCCCGGGGACCACCGAGACGAAGAGCGGCGCCGTCGGGATCCGGGGTCGAAGGTGGGTGCGCGGCGGTGAGGACGCGCCGGACGCCGCGATGGCGACGGTCAGGATCGCGAGTACCGCGACGACGACGACACCTGCGCCCGTGGACCTCGCCAGCTTGTGCCTCACGTCGGTTCCTCGCTCGACCCCGTGCCACGCCATCGGTGCTGCGCGGGCACTCTACGTGGGGCCGCCGCCGTCACGCAGGTCGCCGGCACGCGCGCGACGCGGTCGTCGGCGGTCACCAGCGGCCACCCATCGCGCGCCGCGGTCACGTGGGCCATGGCTGGAGGTTGCGGCGGGCTGGCGGAGGGAGTGGGATTCGAACCCACGGTGGGTCGCCCCACGCCGGTTTTCAAGACCGGTCCATTCGTCCGCTCTGGCATCCCTCCAGGGCTCCACTCGGTCCGCGACCAACCTCGCGACCCGCGGCGACCTGCCAGCGTACCGGTGCGATGCGGCGGCGCCGGTGACGGCGCGCACGCGCCTACCAGGGTCGGAAGCCGAACGCGTTATCGACGAGGGCGGTCGGTGAGAACCTCGTGCCGGCCGCGTCGACGAAGCTCTCCGGCTGGATCGCGCTCGGCAGCGGCGGCTCGCCGTTGACGCGCAGGTCCGAGACGAGGGTGCCCTTGGTCGCCGCCATGCGGAAGAGCGTGGACCCGTGGGGGTCGACGGCGACGGGGTCCTCCTCGATCCACTCGGCGAGGGCGTCGACCGCCGAGACGTCGTAGGCGACGTGCACGCGGTGCGTCCATCCCTGGGTCGCGTCGGAGAACGTGACGTTCCATCCCCGGTGCCCGTGGGCGAGCCTCGCCTGCACCTCGTCGCCCGGCTCGAGCGCCCCCATGCCCTGCGGCGCGCCGTTGAGCGGGCCGTCGGACCAGAACGCCTGGTACTGCGAGGAGTGCCGAGACACGTACTCGTTCGTGCCGACCTGCAAGAAGAAGGTGCCGTCCTGGGTCTGGGCCCCGATCCACACGGCCTCCGCACCCTCCCGTGCGGGGTGGACGAGGAGCGGCACGTCCCACGCCGCGCTCACGTCGTGGACGTTGCAGCACCACAGGTAGCCCGCCTGGTTGGGCGGGACGGCGGCGTGTGAGGACGGGGGGTCGTTGACGGCGATGGCGACGGTCGAGAGGACGACGCAGGTGACGACGGCGACGACGCCGTACGCGAACACGCCGGGGTGGGTGCGCAGCCATCCCCGTGGTGCCCCGGGCTCGGGCGTCGTGTGCCACAGGTCGACCATGGGGTCTTCGAGCCCGCCCCACTCCGTCAGCTGGTCGTCCATCGGCCAGAAAGTCTCGCAGGCCACGGCGCCCCGACGTGACGCACCACGGCGGCATCGGCGCCTCCCGCTGGCCACGCACCGGGCAGGTGCCATGCTCCCTCGGTGCGGATGCCCCCCGCCGAGCACGAGGTCGACGCGACCCTCGTGGCCGACCTCGTCGCCGAGCAGCACCCCGATCTCCGCGGCGACGCCGTGGCGTTCTTCGCCGAGGGCTGGGACACGACGCTGTGGCACCTCGGCGACGACCTGCTCGTCCGACTGCCACGCCGCGAGATGGCCGTCCCCGGGCTCCTCGCCGAGCAGCGGTGGCTCCCCGAGCTCGCGCGCAGCCTGCCGCTCCCCGTCCCCGTCCCGGTGCGCGTCGGCGAGCCCGGCCGGGGCTTCCCGTGGCACTGGTCCATCGTCCCGTTCCTCGGGGGTACCCCGGCGCTCACGGGCCCACGGATGGACGGCGCGCGCGCCGCGTCGTCGCTCGCGCAGTTCCTGCGCGCCCTGCACGTCGCGGCCCCTGCCGGCGCACCGAGGAGCGCGCTCCGCGGCGTCCCGCTGAGCGAGCGCGCCGACACCTTCGCCGAGCTCTACGACGAGCTCGCCGGGGAGATCGACGCCGCGGCCGTGCGCGACGCGTGGCAAGAAGCGCTCGAGGCACCGGCGTCGGTGGCGTCGACGTGGGTGCACGGCGACCTGCACCCGGGCAACCTGCTCGTGGAAGACGGCGACCTCGTCGGCGTCCTCGACTTCAACGACCTCACCGCCGGCGACCCGGCGACGGACCTCTCCGCGGCGTGGCTGCTCTTCGAGGACGCCCACGTCGACGTGCTGCTCGACGCCTACCGTCCGGTGGACGGCGACCTCGTGCGGCGCGCGAGGGGCTGGGCCATCCTCTTCTCGCTGCTGTTCCTCTCGATCGGCCGTGACGGCCGGGAGGACTACGCCGCCGTGGGGCGCGACGGGCTGCGCAGGGTCGCCGCGGCGTCGCGCGGCGAGCGGGGAGCGGCGAGCTAAGAGGCGGTGACCCCGTTGCGCATGGGCGCGACGTGGCTCACGCCCCGCACGCGAGGACGCCGTGCGAGGCGAGGACGTGGGCCGCGGCCCCCTGGAGCGTCGCCCGTGTGAGGGTGCCCCGGCCGACGGCGGCCGCGATCGCGTTGGCGACCGAGACGGCGAGGTGGGCGTCGGCCGCGGCCGAGCCGGCGTTGCCGAGCAGCACGAGGTCCGCCCCGGCGACGAGCGCGGCGACGGCCGCCGCCGGGACCGAGAGCGGGACCTTCGCGATCGCACCGGCCGTGAGCGAGTCGGTGACGATGAGCCCGGTGAAGTGGAGCTGGCCGCGAAGCACGGTGGTCATCACCTTCGACGAGAGCGACGCCGGCAGCGGCGTGAGCCCCGGCACCCTCGCGTTCGAGACCATCACGGCCGGTGCGCCCGACTGGATCGCCGACGAGAAGGTGCGCAGCGCCGACGCCTGAAGCGTCGGCCACGGCAGCGTCGCCGCCGCCCCGTAGTCGGTGTTGCCCGTCGAGCCGCCGAGACCGGGGAAGTGCTTCACGACCGGGACCACGTGGGCCTGGCGCAGGCCCTTGGCGAAGGCCGCGCCGTCGGCCGTGACGACGGCGACCGCACCGCCGAAGGAGCGCAAGCCGTCGGGGTCGGTCGCGCCGGGCGCGACGTTGCGCCCATCGACGTCGAGCACCGGGGCGAGGTCCATCGTCACGCCCGCCGCGAGCAGCTGGGCGCCCACGCGCCTCGCGAGCGCCGTGATCTGCGGGGCCGTCATCGTCGACGCCATCGTCCTCGCCCACGGGAAGGGGGCCACGAGGTTGTCCAGGCGCAGCACGCCGCCGCCCTCCTCGTCGGTCATGACGAGGAGCCCGAGGCCCTGGGGGGTGGTCGCCTGGAGGTGGCGCAGCGTCGCACCGAGCGTCGGCGGGGCCGACGTGCCGAACAGGAGGATCCCCCCGTAGCCGGTGCGCACCTCGCGGGCGAGCGAGCCGACGGCACCCGCCTCGATCGGCACCGCGACGACCTGGGCCGCCAGGCGCGCGAGCGACCACGTCGCGAGGTTGACCCCCGGGTCGCACGGGGCGACGCGGTGGTGGCTCCCCGCAGTCTGGTCGGCGCCCACGGCGGCGCCCCCCACGGCGACGCTCGCCGCGGCGAGGACCGCGGCGAGGACACCGGCGACGAGCCACCCGGCGCGGTGCGTGCGCCTCGTCGTCACCCGGCGACCTTGGCCCGTGCGCGGACCCGACCCCGGATCTGCTGGTCGAGCACGACCTTGCGGAGGCGGACGGACCGCGGTGTCACCTCCACGCACTCGTCGTCGGCGATGAACTCGAGCGCCTGCTCCAAGGAGAGCTCCC
Organism: Acidimicrobiales bacterium; assembly: GCA_035937595.1. Taxonomy (GTDB): domain Bacteria; phylum Actinomycetota; class Acidimicrobiia; order Acidimicrobiales; family RAAP-2; genus Palsa-459. The sequence continues at coordinate 252,162 of DASZHS010000005.1, forward strand.
TCGGGGGGGTCATGCGCTCGGTCTCCTCGGAGGTCGACGAGCGCATGTTCGTGAGCTTCTTCTCCTTGGTGGGGTTGACGTCCATCTCCTCCGAGCGCGCGTTCTCGCCCACGATCATCCCCTCGTAGACCTCGACACCAGGCCCGACGAACAGCTCGCCGCGCTCCTCGAGCGCGAGCAGGGCGAACGCGGTGGTCGGCCCGGTGCGGTCCGCGACCATCACGCCGTTGCGCCGGGTGCGCAGCGCGCCGAGCCAGGGCGCCCAGCCGTCGGCCACGTGGTTGAGCACACCGGTTCCGCGGGTCTCGGTCATGAACTCGGTGCGCACGCCGACCAGCCCGCGCGCGGGGACCCGCCAGTCCATGCGCACCCACCCGGTCCCGTGGTTGACGATGCCGAGCACCTCGCCCTTGCGCGTGGACAGGAGCGTCGTGACCGTGCCGACGTGCGCCTCGGGGACGTCGACGGTGACGCGCTCCATCGGCTCGGAACGCTTGCCGTCGATGACCCTGACGACGACGTGGGGCTTGCCGACGGTGAGCTCGAAGCCCTCGCGGCGCATCGTCTCGATGAGGATCGCAAGCTGCAGCTCACCGCGCCCGTGGACCTCCCAGGCGTCGGGGCGCTCGGTCGCGCGCACGCGGAGCGAGACGTTGCCCACGAGCTCCTGGTCGAGCCGCGACTTCACGAGCCGCGCGGTGAGCTTGGTGCCCTCGCGCCCGGCCATCGGCGAGGTGTTGATGCCGATCGTCATGGAGAGGCTCGGCTCGTCGACGCGGAGGGGCTCGAGGGGCCGCGGGTCGTCGGGGTCCGCCAGCGTCTCGCCGATCGTGATCTCCTCGATGCCGGCGATCGCGACGATGTCACCCGGTCCCGCCGACTGCGCGGGGACGCGCTCGAGCGCCTCGGTGATGTAGAGCTCGGTCAGCTTGACGCGCTCGATCGACCCGTCGAGGCGGCACCACGCGACGTGCTGCCCGCGCTCGAGGGTGCCCGAGACGACGCGCAGCAGGGCGAGCCGACCGACGTAGGGCGAGGCGTCGAGGTTGCAGACGAGCGCGCGCAGCGGCGCGTCGGGGTCGACGGCGGGAGCGGGCACGTGGTCCCGGATCGCCTCGAACAGCTCGGTGAGGTCCGTGGCGCCGCCCCCGAGCGACGTCGACGCCCAGCCCTCGCGGGCGCTCGCGGAGAGGACCGGGAACGAGATCTGGTGCTCGTCGGCGTCGAGGTCCAAGAACAGCTCCTCGACCTCGTGCACGACCGCGGCGGGGCGCGCGTCGGGTCGGTCGACCTTGTTCACGACGACGATGACGGGCAGCCGGCGCTCGAGCGTCTTGCGCAGCACGAACCGGGTCTGGGGGAGCGGACCCTCGGCCGCGTCCACAAGGAGCAGGACGCCGTCGACCATGGCGAGGCCGCGCTCTACCTCGCCGCCGAAGTCCGCGTGCCCGGGGGTGTCGATGATGTTGACCGTCATGTGCTGCCAGTGCACCGAGGTGTTCTTCGCGAGGATCGTGATGCCCTTCTCGCGCTCGAGGTCGCCCGAGTCCATGACCCGGTCGGTGAGCGCGGTGTGCTCCCCGAACGCCCCGGTCTGGCGCAGCATCTTGTCCACGAGCGTGGTCTTGCCGTGATCGACGTGGGCGATGATGGCGACGTTTCTGAGGCTTCGGGGACCGTGCATGGGCCCCGAGAGGCTATCGGTGACGCTTGGCGGCGAACCCTCAGGCGGCGAGCACGGGCGCGGCGCTCGGTGCGGCCGCCGGCACGAACGTTGCGGCGCAGGCGACCACGACGCGCGCCGCGCGGCGCACGGTGTCGGCGTCGAGCTCGACGCCCAGCACCACGCCCGCGTCCGGCCACGCGCCGACCACGCGCGTCGGTGCGCACGGCGCGCTTCCCGAGATCGCCGCGACGAGCCCGTCGACGAGCAGCCCGTCGTGCGCCCGTACGCCGGGCGCTCCGTCACGGAGTCGCAGCAGCCCGCCCGCGACGCCCGCGGACATCGCGTCGCGCCGTCCGTGCAGCGTCGTGCGCCCGCCGGGCACGTCGAACCACGCGTCGGGGACGCCGACGGCGAGGCGGCCGGCGTGCGCGTCGTAGTCGACGAGGTGGCAGAGCCCCCAGGCCCACGTCGCCGCCTCGACGGCGCACAGGGCGCGGACCTCCGCGGGGGCCGCGGCGAGCCACGTCCCGAGCGCACCGCGGCGCGCGAGCCCACGCTGCGCACGGTCGCACGTCGCGTCGACCTCCTCACGAGCCGCCCCGAGGAGCTCCCTCGAGGTGCCGGCGACGAGGCGGCGGAGCGCCCCGGTGCCGAGGGGGCGCCGTGCGGCCTTCGCGCTCCAGCGGAACGCCGTGGCGAACCTCGCCGCCCCGTACTCGGCGACGAAGGCGTCGAGGCGTGACGGTGCGGCGCGCGGCGTCGCGACCAGTCGCGCGGCGAGCACCTCGGCGAGCCGCGCCGTCGCTGGCGGCGCTGCCTCCGGCGGCGCGCAGAGCAAATCGACGATCGCCGACGGTGCCGGCGAGCGCAGGCGGCGGACCGTGCTCACCGAGCGACCAGCACGTCGACCGCCCGCAGCACCCGATCGACCGCGTCGGCCAGCATCGTGGCGTCGACGTCGCGAACGACGGCGGCGCCGTCGGCGGTCGAGAGCGCGGCGACGCGGAGTGGGGGCTCGCCGCACCGCAGCGTCGCGAGCAAGGCGAGGTGCTCGAGCCCCTCCTCGTGGCGAGCCTCGAGGACCGACGTCGTCACGTCGAGGAGGCAGACGCACGCGGTCGTCCCGCCGGGCTCACCGAGCGTGAGGTCGATCTGCCCGTGGAGGACCACGCCGCCGCCGGCGATCGGCACCTGGTGGCGCACGCCCACCCGCGGTGACCACCTGGACGGGACGAGAGGGAGCCGGTCCACGAGGACGGCCGCGTGCGCCGCGACCTCTGCGGCGAGCTGAGCGCGGTCCTCTGCGTCGAGCTCGGCGAGCAGCGCGGTCAGCGCGTCGTCGCGCCCGGACGCCGCCAGCGCCGCCGCGGCGCCATCGAAGGGATCCGCGGGCACGCACCCCGCGACGTGGAGACGGAGCAGCTGGGCGACGAGCGCGCCGCGCAGCATCGCGGCAGGACCGCCCGACCTCGGGGCGCCGGCCACGTCGCGCGTCGCCACGCGGATCGCTCCCGGCAACGGCACGCCGACGCGCTCGAAGACGCCGTCGTCGAGCCATGCGCGCAGCCCACCGGCCAGCCCACGATCGACGCGGGGGCGGAGCGCCCCGGTGCCGCGCAGGGCGACGACGAGCTCGTCGGTCGGGGCGATGGTCGCGCTGCTCATCAAGGGAGTGTGCTCGGGCCATGTGACAAACCGGGCGCCTGTTTCGTCGACACCTCGAGCCGCCGCACGAAGGTGCAAGGGCACGGCAGGCGGCCCCGAGGGCACGGCGCCCGGTGGGGCGACGCGGGCTCGCCGTAGGGTCGGGGCGTGCTCGCCTCGGCGTTCGCCGTCGCCTTCGGGGTCTTCATCGCCGCGTTCGCGGCGCTCTGCGTGGTCATCGTGAGCTGGGCGGTCCGGCGGGACCGCGCCCGGTGGCGGGAGTGGCGGGACGACCAGGACCGCCGCGAACGATGACACGGCCGTCTGGTGGAATGACCCGGTGGCGCCCGACCGCCAGCCGTCGCTCTTGACCACGCTCGCCCCGCCGGGCACCAGTGCGCTCGCGGGGTTCCACCCGGCCGTCGCGGCCTGGTTCGGGGCCCGGTACCCCGACGGCCCGACGGAGCCCCAGCGCCGCGCGTGGCCGGCCATCGCCACGGGCCGCGACGTCCTCGTCGCCTCGCCGACCGGGTCCGGCAAGACGCTCACGGGGTTCCTCGTGGCGATCGACCAGGCCTGGCGCGCCCACGACGCCGGGGACCCCTCGCTCGCGGGCCCCCGGGTGGTCTACGTCTCCCCGCTGCGCGCGCTCGCCGCCGACGTCACCGAGAACCTCGACGCGCCGCTCGAGGGCATCACGGCCGCCGCGCGCGAGCTCGGCCTCGAGGGCCCGACGCTGCGCGTCGGCCTGCGCACGGGGGACTCGACCCCCGCCGAGCGCACCGCGCTGCGCAAGCACCCGCCCGACCTGCTCGTCACCACGCCCGAGTCGCTGTACCTCCTCCTCACCTCGGCGTCGGGGCGCGCGATGTTCGCGCACACCGAGACGGTCGTGGTCGATGAGATCCACGCCGTGTGCCGCGACAAGCGCGGCAGCCACCTCGCACTCACCCTCGAGCGCCTCGACCGGCTCGTCGCCGACCACGGTCGTCGCCTCCAGCGCATCGGGCTGTCGGCGACCCAGCGGCCGATCGAGACGGTGGCCCGGATGCTGAGCGGCGTGGCAGCTGGCCGGGAGGGCCCGATCGTCGTGGACTGCTCCGCGCCGCGCGACTTCGACGTCGCCATCGAGCTTCCCGGCGGTGAGCTCGAGACGGCGATCTCGACCGTGCAGATGGGTGAGGTCCTGGACCGGATCGCCGAGCACGTGCTCGACCACCGCACCACGCTCATCTTCGTCAACCAGCGTCGCATGGCCGAGCGCGTCGCCCACCAGCTCGCGGAGCGCCTCTCGCCCGACGACCTCGGTGTCGACGACGCGAACCTCGTCGTCGCCGCGCACCACGGGAGCCTGTCGACGGCGCGGCGACGCCACGTCGAGGCACGGCTGCGCGCGGGCGACCTGCGCGCCTTGGTGGCGACGGCGTCGCTCGAGCTCGGCATCGACGTCGGCCCCGTCGAGCTGGTCTGCCAGCTCGGGTCGCCTCGGGCGATCGGCACGTTCCTCCAGCGCATCGGCCGTGCGAACCACCAGGTGGGCGGGGTCCCGAAGGGCCGGCTCTTCCCGCTCAACCGCGACGAGCTCGTCGAGTGCACCGCGCTGCTGGTCGGCGTCCGCGCGGGCGACCTCGACCGGCTGCAGCCGCCGACCGCGCCCATCGACATCCTCGTCCAGCAGCTCGTGGCCGAGGTGGCGGCGCGAGGCGAGGCGACCCTCGACGAGCTCTTCGCGATGTTCACGGCCGCCGCGCCCTACGCGTCGTTGAGCCGTGCGCGCTTCGACGAGGCGGTCGAGCTCGCCGCCAAGGGCATCGTCACCGGCCGGGGTCGGCGCGGCGCGCACCTGCACCTCGACGGCGTGAACGGCGTCGTGCGGCCGCGGCGCTCGGCCGGCCTCGCCGCGCTGCTCGGCGCCGGGGCGATCCCGGAGACCGGGGAGTACCGCGTGGTGCTCGACCCCGACGACGTGACGGTGGGCTCGGTGCACGAGGACTTCGCCATCGAAGCGGCGGCCGGCGACATCTTCCTCCTCGGCACGCACTCGTGGCGCGTGCTCAAGGTCGAGATCGGCACGGTCCGGGTGGCCGACGCCCAGGGGCTCCCGCCGACCACCCCGTTCTGGCTCGGCGAGGCACCCGCGCGCACGGCCGAGCTGTCCGCCCAGGTCTCGTCGCTGCGCGCCCTCGCCGAGGGCTACCTCGCGGCCGGCGACGCCGACGGGGCACGCACGGCCGTGCACGACGCCGCGGGGGTCGGCGAGGACGTCGCCGCGCTGGTCGTCGCCTACCTCGAGGCGGGGCGTCGCGCCCTCGGCGTGCTGCCGACGACGGACCGGCTGGTCATCGAGCGGTTCTTCGACGACAACGAGGCCGCCCAGCTCGTCGTGCACTCGCCGCTCGGGGGGCGGATCAACCGGGCGCTCGGGCTCGCGCTGCGAAAGCGCTTCTGCGTGACCTTCGACTTCGAGCTGCAGGCCGCCGCGAACGACGACGCCGTCACGATCGCCCTCGGACCGCACCACTCCTTCCCGCTCACCGACGTCGTGAAGATGGTGCCGGCGGGCAAGGCGCGCGAGATCCTCACCCAGGCCGTGCTCCCGCTGCCGATGCTGGGGGCCAGGTGGCGCTGGAACGTCGCGCGGGCGCTCGTCATGCCGCGGGCGACGACGCGAGGGCGGCGCCCGATCCACCTCCAGCGCATGGAGGCCGACGACCTGATGGCGGCGACCTGGCCGTCGCTCGCCGCGTGCCAGGAGAACGCGCCCGCGGGCCCGATACCGGTCCCCGACCATCCGCTCGTCCGCCAGACCGTCGACGACGTGCTGTTCGAGCCGCTCGACGTCGTCGGGCTCGAGGCGCTCCTCGAGCGGATCGCGAGCGGGGCGGTCGAGGTGGTCCTCGTGGAGTCGCCCGAGCCGTCGGTCCTCGCCCACGGGATCCTGAACGGCGCACCCTTCACCTTCCTTGACGACGCACCCCTCGAGGAGCGTCGCAGCCGCGCGGTCGAGCTGCGGCGCGGGCTCGGCCCGATCGGATCCGACGGGCTGCCCAACGGCCCGGTCGCCGCCGACCCGCTCGACGAGCAGGTCGTCGCCGACGTCGTGGCGACGGCCGCGCCGCGGGTGCGCTCCGCCGACGAGCTCCACGAGCTGCTCGACGACCTCGTCGTCGCGCGCCCCGTCGCTGCATGGCAGCGCTTCGCCGACGAGCTCGCCGAGGCCGACCGGCTCGTGGTCCTCGACGGCGCGTGGGTCGCCGCGGAGCGCCGAGCCGACGCGGGCGGGCTGCACGACGACGACGCCGCGGCCTCGGACTGCGTGCGCGGCCACCTGCAGCACGCGGGCCCGGTCTCGATCGAGGTCCTCGTTGGTGACGCCGAGCTCGGGGCGGGGCCGCTGCTCGGTGCGCCGCTCAGCGTCCCGCGGGCGCGTACCGCGATGGCCGCCCTCGAGGCGCAGGGCTACGCGATCGCACTGCCCGACGGCCGCTGGTGCGCGCGCCACCTGCTCGTGCGGTGCCACGGCCTCGCGCGCCAGCGACGTCGTCGCCGCATCGAGCCGGTGGGGCTCTCGGACTACGTCGACTTCCTCTGCGAGTGGCAGCGCGTCGAGGCGTCCTCGCGGTTCGAGGGCCGCGCGGGCGTGCTCGCGGCGATCGAGCAGCTGCAGGGGATCGAGCTGCCCGCCGCGGACTGGGAGGCCCACGTGCTCCCCGCACGCGTCGCCCACTACGACCCCACGTGGCTCGACGAGCTGTGCCTCTCCGGCGAGGTGGCCTGGGCGAGGCTCACCCCTCGACCCGACGACGACCCCGCCCGTCGTGGCGCGGCCACCCCCTCGGCGGCGACGCCTCTCTCCTTGGTCTGCCGCGACGACCTCGCCTGGCTGCTGCGCGCCGTCCGGCTCGGCGAGGTCCCGGCGCCCCCGCCGCACGGCGCGTCGCGCGACCTCCTCGACGCGCTCGAGCGCCACGGGGCCCAGTTCCGCGCCGAGCTCGCCACCTCCGCGCACCGGCTGCCCGTCGAGGTCGACGAGGGGCTCTGGGACCTCGTCGCGCGCGGCATCGCGACGGCCGACGCGTTCTCCGCGGTGCGCTCGCTCCTCGACGCCCGTGCGCGATTCCGCGCACGGCAGCGTCGGCTGCCCGTGGCGCGGCTCGCCCGCCAGCCGCGTCGGGCCCACGCCGGGACCGGGGTCGGGGAGGGTCGCTGGAGCGTCGTCGCGTCGCCGCCCGGCGAGCCGACGGGCGTCGAGCTCGAGGAGCTCGCCGAGCGCGTCGCCGTCCAGCTGCTCGTTCGCTGGGGCGTCGTCGCCTACGAGCTCACGAGCCGCGAGAGCGTCCGGGTGCCCTGGCGCCACGTGGTCTGGGCGCTGCGTCGGCTCGAGGCGCGCGGCGAGGTCGTCGGCGGCCGGTTCGTCTCGGGCGTCTCGGGCGAGCAGTACGCGACCCAGGACGCGGCCGACCTGCTCGCGGAGCGCCGTGGCGGTCGATCCGGCGGGCAGGTCACGCTCTCGGGCTCGGACCCGATCAACCTGACCGGGACCGTGCTCCCCGGCCCGCGCGTCCCAGCGATCCGTCACCGCCAGGTGCATGTGGCCGCGGGCGACGTGACCGACGCCGCAAGCTGAGCGGGGACACCACGTGGACAGCGTGGACCAGGCCTACGTGGACGCGATCGTCGGCGTCTTCGACGTCGCCGTGGAGCGGTTCACGCAGCGACTCGACGGCCTGACCGACGACGAGCTCCTCTGGGAGCCGGTCGCGGGGTGCTGGACCGTGCGGCCGGACGCGACGGGCGCGTGGGTCTGCGACGGGGACCGAACCGGTGGGCTCGCCGTCGCGCCGGTGACGACGATCGCGTGGCGCATGACGCACCTCGCATGCCACGCGATCGGCGGGTTCGCGACGTGGCTGTGCGACGGCGGGATGCCGTTCGAGGGCGACCCCGACGTGCCGCACACCGCGACCGGCGCGCTCGCCGCGCTCCATCGCAACTGGCGGCGCTGGCGCGAGGGCATGGTCGCCCTCGAGCTGTCCCGGTGGCGCCAGCCGATCGGCGAGGCGTTCGGGGCGCACGGCGAGGCGAGCACCACCGACCTCGTGCTCCACGTGCTCGACGAGGTGGTCCACCACGCGGCCGAGGTGAGCCTGCTCCGCGACCTGTACGCGGCGCGCCCGCTCCGCGACGGCGCGCCGTCGCCGCCGCCGCCTCGATCGGCGTCGTCGCGACCGTCGCGGTGACGTTCCTTCAGCGCCACCTGCGGCACCCGGCGTCGCTGAGACGTCCCCGACCCCTGCGCGTCGGCACCCGCCACGTCACGCGTCGTGTGGGTGAAGCCCATACTTGAAGGACGCACCGACCGGTGCGAGGATCGCGGCGGCGCTGCCCGGATCGGGCAGCCGGGAGGGAAGCGACGATGACGACAGCACTCGTTCGGACGGCCCGTCGGACGGCGGCCGGCGCCACGGTCGCCGCGCTCGCGGTGACCGGTGTCGTGACCCTCGCCGGGGCCGCACCGCGGCCGAACACGCACCCCGTGGCCACCTTCAACGCCGCGGCCGCGAAGCTCGTGCCGGCGTCCATCAAGGCGAAGAGCAAGTCGAGCGGCCTCGCGGAGGCCTTCGACGCCACCTATCCGCCGGACGAGTTCCTCGCCGCCAACCACTCGACGATCATCGGCTTCGACGCCGACCTCGGCAACGCGCTCGCGATCACCCTCGGACTCCGGTTCAAGCCGACGAACGTGACCTTCGACAACATCCTCCCGCGCCTGCAGAGCGGCGCCGTGGACATCGCCAACTCGTCGTTCACCGACACCGTCAAGCGGGAGAAGTCGGTGAACTTCACGGACTACTTCGTCGCTGGCGAGGCCTTCTACGTGAAGCACAACTCCTCGCTCGTCTTGAACTCGCTGGCCGCGCTCTGCGGGCACTCCGTGGCGGTCGAGACCGGCACGGTCGAGCAGACGGACGCGACGACGCAGAACGCGAAGTGCCCGTCGAACAAGAAGATCTCGATCACGACCTACCCCACCCAGACCGCGGCGAACAGCGCCGTGGCGTCGAGCCGCCAGCAGGCCGGCTTCGCGGACTCCCAGGTCGCGGGCTACATCGTCACCCAGTCGAAGGGCGTCTTCAAACTCGCGGGCAAGGCGATCAACGTCGCGCCGTACGGGATCGCGACGTCGAAGAAGACCAGCTTCGACAAGGCGCTCCTGGCGGCGATGAACGTGCTCATCAAGAACGGCGTCTACGGTTACATCCTCAAGCACTGGGGCGTGTCGGCGGGCGCGGTGAAGGCGGCGAAGATCAACGACCCCACGCTCTGAGCCCACGCAGCACGGCTGCCGGCCAGAGGCGTGACCGTGGAGGCGGAGCCGCGCGACGCCCCGATCAAGGCGGTGCCCGTCCGCCACCCCGGGCGGTGGGTCGCCGCGGTGGTCCTCGTCGTCCTCGTGGCGATGCTGGTCCACACGCTGCTCTCGAAGATCCCCTCGCCGACCGGGAGGGGGCAGGTCTGGCGCTTCGGGTGGGACCAGGTCGGACAGCTGCTGTTCTCCGCGCCCTACCTGCAGGGCGTCGTGGAGACGCTCTGGATCACGCTCCTCGCCATGGTCGTCGGCATCACCGGCGGCCTGCTCGTCGCGACGCTCCGCGTCTCGCCGAACCCGCTGCTCTCCGGGACCGCGTGGACCTACACGTGGTTCTTCCGCGGAACGCCCGTCATCGTCCAGATCTTCTTTTGGTACAACATCCTGACCGTCTACCCGTCGCTCAGCCTGGGCGTCCCCTTCGGCCCGGCCTTCTGGCACCTCGACCCGAACAAGGTCATCACCGGCTTCATCGCCGCCGCCGTCCTCGGGCTCGGGCTGAACGAGGCCGCCTACATGGCCGAGATCTTCCGCGCCGGCATCCTCTCGATCGACGCCGGCCAGCAGGAGGCGGCGCAGTCGCTCGGGATGGGTCGGATCCTGACGCTGCGCAAGGTGGTGTTCCCCCAGGCGATGCGAGTGATCATCCCGCCGACGAGCAACGAGGTGATCTCGATGCTCAAGACCTCGTCGCTCGCCGCGTTCGTCGGGATCCCCGAGCTGTTCTTCCAGGCCCAGGCGACCGGGGCGAACACCGCGCAGCTCGTGCCGCCGTTCATCACCATCTCGCTGTGGTACCTCGCGATGACGAGCGTGCTGTCGGTCGCGCAGTACTTCTTGGAGCGCCACTACCGCAGGGGCACCGCCGCGGAACGGCCGGACCGGTTCGTCCAGCTCTGGGCGAGGATGGTCACCAAGCGACGAGTGGCGGTCTTCGCGCCGGGCGGCGCGGGGGAGTCCGTGCCGGTGCCGGCGCCGCAGGGCGGGCACGGGTGAGCGCGGGATCGACGGCGAGTCCGCCGGGACTCGACGCGACGGGCGTCGCCATGGTGGACGCCCTGGGTGTCCGCAAGCGCTTCGGCCGCCTCGAGGTGCTGCGAGGCGTCGACCTGCGCGTCGAGCGCGGCACGGTGACGTGCATCCTCGGGCCCTCGGGCTCGGGCAAGTCGACGTTCCTGCGCTGCGTGAACCACCTGGAGAAGATCGACGGTGGCCGGCTGCGCGTGGAGGACGAGCTCGTCGGCTACCGCCAGAAGGGCGACACGCTCTACGAGCTGACGGACCGCCAGATCTGCCGGATGCGCGCGCAGATCGGGATGGTCTTCCAGCGCTTCAACCTCTTCCCCCACCTCACGGCCATCGAGAACGTCACGCTCGCGCCCCTGCACGTGCGCACCCGAGCCAAGGTGCACCGGACACGGGGCGAGCAAGCCCGCCGTGTCGTGACCGGCCGTGCGTGGCGGGAGCGGCGCGAGCACCGCGCGGCCGTCCGCGCTCGGGCGCGCCAGCTCCTCGACCGCGTCGGGCTCGCCGACAAGGCCGACGCGTACCCCGCGCAGCTCTCCGGCGGCCAGCAGCAGCGCGTCGCCATCGCCCGTGCGCTCGCGATGGAGCCGAAGCTCATGCTCTTCGACGAGCCGACGAGCGCCCTCGACCCCGAGCTGGTCGGCGAGGTGCTCGACGTGATGCGCGGGCTCGCCACCGACGGGATGACCATGGTCGTCGTCACCCACGAGATCGGCTTCGCCCGCGAGGTGGGGGACCAGGTCGCCTTCATGGACGACGGCGAGATCCTCGAGGCTGGTCCACCGGGCGTGCTCGCCACCCCAACGAACCCCCGGTTCGCGGAGTTCCTCTCGAAGGTCCTGTCGTAGGGGCACGCGAGCGCGTGGCCCCGGGGGTTGCCCCGGGCCCTACTCGAGGTCGAGCGGGCTGTCGGCGTGCTCGAGGGTGGCGAGCCGGCGCTCCAGCCCCTCGAGGGAGCGCGAGAGGTCGGCGATCGCGCGCTCGATGGTCGCGAGGCGGTCCGAGACCGCCGCGTCCACCTTCTCGTCCAAGAGCGCGTCGGCGTGCGCCTCGACCTGCTCGCGCAGCCGTGCGTCCAGCGACTCGATCATCGGCGCCGTGAACTGCCGCACGATGCCCCGCAGGTCGAAGGAGTCGCCGTCGCGCGCGCTCCCGGCGGCCCCGGCGTCGTCCTTGGTGCCCTCGTCGGTCCCCGCCGCGTCCGCCGCCGCGTCGCCGACCGTCGTCGTCGCCGCCGTGCCGTCCGTGGTGGCGCTCGCGGCGACCGTCGGCTCGTCTGGGGCCATGGGCGCAACCTACCGCTCGGCGGTCGCCGCCGGCCCGCCGCGGCCGCTCGCTACCCGGGTCCGGGCGGGCAGTACCGCCCGGGCGTGATCTGGATCGTGTTGTAGGCGCCGTTCCACGGTGCCTGGGTGAGGAGCAGTCGCTCGTTGGTCACCTCGGCGCACGACGGGACGAAGCCGGAGTTGTACATGATGAACCCGAAGATGTTGGGGCCGAACGCGGTGCGCGTCGGCGCCTCGAGCTGGCGCTTCCCCCCGACGGTGACCTGCGCGAAGGCGCCCGCGATGAAGGTCGGCAACGGCTGGTTGTACAGGGCGTAGGCCATGTACTCGTACTGGTTGGCGTAGAGCCCGGCCTTGAGCGAGGGGTCGACGGAAGCAAGCCCGCTGCGCCACCCATTGAGGATCGCGTACCAGTCCGCGACCGACCTCGAGCGCGCCGACGGCGGCTTCGTCGGCCCCCACAGCCCCGAGTGGTTGTCGGGGTAGCCCTCGGGGTCGAAGAGCACCCAGTCAGGCTTGAGGGCGAGGCCGTCGTGGCGGTAGCCGTCGATCACGGTCGCGACGTAGGCGCCGGCCGCGTAGCCGTGCTGGTAGTAGGTCCTCGCCGTGTACGGCCCCGGCTCCTTCGTGCACGACGACGAGGGCGGCGTCCCGGGGCCCGACACGGTCCAGAAGCTGAGCCAGGTCTCGCGCTCGTGGCTCGCCTGGATCACCTGGCCCACGGTCTCGTCGGGCCCGACCCCCGGGGTGGGCGAGGGCAGCGACGTCCACGGCGCGCACTGGGACCCGAGCCCGCCGGTCACCCCCAGGATCGGCCACCCGTCCTTCAGCGCCTGGGCCCACTTGGCGTAGGGGATCGAGTAGACGCCGGTGCCCTCGGGGGCGGGGACCGCGACGGCCGCGGCGTACATGGACAGCTGGCCCCCGACGAACAGCGCCGCGGGCGTGCCCGCCACCGTGCGCGTCGGGCCGCTCCCCGAGATCGAGACGTCCGTCGCGGTGAACGCGCCCGCCGTCGTGGTCGCCGAGAACTCGAACAGGTCGCCCCACAGCGCCGCCACGCCCGCGACCGCCACGCGCGCGCCCGACACCGATGCCGACGGCGTGCCGACGATCTCGGGCGCGCCCGTCGTCGCGGCCGTGAGGTCGCTCACGGCCCAGGTCGTCCCCTTCGCCGTGTCCGCGCCGGCGTACTCGGTGAGGTCGCCCGTCGGGCCCGCGGCGAACAGCGTCGGCTGGCCCTCCCAGACGACCGCGGCGACCCCCGCCGAGGCGGGCGGCGTGGTCGTGTCCGCGGTCACGTCGTCGACGGACCAGACGCGCCCGCCGACGTCGTTCGGCGTGAACACGACGACGTCGCCGCGGTGCGGGGCGAGCTCGGTCGCCGCGACGCGCACCTCTGCGGTCGCGGGGTCGTAGAAGGCGGCGGGGTCAGAGGCGAGCGTCGGGCCGGCGGCGATCGTGGTGAGGTCGTAGCCGTTCCAGCGGTGGCCGTACCTGCCGTCGTTCGCGTACTCGACGAGGTCGCCCGACGCCGTGCGCGTGAACACCTCGGTCGCACCGCCTTGGACCGCGACCGACGGCGTGCCGACGACGAGCGGGCCGCCGAGCTGGGTGAGGTCGGTGCGCGTCCACAAGGCGTAGCGGTCGACGGGGCCGGCGCGGCCGAGCGGGCGGCGCCGGTAGGGGTCCCAGGTGAGCACGAGGAGGTGGTCCGAGCGCGTCACGCAGAACACCTCGTCGAGCCCGCGGGGGCTGACGGCGGCCACCGGCTCGCTCCGCAAGGGCGCGAGCCCGGTGACGGCCGAGAGATCGACCGACACGAACCGCCCGACGGCCGCCCCGTCGAGCCAGATCACGTCGCCCGCGGGGTTGCGGTAGACGACCTGGGTCCCGCCGTCGGCGTCGGGGGCCGCGCGCGGCCCCGAGGCCGTGAGCGTCGAGGGGTCGCGCCCGGAGAGCAGGTGCGCGTTCCACGGGAGCGGCGGCGGGCTCGTCGCGGCGTACTGGACGACCGAGAGGCCCCTCGCGGCGGACGCCGCCGGCGCCACGCGCGCGCGGTGCGGCGCCGCCGCACCGGAGGGGAGGGTCGCGACCGGGAGGAGCGCGGCGGCGGCCAGCACCGCGACGATGGGCGCCCGTCGTGCTCGTCGTGTCACCAGCCGGCCCTCTGGGCGGGCGTCTCGTGCCCGCCGCTCCGCTCCGCAGACGCCAACGCTAGGCGCACGGGCGGCCGCGACGCGGTCAGCCGATGCCCCCGCTGACCACGACGAGGCGCCCGCCGACCGCGCAGAGCAGCGTGAGAGCGCCCCCCGGCAGGGCGACGGCACCCGTCGTCGCGCCACGCGGGACCCGTGCGAGCGTCGTGAGGTCGTAGGCCGCCCAGGGGTCCGCCACGCCGAGCGAGCTGAGCTCGACGATGCGTCCCGTCGCCGACTCGACGACCACGTCGGTCACCGAGCCGCGCGCGACGACGACGGGGTCGCCGTGCAGCGAGGGGAGCGTGGCGTGGCCCGCGGGCGGGCTCGACCCCGCCGCCCCGGCCACGATGGTGTCGGCGGTCCAGTTGTCGAACGTGCCCACGAACTCGTCGACACGCCGCCCGCGGGTCACGACCGCGATGGTGGTCCCGAGCCGCGAGGGCACCGCGGTCGGGTTGCCCGCGATCGCGTCGCCGCGGCCGACGTCGAGGCCGGCGCTCGCGGCCAGGTCGTCGGCCGACCACCGCCCCTGGTCGCGCGCGATCATGAGCTCACGCCCGTCGAGCGTCGAGAAGACGAAGGCGTCGTCGGCGCCGTTGCGCACCTCGGCGACGTCGCCGGTGGCGAAGGACGGCAGCGACGCGGCGTCGGTGAGGTCGACGGTCGAGAACCTCGTGGGCGCGCGCAGCGAGGCGGTCGTGCGCTCGACGAGCCGCGAGCGTGACACCCACGCGATCGAGAGCCGCGTCGCGGTGCCGCGGCCGGCGAGGACGATCCGCGGGTCGCTCAAGACGATCGACGCGCGGTGCTGCGCGGTGAGGTCCTCGGCTCGCCACCCGGCGAGGTGGGGCGCGCCGCCCTGGCGGAGCACGACGAGGTGCCCGTCGGTCGCGCGGTAGGCGGCGTAGAGCCACCCGCCGGCGCGCACGAGCGAGGGCGTGTCGGCGGCACGGGGGGTGGCGGCGGGCAGCGGCGCGACGTCGAGCCCGGCGCCGTGGGGGACGACCGCGACGAGCGAGCCGCCCACGACCCGAACCAGCCCGACCCACGCGGTCGAGTGGCCGACCGCCACGACGGCGGGCGCCCCGAGGACGTGGGCGAGCCCGGTGCGCGACCGGAGCGCGCGAGCGCGCCACGGGTTCTTGAACGCGACCTTGACCGTGCCGACGGGGATCCCGTTCGCGGCGACCGTGGCCTGCGAGGTCTCGACGCGGTCGTCGCGGAAGGCGAAGGTGGTCACGCCGAGCCCGTTGGTCACGGCGCGCAAGAGCAGCGTGCGGCCGCGGCCGGTCGTCGACGTCGTCACGCGCGCGCCGAGCACCGCGTTGCCCGCGGCGTCGCGGACGTGCACCGTGACCGTCACGCCCGCGCTCCCGATGGCGGCGCGGTGGGTCTTCACCGACACGGTCGACGTGACGGCGGACGGCGTCGGGGCGGCGAGGCTGAGCGGAGCGATCGCGGCGAGGTGGTCCACCGAGTCGGTGACCGAGACGGTCGCGGTGCCCACGGCCCTCGGGTTCGTCACGCCGACGACGTGCACGCCGACGAGGTCGACGGCCACCGGCTCGTTGGCGAGCGTGAGCGTGGCGAGGTTGGCGGTCGTGCTCGTCGCCGAGCTCGCGAGGTGCACCTGGCTCGGCGGCTGGGTCCCGGCGGTGTCGGTCACGGACCACTGCGCGGGGGTGCCCGGCAGGGTGGTGCCCGGTGGGGTGGCGACGGTGATCGTCGCGCCGGGCGGGTAGGCCTGCGCGCCGGCGTGGAACCCGAGCGCCCACGTCGAGAGCACGCCGGGCGTCGTCGGCGAGGCGCTCGCCGTCGCCGGGCCGTCGCACAGCGCGGGGAGGAACGTCGCGGGTCGCGGCGACCCGAGGCCCGACGCCATGTCGTAGCCCGCCGTCGCGTCGTACTGGTGCGCGCGCCACGGCTTGATGGCGATGGCGTTGTTGCCCGTCGTCACGTCGTCGAAGACGCCGCCGTGCCGGCCCATCGAGTAGAGGAGCGGGTTGAGGAAGCCGAGCGTGGTCACCGAGCACGCCTGCGCGGCGACCACGTCGAGCGCCGACATGAGCGGGGCGCCCATCGACGTGCCCCCGATCGCCTGGTAGGAGCCCTGGAAGTAGATGAGCATCCCGGTCGAGGGGTCGCCCATCACCGAGAGGTCCGGGACCAGCCGGGTGTGCGCGCCGGGGGCGGTCCCCGTCGGGGTCCCGGGGGCCACCTGCCACGCCGGGCGGCCGTAGACCTTCGAGACCCCGCCGCCGCTCGCGTCGGCGAGGCAGCCGGGCTGGCCGACGCAGTCGTTCCAGACGGTCTCGTCGAGGGGCGAGAGGTTGTTCACGGTGAGCCCGCCCACGCCGGTCACGAGCGGCTGGGAGGCGGGGTCGTCGACCGCCGGTGCGGTGAGGGGCGCGCCCGAGGAGGGGGACTGGCCGATGCAGTCCGACGAGCCGCTGTCCCCCGAGGCGGCGAAGACCGTCTGGCCCTGGGCCGCCATCTGCTGGAAGATCGCGGTCTCGCCCCCGTGGTCGCTGAACACCTCGCAGATGCCCCACGAGATGCTCACGGCCTGGGCGGTGTCGTCCGTCGCGATCCGCTGCAGGGTATCGATCGGCCCGGTCACGTTGTTGGGCCCGAGGTAGACCTGGACGCTCGCACCCGGCGCGAGCGCGCGGATCTCCTCGATGTCGAGCGTGGGCTCGTCCGAGCCGACGGCGCTGCCCTTCGACGTCCCGCCGTCCACCAGCACGTTGTGCACGAGCGGGTCCGACGTCGCCGACGGGAGGACGAGCCCGAAGCACTTGTCGTAGGTGAGGACGTCGAACGAGGAGTACGGCGCGAACTCCTCGACGGCCACGGTGCGGCCCGTGCCGTCGAAGCCGTGGTTCCACGCGGTCTGGATCCCGTAGGCCTGCCCCTCTGCTTGGGGCAGGAAGGTGCCGGAGGGCGGCGCGGCCGCGCCGGGACACGGGGAGCCCGGCCCGGTCGCGGGGTGCACCACCCGTGCGGTGACGAGGCCTCGGCGCAAGACCGTGTCGAGGTCGCGCGTGCGCAGCCGCGCGAAGGACCGTTCGCGGACGAGCGACGACACACCGGCGACGCCGCTCACGTAGCGAGCGACCAACGCGGGGAGGCGCGCGGCGCGCCCGAGCCGGTAGCCGGTCGCGCCGCTCGGGAGCCGCCAGCGCCACACCGGGGCGTGCAGCGCCGCGGCGAACCGCGTCGCGGTGCCGCTGACGGACAGCACGAGGTGGCTCGAGGAGAGCGCCGTCACCGCGAGGCCGTCGTGGCGCAGCTCGGCACGCACGGCCGCGATGGCCTCGCTCGTCGGGCCGAAGCGCCGCGCGAACTGGCCGCGCGGGAGGTACCTGCGAAACGAGGGCGACGAGGGCGACGACACGCTCGTGATGAACCTGCCGAGCGACGCGGGGTCGCGCGGGGTGAGCACGACGCGCATCGACAGTCGCTGGTCGACGGGTGCGCGACCCGCGCGCACCGCTCCGAGGGGGAGGGCGGGGAGGCGCTGCACCGTGACGAGGCCGGCGGCCTCGACGGGCCGCGAGGCGCCCGAGGGCGTGGCCGGGGCGGCGAGCACGCCCGAGATGGCCAGCGCCACGCCGACCAGGGCCACCCGCGGGGTCCACTTCGCTGACATCTGCCTCCTGGCGCGGCTCGTGGGGTGACCCAGAGGCTACGACCCGGGCCTTCCCTTTCCGTGCCGCCACTGGTACCTTTTCGCCCAGGTGGAGGGCCGTTCCGACCGGTGCTGATCGGTTCCAAGGAGGCCGGGGTGCCCCGCACGTCCATACCCGCGCGAGCGCCGCGGTGCGCCGCTCGCGGGGCCGCACGCAGGATGCGCACGACCCCGGCGCGCCGCGCCGCGGGCGTGGCCGTCCTCGTCGTGGGCGCGCTGCTCTGGGGTGTGCCCGCGTCCGCCACCCGGGTCCCCCCGAGCGTGCTGGGGCGCGGGCCGACGCCGGCCGCGGTGGTGGCGCCGGCGATCCCCGAGGTCCTGCCGCAGTTCCCGCTGGCGTCGGCCGCGCTGCGCGGCCACCTCCTCGAGGTCGCGCCGTCGACGCGACCGGTCAGCTCCTGGATCGCGACGGACCTCACCGCGCTCGAGTCCTCGGCGTCCGTCGTCGGGCCGGCGAGCGTGGCACAGGCGCCCAACGGCGTCCTCGTGGTCGCGGCGAGGACGACGGCGAGCCACGTGGTCGTGTTCACCTCCGGGCCGAGCGCGAAGGGCTGGACATCGGCCGACGTGACGGTCCTCGGCACCGCCCCGCTGGCCGCGGGGACCCCGGCCGTCGTCGTCGACCCGTCGGGGGTGACCCGCGTCTTCTTCCGCACGCAGAGCGGCAACCTCGACGAGGTGGAGAACGACCGACCCGCCTCGGACCCGTGGTTCGCCTCGGACCTCACCTCGCGCACCGCGGCGACCGGCGGCCAGACGATCGCGAGCGACCCGGTCGTGCTCTCCCAGACGGGCTTCGCCACCTCGGTCTACGCGAGAGCGACGAGCGGCGCGCTCGTCAGCTTCACGCTCACGGCCGACCCCGCGCACCCCTGGTACTACGTCGACGTGTCGGCGCTCGCGGAGGGCCCCCAGATCGTGGGCGCCCCGGCCGTCGTCGCCGCGCCGGACGGGTTCGGCCTCTCGGCGGTCTACGCGCTCGCGCCCAACGGCGACCTCGTCGAGTTCACCGACGACGACATGGGCTACCACCTGTGGTCGGTGCGCGACGTCTCGGCGTCGCTGCACCTCCCCGCACTCGCCTCCCCGCCGACGGCCCTCGCGGGGCTGCCGACCGAGGTCGCGACCGTGACGAGGTCCGGCCACGCGCTCGTCGTGTCGATCCCGACGGTGTCGCTCGTGGGCGACTCCTTCCAGGACGTCTCGGCCCTCGCCCACCAGCGGGTCGTCGCGGGCCAGACGGCCTCGATCGCCGCGAGCGCAGCCGGCTACGTGGTGGCGGCCGTGAGCCCGACCTCGCACCTCGAGCTGTTCCACGTCGCGTCGGCGACGGCGCCGACCGCGACCGTCGAGGACGTGACGATGCAGCCGCTCACCGAGCAGCTCGCCGGCGCGGACCCCGTTGCCGTCGACGTCGGGGGTGCGACCCAGGTGTTCGTGGCCTCCGGCGGGCTCGTCGGGCTCATCCCGAGGATCGTGCTCACCGCGGAGTCCCAGGACCAGTTCCACGCCCACGTGGAGGACACCCCGGCGGGCTCGAACTGCAACCCGTTCACGGCGAGTTTCAACCGGGGCTCGACGCAGGGGTGCGCGAAGGGCACGGCGACCGAGGAGTGGTGCAGCGACTTCGCCCAGTGGGTGTGGGAGAACGCCGGGATCGACACGTCCGGCATCACGGGGGCCTCGAAGACGTTCGTCACCTGGGGCCGGGCACGCCAGCAGTTCCTCGCGGGGCTCCACGCGACGCCGGCGGTCGGCGACGCCGTCGTCTGGGGCGTGCTCACCCCGCTGTGGGGGGCGCACGTCGGCATCGTCATCGGGGTGCGGGGCAAGCAGATCGACGTCGTCTCGGGCAACTCGGGTCCCTACGCGGTGGCCTCCGCGGTGTGGAACAGCGGGTGGTTCCTCCCCGCCTCCGAGACCGCCCAGGGCGACCCGATCATCGGCTACGTGAGCCCGGTCGCGCTCCCGGGGAAGAAGGCGGCTGCGCCCCCGGTCCTGTCGGTGTGGCCGCGCACCGCCGAGTGGCCGGTCGTCCAGGGGCAGGGCGCGCTGCGCGCGCCGGGGCCGGGCGCGTCGTAGCGGTCGCGCCGCCGGCCGCCGCCCCGCCCGCTCAGACCCCGGTCGCCGCCTCGACGCGGCCGGACCCGACGGCGCTGACCAGCGCCTCGTAGTCCCGCTCGTTCTGGTCGGCGTAGGCCTCGGCGAAGTCCGCGATCGCCTCGTCGAACACCGTGGAGCGCCCGAGGTACGACGCGATCGCGATCCGGTCCCCCCAGCGTGCGTGCGCGCGGGCGAGCGTCGCCCCGCAGAGGCGCGCGTACAGGGTGGCGCCGGGCACGCGCAGCACCTCGGCGTTCGCGCTCCCCTTCCAGTCGTGGAGCTGGCGGAGGTAGTAGTCGCGCGCCACCCCGTCGCTGCCCGTGATCCGCTGCCATCCCA
Organism: Acidimicrobiales bacterium; assembly: GCA_035937595.1. GTDB lineage: Bacteria > Actinomycetota > Acidimicrobiia > Acidimicrobiales > RAAP-2 > Palsa-459. Next base: position 272,488 of record DASZHS010000005.1, read on the forward strand.
AGAAGATGTCCGACGCGCCCTGCAGGAGGCGCTGGCCGGCCACGACACGCTGGCCGTGGTGCGGGTGCTCGCTCTCGGCGACGACGCCCTCGAGCACCGACGCCTGGGCCTCTTTCACCTGGAGGATGAGGGGGTCGGCGTCGTCGCGGCCGACGAGCAGGACGATGTAGCAGCGGGTCCCGACGCTGCCGACGCCGACGATCTTGAGCGCGGCGTGCACGTAGCGGAACTCCTCGAGGGGGTGGTGCTCGACGCCCAGGGTCTCGCGGTACGACGCGAGCAGCGACTTGACCAGCGGCTCGGCGTCCTCCCAGGCCGAGCCGGCTGCCACGACGTCCTCGAGCGGGACGATCACCGGGGGGTCCGCCACGATCCGAAGCTGCCCGTCCACGCGGCTCGCGCGCCTGGTCGCGACGCGCCCGCTGTCGCGCGTCCACGCCTTGTCGACGACGGCCCTGGCCGCCTTCGCCTCCTTTTTGGTGAGCTGGCCGCGCCGCACCTCGGCGGCGACCTGGTCGAGCAGGCTGCCCACCTCCAAGTGGTCGTACCAGACCTCCAGGGTGCCGCGGCTCGCGGCGTCGGCCATGCGCTCGCGATACGCGCGCACGCTCTCGGTGACCACGTCGCGACGGTCCCCGCCCGAGAAGCCGCGGAAGCGCGCCATCGCCTCGAAGCTGACGGCGAGGCGCTTCACGTCGAACTCCCAGGGTCCGGGCAGCGTCTCGTCGAAGTCGTTGATGTCGAAGATGAGCCGACGCTCCGGCGTCCCGAAGAGCCCGAAGTTCGACAGGTGCGCGTCGCCGCAGAGCTGCACCGTGACGCCCGAGCGCGGCGTCGGGGCGAGGTCGGTCGCCATGATCAGCGCCGCGCCCCGGTAGAAGGTGAACGGCGACACCAGCATGCGCCCGTAGCGGATCGGGACGAGCGAGGGCACCCGGCTCGCCGCCTGCTGCTCGAGGAGCGCGATCGGATCGGGGCGATCGTCCGACGGCTCGAACACCGCGTGACTCGATCGAGGCGCGGTCGCGCGGGCGGCGCGACCCCGGGCGACGCGCTCCTCGACGCTCAGGTGCTCGCGCCGCCACGACGAGGCGAAGGCGGGCGTGGCCGTGCGCGCCCGGCGCCGGCGCGGCGTTGCCTCACCCGGCGTCGGTGACGTGGGCATCGGCCGCTCCCTCTCCGTGCGCATCGAGCGTCTCGGCGATCGGCGCCCGCCGCGACGCGGACGCTACCAACCGAGTTCCGTGCTCCTCCCACGCTCGCAGGCGGCGCACGGCCGTGGCCCACCGCGGCGCCCGTTCGGCCACGACGCGCTCGCTGCTGCCGTCGGGTCCTCGTCACGCGAGCAGGCGGATCGTCGTCGCCGCGCCGATGGCCACAATGAGCGCGCGCAGCCATGCGGGGCGAAGGCGGCGGATCGCCGCAGTGCCCACGACGCCGCCGATGCCCGTCCCGATCCACAGGTACACGACGACGTCCCAGGCGAGGTGGCCGCGGAGCACGAAGACGAGCGCGGCGACCGCGTTGATGAGGATCGAGAGCACGCTGCGGAGCCCCGAGAGCGTCGCGAGGTCATCGGTGAGCGCGAGGCCCATGACGGCGAGCAGCATGATCCCGAGCCCCGCCCCGAAGTAGCCCCCGTAGATGGCGATGGCGAAGGTCCCCGCCTGGAGGAGGGCACGTCGGGTGGGGTGGTCGTGGGGGACCCCGGCGACCGCCCGAAGCACGAGCGGCTGGAGCGCGAACGCGACGGTCGCGCCACCGATCAGCCAGGGGACGACCGCGCGGAACTGCGCCGGCGTCCCACCCAGCAGGAGCGCGGTGCCGACGAGCGCGCCCCCCACGCTCGCCGGGACGAGCGAGACGAGCAGCGGGCGCTTGCCGACGAGCTCGGCGCGGAACCCCGCGATGCCCCCGACGTAGCTCGGCAGCACCCCGACGGAGGACGAGACGTTGGCGGTGAGCGCCGGCAGCCCGAGGGCGAGGAGGACGGGGAACGTGATGAACGACCCCCCGCCCGCGATGCCGTTGGCGACCCCGGCTCCGATGCCCGCGACGATCACGACGGCGGCGCGGAGCACGCCGTGGATCGCCGCGACGGGCATCCGGCCACGTTAGGAGTCCCCGATCTGGCGCCTGGTGACTTGTAGGGTCGATCCCGGTGACCTCGACGCTCGCCCCACGGCTCGAGTCGACCGACGTCATCCATGCGGCCGGCGGCATCGTCGTGCGCGCGGTGTCCGGCGAGGAGCCGAGGGTCGCCGTCGTGTGGCGCGGGCTGCGGGGCGACTGGACGTTCCCCAAGGGCAAGCTCGACACCGGCGAGACCTACGAGCAGGCCGCCTGCCGCGAGGTCGAGGAGGAGACCGGGCTCACGTGTCGCACCGCGAGGTTCATCGGCACGACCGAGTACCTGCACCGCAAGGGCCGCCCGAAGGTCGTCGCCTACTTCTTGATGTCCGAGGTCGCGGGCAGCTTCACGCCCAACCAGGAGGTCGACGAGCTGCGGTGGTGCACGGTCACCGAGGCCGAGCGGCTGCTCACCTGGGACCGCGACCGCGACCTGCTCGCCCGCGCGGCGCAGCTGCCCGAGCTCCGCGCCGAGTAGCCGGAGGCGCCGCGCGCGCCGACCGTAGGCTCCAACCGTGGTGGGCGACCCGGGTCCTTCGGCGACGTCGACGACGGTCGACCGGTACCTCGAGTCCATCTACTGCATCGAGGGCGAGGGCGAGACCGTCCGGCCGAGCCGGCTCGCCGCGTGGCTCGGGGTGTCCGCGCCCACGGTGAGCGTGGCGCTCCAGCGACTGGCCCGCGACGGGTGGATCGACGTCGCCAAGGACCGCAGCGTGACGCTCACGGCCGCAGGACAGGCGGCGGCGACGGCGATCGTGCGACGCCACCGCGTGCTCGAGCGCTGGCTCGTGGACGTGCTCGCCTTCGACTGGGCGACCGCCGACGGCGAGGCGGACGAGCTCGCCGTCGCGTTCTCCGACGTGGTCGTCGACCGCCTCGACCGCTCCATGGGCGAGCCCGCGACGTGCCCCCACGGCAACCCCATCCCGGGGCGCGCCCCGACCTACGGGAAGCTCGTCGCCCTCGCGGCGCTCGACCACGGCGTGGTCGCGCCGATCCGCCGCATCTCGGAGGTGGCCGAGCACGAGGCGCGCGCGCTGCTCACGACGCTCGCCGACCACGGCATCGAGGAGGGCACCGAGGTCGAGGTCCGCGGCGCCACCTCCGACGGCGAGACGCTGCGGGTCCGCTGCGGCGCGCGCACGTTCGAGCTGCCGCGCAGCGCCGCGCAGTGGATCTGGGTCGAGGGACCCGGCGGCGGCTGACCGTCGCGGCGCGCGGTTGTGCGCCGAGGATTCGTTCGATTAGCCTAACCTAATGCGGCCGCGGAACCGGCTCGATCGCGCGGGGCGGGGCCCAGGTGGCGGTCCATGATCCCGACCTTCGTGATCTTCCTGCGCGAGGGCATCGAGGCGTCGATGATCGTCGCGATCCTGCTCGCCTACCTCGACCGGACCGGACAGCGCCGCCACTTCCGCGACGTGTTCTTGGGGGTCGGGGCGGCGTTCGTGCTCATCTCGGCCGGCGGCGTGGCGGCCTACGTGCTCATCCACCGCTACGACGGCTCGCGCGCCCAGGTCATCTTCGAGACGGTCACCTACGTGCTGGCCGCCGCCGTCCTGACCTACATGACGTTCTGGATGCAGCGCCACGCCCGGACGATGTCCGGCGAGCTCGAGCGCCGCAGCGACGTGGCCCTGAGCGGCGGGGCACGGTTCGGGCTCGGCGCCCTCGCGTTCCAGGCCGTCGGCCGAGAGGGGGTGGAGACGATGGTCTTCACGCTCGCCATCGTCTTTGCGAGCTCGGCGCAGGGCACCTCGCCCAGCCACTCGAGGTGGCTGCTCTTGGGGGCCGTCTGCGGGCTCCTCGTCGCGTTCGGCATCGCGTGGTGGATCTACAAGCTCGGGCACCGGCTGAACGTCGGGCGGTTCTTCCGGATCCTCGGCGTCGTGCTCATGGTCTTCGCCGCCGGGCTGCTCGCCGATGCCGTCGAGAACATGCAGGCCCTCGGCTGGCTCCCCTCCGGCCACGTGCTGTGGGACTCGAGCCGGATCGTGGCGGAGTCCTCGAGCGTGGGTGACGTCTTCCACTCGCTCCTCGGCTACGCCGACCACCCCTCGGCGCTCCAGGTCGTGGTCTGGGTCGCCTACCTCGCGATCAGCGTGACGGCGTTCGTGGTGCTGGCACGCCGCGCGCGGCGTCCGGGCCGCGGTGCGATCACGCAGGACTCGATGCCGCGCGGCACCACCGGGCCCGCCCCTACCCCGAGCTCGGGCACAGCGTGAGCGCCGGGAGGTGCGGGGCCGTCTTGAGGCGCGCGTCGGTGTTGCGGTAGGTGAACGCGGGGAGCCCCGCGCCCGCCGCGAGGCGCAGCACGGACCTCGCGAACACGTGCGAGGACCTCGAGATCCAGTCGTGCTCGGTCACCGCCCGGCCGTCGATCGAGAGCCGGGACACCAGCTCGGTGAGCGCGCCGTCGGCGACGGGCGCAGAGAAGCTCCCGGCGGTCGTCCACCACGGCGAGCCGGCCGCGTAGGGGACGTGGCGGAGCGGCCAGGGGTTGAAGCACGGGGGTGACGACCCCGACGAGACGAGGCCGTAGTAGGCGTGGGTCGGGGTGATCACGAACTCGATCGGCGCGGCCTGCCGACAGCTCGGCGCGCCGCAGCCCTTCGGCGCGGCCGTCAGCGTGTCCTCGATCCACGCGGTCCGGCCGTGGCGCTGGGCGATGACGATGCGCTCGGTCGCCGGGTGGTAGCCCGACTTGAACTGGTCCCAGCCCCACGCCCAGTGGGCGAACTTCTTGGGACCGAGGCTGTCCTGGATGCGCACGTACCCCGACTGGGTCTGCACGTAGGCGGGGAGCGCGTTGGTCACCGCGACGGCGCGGCGGAACAGCGCGATCGCGGCGGGGTCGCCCGTCGGTCCGGCCGCCAGCGCCGTCGCGGTGGCGAGGGCGATCGTGGTGCCCGCCACCAGCGATCCAACGGCCTGCCTCACGCCGTGACGACCACCGCGAGCTCGTCGACGAGGTCCGCGACCGACTCGACGATCCGCCCCGGTCGGTAGGGGAAGCGCTCGATGTCCTCGCGTCGCGTGACCCCGCTCAGCACGAGGATCGTGTCGAGGCCCGCCTCGATCCCCGCGACGACGTCGGTGTCCATGCGGTCCCCGACCATCACGGTCGCCTCGGAGTGGCCCCCGATCTTGTTGAGCCCCTCGCGCACCATCAGCGGGTTGGGCTTGCCGACGAAGTACGGCGCCTTGCCCGTCGCGTGGCGGATGAGCTGGGCCACCGACCCCGTCGCCGGCAGGATCCCGTCCGGCGACGGGCCGGTCGGGTCCGGGTTCGCCGCGAGGAACCGCGCGCCCGCGGCGATCAGGCGCACCGCCGTCGTGATCGCCTCGAAGCTGTACGTCCGCGTCTCGCCGAGGATCACGTAGTCAGGGTTGCGGTCGGTGAGCACGTAGCCCACCGCGTGCAGCGCCGTGGTGAGGCCGGCCTCGCCGAGGACGAACGCGGTGCCGGCGGGGCGCTGGGACTGGACGAACGCCGCCGTGGCGAGCGCGGCGGTCCACAGCTCGGCCTCCGGGACGTCGAGCCCGATCGTCGCGAGGCGGGCGGACAGGTCGCGTGGCGTGTAGATCGAGTTGTTGGTGAGCACGAGGATGCGCCGACCCGTCGCTCGCAGCGCGTCGAGGAACCGGTCGGCGCCCGGCACGATGGTCTCCTCGCGCACGAGGACCCCGTCCATGTCCACGAGCCAGTACGCCGGCACGGCAGCCCTGGCCATGGATGCAGTGTACGGAGCCGGTCTGAGCGACGGCTCAGGGCGTGATGAACGGGATCGAGTTGTAGATCGAGAGGTACTTCTTCTGCAGCGCGGCGAGCTGGCCCTTCTTCGCCAGCGACAGGATCGCGCTGTTCACGCACGCCGCGAGGCGGCTGTCCTTCTGCAGGACGAGCGAGTAGTGCTCCGTCGTCGTGTGGAACTGGGCGACCTGGACGCCGTCGGTGAGCTGCTGGCTCGCGATGTACTGACCGCTCGGTGTGTCGACGACGATGGCGTCGATCTTCTTCGCCTCGAGGGCCGAGATCGCGAGGGCCATCGTCGAGTAGACGAGCGGCGGGCGCGTCGGGCGGATCTTGGAGGAGATGAACGCGAGCCCGACGCCCTTCACGTCGCCGTAGAGGTAGGTCTTGAGCTGGCTCGGCGAGTGCTGCGTGATGACCAGGTCGTTCTTCACCGTGACGAGGGACTGGTTGACGTTGAAGTAGCTCTTCGAGAACGTGATCTTCGTCGTCAGCTTCGGGTTGTAGATGATCTCGTTGATGTCGAAGTCGAAGGCCTTGTGCCCGGCGGTCTCGCTCAGCCAGTAGGGCTCGGAGTACCACACGACGTGGGTGGCCTTGAAGCCGAGGACCGCCGCGATGTGGTACGCGACCGCGGACTCGTAGCCCTGCTGGTTCGCCGGGTCGTTGTTGGCGTACCAGGGCGCGAGCGCGGGGCTCTCCGTCGCCACGGTGAGCTTGCCCTTGACCTTCACCTCGGACCGGACGAGCGCGCGGCACTCGGAGGGCGGGGGGATGCGGGTGAGAGGGCGCACGGCATCGGACCGCGTGCTCACGCCCGCCGTGACGGCGAGGGCGAGCAGAAGCGCGGCCAGCGCGGCTCTCGAGGGTCCAAACTTCATCACGCGCACTGTCCCGACTCAGGCAGGGGTCAATCGTACCGACCCGCGCCCGCGATCTTGGGTCACCACCGCGTCGGATTCGTCGCGACGCGCACCTGCGCGCACCATTGAGCGTCGTGGTGAAGACGCTTCCGTTCCCGACGTTCGCGACGGGGCGGTCGCCTCGGCTCGCCGTCGGCAGCGGTCATCGCCGTCACCGGTGCACACGGGACGCCGCGCGGGTATCGCGTCAAATGCGCCGGGCTGGGTGCGCCCACGACCGGTGTCACCGAGCCGCCCACCGCACGACACGGATCCGTCACGATCGCGCGCACGTGCCGGACGGTGCGTCCTTCGACCGTGCAGCGTGGGCACCACTACCCTCCGATCGGTGGTCGACGTCACGATGGAGCGGTTCGAGTCCTTCGTCGCCGAGGCCCTCGACGCGATCCCGGACGAGTTCGCCGCGCAGGTCGAGAACGTCGCCTTCCTGATCGAGGAGGACTCCGAGCGCGGCAACCTGCTCGGTCTCTACGAGGGCGTGCCGGTGACCAAGCGCGGGACCTACGCAGGGGCGATGCCGGATCGCATCACCATCTTCAAGGACCCGATCTGCAGGATGTGCGACACCGAGGACGAGGTGCGCGAGCAGGTCCGCGACACCGTCGTCCACGAGCTCGGCCACTACTTCGGCCTCGGCGACGCGCGCCTCCGCGAGCTCGGCTGGTAGCGGGCCCGGCTAGGCAGCGACGGGCGTCGCGACGAGCACCGGGATCGTGCGCGCGGCCCGCTGCTGGTAGTCGGCGTACGGGGGGTACGCGGCGACCGCCCGCGCCCACCACGTCTCGCGCTCGGGCCCGGTGACCTCTCGCACCGTGACGGGGAACGGCGCGGGACCGTCCTGGATCGTGACGTCGTCGGGGGCGGCGACCAGGTTGCGGTACCACTCGGGATTCGTCGGCGCACCGCCCTTGGACGCGACGAGCGCGTACTCGCCCTCGTGCTCCACGCGCATGAGCGGCGCCTTGCGCACCGCACCGGACTTGTTGCCCCGCATCGTGACGACGATGATCGGGAGCCCCGTGTCGCGCAGCGTGTTGGCCTCGGCCCCACCCGACCGCTCGTAGGCCTCGACCTGGTCTCGAACCCACTGCGCGGCGCTCGGCTCGTAGACGCCCTCTGGAGTCACACCGCGCACCGTAGCGAGCGATCCCAACCGACGCACCGACCGCCCGCCACACCGGCGCGACCGTCGGGCCCACGCAAAGTTCGGGCAGTGGCCTGACCCGGGGCCGAGCACGCCGAGCAGGCGCGGCGATCAGGCGCCCTCGTTTGCCGCGATCGGCGTGAGGTGCTCGATCGCGAGCCGGCGCGCCCGATCCCAGCCGAGCCCTGCGCGGTAGGCGCCGTCGAAGCCCGCCCCGCCCAGCGCGAGCCGGAGGCGCTCGAGGTCCTCTGCCTGCAGCCGCCTGGCGTCGTCGGCCTCCCAGACGTGGTGCAGCGCGCTCGCCTCCATGGCGTCGCCGACGCCGTGGAGCGCTGCGGCGACCTCGTGTCGCCCGGTCGCACTGAGCGTGAGGGCCGCGAGGATGAGTGCGAAGGGGCCGTAGAACTCGGGGTTCGCCCGGACTGCGCGCAACGCGGCCAACGTCAGCATCGCCGCACGGCCGACCTCCTCGTCGCGCAGCGCGATCAACGCGAGCGCAAGCCGAGCCGTGTTCTTGGCGCTGGGATCCGCCAGCTCGAGTGCTCGCTCCCAGAGCTGCTTCGCCGCGCCGAGGTTCCCGACCTCGTCCTCGAGGCTCGCGAAGCCCACGAGGACGCGTCCGAGGCCATGGCGATCGCCATCTTGCTCGGCGTGGTTCACCGCCTCGACGAAGTCCTCGCGCGCCCCTTCGAAGTCCGACAGGTACGCCCGAGTCGAACCGCGGATCTTGAACGCACTGGACATCACGCCGTGGGCGCCACTTCGCAGCGCAGCGTCGATCGACTCGTCGGCGGTGCGAAGCGCGCCCTCGTGATCGCCCTGCTCGTACTGGATCATCTCCAGGCTGACGAGCAGGTCGGACACGAAGGCGTCGTCGCAGTGCACTCGGCCGAGCGCCAGCGCTCCTTCGACGTAGGGGCGTGCGAGGTCGAACGCCTGAACCGCCAGCTGCAGTCGTCCGGCCGTCTCCAGGGCATTGGCCTGCAGCAGCGGATCGTCGGACGAGCCGGGCCGGGTGAGCGCCTCCTCCACGATCCCGAGGCCCTCATGCGCGGTGCCAGTGCGGACCCAGAACGTCCGCAGGGCGACGGCGAGGCGCAGGAGCTCGCGGATGGCACCGGGCGTGGCGAGCAGCCGCGTGCTCACGCTGCGGAGGTTGTCACGCTCCTTCTCGAGCAGCTCGATCGCGGCGTCCTGCTCCGACCCGAGGAGTCGGGGCCGGTTCTCCTCGGCGAGGTCGAGGAATAAGCTCGAGTGCGCGGCGTGCGTTGCCTCGCGAACGTCGGCATCGACACCGAGGCGCTCCGATGCGTACATGCGGCTGGTCTCGTTGAGCCGGTAGCGCGCGTGCCCAGAGGTCGTGTCGGCCTCCACCAGGCTCTTGTCGACGAGCGAGGAGACGGCGTCGTCGACCTCGTAGGCGTCGACGATGGCGCAGGCGCACACGCCCTCGGCGGCGGCGAGGTCGAAGCCGCCGGCGAACACCGAGAGGCGGTCGAAGACGGCACGATCCCGTTGGTGCAACGACTCATAGGACCAGTCCATGGTGGCGCGCAGGGTCTGGTGGCGCGGGAGGGCCGTCCTGCTCCCGCCGGCGACGAGCCGGAAGCGGTCCTCAAGGCGGGACTCGCACTCCGAGAGGGAGAGCGAGCGGAGCCGCGCCGCGACGAGCTCGAGCGCCAGAGGGATGCCGTCGAGTCGCCGGCAGATCGACGCGACCACGGGGACCGTCGCGTCGTCGAGGGCGAACGTGCGGCTGTGGGCGCGAGCACGGTCGGCGAACAGCTGGACCGCGTCCGAGGCATAGACCGCGGCGAGCGGGGCATCCTCCGCGGTGACCAGCGCCATGGAGGCGACCGGGTGGACGTGCTCGCCATCGATGCCCAGGGGCTCACGGCTGGTCGCGAGCACGTGGACGTTCGGACAGGCTCGCAGCAGTCCGTCGGCGAACTTCGCGCAGGCGTCGACGACGTGCTCGCAGTTGTCGAGGACGACGAGCAGGCTTCTGGTGCCAAGCGCCTCGCGGAGAGACCCTTCGTCCAGATGCAGGACCGCTGCGACCGTCGCGGCGACGAGGTCGGGGTCGCTGAGGGGTGCCAGGTCGACGAACCAGACGCCCGCACCGGAGCCGTCGAGCAGCGAGGAGGCAACCTGAAGGGCGAGTCGCGTCTTGCCGGCGCCACCGGGCCCGGTCAGCGTGACCAGGCGTTGCGCGCCCACGAGCCCGCTCAGTTCCTCGATCTCGGACTCGCGTCCGATGAAGGTGGTCAGCTGCACGGGGAGGTTGTGCTTGAGCAGTGGGTCGTCGAGGCTCCTGAGGGGCGGGAAGTCGAGCCCGAGTCCCTCGGCCTCCAGCTGGAAGATCTCCTCCGGGCGGCTCAGGTCCTTCAGGCGATGGCTCCCGAGGTCGCGAAGCGAGACGCCGTCGGGGAGCAGGTCGCGGACGAGCGCGGCGCACGCCTCCGACACGACCACCTGGCCGCCGTGGGAGACCGCGGCGATCCTCGCCGCCTTGTGGACGTCGAGCCCGACGAGGCCCGTGGGCACGACGGCCGCATCGCCGGTGTGCAGGCCCATCCGCACGCGCACCCGCTCGTCTGCCGGCCACGGGTGCGACCCGAGCCCCCGTTGCATCTCGATGGCGGATGCGATGCCGGACCTGGGGGAGTCGAAGACCGCGAAGAAGCCGTCTCCCGCAGTGTCGACCTCGCGGCCGCCGTTGCGTTCGAGGGCCCCCCGGATGATGCGGTGGTGGTCCTCGAGGATCGAGGCGTAGGCGTCGCCGAGCCGGGTCAGCTTCTCCGTCGAACCTTCGATGTCCGTGAAGAGGAACGTGAGGGTGCCCGTGGGCGAGAGTCTGGCACAGCGACCTGCGACTGACTCCGGTCGAACTCGCACCGACGTCGAAGGTCGGGCTGCGAGTGCCCCCCTTCCTGAGGGTCCGACTCGTGACACCAGCCCTCGGCGGCCGGCCGGTGCTCGCTAGGCGAGCGCGGTGTCGGTTGCGCGGATCGTCGACCAGCCGTCCGCCTCCTGCGCGGCCAGCGCGGTGCGACGACCGACGTCGATGAGGTGCGTCGCCCCCTTGAAGTCGAACATGCTCGTCTTCGAGACGTCGGGTCGGATGAGCAGGTCGGGCGGCCAGTCGGCGAGGATCTGGCGCTGCGCGCGGATCCCGGCCAGTTCCCTTGCCCGCATGAGGACGCTGAGCGAGAGTGGCGTGGTCCCGACCTCCTGGGTCCTCGCGAGCTTCTTGAACAGCAGTCCCCACCCCGATGGGGTCTCTTGGTAGGAAGGGGCCGCGCCGACTTCCTCCTCGACCGAGAGGTCGACGGCGACGACCGACCCCACGTCGAGGCGCCGGCGCATGACGTCGACCGGCAGGTTGTTGAGGACGCCCCCGTCCACGAGGAAGTCCGTCCCGAACCGGACAGGCGGGAAGATGCCCGGCAACGAGAGGCTCGCCCTCACCGCGGTGGCGAGCGACTCCCTCTCGTGCACGACGACCTCTGCGCGCGTCAGGTTGGCCGACACGCAGAAGAAGGGGATCCAGGTCTCCTCGATTAGGCGGTCCCCCAGGTACCGCTCCGACTCGAGCAACTGTCGCACCTTGCGCGCGGAGCTGTACGAGAGGATCGGGAGCGTCGGTGGGAAGAGGTTGCCGCTCTCGACGAACCCGTTCAGGGCAGAGCGCTCCCGAGCGTCCGCGCCGAAGTCGAGCGCGCGGAACGCCCCCATCACGGCACCGATGCTCGTCCCGCCCACGGCGTCGACGGGGACGCCTGCCTCGTCGAGCGCCCGCATCACCCCGAGGTGCGCGAGTCCCCGCGGACCGCCGCCGCCGAGCACCAGGCCACAGCCACGTCCCGAGACCAGGCGCGCCATTCGTGCGAGGTCGCCCGAGTGCCCGCGACGGACGTGGAGGACGGGCGCGTCGCCGACCGCGCGCCGATGCTCGCGCACTCTGGCAATGGGAAGTAACGCCTGCTACGACCTCGTCCGCTCAGTTTCAAACTGACTCACTGCCCACGGCCGCGGTCCGTGGTGCTCGTCCGCCAGGCTCCACGTCCGCCCGGCGCCGACGGACAGACCCGGCCCAAGAACGTCGTCGGCGCGCCGGTGTCCCGCGGATCGCGAGCACGTCACGCCGGCGCACCGTCCGTGCGGAGCCGCGGTCGCACGCAGTGGCAGAGCGCACGCACTCGCCGCCGGTGGGTCTCGAGTCGTCGGGATCGCGACGCGTCGGACGGCGTGCAGCGCGCGTGTGCAACGGGTGTGTGGTGCACGAGTGCGGCGTGCGCACCACAACGACACCTCAATTTTGAGAGTCCTATAGCAACCAGTGGCGACGATGCAGCCACTGCGACCGAGCTCTCCGCCAACTCGCCCGTTAAATCAACTTTATCCGATTTCGGCGTGCCACTTCGGTAGGGTGGGCTTTCGTACAGAGCCTGCGGTGATCGCAGTGTTGTACACCCCACAACACCAATGAACCTCTACACGAACACATCCCGCAACACCTCGGGATCAACTCACACGTCGGTGTCAACGCGACGACGCGTGCGACGGTTCTCCGCGAGCGCCGCCGCGATCGTCACGGTGAGCGCGCTCATGGCGACGACGCCGAGCGGCGCGGTCCGCGGCAGCGGGCACCGCGCACCGGCACCCGCCCGAGCGGACCTGGCGCGGGTGCACGCCGCGCGCGCCGAGCGTCCCGCCTACCTCGTCTACCCGGTCGGCGTGCGCGACGCCAAGGAGCCCTCGGGTGTGGCGCCGCCGCCCGCCAGCGCGCTGCCGGGCTATCGGCGCACCTACAAGACCGACTTCAACGGCGCCACCCTCCCGGCGGGGTGGGGGACGTTCAACGGGGTCCCCCAGGGCGACAACCAGAGCCAGTGGCTCCCTTCCCACGTCGTCGTCTCGGGCGGCGTCGTCCGGCTCATCGCCTCGAGGGACGCGGCGCTCCGCGGCAGGTGGGTGACCGGCGGCATCAGCCAGTACAGCGTGCACCGCACCTACGGCGCGTACTTCATCCGCTCCCGCGTGACCGGGCCCGGCCCCGACCAGAACGAGATGCTCTGGCCGGCCGCCCCCGTGTGGCCCCCCGAGGTCGACTTCAACGAGATGGGCTACTCGACGGGGTCGACGTCGTGGACGGTGCACTACGGGCACGGCGCGAAGTTCGTGCAGACCACCCGCGCGTTCAACATGGAGCGGTGGCACACCTGGGGGCTCATCTGGACGCCGCGGAAGATGACCTTCACCATCGACGGGCGCTCGTGGGGCCAGCTCACCAACTGGGCCGAGATCCCCCACCAGCAGATGATGCTGGACGTCCAACAGCAGGTCTGGTGCCAGCCACGCCTCGCCTGCCCGAGCCGGGCCTCGGCCATCGAGATCGACTGGGTCGAGGAGTTCGTGCACCGCTAGTCGCTAGTCCCCGAGGCCGAGCCCTCCTCGGGTGGCCGGCTCGGGGCGCTCGCCGATGGGCGGGGCGCGCATGCCGCGCACCGACGGGACGCAGAGCGTGGCGCCGACGAGGGCGATCATGAGCACGGCGGCCCCGGCGATGGTCACGCGCAGGCCGATCGCCTTTGCGACCGGGCCGATCAGGGCCAGACCGACCGAGAGGAAGACCAGCGACCCGAACCAGTCGTAGGCGCTGACCCGTGACAGCAGCTCGGTCGGGATCTCGCGCTGCACGGTCGTGTTCCACAGCGTCGTGAAGATCGCGACGCCGACGCCGGCCGTGAACGCGCCCGCCGAGAGCACGGCGAGCGGTGCGACGTACGCGAGCGCGAAGAGCGGCCAGGCCCAGGCGAAGGAGACGAGCGTGGCCACGAGCAGCGGGCGGGTCGGGCGCCACCGCAGCAGCAGCACGCCGCCGAGGACCGCCCCGGCGCCCTCGCACGTGAGGACGACGCCCCAGGCGAGCGCGCCACCCAGCGACTGCTTCGCGATGACGGGCCCGAGGACGAAGTAGGGTGCGAAGACCAAGAGGTTGCAGAGGCTCCACTCGACGACGATCACCCAGAGCCAGCTGCGCGCCCAGAACTCCTGCCAGCCCTCGCGCAGCTGTCCGAGGATGGACGCCGTCGCCGGGCGCGCCACCCAGTCGATCCTGATCAGCACGAGCGTGACGACGCTGACCGCGTAGGTCAGCCCGTCGATGAAGACGGCCCACCCGGGGCTCGACACCGCGACGATGACCCCCGCGAGGATCGGCCCGACGATGCCGGCGACCGACCCCGAGAGCCCGTAGAGCGCGTTCGCCTGCTGGAGGCGCCCCGCAGAGACCACCTCGGGGACGATGCCCGTGAGGGCGGGCGTGAAGAACGCCAGGCCGGTGCCCACGCACGCTGCCAGCACGAGGAACGCCCACAGCGGCGGCGTCGCGAGCAGGATCCACACCCCGAGGCCGATCTCGGCCGCCGTGCGCAGCACGTCGGCGCTCAGCATGACGACGCGGCGGCTCGTCCGGTCCGAGACGACGCCGCCCAGGGGCAGGAGGACGACGACGGGGATCAGTCCCGCGGAGGCGACGAGGCCCACGTCGGTCGGCGTCCCGTGCACGAGCACCGCGAAGGTGATGGCGACGGGGGCCATCCCGCTGCCGATCTGGGAGGCCGCCTGCCCGATGAAGAAGAGCCGGAAGTTCCGCTCGCTGAGCGCGCCGAGCCACTCGCGAGCCCCCATCGGGGCAAGTTACCGAGCGGCGGCCCCGAGCTGGGTCAGCGAGCCGTGCTCGACGAGGGCTGCGTCGCGAGGAAGGCGTCGAGCTGGGCGGAGGTGTAGGGGCAGGCGACGAAGTAGCCCTGGGCCACGTCGACCCCGAGCTCGGTGACCGCCCGCAGGCTCGTCGAGCTCTCGATCCCCTCGGCCACGACGGTGAGCCCGAGCGCCCTCGCGAGCTCGATCGTGGCGGTGACGACGGCGCGGGCGCGTGCGTCGACGCCGAGGGCGAGCACGAAGGACTTGTCGATCTTGAGCTCATCGACGGGCAGCTCCAACAGCTGGGACAGCGACGAGTAGCCGACGCCGAAGTCGTCGATCGAGATGCGGACGCCGCGCTCGCGGAGGTGCACGATGCTGCTCGCGGCGTGCGCGGGGTCCTTGCTGATCGCCGTCTCGGTGACCTCCATCGTGAGCCGCTCGGGCGAGACGCCGTGCTGGGCGAGCACCACGTCGACGTAGCCCGGGAGCTCGTCGTCCAGCAGGTCCAGCCTCGAGATGTTGACGCTCATCTGCAGCGACCGACCGCCCCGGTCGAGGCGGGCGAGCTCGGCCACGGCGAGCTCGATCACGCGGCGGGTCAGCGTGCGGATCATCCCGATCCGCTCGCAGAGCGGCACGAAGTCGGCGGGGTACAGGAGGCCGAACTCGGGGTGCCGCCAGCGAACGAGGGCCTCCACGCCCAGCAGCTCGCCCGAGCGCAGGTCGAGCGTCGGCTGGAAGTGCAGGATCAGTTCGCGCTCCCACGGCGTCGTCCGAAGGTCGTCGATCAGCGTCAGGCGGTCGCGGGTGTGCACGTCGTCCTCGGGGCGGTAGAGCCGGATCGGCATCTGCTCGCCCTTCGCCTCGTACATGGCGACGTCCGCGCAGCGCAGGAGGTCCGCCTGGCTCAGCCCGTGGTCAGGACAGAGGGCGACGCCGATGCTCCCACCCACGCGCACCGTCATGCCGTCGATCGACACGGGGTCCGTGAAGATCGCCGCGACGTCCTGGGCGATCGCGATGATCTCGGGGACCGACCCGATCTCGAAGGTCCCGGCGAACTCGTCACCGCCGATCCGCGCGATCTGCCCGCGCCCGTCCGTCCGGCTCGCGAACCGCCGGGAGACCACCCGGAGCAGCTCGTCGCCCGCGGCGTGCCCGAGCGTGTCGTTGATCTCCTTGAACCCGTCGAGGTCGATCACGACGACGCCGAGCCGCTGGTCGGGCCGTCGGTCCGCGAACCGCTCCTCGCCGTCCTCGAAGAACGCCCGTCGGTTGCTCAGCCCGGTGAGCTCGTCGATCCTGGCGACCCGGAAGTTGTCCTTCTCCGCGTCGCGGACCGCCCCGAGCGTCATGGCCATGCGGACGATGACCAGGCCCAGGGCCGCGAGGGCCATGAGCGAGGCGATCCTCGAGGTGTGGTGGACCAAGGTGGCCGCGAGGACGAGCACCGACAGGGTCCCGAAGACGATCGGGATGTGCGTGAACCCGGTCGGCACCGTCGAGTCCCCGACGCGGGCCACCGCGCGGCGCTCCTGTCGTGGCCACGCCGCGAGCCCCATCAGCCAGATCCCGATCACCCACGAGGTGTCGAGGAGCGTGCCTTGGACGTAGCTGCCCGCGGCCAGCTGGTTGAGGTAGACGACGTCGCCGACGACGAAGAAGCCCACCCCCGCCATGAGCAGCAGCGTCGAGCGACCCGGCCGGTAGCGCAGGGGGGCGAGCGCCGAGAACAAGAGGACGAGGATGACGAGGTCCATGAGCGGGTAGGCCATCCCGACGGCGACCTCGAGGGGCTTGCCGCTGACGGACAGCACGCGGTCGAACCACAGCATCCCCGCCGTCGCACCGATCGCGAGGCCCGTGATCGCGCCGTCGAGGCGCGTCGACATCGCCACCGCGCCGAAGTTGCGCTGCGTGAGCATGGCGACGCCGACCGCGAAGCACACGTACGCGGCGAGGTACGCCGCGTCGCTCGGCGCCGGGCTCGGGATGGGGTTCAGGTTCTGGTCGTGCCAGAGGTAGATGAGGTTGCCGGCGTCGTAGAGGGCGATCCCCGTGGCCATCGCGATCCACGCCCCGCGGAACCGCTTCGTGCTGGCGATGCGCAGCCCGATGGGCACCAGCGGGAGGATCGAGGCGAGGTTGCCGATCCAGCCGTCCCAGAGCGAGTCGTAGCCCGACGGCGGCCGGGCGACGAGCACCGTCGAGGCGGTGTAGGCGACGACGACCACGGCGGTCACGAGCTGGGACCAGAACTGCGCCGGTGCGGCCGCGGCGCAGGACCGGAGCCGCTGGAGCGCGCGGCTCCCCGCGACGCGCCGAGGGGCGCCGGCCGGCGGCGGGGGCGCGACGCGACCGCGCGCGCGCTGCGGCCGGTCGTTCGCCGGGACGTCGGGCGAGGTGACGACCGTCGGGGTACGGACGGCCACTCAGCCTCCCGGGGGGCGCCCCGGGGCTCGGCGAATCAGGCGGGCGGTCGCTGACACACCCGCAACGATGCTTGACCCCGCTCAAGCGTGACGCTGTGCGGGCACAACTTCCTCGCAACTCGGAACCGCGTGCTGCTCCGGCGCACCGAGCGGATCGGCCCGAACGCGCTCGCCAGGGACCGTCGGCGCACCGCGGTCGGCCACAATGTCCGTCGATCAGGGGCGTCGGCCCCGGGGGCGCCGCGACCCCGGCGCGAGCACCGACGAGGAGGAGCCGTGGCCGAACAGGCGGACGTGATCGTGGTCGGACTCGGACCGGGCGGCGAGGACGCCGCCGGTCGCCTCGCCGAGGCGGGGCTCGACGTGGTCGCCGTCGAGGCGGAGCTCGTGGGGGGCGAGTGCCCCTACTGG
>DASZHS010000006.1:0-38420 GCA_035937595.1 Acidimicrobiales bacterium
AACCCGGTGACCTTCTGGATCGACCCGTCCTCCACGTCGGGGTGCTCGGTCAACGCCACGACCGGCCTCGTCAGCGTCGGCGCCACGGCGGGCTCCTGCGTCGTCGACGCCTACCAGGAGTCCACCCTCACCTACGCGGCCAGCCAGGCCAAGCAGACCTTCTCCGTCGCGTAGGCGTCGATCCCGACGCGATCGCGTCGGCGTCGCAGCGGCCGACGGGCATCACCCCACGGTCGGCTCGACGACCGCGCACCGACGTGTTTGACGTCACCAGCTCGGCGCCGCTCGGTGGTGCGTGTCGCCCAGCGGGGCGCGCCACCACGTCCGGACCGCGCCGCGGACCCGGTGCGGGCAACGCAACCGCACAGGGTCGCCACGAGGGCGAGGGCACCTCGCGTGACGGACCCTTGGAGAGCGAGTGACGCCGGGGACGCCGTCAAGCAGGCTGGCGCAGCACCGAAGACGGTGCGACCTGCAGAACACGACGTCGGTCTCGTCCGATTTGGCACACCTCGTCGAGTGATTCTTGGCCAAGAGACATCAACGAAGAACCAACGCAGTAAAAACAACTTGACTAGCAATTGAGTCGAGTGATGGCTACCGTGCTCCGTGTTCCCGCTCCCGGCGACTTGGCGAACCCGCCTGCACGCGAGCGCACGCCGCTGCAGCATCGGCGCCTTCGTGGTGGGACTGGTCACCGCGTCCTTCGCGATCGTGGGCACACCAGGTGTCGCGGCGGCCGCGAGCGGCACGTCGAGCGCCACCGGCGTCCCCGTCATCATCGACACGGACCTGTACTCGAACTCCGACGACGTCGGAGCACTCGCGAACGCGTTCGCCCTCGATCTCAAGGGCGCCGTCAACGTGCTCGCGATCGGCGTCGACACCAAGACGACTCGTCCCGCGGTCGCCACGAGCTCGTGGAGGTGCGCAGCGGCGATCGCGCAGTTCTACGGCTTCGGCGACGTTCCGATCGGCTCGGACATGCCCGACAACGGCGCGACGGTGAACTCGCCGAACATGACGGGGCCGTGCGCGGCCCTCGCCTCGGCCTCCACCCCCGTGCCGCAGCCGGTCGTGAGCCTCTACCGGCGGACCCTCGCCGCTGCAGCCAACGGCAGCGTCGACGTCGTCGGGATCGGCTACGAGGAGAACCTCGCGGCGCTCCTGGCGTCGCCACCCGACGCGATCAGCCCGCTGAGCGGGTCCCAGCTGGTCGCACAGAAGGTGAACGAGCTGGTGACGACCGGCGGCGGCTACCCCAGCCGAGCGAGCGAGAACAACTTCGCCGGCAACGCCTCGGCGGCGGCCTACGTCGCCGCCAACTGGCCGACCAAGATCGTCTACTCGGGCTACGAGGTGGGCGTCGGCGTGTTCGCGGGGCACACCCTCTCGACGGTGCATCCTGCCAGCTCCCCGGTGCGGGTCGCGTACGAGGCCGAGGTCGGGGTCGGCAAGAACAACCGGTCGTGGGACCTCACCACCCTCTACCACGCCGTCTTCCCAAGTGACCCGCTCCTCACCGAAGTTGGTCCCGGCGCCAACGTGATCAACGGCGCCGGGGGCAACACGTTCACGCCCGGCGCCGGCGGCGCCTACTACCTGTCGCTCTCGAACGCGACCACGCTCGGCACGACGCTGGAGAAGCTGCTCGACGTCCTTCCCGGCACGGCACCCCAGGCCGTCGCCTTCACGTCCGTGGCCTCCTCGCCCCAGGTCGCCGGCAGTTACGCCGCCTCGGCGAGCGGCGGCGCGTCCGGCAACCCCGTGACGTACTGGATCGACCCGTCGTCGACGTCGGGCTGCACCGTCAACGGCACGACCGGCGTGGTCAGCTTCGGCAACACCGCGGGGTCCTGCGTCCTCGACGCCTACCAGGAGGGCACGCTCACCTACGCCGCGGGGACGGCCCAGCAGTCGATCGCCGTCGCCCCGGCGCCCCAGATGATCCAGTTCACCTCGACCCCTCCGTCGGACCCAAGGGTGGGAGGCGGCTACTCGGTGATGGCGACGGGGGGCGGCTCCGGCGATCCGGTGACGCTCACGATCGACGCGAGCTCGACGTCGGGGTGCACGCTCAACGCCGCGACGAGCCTCGTCACCTTCAGCGGACCCGCGGGGAGCTGCACCGTCGACGCGAACCAAGCGGGCAATGCCGGCTACCTCGACGCCCCGCAGGCCCAGCAGGTCATCTCGGTCGGAAGAGCACCCCAGACGATCACGTTCACGTCGGCGCCGCCCGCCTCGCCCCAGGTCGGCGGCACCTACGTCGTCACCACGGCGGCGGGCGCCTCGGGCGACCCCGTCACGTACGCGGTCGACCCGTCGACGACCTCCGGGTGCATTGTCGACCCCTCGAGCGGCAACGTCGGCTTCCTCGCGCCCGTCGGCAGCTGCGTCATCGACGCGAACCAGGCGGGGAACACGAGCTACCTCGACGCCCCGCTCGCCCAGCAGTCGATGACGGTCGGGCCGGGCGCCCAGACGATCGCCATCGCCTCGACACCGCCGGCGCAGGCACCGGTCGGCACCACCTACGCGGTGCTCGCGACGGGCGGCGCCTCGGGCAGCCCGATCAGCTACTCGATCGACGCGTCGTCGACCTCCGGCTGCGTCGTGGACGCGACCGGCCTCGTCACGTTCGACGCACCCGTGGGGACGTGCGTCGTCGACGTCAACCAGGCGGGCACCTCGGACTACCTCGCCGCAGCGCAGGTCCAGCAGGCGGTCGGGGTCACCCTGGCGACCCAGACCGTGTCGTTCACCTCGACGCCACCGGCGAGCCCGACCGCCGGCGGCAGCTACGCCGTCGCCGTGACGGGCGGCAACTCGGGCAACCCGGTGCAGGTCACCATCGACGCGAGCTCCACGTCGGGCTGCACGCTCGACGCCGCCACCGACGTCGTCACCTTCGCCGGAGCGGCGGGCTCCTGCGTCATCGACGCGAACCAGGCGGGGAACGCGAGCTACCTCGCCGCGCCGCAGGCCCAGCAGGCCTTGGTGGTCGCGAGGGCGGCCCAGGTGCTCACGTTCACCTCGACGCCGCCACCGGGCGCGACCGTGGGGGGCGGGTACACGGCGGCCGCCTCGGGCGGCGCGTCCGGCAACCCGGTGACCTACTCGGTCGACGCGTCGTCGACCGCCGGTTGCGTCGTCGACCCCGCCTCCGGGGTCGTCGCGTTCAGCGGCGCGGCGGGCACGTGCGTCGTCGACGCCGACCAGGCGGGCAACGTGAGCTACCTGCCCGCCACCCGAGCCCAGCAGGTCGTCACGGTCGCGAGGGCCCCGCAGACCGTCGTCATCACCTCGACGCCCCCGGCGCTCCTCGAGTCGAACGACACCTACACCGTCGCCACGACCGGCGGCACCTCCGGCAACGCGGTGGTCCTGTCCGTCGACGCGTCCTCCACGTCGGGCTGCACCGTCAACTCCACCACCGGCGTCGTCACGCTCAGCGGTCCGGCGGGGTCGTGCGTCATCGACGCGAACGAGGCCGGTAACCCGAGCTTCCTCCCCGCGCCACAGGTCCAGCAGGTGACCAACCCGATCCGGGTCCCGGTCATCGACGACACGGACATCTTCTCGAACTCCGACGACGTCGGTGCGCTCGCGAACATGTTCGCGCTCGACCTCAAAGGCTCGGTGAACGTCGTCGCGATCGGCGTCGACACCCGGACGAGCCGCCCCGCCGTCGCGACCAACTCGTGGAGGTGCGTGGCGGCGATCGCGCAGTTCTACGGGCTCGGCGACGTCCCGATCGGCGCGGACATGCCCGACACCGGCACGACCGTGAACACCCCGGACATGGTCGGGCCGTGCGCCGCGCTCGCGTCGCCGTCGACCCCGTCGCCCTCGTCCGCCGTGAGCGTGTACCGCCGCGCGCTGGCCGCCCAACCCAACGGCAGCGTCCAGATCGTGGGCACCGGCTACGAGGAGAACCTGGCGGCGCTGCTCGCCTCCCCGCCCGACGCGATCAGCCCGCTCAGCGGCCGCGACCTCGTCGCGCTCAAGGTCCGGTCGCTGACGGTCATGGGCGGCGGCTACCCCTCGCACCCCGATCCCGGCGAGAACAACTTCGCCGGCAACCCGGCGGCAGCGGCCTACGTGGCGGCCAACTGGCCGACCAGGATCGTCTACTCGGGGTACGAGGTCGGCTTCGGCGTGTTCACGGGCCACACGCTCACCGCCGTGCACCCGGCCAGCTCGCCGGTGCGGGTCGCCTACGAGGCCGAGGTCGGCGCCGGCAAGAACAACCGCTCGTGGGACCTCACGGCCATGTACCACGCGATCTTCCCGAACGACGCCGTGCTCACGGAGGTCGGCCCGGGGACCAACGCGATCGACAGCGGCGGCGGCAACACCTTCACGCCCGGAACGGGCAACGCGTCGTACCTCACGCTCTCGAGCGCGACCACGCTCGCCTCGACGCTCGAGCACCTGCTGGACGTCCTGCCCGGCACGACGCCCCAGTCCGTGACGTTCACGTCCACCCCGCCGCCGGCCGCGACGGTCGGCGGGAGCTACACGGCGGTCGCGACGGGTGGGGCGGCGGGGACGCCGGTCAGGTTCTGGATCGACCCGTCGTCGACCTCGGGGTGCACCGTCGACGGCGCCACCGGCCAGATCAGCCTCGCCGGCCCCGCGGGGACCTGCCTCGTCAACGGGTACGCGGACGGCACCCTCACCTACGCGGCCGGTGTCGCCCAGCAGTCGTTCGTCGTCGCCAGGACCACGCAGTCCGTCGCCTTCACCTCGACGCCGCCACCGGCGCCCGTCGTCGGCGGCACCTACGCGGTCGCCGCGACGGCGACCTCCAACCTGCCCGTCGCGTTCACGGTCGACCCGGCGACCGCGGGGACCTGCAGCGTCAGCGGTGGGACCGTGACGCTGCTCGCCGCCGGCACCTGCACGATCGACGCGAACCAGGCGGGCGACCCGACCTACCTGGCCGCGCCCCAGGTCCAGCAGTCGGTCTCGGTCGGCGCGGGGCCGCAGGCGATCACGTTCACCTCGACGCCGCCTGGGTCACCGAGGGCCGGTGGCACCTACGCCGTCTCGGCGCTCGCCTCCTCGGGGCTCCCGGTCGCGCTCAGCATCGACGCGAGCACCGCGTCGGTGTGCTCGATCTCGGGGGGCACCGTGACCTTCCTCTCGATCGGCACCTGCCGGGTCGACGCGAACCAGGCCGGCAACGCGAACTACCTGGCGGCTCCCCAGGTCCAGCAGTCGATGTCGGTCGCACGGGGCACCCAGAGCATCTCGTTCACCTCGACGCCACCGGCGACGTCGAAGGCGGGCGGCACCTACGTCGTGACGGCGGTGGCGACGTCGCGACTCGCCGTCACGCTCACGATCGACCGCTCGACGAGGGGGATCTGCACCATCTCGGGGACGACGGTGACGTTCCTCGCCATCGGGATCTGCACGATCGACGCCAACCAGGCGGGCAACGCCAGCTTCTCCGCGGCGCCCCAGGCACAGCAGTCGGTCAACGTCGGCGCCCAGGTGATCACGTTCACGTCCGCCCCGCCCGGCTCCCCGAGGGTCGGCAGCACCTACGTGGTAAGCGCCGTGGCGTCCTCGCAGCTGCCGGTCGCCCTCTCGATCGACCGAAGCGCGCGCCGGACCTGCACCATCTCGGGCAGGACCGTGACCTTCACCTCACCAGGCACCTGCACGATCGACGCGAACCAGGCCGGGAACCAGAGCTACCAGCCGGCGCCGCAGGTCCAGCAGCTGGTCTCGGTCAGCTGACCCGCGGCCACACTGCCTGACGACGCGACACGCCTCGCGTCGATCGTGCCGGCGATCGCGCCGTCGATCAGGGCGCCGACGCGGCCGGTGACGCCGGAGCGGCGGCGAGCGTGCGACGGAGGATCTCCAGGCTGAGGAGGCCGATCCACGCGGGGAAGAGCAGCTCGAGCCAGGGGGAGAGGCCGACCGCGAGGATCAGCACGAGGGCGACGACGAAGCCGACGACGGCGACCCAGCGGGGCGCCACGCGCGTGCGGTGCAGGATCGTCGCCGTGCTCATCGTGAACACGCCCGCCATGCGCAGCGCATAGCTGTGGATGAGGATGAAGGAGAGTTGTCGGCTCTGTGCGACCGCGGCCGCCGTCCCAGCGCTGCCAGCGTGCGCCTCGAGGTTGGCGATCGTGGCGCTCCCGAGCGCTGCGGCGACGAACAGCACCGCGACGAAGAGCAGCCCGCTGCCGAGGAAGACGGTGGCGAAGAACCGGTCCTCGAGCGCGCCCACTCGGTCGCGCACGACGCCGATGAACCAGAGAAACGCGATGCCCGCGAACGGCACGAGTCCGAGGGCGACCTTGAGCGCCTCGCGCTTGTGGGTGTCGGTCAGCCATCCGCCGGTGGCCGCGACCCTCGCCGGCGCGGAGATCGTGACGAGCGTGAGGGTCACGATGAGAAGGGCGGAGAAGACGATCCCGGAGACCGCGGCCGCCCTCGGGGTGCGAAGGCTCGCCTCGACGAGGCCGAGCTCGTCTCGGTTCGTCACCGGTCCCTCCTCCGCGGGCGGTGTCAGATCGCGAACAGCAGCGCGCCCTCGCCGTCACCCTCGCCGCCGTCCGCCGCGCAGGCCGCACACGGACGCCCGGCGTGCGTGCTGCCCCGCTGGAGCGAGTCGGTGGGGATCCATCGGCCGACGCGGCACAGCGGATCGGTGTGGAACTCGGTCGGGTGCCGGGCGTCCCAGTACTTCGACTCGTCGGACCAGGAGCGCTGCGTCGCAGGGGAGGCTGGCATCCATCCAGTGTGACAAGTGCGTCGAGGGTTTCCGAGGATGGGCGGACGTTGCCCGGCCGGCCGGGAGCGTCCCGGGGTCATCCAGGGGACACCGCGGCCCCGAATACCCACTGTCGCCGGAACCCCGGCGCTGCGCGGTGCGCGCGGAGGCCCAGCGGGTCACACGTTCCTGTGGAAGAGGAGTGCCATGCAGGTTGCAGAGATTGCGAGCATCGAGGTGATCCTGATCATGGCCGCGGTCGGGCTGTTGGTCTTCGGCAGCGCGAAGCTGCCGAAGATCGCGCGCGGGCTCGGCTCTGCGAAGAACGAGTTCGAGCGGGGCCTGAAGGAGGGCGACGGCTCGTCCCCGTCGGGGTGACGAGGGACGTCGACTAACCCGTCGGCTCGAGCACGGCCAGGACTTCTCCGGCGGCCCGTTCGCCAGAGCGGATCGCCCCGTCGACGGCCCCGTGCGACTCGGTGGCCGCCTCGGTGCCCGCCCAGTGGATGGCGCCGAGCGGCGCGCGCAGCAGCGGCCCGTACTGGGTGAGTATCCCCTTCGGGAAGTGGGCCATCGAGCACCCCCTGCTCCAGGGCTCCCGCCACCACGACGTCTCGACGAACGCCGCTGGCGACGTGGCCCGAACGCCGAACCGCCCGGCCAGGGCATCGAGCACGGCCACGCGCCGTGCACCGGCGTCCATCGCGTCGAGACGCTGGGCGACCGTGCCGAACGTGAACGACGCGAGCACACCGTGGTCGCCATCTGACGGCGAGGTGTCGATCGTCACCTCCGCGGCCGAGCCGGGTTCTGCGCTCTGGCCGCTCAGGCCGTCCGCTCGCCAGAACGGCTGGTCGAAGACGACGAGCGTCTTGGTCTCGACCCCGGCGACCGCCCTCGTGTACAGCGTGCGACGGTCCTCGGGCAGCGGCGGATCGAAGTGGATCTCGAGGGCGAGGGCGGGTGGGACCGCGACGATCGCGAGGCGGGCCGTCACGGTCGCGCCGTCGGCGGCGACGACCACCCGGTCCGCGCCGTGGGTGATCGACCGGACCGGCGCGGCCAGCTCGACGGCACCACCGAGCGGTGCGGCCATGCGCTGGGCCATCGCGCCGAGGCCGCCCTCGACGAGGTTCTCCTGCGCGCCGCCCTCGATGGAGAAGAGGCGCTCGATCTTCCCGTGCGCGCGGACCAAGAAGAGGAGGTTCAAGAGCGAGACGTCGTCCGCGTCGGGCGCGGCGAACAGGCCGCGGACCGCCATGTCGAACAGGTCGCGGCCCACCTTCGAGCGGATGCGCGTGCGGGCGAGCCACGACGCCACGGACGTGTCGTCCCACGCGTCCGCGTTGGGCGCCGACCACGGCGCGTCGAGCGGGATCGTCCTCGCCATGCGGTCGATCCGCCACTGGGCGGCGGCGATCTGGAGTACGGCCAGCGGGCTGATCCTCGGAATCAGCCCGCGGTACCGCTGGAGCCGACCCTCGCCGACGAGGAGGTGGGAGCCGGCGACGTGGGTCTTGTACGTCGTGGCGCCGAGCTCGTCGGCGAGGCGGAGGGCGGCCGTGTGGTGAGGGCTCAGCCACGCGCCGCCGCGGTCGATGGCGACCCCGCTTTGGTGCGGCTCGGTCCAGGTGCGGCCACCGACGCGGTCGCGCGCCTCGAGCACGACGACCGTGCGCCCCGCCTGTGCGAGGCGCCGCGCCGCGGTGAGCCCCGCGAAGCCCGCCCCGACCACGCAGACGTCGGCCTCCGTCATCGGTCCGCGGTCATCGCACCGGCCGCCTGCTCTTGCGACGCGCGGCTCGCCGTGCCGGCCGTGCCCGCTGTGCCCGCCGTGCCCGCTGTGCCCGCTGTGTCCGCTGTGTCCGCCACGCGACGTTCCGTCACGCGGACGATCGCGCCGTGGTCGAGGAGGACGTCGCGCACGACGAGCGTCAGGAGCACGAGCCCCACGGCGAGGGAGGCGACGAGCTCGGCCATCAGGCGACGCGCTCGCGTCCGGCGTAGGTGGCGGCCAGCACCGCGGACGCCGCGCCGAGGACCAGCGCGACGGCGCCGCGGGGAGAGGTCCAATGGACGGTCGCCATCGGTGCAGCGCCGCGGTGCAGCGCGGACGCCGCGGCACCGAGCGCGCAGGCGCCCGTGATCGCGAGGTGGCGGACATGGCTCGTCGGGCCGCGCCCGCCGAAGCAGCCGCACCCGACGTCGGGGCTCGTGCGCATCGAGACGACGACGAAGGCACCCAACGCCACGTAGGACCCCGCGAGCAGGACCCTGGCGATCCACGAGGGAGACGCGAGCACGGCGACGCCGAGGCCGCACTCGACGAGCGCTCCCGCGCGGACGAGGGCGGCACCCGCGGGGAGGCGCACGGCTCGCATCGCCTCGACCGCCTCCGAGGGTCGCAGGAGCTTGGCGACGCCGGCGAGGATCGCGAGCCACGCCGCGGAGATCGTGATCGCCGCCGCTGCCGCCAACGGCTCAGCCCCTCCCTCGTCGCGTGCGAGGAGCGGGCGCGCTCGGGCCGCCGGCGCCGCCGCGCACGCCCGGGCGTCGCGTCACGTGCGCGTCACCCCGCCGCCCGGCGTGGCGGTGAGCGTCCCGAACTGGAACGTCGCGCGCTCGTTGCCGCTCGGGAGTACCACGACGGACGAGGTCGGTAGCCCGAGGCTCCCCGTGGGGCCGCCGTCGGCGGCGTACTGCTGCAGGATGGCGCCGTAGAGCACGCAGCTCGGGCCCACGGGACTGTCGTAGACCGCGCCGGAGCTGAAGGGCTGGGTGCGCAGCGCCAGGCCCCCGACCGACTTGTCGACCTCCGGGCCGATCGGCATCCCGAGCACCCGCGGGCCGTGCTGGTCGGCGAGCCACGTCGCGAAGAGGCTGCCGAGGAGGGGCCAGGTGCCGGGCCCGCCGGCCGAGACGATCGCGCCGCCGGTCGTCGCCGTCGCGGCGACGAGCGGGTGGAAGGTGGCGTACGTCCCGTTGCCGTCGGGGGTCGCGACCACGTCGGAGTTGGGACAGCCGAGTGGGCCGTGCTGGGCGCCATCGGCGACCCATCTCGCGTGGATGAAGCCCCACACCCCCCAGGTCCCGAGCTCGTCGGTCGCCACGATCGCACCCCTCGAGGTCACTCGCGCGCCGCTCGGCAGGGCGAAGTCGTTGCGGTAGGCGTGGCGTGCGCCGAGGCCGAGCCGGTCCGAGGCGGGGAGCCCGAGTGGGCCCTGCTCGCCGCCGAGTGCGCGCCACTTCTCGTAGATGCGCCCGCACAGCGCGTGCGCTCCGGTGGCGGGGTGCGCGACGATCGCCCCGCGGTAGCGCACCGCGCCGTGGTGCAGCTTCGCGAACTCGCCCTGCGTGCCGAGCCCGTCGGCGGTGGGCACCGTGTCCGACGTCGGGTACCCGAGGAGTCCCGCCTGGGCGCCGAGCGCGTGCCACTTCGACAGCACTGCGCCCGTGACGACGTGGGTGCCGAGCGGGCGGACGGCGACCGCTTCTGCGTCCACGCCCTGCTGGCCGCTCGAGCGGTTGGCGAACGCCTGGGACCAGCCGTCGTCTGCTCGCAGGCGGGTGGCGTCGCCGGCGGGGAAGCCGATGCCGTCGCGGCCGATCCGGGGTCGCACCACGGCCCAGATGGGATCGGTGACGGCGTAGACGCCGAGCCAGTGGACGTCGTAGACCGCGCCGTGCTCGAACCGCGCCCACGTGCCGTCGCCGTCGGTGAGCGAGCGCGGCTCGCCCCGTGGCGGCCCGAGCGCCCCACCCGCGCCGCCACCGTCGGACCACTTGACGAGGATCGGCGAGGCGTAGGGCGGCGGCAGGCACGGCGCGGTCTGGGTGCCGGTGACCTCGTCGGAGAACGACGTCTCGGTGCACGTCGGGTCCCACTGCCACGGCGGGGTGCAGGTGACGACCCGGCAGACCACGGCGGTGCCATGGTTGGCGATCTGGAGGTTGCAGTTCCCATAGCGAAAGACGTTGCAGGCGACCTTGCGCCGGTCGCACGTCGGCGACTCCGAGCAGTGGCACCCCCAGTGGGCGTCGGCGGTGCCGTTGCAGTCGACGTAGTACCTCGGTGCGCCGTGGCAGAACACGGACCGGTCGGCTTTCCACCAGCCGCCGACGTAGGTCGTCTCGGGGCACAGGTTCGCGCCGTGGTTGATCGTGCAGCAGAACGCGGTGAAGGCGTCGCCGCACGCCGACATCGTCCCGCACACCGCGTCGTAGGCGGAGACCGGCTTGAGCGCGAAGGCCTTGAGATCCATCGCCACCGCAGAGCCGACGATCGACGTGCGCGCGAGGAACGAGCGGCGGCTCCAGGTGCCGCCCCCCAGCGCGCCCGATAGTCGTCGCACCCAGCGGTCCGTCGCGCGCGCGGCGTCGCGGCGGTGGCTCACCGGCTCGTCACCACCTCGTGGACGCGCAGCCCCGTGAGGACGCGGTTCACGTCGCCGAGGGCGTGGCGCAGCGCGGGCGGCCCGCCCATCACGACGTAGCAGCACAGTGCCCGGCCCCCGAGCTGGAAGAAGCGCTGCAGCCCGAGCTGGCCGCGGAGGGTGCGCTGGAGCTGGGCGCCCGAGAACTCCGTCGGCCGGAGCCGTCGCGGGGCGTCGTGGGACGTGAACAGCGCGGTTCGGGCGCTCCCGGGTGCGAACTCCAGCAGGGCGAGGAGGACGCCCTCGGGACCGAGGTGCTCCACGACGCCGCCGCCGTAGGGCGCGCGGCCTGGTGGCAGCGCGACGTTGGCGAGGTGGACGTAGGGGTACGCGACGCTCCCGTCGGGCAGCCGGGCCGCGGGGGCGGGCGGTACCACTCCCCGCGCCTCCCAGCCCGGCGGCACCGGCACCACGATGCCGGCCGTGTCGAAGGTCCTCACGGGCGCCGTCGCGGCGCGGCGCCGCGGCGGGCGAGCGTCACGCGCGCGCTGCCCCGTCGTCGGTGACCGGGTAGAGCGAGGCGTCGCCCGGGCGCACGCCGGCCTCGAGGAGGACCCGATCGACGTCCAGCTCCTGGCGGCGGTCGCGGCGCGACTTCCGCGTGCGCGCCGCCACCCGCTCGTCCCCGGCCGCGACGCCGATGAGGCCCATCACCTGGTCCCAGGTGCGCGCGGTGCCCTGCCCGAGCACGTCGCCTCGCTCGCGTCCGACCAGCACGAAGTACGGCGACCCCGGCACGTCGAAGTCCGCCCACGCCTCGCTCGACATGACGACGTCCACGTCGCCGATGCCGTCGGCGAGCGCCGCCACCTGCGACGGGCTCTCGCGATCCTCGCCCTTCGAGACGATCACGAGCCGCACCTCCGGAGGGATGACCGACGGATGTGCCAGCGTGAGCTCGTCCCACAGTCCCCGGCACGAGGCGCACGACGTCGTGAGGAACGCGAGGAGCGTGTCGCGCGAGGTGGGGGCGAGCGAGAGGAGCACCCGCTCCCCGGCGGGCGTGGCACCCAGGAGGTCGCGCACGCCCGTCGTCGGTTCGTCACCTCGGTGTGGTGGGATCATCGCGTGCGGCGCGTCCACGTGAGCCGGGTGCCGGGGCGACGCCGTCTCCTCCACGCGGGCGGCGAGACCCGCGTAGCTGTGCGCGAGCGCGACCACGACGAGGGTGAGGACGCCGATCGCCGCCGCCTCGAGGGCGACGAGCCAGATCACGGAGCGCCCACCGGCGTCCGCTGCGCGTGCACCCGAACGACCGTCGCGACGCCGAGCGAGAGCACGAAGAGGCCGCCGACGACGGCGGCGGTCGTGCCGAGGCGAACGAGACACGCCGCGAGGAAGCAGAGCTCCGCGAGGAGCGTGACTCCGAGGCTGGCGCCGTCGGTCGACGCGAGCCACCGGTGGACGGCGCGGAGGCGTGCCGGCGTCGTGACGGCCGCGCCGAGGAGGATCGTGGCGCCCCGGCACGCGCCGAAGACGACGCCGAGCGCGAGCGCCTGGAGAGGCGGCAGCCACACCGCGCCGACCACGAGCATCGTGTAGACCCCGTTCGTCATGACGTAGGTGGCGACGCCGGTTCCGAGCTGCCAGCCGAACCCGCCGGCGTAGACCCAGGGGCGGAAACGGGTCACCCAGGACGCGTCGACCTGGCGCGGGCGCTCCGGGAGTCGCAGGCCGCCGAGCCGGGCATCGGCAGCCAGGGCGAGGCCCGCGACGGCCACGGCGACGCCGATGCGGACCGCTGCGGGCAGGGCCAGTTGGCGCGTCACCCACGCCCCACCCGCCATCGCGCCGCCGATCGTCGCCCCCCCGAGGACGGCGCCGAGGACGAACCAGAGCGAGGAGCGCCCGTAGGCGTGGTGCCTCGCGCGCTCGGAGACCGGCGTGATCGTGGACAACATCGAGAGCCCACACGGTGACCAGGTGCCCCGGAGCGCGCTCGCCCCCGCAAGCACGAAGAGGGCGATCGTCACGGGCGCCCTCGCTCGCACGCGTCACCGGAGACGCGGCGATCCCGGTCGCCCTGCGCGAGAAGGATCGCGAGCTGGCGTCGAGCGAGTCCCATGGCGCGACGTCCCCCTCGCAATTCGAGCCGCCTCCGTGGGTCGGGTCCTCTTGAGGATCCTCCCATACGCCCTGTGGGCGCCCTCGGATTTCGAGCGCGCGCTCGAGCTACGAGGTCGTCACGCCGAGTGCCGCCGTCACCTGCTGGATGGCCGCGGACTCCGCGGCGCTCGTTGCGTCGTCGCCCTCCTTGTGGGCGGCGGCGACCTTGTCGCACAGGGTGCGAACGAACCCCCGGTAGTCGTCGAGCTCCGCCGGGGTGGCCTTGGCCGTGAGGAGCGCGACGGCGTCGGTGAGGTGCTGGACCGCCCCGGCACGAAGCTCCTCGACCGAGTGGTAGCGGGTGTGGTCCGTCTTGGGCCGGGTCGACACGATCTCGTCGAGCAGCTCGCTCGCGCCGTGGTGCGCGCGGGCCTCGGCGTACACCTTCGACTCGGCGAGCGTCTCGCGAAACGTCCCTCCGCGAGACGCCGTGATCACCAGCATCCCCGCGCTCGTTGGGCCCTCGAGGATGGTGGCCCACTCCTCCTCGGTGAACGCGTCCTTCGTCGTCAATTTCGGCTCCTGGCTCGTCGTGGCACGCCGAACCTACTCACGCGCGCCGCGGGCGTCGCTCGCGGCGGCGAGGAGGCGCGCCTCGGAGGCGGGGTCGAGCCAGTGGTCGGGCCACGGGCGGTCGCCCCACCACGTCACCACGTCGTCGACGCTGTCGGCAAGGGGGCGCAGCGACAGCCCCGCGGCGAGCGCCTTCGCCGGATCCATCGCGAGCGCCGTCTCGCTCGACCCTCCGGTCCACAGAGGGAACCGCTCGCCGAGCGACGCACGCTCGACGTCCTCCGGTGCGACCTCTTCGACCTCGGTCCCCGCGGGAGCGACCCGTCGGACGATCTGCTCGACGGCGTCGACGAACCGGGCGCTGGGGAAGGGGCCCGCAGCCGTGAAGGCGCCGGTCGCCCCACCGACGGCGAGGGCGACGACGAACGCGCCGAGATCGCGTGCGTCGATGTACTGGAGGGCGTTGTCGCGCGGACCGGGGACCGCGATCGTGCCGCCGCGGCGGGCGCGCTGCACCCAGTAGGGGAAGCGGAGCGTGGCGTCGTGGCCGCCGATCACGAAGGTGGGCCGCACGACGGCGACCCCCGCACCGAAGAGACTCGCGGCCGCGCGCTCGCACTCCGCCTTGAGCGGTCCGTAGGAGGTCGCCGTGATGGGGGCGTCCGGGTCGACGGATCCCGCGGCCCACAGTTCCGCCGTCGCCTCGGTCGCGCCCTCCTCGGGCGGGTCCGTGTAGGCGGAGACCGACGAGATCTGCACGTGGTGCCCGCCACGGTCGCCGAGCGCGGCGTGCAGCGACGCGACGTCGCTCGGGCGGTACGCGATCGTGTCGACCGTCGCGTCGAATGAGCGGCCGTCGAGCGCGGACAGGTCGCCGTGGCGGTCGCCGATCAGATGCTCGACGACCTCGGGGAGGTCGCTCGGGGTCACGCCGCGATTGATCACCGCCACCGTGTGGCCCGTCGCGACCGCGGCGAGCGCGGTGGCCCGTCCGAGGAACGAGGTGCCACCGGCGATCAGCAGTCGCATCGTTCGTGCTCCTCCTCCATGGGCGGGTCACACCCTATTGAGGCGATCCCGGGCGTGCACCTCGCGGCGCAGCGTTCTGCGCGAGGTCAGCGTGCCGCGGCAGCGGGCGCGTGGTCACCCCCCGATCGGGCGATCGGTCGTGCGCGTGCGGATCAGGCCGTGACGATGCGCTCGACCTCGGCCGCACGCTCCTCCGGTGGCCCCGCGAACGCGCCCGGGGTCGTCGAGAGCGCCGGCAGCAGCGTCCCGGTCAGGAACGTGTCGTAGGAGTCCTTCGAGTCCCAGATGGCCACGACGAGCCAACCGCCCTCGCACGGACCCGCGGCGTGGCCGGTCTGGCCGGCGGGCAGCGCCCCGCCGGGGTGGGCCACGCCGACGACGGTGTCGTACTGCTCTTTGGTCCCGCCCTTGAAGTAGTGAGAGATCACGTACGGCATGCGCCTGCCTCTCGCGTCGTGGGAGCACGACCCTACCGAGCGTCTGCTCGCTGCTTCAACCGCGACCCGCGGCGGCCTCGCGCCAGCGGCGCAGTCCGGTGACCGCGAGCATGCCGGTCGTGACGAACCCGGCCGCGACGGCGAGCTGGTTGTCTCGGGAGTGCGCGCGCACCCCATAGGTGTTGGGCTCGAGCAAGAGCCCGATGACGCCGGCGACGCCGATCGCCGCGCATCCGAGGGCCGCGCGCGCTGTCCGGTCGCCTCGACCGACCCGCGTCGCGAGGAGGAGCGCGCCGACCGGCATCGGCCAAGGCGCGGCGACCGCCGACCCCCAGCCGAGCAGCAGCCCACGGGGGACCGACACGCCTATGCGGACGCCGAGCGGTCGACCGTCCAGTCGCCCGCGGACCGAGACGATCGACGTGTACACGGACGTGATCGCGAAGGCGACCGCGGCCGCTCGCACCCCTCGCGTCGGTGTCACTCCGCTCGCAGCACGAGCGCCGTCGGGGTTCGCGCGGCGAGGCGACCAGGGATGGCCGCGACCACGTTCGCAAGGACGAGGGCGCCGATGGTGATCAGGACGATCGAGGTGGACGGGACGCTCGGTGCGGGCACGGCGTTGATCTCCCGGGCGAAGAGGTCCCACAAGGTCCTGCCGACCACGATCCCGATCGGGACGCCGAGCACGACGCCAATCAGCACGGCGACGCTGGACTGCCAGGCGACCGCCGCGGCGAGCTGCCGCTGTGTGAAGCCCAGGGTCTTCAGCATCGCAAGGTCCCGGCGGCGCCGTCGGACCGAGGCGAGCAGTGTGAGGCCGAGTGCGGTGACCGCGCCCAGCGCCAGCGCGAGGCCGAGGAGGGCGGGCGTCGTCCCCATCGACCGATAGTTCACGATCTCGGCCGGACGCAGCACGCGGACGTACCCGCCGGAGGAGTGCTGGTCGCCCCTCGTGGCGTCGATGGCTCGCTCCGCCGCGATGAGCGAGCGTCGCACCGCGGGGTTGCTGACGCCGGCGCGGAGCCGCACGAGGACGGCGTTGGGTCCGGGGATGGGGTTCTGCTGTGGATCGAGGAGCTGAGCCGGGAAGTCGCTCGTGGCGACGAGCGCCCCGGTGCCCATCGACATCCCGCCCGCGATGGCCGGGAACGTCGCGGTGCCGACGATGACGAGGTGACGGGTCGGCAGCCCATGCACGTGCATCGCCACCATGCCCCCCAAGTGCTCGTGGAGCGCCGCCAGCGTCGCGCCCCCCAGGACGACCTGTGTCGCCGCCTCGAGGCCGTGGCCAGAGAGCAGTGGCGGCGCGACGGCGGCGCCGGGCTGCTCGGCGAGCACCTCGACGCGGAGCCCGTCGAGCTGCGCGCCGAGGAAGTTAGCGCCCGACCACGCCTCGACGTATCGCGCATGGTCGAAGACGGCGGCCACCTTCCCCGCCGGGAGGTCCTCTTGGCCGGCGAAGCCCGACAGCAAGGCCGCGTCCCAGTTCCAGCCGTAGAGCGCCGGGTGCGAGACGAGGGCGTTGAGGCTCGCGCCGAAGGTCACCGTGCTCACGAGCACCGTGACGGCGAGCACGGCGCCGACCACGGCCGAGCGGACGGGCACGGCGTCACGACCGACGCCGGGGTCGAGTGCGAGGCGGAGGCCCGTGACCGCCGGGATGGGGAGACCTGCGTTCGCCCCGGCGGTGACCACCCGGCGTTCGCCGCGCCACCGCTCGCGCAGCCGCGGCGACGAGAGGCGGTCGGTCTCACGCCGGGTGAGGAGCAGCGCGAGCGTGCCGAGGACCAGCACCATGGCCCCGAAGCCGAGGCCGAGCACCGTCGCGTCGACGTCGACGCCGGGCGTCGGGAAGACGGGGCGGACCGGCCCGAGTGGCATCAGCGGCGACAGCGCGACCGCGACGGCGACCGCGAGGATCGCCCCCGCAACGACGGCGACGAGCAGCCCGACGAGCACGTCCGCGAACGCCATGGCACGGTCGGCGCCGAGCGAACGGAGCGCCGCGGCCTCCCCCGCCCCTCGACGGAGCAGCCGTCCCATGAGCTGACCGGCGATGAGCAGGAGCGCGAGGCCCGCGATCGCACCGAAGACGCCGAGCGCGATCGCCTCGGGCTTGATGGCGCGCTGGGCCTCCGTGGTGGTCTGCGCGGGCGAGCCGTTGTTCCCCGGGGCGAAGCCGGCGATCGGCGTGATCCTGATCGCCCCCGCGAGGACCTGCTTTTCGTGCTGCCCTCCGCCGCGAACGATGATCGCCATACCGGAGTAGTACGCGCAGCACGGCGCCAGCTCGGCCGTCAGCGCGGGCGAGAGGAGCACGGAGGCGTCGCCGAGTCGATCGATGTCGGACTGGACCACGGAGTGGGGGAACACCACCTCGCCGACCAGCTTCATCCGCGCGACCCGGTAGGGGGGCCCGTTGTAGGTCGGGGAGAGGGACTCGGCGTCCGTGTAGATCGGGAAGCTGATCACCGAGCCGATGTGGACGCCCATCTCCGCCGCCGCCTGGGCGTTCATGACGGCCTCGTCGGCGCGGCGGGGGTCGAACAGGCGCCCGGCGACGACGGTGACGCGATCCTGGGTGAGGTACTGGCCGCCGAGACCGCCGAAGAACGTGGGCGGCGTCTCGCCGGGCGCGACGTGCTCGTGGACGCCGCCGAGGTGCGACAGGTCGATGGTGCCGTCGAAGCCGACGTCGGTGACGGCATGCGCCACGTAGGGCAGGTCCGCGATCGCCTCGTTCACCGCCGCGTCGTAGCCCTTGGTCACCCCGAGGTGGGGGTTCGCGAGGCCCGTGAACACCTGCATCGTCGCGGTGTTGGTGCTCGCGAGGTAGACGGGGAACGACGACGCGGTGCGCCGCGCGCCCGCGAGCGCACCCATCGACACGCCGCCGACCAGCCCGAGCAGCACGACGACGCTGAGGTACCCGCCCCACCGTCTCGCGACGGTCGCACGGATCCGGTAGCCGGCGACGCGCAGGAGGGGACCCATGACGCCCGAGAGTCTCCCGTCCCCGCGCGCGCGTGTCGGGGTGGCTGGCCGCACGGGACGGCTCGTGGTACTACGACCGCCGACGCACGGCGACGCCGGGTCGGTGAGGTCGCCCGGTGGCTGGTTTCGTGCGATCGTGTGGGTCCACCGAGTGGCGAGGAGGTCCGCGGATGCTCGACGTCGTGATCAAGGGCGGGGCCATCGTCGACGGCACCGGGGCCCCCCGCTACACCGCGGACGTCGGGGTGCGCGATGGCGTGATCGCCGAGCTCGGGACCATCACGAGCGACGCGCGGGACGTCGTCGACGCCGACGGGGCACTCGTCACGCCTGGCTTCGTCGACGTCCACACCCACTACGACGGCCAGGCGACCTGGGACGACGCGCTCGAGCCGTCCGCGTCGAACGGCGTCACCACGCTCGTCATGGGCAACTGCGGCGTCGGCTTCGCCCCGGTGCGTGCCGGCGACCACGACGCGCTGATCGACCTCATGGAGGGCGTGGAGGACATCCCTGGCTCCGCCCTCAGCGTGGGCATGCCCTGGGGGGACTGGGAGACCTTCGGCGAGTACCTCGACGTGCTCGCGGCGCGGCGGTTCAGCCTCGACGTCGCCGCGCAGGTCCCGCACGGCGCGGTCCGCTTCTACGTGATGGGCGAGCGCGGGGCGGCCAACGAGGACGCGACGGACGAGGACCTCGCCGCCATGGCCGCGATCGTGCGCGACGCCCTCGCCGCGGGCGCGGTCGGGTTCTCCACGTCGCGGACGATCGGCCACCGCGCAAGGTCCGGGCGCCCGGTGCCCGGCACCTTCGCACCTGAAGCGGAGCTCCTCGCGCTCGCCGCCGCGTTCCGACCCTTCGGTCGCGGCGTCTTCGAGGCGATCGTCGCCGGCACGATCGGGAGCCTCGAGCGCCTCGGCGGCGAGACGACCAAGCCGATCGAGGAGCTGCCGCTCCTCGAGGCGGTGTCGCGGGCGAGCGGGCGGCCCGTCACCTTCACCGTCGCCCAGCTCTTCGAGGACCCCGAGCACTGGCGCCTCGTGCTCGACGCGGCGGCCGCAGCGAATCGCACCGGCGCCCAGCTGCGCCCCCAGATCATCCCGCGGTCCGTCACGATCATGACGAGCCTCGACGCCTACCACCTGTTCATGGGGCGTCCGACCTACCAGAAGCTCGCACACCTGCCCCTGCACGACCGCGTCGCCGAGCTGCGGCGGGACGAGGTGCGCGAGGCGATCCTCGCTGAGCGCAGCGCAGCGGGGGACCCACAGGACTTCTCGTCGCTCATCGTGGAGCTCTTCCAGATCGCCCTCCCGCTCACGTTCCCGCTCACCGAGCCGCTCGACTACGAGCCCGAGCTCTCGAGGTCGGTCTCCGCGATGGCCGCCGCCAAGGGGATCGACCCCGTCGCGCACATGTACGACCTGCTCTTGGAGGACGACGGACGGGCGTTCTACGCGCTGTTCGGGTCCAACTTCGTCGGCGGCTCCCTCGACGCCTGCCGCGAGATGCTCTCGCACCCCGACACGGTCACGGGCCTCGGCGATGCCGGCGCGCACGTCAACCTGATCTCGGACTGCTCGGCGTCGACGTTCCACCTCACCCACTGGGGCAGGGACCGCGCCCGCGGTGAGCGCCTCGCGGTCGAGCTGCTCGTGCGCAAGCTGAGCGCGACGAACGCCGAGCTCTACGGCCTGCAGGATCGCGGCACCGTCACGGTGGGTCAGCGGGCGGACCTCAACGTGATCGACTTCGACCGGCTCCGGATCCGCGCCCCCGAGCTGCGCTTCGACCTGCCGGCGGGCGCGAGCCGGATCCTCCAGGGGGCAGAGGGCTACCTGGCGACGCTGGTCGCGGGCACCGTCACGCGCCGCGACGACGCCGACACCGGGGAGCGGCCCGGCCGTCTGGTGCGCGCCGGCGCCTGAGCCGCCGCCCCGATCGGGGTGCGGCCGTCGAGAGAGCGCAGCGCGGAGGACGTCGGTACGCTGCGCGGCGGACCGAGCCAGGGAGCTGCCGTGAACGACTTCTCGACCGACCTCGAGACGCTGCGCCGCAACGCGCGTGC
Source organism: Acidimicrobiales bacterium (assembly GCA_035937595.1). Taxonomy (GTDB): domain Bacteria; phylum Actinomycetota; class Acidimicrobiia; order Acidimicrobiales; family RAAP-2; genus Palsa-459. The sequence goes on from DASZHS010000006.1 coordinate 20,326, forward strand.
CCACATGGACGAAGGGCCTATCACCGAGGCGTACGGCGCGGACCGCACGCGGGTCATCGCGGTGCTGAATGAGGTGCTCGCCACCGAGCTCGTCTGCGTGCTGCGCTACAAGCGCCACTACTACATGGCGCAGGGGCTGAACTCGGGGCCGGTTGCCGCCGAGTTCCTTGAGCACGCCGGCGAGGAGCAGAGCCACGCCGACATGGTCGCGACGCGCATCGTCCAGCTCCAGGGCGAGCCCGACTTCAACCCGGCGACGCTCGTCTCGCGCAGCCACGCCGAGTACGTGCCGGGCAGCGGCCTCGTCGACATGATCCAGGAGGATCTCGTCGCCGAGCGCATCGCGATCGCCTCGTACCAAGAGATCGTCCGCTGGCTCGGCGATGGCGACGTGACGAGCCGCCGGATGATCGAGGAGATCCTGGCGGTCGAGGAGGAGCACGCCGACGACCTGCTCAACCTGCTGAAGCAGATGGGACCGGGCGCCGGCTGAGGAGCGGCGGGTCCGCGGCAGGCGGGCCCCCGTCCGGGGCGGCCGTCCTGTCGTTTCGGTGTGCCCTTCGCCGGGTAGGACCTCGACGGCGCATCCGGAGCGAGGAGGGACCGAGATGGACCAGGAGTGGATGGCCGAGGCACGGTGTCGCGACCTACCGCCGGGCCTCTTCTTCCCCACCAACAGCACGGGCGTGGCCGCGGCGCGACGCGTGTGCGCGACGTGCGACGTCGCGAGCGCGTGTCTCGAGTACGCGCTCGCGGAGCACATCGAGCACGGCATCTGGGGCGGGACGAGCGAGCGTGAGCGTCGCAGGATCGGCCGGGTGCGCCGGGTGCAAGGCACGAGACGGCAGGGCCCGGAGCGTACGATCGGCAGGTGGCTCCCGCTGACGCGGCGGTAGCGGATCGGACGAGCTCGCGGTGAGCCGATCGGCCGACCCGGCACCGCTCACCGTTCCCCCCACGACGCGCGACCAGCTGCGCTCCGCGCGTCGTCGGCTCACCCTGGCCGCGGTCTGTGGCGTCGCCGCGGTCGCGGTGCTCTCGGTGAGCGCGGACCTCGGCGACGTCCACGGCCACTCGCTCCAGCAGAAGCTCTTCGCGATCCTCGGGGCGACGGCGTTCCTCGTGCTCTCGGTGGTCGGCGTCCGGGCCTGCGCCGACGGGCTGGCGTCACTCGTCGGGATCGCGGGTGGCGTCTCGAGCGTCGGGGCGGTCCGGATCGTCGTCGGCATCACGGGCTACACGATCGTCGTGTTCGCCTGCCTCGGACTGCTCGGCGTCCCGGTCCAGCGCCTCTTGGTGGGTGGCGCGGTCGCCGGCGTCATCCTCGGCATCGCCGCCCAGCAGACGCTCGGCAACGTCTTCGCCGGCATCGTGCTGCTGCTCGCCCGGCCCTTCACGCTGGGCGAGCGGGTGCGGGTCCGGGCGGGCTCGCTCGGCGGGGTCTTCGAGGGCGTCGTCACCGCGATGAACCTCGTCTACGTGACCATCGAGACGGACGAGGGGCGGGTCAACGTCCCGAACGCGACGCTGCTCGCGGTCGGCATCGGCCCTGCGCCGCGCGCCGATGGCCCGGCGGCGGCGACGTCCGCGCCGGTCGAGTAGAAGTGCCGGATGCATCTCGACCTGCACGTCTGGCGGTTCGACTGGGCGGGGCCATCCTCCGAGCTCGGCGCGAACGTGGCGGACCTGGCCCGACGCGCGGAGTCGCTCGGCGTCCGCACGCTCTCGTTCATGGACCACTACTTCCAGATGGAGATGGCCGCGCCCGCGACCGACCCGATGCTCGAGGGCTACACGGCGCTCGGCTTCGTCGCGGGTGTCACCGACACGCTGCGGCTGCGCCTGTTGGTCACCGGCGTCACGTACCGCCACCCTGGGCTGCTCGCCAAGATCGTGGCCACGCTCGACGTGCTGTCCGCCGGTCGCGCCGAGCTCGGCGTCGGAGCGGCGTGGTACGAGCGCGAGCACACGGGTCTCGGCGTGCCCTACCCCCCGACGGCCGAGCGCTTCGAGCGCCTTGAAGAGACGCTGCAGATCTGCCTGCAGATGTGGGGTGACGACGACGGCCCCTACCGCGGGATGCACTACGAGCTCGCCGAGACGCTGTGCCGGCCTCGGGTGGTCTCTGCTCCCCGGCCCCGCATCCTCATCGGCGGGGGAGGCGAGCGAAAGACGCTGCGCCTCGTCGCCAAGTACGCCGACGCGTGCAACATCTTCGGGTCGACCGAGGAGATCGCGCACAAGCTCGACGTGCTCCGTGCGCACTGCGACGACGTCGGACGCGACGTCAAAGAGATCGAGGTCACGACGATGTTCCGGAACCTGCCGCCCGCTCCGAGCGCGGACGACGTCGTCCACGCCGCCGAGGAGCTCGCCGCGATCGGCGTCTCGACGCTCGTGACCGGACCCGTGGGCGAGGACCCGGCGGGCTGGCTCGAGTCGACGTTCGGGCCGGTCATGGACCGGATCGCGGCCATCGAGCCCGCCGCGCTCTGACGCCCGGGTCGGACCGGGCTACCGCACGCACGAGAGACCGGCGCCCACGAAGGCGCCCTCGCGGGCGCCCTCGTGGGGAGCAGCTCTGCGCCGGTACGGGGACGTCGCGAGCGGACAGAGTGTTCCTGTGGCCACTCCGGCGAAGGGTCGGCTCGAAGAGCTCGTGGGGGCCCACGGCGCCGCGATCGCGAACTACCTCCGCCGGCGCCTCTACCCCCTCTCGAACGAGGACCTCGACGACCTGGTGGAAGAGACGTTCGTCGTGCTCTGGCGGCGCCTCGACGACGTCCCGACGGGCGAGTCGGAGCGTCCCTGGGTCATTGGCGTGGCGCGGCACGTGCTCCACAACGCCCACCGGGCGCATCGCCGACGCCAGCGCCACGAGGCGCGCGTCCGACCCGTCGGCGGCGCCGCTTCGGCGGAGGACGAGGCGATGGCGGACCTCGCCGGCCGTGAGGCGCTCGACGCCCTGGGCGAGGCGGACCGCGACCTGCTCCGGCTGCACTTCTGGGATGGCGTCGACGTCCACGGCCTCGCGGTCGTCCTCGGCGTCTCTTCGAACGCCGCAGGGACCCGGCTCTCTCGGGCGAAGGCGCGCTTCTTGGACGAGCTCGCCGCGGTCGAGGCGCGGCGTACCGCGGGACCCCCGTCGGACATGCACGGCTAGATGGGAGACCGCGACATGAGCACCCTCGACGACCGCCTCCGGGCCCTCGACCCGTTCGCCGGCGCGCCGTACGAGCACGCCGACGCCGCGGCGATGGTGGAGCGGATCGCGGCGGTGGCACCGGCACGGCGGCACCGCCGCCGCCTCGCGGTCCTCGTCGCCCCGATGACCGCCGTCGCCGCAGCGGGGCTCACCGCGGGGCTGCTCGTGACCGCGGGCACCTCGGCTCCGTCGCTCACGGCCATCCGGATCACCGGTGGCCAGCACGGCACCGAAGCGCCCGTCGCGCTGGGGCTCGAGTGGGCTGGCCTCAAGAGCGTGGCCCTCAACCAGTCGCTCCGCGCGTTCACGGACACCCAGTACGCCCCAATGGCCTCGCCTGCCCTGCCGGCGTCCACCGCCGAGCTCTACCTGGTCAGCGCGCAGCTGCCGACCTCGACGCCGGCCGTCGTGGCCTACCAGGCCATCAGCCCGGCCAGCCCCGCTCGCGTGCTCGCGACGAGCGCCTCGGCGCTCCGGCTCGACGGCGCCGTGCACCGTCTGACGGACTCGGCGTGGCAGCTCGGATCGGGGTCGAGCGCACGGGGGGCGATCACGGGGCTCTACCGGTCGCCCTCGGGGCTCTACGACTTCCAGTACCTGCGCGGCGACCTTGCCCACCCGACGCGGTGCGTGGCGGGTGCTGCCGCGGGCGCGGTCGACACCGATCGACTCGCGATGTCGGCCACGGTGGGCAACGTCCTCTCGGCGCTCGGGCTGCGCTACGAGCTGGCACCCGCGACGTACCGGACGACCTGGGCGCGCGTCGGCCGCGCGGGCTGCCGTGGGATCGCGGTGCTCGGAGAGACGATCCTCGTCAACGGCATCACGACCGACCAAGTCGTGCAGGCCGCGTTCGATCCCGCCGGCCGGCTGGTCGCCGCGAGCCTCCCCGTCTTCATGCTCGGGCGGACCGCGTCGTACCCGCTGCTGAGCCCGGCGGTGGCTGCCGACGCCCTCGCCCGCAGCTCCGCCAGCGCCGCGGGCCGGCCCACGGGACCGGGGCACCGCGCGAGCCAAGCCCAGGCGGGCGGCATCTTCCGTGACCGCTACGGCGTCCCGGTGAGCCTGAACATCGTCGAGGTGCGCTCCTCCTCGATCGAGCTGCGCGCGTTCGCGACGACGTCAGGCGCCACGTGGCTCGTCCCGGTCTACGCGCTGCGCGGTGACGGCTACACCGAATTGGCCGCCGGCCCTGCCGCGTGGTCGGGCGACGTGATCGCGACCGCGTCGCCGCTCGTGCGCGTCGTCGGGTCCGCCGTCAACCAGTCGCGCGTCTTCGACGAGCGCCAGTACCGCACGTTGCCGTAGCGGCGCGCGAGCTCGCCACACCAGCCCGCGGACCACGCCGCGTCGCCGTCTTGTCCTTGCACCCCGCGCGGGGTCGCACCTGGTTGCACCGCCGCGCCCTCGTGACGGAGCGCCGGGGATAGTGTCGGCCGTTCGCCGTGGTCGAGGGGGTTGCACATGGGTGGGCGTCGTCTCCTGTCATCGGTCGCGGGCCTGGCGCTGCTCGGTCCGCTCGTGCTCGCCCTTGCGTCGTCGACGCCCGCGTCGGCCTCGAGCATGCCGAATCCCGCGGTCGCCAAGTGCGACGCGCTCGTCACGACGCCTGCCGGTCACGCGTGCCTGCTGCCGTGGCCGAACAACGCCTTCACCAAGTCGGCGAGCACGCCGACCGGCCGGCTTGTCAACGTCAGCCCCACGGCGACGCCGATGAACAAGTCGGGCGTGCACATCGACACGAAGTACCAGAACCAGCTCGACGGCTTCTCGCCCGGCTCGGTCGTGATGATCAACATCCCCAACCTCTCGATCGCGAACTCGAACATCGCGACCTCGACGAACATCGGGCTCTCGGACTGCACCATGACGGGGAGCCTCACGAGCTCGACGGTGCCGATCGTGCTGTGGGACGCGACGAAGGCGCGATGCATCCCCTACTTCGCCGAGCTCGACGCCGAGGATGCCGACTCCACGACCCAGCTCTTGCTGATCCACCCGGTGGTCAACTACCCAGAGGGCGACCGCATCGACGTCGTGCTCCGGAACCTCGTCGACACGAGCGACGTGGCCATCCCGACGCTCGCCGGCGAGGCGTCGGCGCTCCACGGGACGATGGTGCCCGCGACGCGTGGCGCGCACCTCAAGTGGCTCGTGACGAACGACCTCAAGGCGTTCGACCTCACGCACCTCTACGCGGCGTGGGACTTCTCGGTGATCTCCTCAGGCGGCACCTCGACGAAGACGTTCCACAGCTACGACCTCGCGGACCCGGCCCTCACGATGCGCGACCAGGCGTTCAAGCTGGTCGGCTCGACGGCCCCGGTCTTCAGGGTGACCAACGTGGCCACCGTCGGGACCGAGCGGCAGGTCTCCGGCAGCTTCCAGGTGCCGACGTTCCTGACGCACTGCCCGAAGACCCAGAGCGCGATGTTCCAGAGCACCGACACGGGGTTGTGCCGGTCCATGAACGTCGACACCCACGGCCTCCCGCTCCTCGAGCACTCGACGCTCTCGAAGGGCGCGCACCCGACCTGGTCGAACCAGCTCTGGGCCAACTTCATCTGCGTGATGCCGACGACGATCTCGTCCGGCGGGCCGGCGCTCCCCACCCTGTACGGCCACGGCCTGCTCGGGGACGCGACGGAGGTCGCGGGCTCGTCCTTCGTGAAGGGTGTCGCCGCCAACATGATGGGCTGCGCGACGGACTGGTCCGGCATGTCGTCCAACGACATCCTGCTCGTCGAGGCCGCTCTCACCAACATGAGCTCGTTCCACGTCAACGTGGACCACATGCTGCAGGGCTTCGTCAACTTTCAGTTCCTCGCGCGACTGATCGACTCGAAGAAGGGCTTCGCCTCCAACGCCGCGTTCCAGCAGGGCTCGTCCGTGCGCTTCCAGGTCGGCAAGTGCGGCTTCCAGGGCTACTCACAGGGCGGGATCATGGGCGGGGCGGTGTCCGCGATCGCGACTGGCTGGAGCCGCGTGATCCTGGGCGTGCCGGGCGAGAACTACGGCGGGCTGCTGCTCAACCGGTCGGTCGACTGGTCGTCGTTCGCGTCCATCTACGACCCGGCGTACCCGAACTCGACGGACCAGCAGCTTGGGCTGCAGCTCGCCCAGATGCTCTGGGACCGCGGCGAGAACGAGGGCTACGCCGAGCACCTGGTCGCCCACCCGTACGCGGGGACCAAGGCGAAGCACGTCTTCATCATCGAGAACTACGGCGACCACCAGGTGGCCAACGTCGCGGCCGAGGCGCTCGCGCGCACGCTCGGCGCGGTGAACCACCAGCCGATCTTCGACTCGAACGCCTTCGGGTCGCCGCGATCGAACCTCCCGGTGACCCTGCAGTGGGGGCTGAGCGCCGCGAACCAGGCGGTCGCCAACCCTGCGTTCATCGAGCTGTGGGACTACGGCACCCCGACGCCGCCCACGGTCAACCTCGCGCCGTCGGGCAGCCAGTACGGGAACGATCCGCACGGCTACGGGCGCGAGTCACCGGGGCTCATCACCCAGATCTACGACTTCATGAGCACCGGCCTCGTGCCGAACGTCTGCGGCACCGGGCCGTGCGTCGGGGTGCCCGGCTGAGCGTTCGTCGCGCGTGGCGTGACGCGGTCCGACACATCGCCGCTACGAGCTCGGCGCCACCGAGATCACGACGTTGCCCAGCTTCTCACCCGACTCTGCGTAGCGGTAGGCCGCGACGATGTCCTCGAGCGGGTAGGTCCGGTCGACGAGCGGCGTGAAGCGGCCCTCCTCCATCAAGGTGGCGAGGTGCTCGACCATCGCACGGTCGATCCCGGGGATCGAGAAGACGACGCGCTTGTCCCCGAGGAGCGGGCCGAGGAGCGGCAGGACCGCGTTGACGTAGTGGGGCCCGGGTCCCGCCGACGTGAACCGTCCGCCCGGCTTGAGCAGCCGGCGGCACCTGAAGTACGAGGGCGTGCCGTGCGCGTCGAAGACCACGTCGTAGCGCTGGTCGTCACGCGTGAAGTCGCCGGCGGTGTAGTCGACGGCGCGATCGGCACCGAGCCCTTCGACGAGCTCGAGGTGCGCCGTGGCGCACACGGCGGTCACCGTCGCGCCCATCGACTTCACGAGCTGCACCGCTGCTGAGCCGATCGCCCCGGTCGCGCCGTACACGAGCACGTCCATCCCGGCCGCCACGCCGGCGCGGGTGAGGTGGTTGAGCGCGTAGTGCGAGCCCTCCGTCCCGGCGCGACCTGCTCGAAGGAGAGGCGGTCGGGGATGGCGGCGATCGCGCGATCCTCGGGGACGACCAGGTGCTCGGCGTGCGCGCCGAACGGCCCCTCGCAGTACCCGAAGACGCGGTCGCCGACGGCGAAGCGGTGCACGCCCGTGCCCGTCGCCTCGACGACGCCGGCGAACTCGTTGCCGAGGATCGTCGCCTTCGGCCTCGTCAGCCCGGACAGGACCCGCATGGGGAAGGGCGTCGCCGAGCGGTAGTGGCAGTCGGTCCGGTTCACCGTCGTCGCGTGCACGCGCACGAGCAGCGCACCGGCGCCGGCCGCCGGCGTGGGCACGTCGCGGACCTCGACGACCTCGGGCGGCCCGTAGCGCGTGTGGACCGCGGCGCGCACCTGCGAACCGTAGCCAACGTCACCCCAGCATCGCGCTCGACGACACCCGTCACATGCTCGATCGATCCGGGCGGCCCGGGCCCCTCGGTAGGCTCACCGCGGAGCGAGGGGGTGCGCGTGGGCTACGTCGAGGTCGAGCAGTTCACGCTGGTCGACGGCATCGACGCCCACGAGTTCGCGCGTCGCGACACGGCGCTGCAGCGATGGAGCTACGTGCACCGGCGCGGACTCGTCCGACGGACGACCGCGCTCGCCGACGACGGAGGTGTGCTCGTGCTCACCGTGTTCGGGGGCGCCTCGGCGCCGACACCCGCGGCGACGGAGGACTCCGGCGAGGAGCCCCTGGCGTCATTCACGGCCGCGATCGACCCTGCGTCCTACCGGCGCGCGGTGTACCGCGACCTCGACGGAGCTACTGCTGGACGAGGGTGATCGGGTTGCCCTCGGGATCGGTGATCCCGGCGATCGTCGGCCCGTTCGGCACGTCGAGGGCGCCCATCGTCACCTCGCCGCCGAGGGACGCCGCGCGGTCGAGCGACTCGGCGAGGTCGCGGACCTGGACGTAGAGCGTGACCCCGCGACGCTCGCTCTGGCGCAGGTGGCCCGCCGGTCCTGGCTCCGGGCCGCCGAGGCCCGCCGCGAAGAAGCGGATGGGGCCCTCGTGGATCGTCCAGTTGAACATCGCCTCGTAGAACGGCGCGAGCGCGTCAGGGTCCGTGGCCGTGATCTCGAAGTGCACGACGGGACGGGGCCAGTCCTGCGCCGACGGCACCTCGCTCATCGGCTCACCGGTTGACGATCGGCTGCGAGGCCGCGCACGAGCGAGGGTCCCAGGGCATGAGGGGCGAGGCGGTGTTCGTCGGCTTTGACAGGAGCGGGTCGGTGTTCACGCCCTGCGGGTCGAAGACGGTGCTGGTGGTCACGTGGGTGGTCGTCGTCACGGTGGAGCCCGTGTGGCTCGTCGACGTCGTCGTGCCGGGTCGGGTCGTCGTCGTGACGGGCGGGGCCGTCCAGTCCTTGGTCGCGACCGAGATGTCGTTGCCCGTCTGGACGGTCACCATGTTGCCCGGGGTGACCATCGCCGGGTCGTAGCCCAAGGTGACCGGACCCTGGAGGACCGTCATCACCCGGAGGGCGGCCTCGAGGCTCGCGCTGTGCCAGTCGGCGTTCGCGGGTGGAGGGGGCCCGCCGTACCAGACGACGGTCTCCGCGGACGAGCCGACGGGCGTGCGGACACCGGTCGAGGTGACGTGGAACCCCTTGTGCGTGAGCTCCGTCGCGATCGTCGTCTGCTGGTTGGGGACGACCGAGCCGTCCATCACCGAGATGTGGAAGGTGCCGGCCGGCGGCAGCGGGTGGCCGTTCCACGGGCTGAACCCGGGCTGCACCCCGAAGATGGAGTCGACGGTCTGCCAGCCGCCGGGCTGGATCGGGAACTCGACGTCGCCGTAGAAGCCGCCCTTGTAGATGTAGCTGTACGCGTTCTGCGGGTCCGACATGTTGAGCACGACCGGATAGGTCAGCTGGGGCACCGACGAGATCTGCGTGCTGTGGTACGTCTCCGCCAGCGACACCATCTCGCCCTCGTTGAACGACTGGTCGACCGTGAGGTCCGGGAGGATCGTGGTCGCGAGGCTCAGGTCCGTCGCCGGGTTGCCGATGCCCATGGACGCCAGCTTCGCCGCGACGACGCGGAGGAACTCGTGGGTCCGGCGGATGCGTGCGAGGTCCGACAACGGCTCGTAGGGCCAGTTGCGCGGGTTGGTGCCGTCCGCGGCGGAGTACTGGATCTGCAGGTGCCGTGCTCGCACGACCTCGAGCGCGTGGGTCCCGTCGAGGTGGTAGCACCCCGGGCGCTCGATCTGCAGGCTCGAGTAGGCGTCGAAGACCCGCTTCGGGAAGTACATGTCGATGCCGCCGATGGCGTCCACCACGTTGGAGAACGTCGTGAAGTTGAGCTCGATGAAGTGGTTGATCGGGATCCCGAAGTCCTCCTCGACGGCCGCGGCGAGCTGGGTCGGGCCCTGGTAGAGGGCCGCGTCGATCTTGTTGGCCTGGGCGGCGGCCCGGGCGTTGGGCTCGAAGAGGTCACGGGGGATCGAGAGGAGGGAGGCGGTGTGCGTGTTGGGGTTCAGATGGACGACCATGACGATGTCGCTGTTCACCCCGGTCGCCTGCGAGCAGAAGCCGGTCTGGGGACTCTGCTTCTCGCCCTTGGCGCACCGCGTGGTGGAGCCCACGAGCAGGATGTTCTCGGTCTTCCCGATGGTCTGCAGGCCGAGGACCGTGGTGTGCGAGACGAGGGTGCCGAGGTAGATGTAGATGGCCACGATCGCCAGTACCACGGCGAGCACGAGGGCGCCGACGCCCGCGAGCGACCACGTCACCCAGCGACGGCGGCGTCGGCGCGGGCGACGTCGCGGATGGCCCGTCTGGCGGCGCTCGATCGCGTCGCCGAGGGCAAGGAGCCCGTCCTCGTTGGCCGCGCCCCGAGGCGACGCGGCACGAGGAGCATCGGGGCCTGCGGCGGGCACGGCCGCATCCTACTGAGGGCGCCGCACGTGTCTCGGCCTTACTCGAGCGCTCCGTAAGACGTCCTTAAGACCCGACGGCGTGCGAGGGTGCACCGTGATCCGCGTGCTCGCGACCGACGAGGTCGATGCCGTTGGACGCGTGCTCGGACTCGCGCGGCTGTTCCAGGGGGACGGCGAGTACCTGATCGCGTGGGACGTACAGGAGCCGGTTGGCCACGTGCACGTGGCGCGCTCCGAGCCGCCCGAGCTCCAGGACCTCGAGGTCCGCGAGGGCTACCGCCGACGGGGCGTCGCGACCGCGCTCCTCGCCGCCGCAGAGGCGGACTGCGCCGCGCACGGCGCCTCGCGGGTGCGGGTCACCGTCTCGGTGGACAACGACGTGGCGCACCGCCTCTACGCGGCGCGCGGCTACGCCGATGCTGGTCTTCCACCGCGACGGGTGCAGGGCACGATCCAGGTCCGGACGGGGCCGATCGACGTCGACGACACGCTGCTCACCCTCGAGAAGCGCCTCTCCTGAAGTTGAGCTGGGCACCGCGCGCCGAGGGCTCAGGCGCCGGGGTCCGCGCCGCGCGACGGCGCGATCAGGTGGACGTCGATGCCCCTGGCCGCCGCGAGGGGAAGGAGGCGGACGAGCTTGGAGGACCGCCGGAGCCCGATCAGGCGCCCCGGCGGCGGCGCGGCGAGCACGAGCTGGGTGACCTGGTTGCGCGCGGCGTGGTCGACGACGGCCGTGGCGACGTCGTCGGCGGTGAGCTCCGTCGTCGTCGCCCCCACGTCGGTCGCCACCCGCGCGAGCGCCGTGTGGCGCTCGACGAGACGGCTCGTCCGCTCGCCGTCCGCCACCAGCACGACCTCGAGGGTGGTCTTGAGCCGGGCGGCGATCCGCGCGGCGCGGTGGACGACGGCCTCGTCGGACGGCTCGCCCGTCACCATGGCCATCACGCGCTCGGTGGTCTCCCAGACGTGCCCGACGCGGCGTCCCCGCAGGTACCCGAGGAGGTCCTCGTCGGCCTCGTCGGCCACGAAGCGCAGGGCGAGCTCGCGCAGGGCGACGAGGTTCTCCGTCTTGAAGAAGCCCTGGAGCGCGGCGCCGATCTTCGCCTGCGGGTAGATGTTGCCGTGGAGCATCCGGCGACGGAGCTGCTCCGGTGACGAGTCGATGAGCTCGAGCTGGTCCGCGCGCCGCACCACCCAGTCGGGAACGCGCTCGCGAACCTTCGCCTCGGTGATCTCCTCGACGGCGTCGGCGATCGACTCGATGTGCTGGACGTTCAGGGTGGAGATGACCGCGATGCCGGCGTCCAGGAGCTCCAAGACGTCCTCCCACCGCTTCTCGTGGCGTGACGCCTGCGGCACGTTGGTGTGGGCGAGCTCGTCGATGAGGGCCACGTCGGGGTGCCGGGCGAGCACGGCGTCCACGTCCATCTCCTCGAACGTCGTGTCGCGGTGCGTGGCGGTGCGGCGCGGTACCACCTCGAGGTCCTTGAGCAGCTCGAGCGTCTTCGGGCGCCCGTGTGCCTCGACGAAGCCGATCACGACGTCGGCACCCCGCTGCGAGCGGCGCCACCCCTCGTCGAGCATCGCGCAGGTCTTGCCCACGCCGGCGACCGAGCCGAGGTAGATCCGGAACTTTCCGGCCGGGACGACGACGTCCTCCACGTCCTTCGTGCTCGAGCGCACCGAGCCCTCGTCGCTCATCACACGAACCTCACCGCCATAGGATGCCAGCCGAGGTTCGCCTCGACGACGTGCCCGGCGCGCGACCTCGGGAGGTGCGACGGCGTGCGCAGGACCGTGTGGGGTGGTGTCGCGGCTCTGGTCGTCATGGCCGCCTGCACCGGCGTGCTGTTCGCGGTTCGGCCGCACCTCGCGGTCGCCACCGCTGCCCTCGTGCTGGTCGTGCCGGTGCTCGTCGGCGTGTCGGTCGGTGGTTTCACCGCCGGCGTGCTGTCCGCCGCGGTCGGCTTCGTCGTCTTCGACTGGTTCTTCGTCCCGCCGTTCGGCACGCTGTCGGTCGGGCGGGCCGAGGACTGGGTTGCGCTCGTCGTGTACCTCGCCGTGGTGCTCGTCGTGACCAGGGTGGTCGCCATCCAGCAGGACGCGCGCAGGACCGCCGCAGCACGCGAGGCCGCCGTACGCGGCCTGAACGTGCTCTCCGAGCACCTGATCGGGGAACGACCGCTCGCCGAGCTGCTCGCGCTCGTGGCCCGGACGGTCGACGAGACGTTCGCCACGAGATGGGTGGCCGTCCTGCTGCCGGTCGACGGCGCCCTCACGATCGCTGCCACCGCGGGCGAGACGCTGCGCCCCGAGGAGCGCGACCTCGCCCTCGGCTCGGCCGGCGCGACCCAGGCGATGACGCTCGTCGGCGCGGAGGGCGACGTGAGCCGCATCGCGCTCATGGTGCTGCAGCGGCCCGTCGGACAGCTCGTGGTGGCGGGCGCCTCGCTCGACGCGTTCAGTCGTGAGCTGCTCGGGACGTTCGCCAACCAGGCCGCCCTCGCCATCGAGCGGAGCCGGCTCCGCGAGCAGGTGCTGCGCACGGAGCTGCTGGAGGAGGTCGACCGATGGCGCGGCGCGCTGGTCGGCGCCGTCTCCCATGACCTGCGCACCCCGCTCGCCTCGATCAAGGCCGCCGTGACCACGCTGAGCGACGCCCCACCCGCGCTCTCGGCCAGCGACCAGCGTGAGCTGCTCGACACGATCGAGAACCAGTGCGACCACCTCACGCGACTCGTCGCCAACCTGCTCGACATGGCACGCCTCGAGGCGGGCTCGCTCACGTTGCGCCGAGAGCCGCACGCAATGCGCGAGATCGTCGACGCGTCCCTGGCCGCGGCGGGTGCCGCGATGGGCGACCACCGCCTCGACGTCCGCGTCGACGACGCGCTGCCGCTCGTCGACGTCGACCTCGTGCTGATCACCCAGGTCGTGGCGAACCTCCTCACGAACGCCGCCCAGCACTCACCGGACGGATCCACGATCTCGATCGAAGCCCGCGAGGTGGGCCACGAGGTGGTGATCGGCGTCGCCGACCAGGGCGCGGGCGTCAAGGCGGAGGACCGCGAGCGGATCTTCCACATGCTCGACCGCCAGGCGGGCAGCGGCCGTGCGGGGCTCGGGCTCGCGATCTCGACCGCCTTCGTCGAGGCGCACGGGCACCGCCTCACGGTCACCGACGCGCCGGGCGGCGGCGCGTCCTTCACGTTCCGCGTGTCCGTGGCCGATCTCGACGAGGTGGCGGGGTGACCGCGGAGCGGATCCTCATCGTCGACGACGATCGTGCCCTGCTGCGCGCGCTCACGATCGGGCTGGCCGCCCGCGGCTACGACGTGGTGACCGCGCGCACCGGCGCCGACGGCGTCGTCCAGGCGTCGCTCGCCCAGCCGACGCTCATCGTCCTCGACCTGTCCCTGCCCGACCTCGACGGCGTCGAGGTGTGCGGCCGCATCCGGGCGTTCAGCGACGTGCCGATCCTGGTGCTCTCCGCCCTCGGGAGCGAGGAGCGCAAGGTCGAGGCGCTCGACCGGGGCGCGGACGACTTCGTGACCAAGCCCTTCGGGATGGCCGAGCTCGAGGCCCGCCTGCGGGTGCTCCGCCGACGCACGAGGGCGAACGGCCAGGCCCCGCAGCCCGAGATCCGCGTGGGGCCGCTCACCTGTGACCTCGTCCACCGCATGGCGACGCTGGACGGCGTTCCGCTCCGGCTGACGGCCAAGGAGTTCGACCTCCTCGCCTTCCTCGCCCGACACGCCGACAAGGTGTGCACCCATCAGATGATCCTGCGGGAGGTGTGGGGGGCGACGTACTCGTCCGAGGCCCAGTACCTCCGCGTGTACGCCCATCGTCTCCGGCGCAAGCTCGGCGACCACGCCGCGATGCTCGTGACCCACGCCGGCATCGGCTACGAGCTCGCGACCCCGCCCGCCGTCGGCGGCTCGACGAGCTCGTAGGCGGGGTTGCACACGCACTCGCGGCCGAGGTGCAAGGTGACCCGCCCCGCGACGCGCACGTGGCGGCCGGGCTCGATCCCCGGGATCGAGCGGTGCCCGAAGAACCGGCAGCACAGCCTGGCCGTCCCGTCATCCACGATGACGTCGACGTAGCGGATCGGGCGCTCGACGGGCTCGATCGAGCGCACGGTGGCCACGACGTCCACGCGGCGACGCCGCAGCGCCCGCTTGATCTCGCCGGCGACCGGGTTGTCGAGGTCGCCGAGGTGGACGGACGGGTCGCCCGCGCCGAAGACGGACGTCACGGGGTCCGCCGGCGAGAAGGGTGCGTCACGTCGTCAGGGGCGGAGCGCGGCGAGCGCCTCGTTCAGCTGGAGCACGTTGACGTAGGGCGAGCCGAGGAACCCGAGCTGGAAGCCGACCGTGTGGGCGATGACGAGGGTGCGCAGCACGGACGGCGAGAGGTGCCGCGCCTTCGCGACCATCGGGATCTGGACCAGGGCGTCCAGCTGGGAGATGTCCGGGTCCAGCCCGGAGGCCGAGGTGGTGACGAGGTCGGGCGTCGGGTTCACCCCGACCTCGTGCCACTCGGCGACGAGGGCGCCGACGTCGGTGACGAGGACCTTGGACTTGGGCCCGAGGTTCGCCGCCCCTGACGCGCCCGAGGCACAGGCGTTGCCGGGCCGGCACAGCTCGAGGGGGTTGTCGGCGTCCGGGCGGCCGTTGAACCACATCGGGTTGATGGAGGTGCCGTCGTTCCAGGGCTGGCCGATGAGCGTCGAGCCGTTGGCCGTGATCGAGCCGTTGGCCTGGGCGTGGAACGCGGCCTGGGAGAGCGCCCAGCCGGCGGCGTTGTAGCCCACCCCGCAGATCACGAGCAGCACGACCGTGAGGACGACGGATCGGTAGAGGTGGGTGGTCATCAGTACGCCCCCAGCGCGGTGAGCACGAGGTCGATCAGCTTGATGAAGACGAAGGGCGCGATGATCCCGCCGACCCCGTAGATCCAGACGTTGCGGCGCAGGATCTGCGCCGAGGACGACGGGCGGAACCGGACCCCGCGGAGCGCGAGCGGGATGAGGGCGACGATCACGAGGGCGTTGAAGATGACCGCGGACAGCACCGCGGACTCCGGGGTGTGCAGCTTCATGACGTTGAGCGTGTTGAGCGACGGGTAGGTCGCCACGAACAGCGCGGGGATGATCGCGAAGTACTTCGCCACGTCGTTCGCGATCGAGAACGTCGTGAGCGCGCCTCTCGTGATGAGGAGCTGCTTGCCGATCTCGACGACGTCGATCAGCTTCGTTGGGTTGGAGTCGAGGTCGACCATGTTCCCCGCCTCCTTGGCCGCCGTCGTGCCGGAGTTCATCGCCACGCCGACGTCGGCCTGCGCGAGCGCCGGGGCGTCGTTCGTGCCGTCCCCGGTCATCGCGACGAGCTTGCCGCCCTCCTGCTCTTGGCGGATGAGGCGCATCTTCGTCTCCGGCGTGGCCTCGGCGAGGAAGTCGTCGACCCCAGCCTCCTGGGCGATCGCCGCGGCGGTGAGCGGGTTGTCGCCGGTGATCATGACCGTGCGGATCCCCATCGCCCGCATCTCTGCGAACCGCTCGGCGATGCCCTGCTTCACGATGTCCTTGAGCTCCACGACGCCGACGATGTCGGTGCCGTCCGAGACGACGAGCGGCGTGGACCCGGACCGCGCGATCGTGTCCACCTTCTCCTCGAGGTCCCCGGGGATGGTGCCTCCGAGCCCCTCCACCCAGCTGCGTACGGAGTCCGCCGCCCCCTTTCGGATCTGCCGGGTGCCCATGTCGAGGCCGGACATCCTGGTCGTGGCGGTGAACGGCACGAAGGTGTGCTCGGGGCCGAGGTCGCGCTCGCGGATGTTGAACTGCTCCTTGGCGAGCACGACGATGGAGCGACCCTCCGGCGTCTCGTCGGCGAGGGAGGCGAGCTGGGCGACGTCGGCAACCTCGAGCTCGGTGTGCGCGCCGACCGGGAGGAACCTCGACGCCATCCGGTTCCCGAGGGTGATCGTCCCGGTCTTGTCGAGCAGGAGCGTCTGGACGTCGCCGGCCGCCTCGACGGCCCGACCGCTCATGGCGAGGACGTTGCGCTGGACGAGCCGGTCCATGCCCGCGATGCCGATCGCGCTCAGGAGCGCCCCGATCGTGGTCGGGATGAGGCAGACCAGGAGCGAGACGAGGATCACGACGCTGACGGTCGTGCCGGCGAACCCCGCGAAGGGCTGCAGCACGACGACGACCGGGAGGAAGACGATCGTGAGCACGGCGAGCAGGATCGTGAGGGCGATCTCGTTCGGCGTCTTCTGGCGGTCCGCCCCCTCGACGAGGGCGATCATCCGGTCGAGGAACGTCTCGCCGCGCTCGGCGGTGATCTCGACGACGATGCGGTCGGAGAGCACCAACGTCCCGCCCGTGACCGCTGAGCGGTCCCCGCCGGACTCGCGGATCACCGGTGCGGACTCCCCGGTGATCGCCGACTCGTCGACCGATGCGACGCCCTCGCGGATCTCGCCGTCGGACGGGATCAGGTCACCGGCCTCGCAGACGACGAGATCGCCCTTGCGCAGCTCGGCGGCGGGGATCGTCGTCTCGGTGCCGTCAGGGTTGAGCCGTCGCGCGGCGGTCTCGGTCCGCAGCCGACGCAAGGAGTCGGCCTGCGCCTTGCCGCGGCCCTCGGCCATCGCCTCGGCGAAGTTGGCGAACAGGACCGTGAGCGCGAGCCAGATCGTGATGGAGATCGTGAAGACGCTCGTCTGGCTGACCGCGTAGCAGGCGCACACGATCGTGCCGACGTAGACGACGAACATCACCGGGTTCTTGATCTGGGTGCGGGGGTCGAGCTTCTTGCACGAGTCGAGCAGTGCCTGGCGCAGGATCGGGCCGTCGAGGAGGCCGCGACGCTCGGCGACGCCGTGGGGGCGCACTGGGACCGGAGGGACGGATGAGACGGTTGCGGTCGTGGTCATCTACCAGAACCTTCCGTGACTGAGCTGCTCGACGACCGGTCCGAGTGCGACTGCCGGGAAGAACGTGAGACCACCGACGATCACGACCACGCCGAGCAGGAGACCCACGAACATGCCGTTGTCCGTACGGAACGTGCCGAGGCCGGCGGGAACGACCTGCTTGTTCGCGAGCGACCCCGCGAGCGCGAGCGCGGGGATCGCCACACCGAAGCGTCCGAGGAGCATCGCCACGCCGCCCATCACGTTGTAGAAGTCGGTGTTGCCCGAGAGGCCACCGAACGCCGAGCCGTTGTTGTTGCCCTGTGAGGTGAAGGCGTAGAGGATCTCGGTGAAGCCGTGGGGCCCCGCGTTGAGCGCCGCGACCTTGCCGGCATGGACCGACACCGCGATGCCCGTGATGACGAGCACGGTGATGGGCATGACGAGGATGCCGATGCCGGCCAGCTGCACCTCGCGCTTCTGGATCTTCTTGCCCAGGTACTCGGGCGTCCGGCCGATCATGAGGCCGCCGATGAACACGGCGATGATCGCCATCAGCAGGATCGTGTACATGCCCGACCCCACGCCGCCGGGGCTCACCTCACCGAGCATCATCCCGGTGAGGAGCGCGAAGCCGCCCATGGGGTTGAACGAGTCGTAGGCCGAGTTCGCCGATCCCGTCGACGTCATCGTCGACGAGACGCCGAACAGCGCCGAGTTCGCGGCGCCGAAGCGGACCTCCTTGCCCTCCATGTTGCCCATCGGCTGGGTGATGACGCCGCCGCGCGTGACGGCGGGGTTGCCCTGGTGCTCGGCGCCGGC
>DASZHS010000007.1:0-31158 GCA_035937595.1 Acidimicrobiales bacterium
CTGTTCTGCCCACAGACCTTGTTGACACGGTCCCTGATATGAGTTGAGCCCCCTTGGCAGTGTGTGGCTATCGACAACACCCACTGCACAAGGAGGCTCGACATGCACGCTAAGGCACCGCTGACCCCTGAGGGGCGCCGCAGACTGTGCGAGCGGATAGATGCCGGCTGGACCATCGCGGGCGCCGCAGACTCGATGGGGATCTCGCGCCAGACCGCCCACAAGTGGTGGAAGCGCTACCGAGAGGGTGGCGAGCTGGCCCTCAAGGACCGCTCGAGCCGCCCCAAGCGCTGCCCGAAGCGCATGGACGCCAAGCTCGAGCGCAGGATCGTCGAGCTTCGGCGCCGCCACGGGGTCAGCCCCCAGCGGCTCGCCGAGCGCGCCGGCGTTCCTGCGTCCACGCTGCACCGGGTGCTCCAGCGCAACGGCGTCTCGAGGCTCGCCGACCTCGATCGCACGACCCGCCAGCCCGTCCGGCGCATCGAGACCTCGCACCCCGGCGAGCTCGTGCACCTCGACGTGAAGAAGCTCGCCAAGATCCCGCCGGGCGGCGGGTGGCGCGTGAACGGCAAGGCCTCAGACCGCCACCACAAGACCCGGGTCGGCTACGCCTTCGTCCACTCGGCGATCGACGCGCACTCGAGGCTCGCCTACTCCGAGATCCATTCCGACGAGCAGGGAGCCACGGCCCTCGGCTTCTGGTTGCGCGCCCGGGCCTTCTTCGCCTCCTACGGCATCACCGTCGAGCGGGTGCTGACGGACAACGGCAGCTGCTATCGCTCGCGCGCCTTCACCAAGGCCCTCTTCGACGGCGGAACCACCCACACCTACACGCGGCCCTACCGACCACAGACCAACGGCAAGGTCGAGCGGTTCAACCGCACGCTCCGTGACGAGTGGGCCTACGCCCGCCCCTACCGCTCAGAGGCGGCGAGGACCAGGGCCCTTGACACCTGGATCCACCTCTACAACCATCACCGGCACCACACAGCCATCAAGGGCCCACCAGTGGGTCGCGTCAACAACCTGTCTGGGCAGAACAGCTAGCCCTCCCGGGCGAGCAGGAACGTCCCGGTCGCGCGGCTCACGAGCGCGTCGTCGGCGTCGCGGAGCGACGCCTCGGCGAAGGCCACCTGCCGCGCCATGCGCGTCACCTCCCCGCGCACCGCGTAGAGGGACCCGAGCTGCGCCCCGCGCATGGTCTCGCACTTGAGCTCGAGCGTGCCGCGCGTGCGGTCCCGCCCCGCGAGCGCCGCGTTGATCGCGAAGTTCATGGCCGCGTCGAGGACGACCGCGTGGACACCGGCCTGGACCGTGCCGTGCGGGTTGCACGCGAGCTCGGTCGGGGTGAAGGCGCCCGCGACCCAGCCGAGGTCCTCCCCGTCGACCCCGTAGCGGTCGAGCGACGCGCCGATCCCGGCGAGCAGGGGCATGCCGCCGTCGCCGAGCCACCGGTCCATGTCCTTCGGCGCCGCCACCCGAGCAGGCTACGCGCGGTCACCCGCCGCGTCGTGAGCCGCGCGTAGCCTCGGGCGCATCGGACCATCGCGCCGTCGTCGTCCCGCCGTGCGCCCGTCGGGCGCTGCGAGCGCCACCGCGGCACACGACCGCGGAGCGTCGCTCATCGGGCTCCTCGTCGTCCTCGTCGTCCTCGGCGCCACGGCCGCCATCGTCGTGGCAGCCCTGCCGACGACGTCGTCGGTCACGCTCCCCACGACGTCGACGACGCACACGACGGGCGGCCGCGGCACGACGACGACCACATCGCGAACGATCGTCTCCGCCGCGCTCATCGCGGCGTGCGTCGCCGACGTCCAGGCAATCGCGTCCGCGGCGCAGACCTACGCGACGCTCAACGGCGCGCCACCACCAGCTGGTACGTCATGGGCGACGGCCGCCGTGAAGGGTGGGCCGTTCCTCCACTCGTGGCCGAGCGCACCAGGTCAGTTCGCGGTGCGGTGGGACGGCGCGACCGTCGTCGTCACCCCCGCGCACGGTCAAGCGGTGCGGGGGTCCCCGGGGACGGCCACGCCGGCGACCGGCTGCTACGCGGCGTAGGCCTCGGGCGGGCCGTCTGTCAAGCGCGGACGACCCCACTTCTCCACAGGTTGTCGACAGGATTGTGGGTCGCGCACAGCGGAGCGGCGGCGTCGCGCGTCCCGCGGTCCCCGCAGCGGCGACGCACGGCACTGGTCCGTCACGCGACGCGCACCCAAGGTGCATCTCGCACAGGCGGTTTGCCAAGGTCTCGTCACCGTCGGGTAACGGTTCGTTCAGTCGCCCTTAGTAGATCGTGCCCTCGGACGCCGCCGTCACGTGCGGCGGCGTCCGACCAACCACGACCAGGAGGGAACCGTGAAGCTTCGAAGTGCTCTTCCCGCAGCCGTCGCGCTGCTCATCGGAGTCGGTGGCGGCGTCATCGTCTCCGCAGGGTCGTTCACCGCCGGTGCGTCCGGACGGACGGCGCGCAGCGTGGCGGACGGCCAGCCGAGCTGCGTGCTGCAGGGGCCCGCGGGCCCCGTGCACCACGTGATCGACATCACGTTCGACAACGTCCACCTGTCCCGGGACAACGCCAGCGTGCCGTCGGACCTCGAGCAGATCCCCGCCCTCAGGAGCTTCCTGACGGACAACGGCGCGCTGCTCAGTAACATGCACACGCCGCTGATCGCGCACACCGCCAACGACATCCTGACGACGCTCACGGGCGTCTACGGCGCGACGCACGGTCAGCCGGTGTCGAACTCGTACCGCACCTACAACACCAGTGGTTCCAGCGACTCGCAGAGCTCCTTCGCGTACTGGACGGACGGCGTCACGAACCCGAGCTCGACCGACACCGCGCCGACCATGGACGACAACGGCAAGGTGATGCCGGCCCCGTGGGTGCCGTTCACCCGTGCCGGCTGCGACGTCGGCGCCTTCGCGACGGCGAACATGGAGATCGAGAACCCCGGGACCGACCTCGTGCCGATCTTCGGCGCCGGCTCGCCCGAGGTCCAGCAGTACAACAGCGACCCCAACTCGTTCAAGGACCAAGAGGTCGCGGACTACGAGGGCATCGCGATCCACTGCGCCAAGGCGTCGGACTCGGTCTGCGCGGGCAACCCGAACGCCGTCGCCGACCGCCTGTCTCAGGAGCCCCTCGGCTACACCGGGTACCAGGGCCTCTTCGGCAACAGGTTCGTGGCGCCGGCCATCGGCGGCACGGGTGCGGGCGGGCTCTTCGTCAACGACCTCGGCGGCACGCCGATCACCGACCCGTACACCGGCACGCCGGGCTTCCCGGGCTTCGACCCGACGGCGTCCCAGACGCTCGGGTACGTCGCCCAGATGCAGGAGCACGGCGTCCCGGTGACCTACGGCTACATCGCGGACGCGCACCAGAACTTCGCGACGAGCACCGCCGCGGGTCCCGGCGACGTGGTCCACGAGTCGAACCTCCAGGCCGACAACAACGCGTTCATCGCGTTCTTCGAACGGCTCCGTGACGACGGCATCACCCCCGCGAACACGCTGTTCATCTTCAGCTCCGACGAGGGCGACCACTTCGCGGGCACCCGCAGCCCGACGCCGACCGGCTGCGACGGGGTGACCGTGTTCTGCACGTTCCCGCAGGGCTCGATCGGCGAGCTGCAGGCGACCGTCAACGGCCTGCTGAAGGAGCACTACGGCTCGGCCGCACCCACGGACTACCGGATCGAGGCGGACTCTGCGCCGAACTTCTACGTCAACGGCAACCCCGCCGCCGGCGGGAGCGACGAGCGGACGCTCGAACAGGAGCTCGGGGCGCTCACGGTCCCGGACCCCTACACGGGCGGCACGGTCAACTTCACCAACTACCTGGCGGACAAGACCGAGGAGAACATCCTGCACATGGTGACGGCGGACCCGCAACGAACCCCGACGTTCACGAACTTCGCGAACCCGGACCTGTACGTCACCACCTCGTCGAGCGGATCGTGCCCGACGCCCTTCCCGGGCGAGACGGCGGTGACCGGCGAGCCCTGCCTGCTCATCGATCCCGCCTACGCGTGGAACCACGGCGACAACGCGCCGGAGATCACCACCAACTGGGCCGGCATCGTCGGGCCCGGCGTGCGCAAGGTGGGCACCGACGCCTCGACGTGGGCCGACGAGACGGACCTGCGTCCGACGCTCATGTACCTGACGGGGCTCACGGACGACTACGGCCACAACGGCCGGGTCCTCTTCGAGGACCTTCGTCGCGAGGCGGTGCCCTCCGGGCTCACCTCCGACGCGAACGTCGACGCGTTCCTCGCGCTCGGCCAGGTCTACAAGCAGCTCGACGCCGGCGTGGGCCAGTTCGGGATGGACACGCTCAAGGCCGCCACGGTGGGGCTCGAGAGCACCAACCCGACGACCTACGCCACGACCGAGTCCGCGCTGTCGAGCCTCGGCGCGGCACGAGACGCGCTCGCCGCGACGATCGAGAGCGATCTCGAGCAGGTCGAGTTCAACGGCGCCGCGCTCTCCACGGCGACCGCGCAGACCCTCACCAACCAGGCAGAGAGCCTGCTCGACCAGGCCGCCGCGCTCGCCTGAACGCCCGCCGCATCGGGCCGGCCCGGGGTCCCGCCCTTGGGCCGGCCCGATGCACGTGCGACGCCTCCGACGCCGCGACCGGCGCGACCGGCGCGACCGGCGCGACCGGCGCGACCGGCGCGGCGAGCCCTCCCGCGAGGCGCCGTCCTCGGGCCCAGTTACAGTTGCGGTGCCCGTCCAGGGCCGAGGCAAGGAGGCCCAATGGCAACCGCCGTCATCGTCGACGCTGTGCGCACCCCCGGTGGCAAGCGCAACGGCAAGCTGCGCAACTGGCACGCGGTCGATCTCGCCTCTGAGTCGCTGAAGGCCCTCCAATCCCGAAACGACCTCGACCCGGGCCTCGTGGACGACGTCGTCTGCGGCTGCGTCATGCAGGTGGGCGAGCAGTCGCTCAACGTCGGTCGCAACGCCGTCCTCGCCGCCGGCTGGCCCGAGTCGGTCCCTGCCACCACCGTCGACCGCCAGTGCGGCAGCTCCCAGCAGTCGATGCACTTCGCCGCCCAGGGCGTGATCGCCGGGGCGTACGACGTCGTCGTCGCCATGGGGGTGGAGGGCATGACCCGGACACCGATGGGCAGCTCGATCGTCCGCGAGCTTGGCTTCCCGTTCGGCCCGCGCGTGATGGCGCGGTACGCGCCGGTGGGTGGCTTGAAGAACCAGGGCATCGGGGCCGAGATGATCGCCGACCAGTGGGGGATCTCCCGCGAGGAGCTCGACGCCTTCGGCCTGCAGAGCCACCAGCGCGCCGCGCGGGCGACGGCGGAGGGCCGCTTCGACAACGAGCTGGTCCGCATCTCGGTCCGCGACGACGAGGGCAATGACACGGACGAGCTCATGACGACCGACGAGGGGATCCGCGCGGACAGCTCGCTCGAGGCGCTCGCCAAGCTCAAGCCCGCCTTCAAGGAGGACGGCAAGGTCACGGCCGGCAACTCCTCGCAGATCACCGACGGCTCCTCGGCCGTGCTGATCATGAGCGAGGAGCGCGCCACCCAGCTCGGCTACACGCCGCGCGCGCGGTTCGTCGCGTTCTCCTTGGCCGGCGTCGATCCCGTCACGATGCTCACAGGGCCTATCCCGGCCACCACGAAGGTGCTCGCACGCGCGGGGCTGACGATGGAGGACATCGACCTCGTCGAGATCAACGAGGCCTTCGCCTCGGTCGTGCTCGCCTGGGAGAAGGAGCACAAGCCCGACATGGAGCGGGTGAACGTGAACGGCGGCGCGATCGCCCTCGGGCACCCGCTCGGCGCGTCGGGCACCAAGCTCGCGGCCACGCTCCTCAACGAGCTCGAGCGCACGTCGAGCCGCTACGGCCTCCAGACGATGTGCGAGGGCGGCGGGCTCGCGAACGCGACCATCATCGAGCGCCTGGGCTGACCGGCCCGGCCGCGCGGGCCGTCAGCGCAGCTTCGTGAGCAGGGCGAAGCCGACGATGATCGCGGCGAGCCCCCCGGCGAGGTACCAGGGGCTGACCGCCCCCGGCAGGAACGACAGGTAGTTCCCGACCAGCAGCAGCGCGCCGAGGCAGAGCAGCCCGACGCACGTCGGCCCGAACCACCGCGGCGAGCGGCGCGTGTCCTTCGGGATCGGCTTGGTGTAGCGGCCGGTCTGCTCCGCGGACATGTAGCGGCCCGTCGTCGCGCCGCGGTGCGCGCGGCCGGGCCCCTTCGTCTTCGCCATGGGGGCGAACACTATCCCCGACCCGTGGGCCGCCCTCCTCGTCGATACGCTCCGGCCGTGGCGCCGCGGATCGTCGTCGTCGACAACTACGACTCGTTCACCTACAACCTCGTCCAGGCCCTCGGCGCGCTGGGCTGCGACCTCGTCGTCCTCCGCAACGACGCCGTCGACGCCCAGGGGATCGGGGCGCTCGCGCCCGACGCGATCGTGCTCTCCCCCGGCCCGGGGCGCCCCGAGGACGCGGGGGTGACCCCGACGGTCGTCACCGAGCTCGGCACCACGGTGCCGCTGCTCGGCGTGTGCCTCGGTCACCAGGCGATCTGCCAGGCCTTCGGCGGGGCGATCGTCGCCGCACCCGAGATCGTCCACGGCAAGCCGAGCGCGGTCCGCCACGTCGGGACCGGGCTGTACGACGGCGTGCCGGACCCCTTCACGGCGGGGCGCTACCACTCCCTCGTCGCCGACCGCGCGACGCTCCCCGACGTGCTCGAGGTCACCGCGTGGACCGACGACGTGGTGATGGGCGTGCGCCACCGCGCCCATCGCATCGAGGGTGTGCAGTTCCACCCCGAGAGCGTGCTCACCGACGAAGGCCCGCGCGTGCTCGCGAACTTCGTCGCGTCACTCGCCTAGCGGGTTCACTCCCCTTAATGGTGGTGGCGGCGGTGACCGTTCGCTCTGCCGTGCACCACCCGACCCGGCACGATGCCCGTGGCGCCGGAGTTGCCCGTCGTGCCCGAATTCCCTCCCGTGCAGCCGATCTCGATGGTGACCGATGAGCCCGGCTTTGCCGTGTTCGGGTACGTCGGTAGCTGGTTGGCCACGATGCCCGTCGACGTCGGACCCGAGGTGCAGCCTGTCAGGACGGGCCGCAACTGCGCGGCAGAGATCGTCGAGACCGCTACGGACTGCATGAGTCCGAGGACGTTCGGGACAACGACGGGACACGCACCTGACGAGATGACGAGGCTGACGTTGTCACCCGCGGCCACTGGAGTGCCGTAGGTGGGCGTCGTCGCCGAGACACGTCCCTGACTCGTGTTGTTCGAGCACGCCGAGGTCTGGGTCGGCGTGTTCAGTCCGTACTGGCCGAGGGTGGTCGCCGCAGCGATGGGCGACATGTCGACGACATTCGGCAGGGGGAACGTTCCGCCCGTCATGAGCAGGGTGAGCTTGACGACGGTGCCTGCCGGGACCGACTTGCCAGCGGGCTGGCTCTGTTCGAGGACCGAACCCGGGATCACCGCGGAGGTCCACGTGGGGACCGTCACTTGGATCCCGTTGAGATGTGCCGCCTTGAGGGCGCTCAGCGCGTCCTGCAGCTGCCTCCCCGTCACGGGCGGCACGGTCTCAAGCACTGGCGCGACTGCGTAGGTGAGCGTCACGGGCGCTCCGGGCTGGACCGAAGTACCGGCGGGCGGGAGCACGGAGAGCACCGTGCCGGGCTGGTGGGCGCTCGTCGCCTGCGACTTCTGAGAGACCTTGAGACCCAGGTGGACGAGCGTGCTCGTTGCCGCCTGATAGTCCTGGCCAACGACCGGCGGGATGGTGATCGTGCTGGCACCCGAGAGGCCGCGGTAGGTGAGGATCCCGACGACCGCGAGCGCGACGACGAGCGCGAGCACGATCCACGTTGTCCGCGAGGCGTTCTGGCGGCGCTGCACCTCCTCGCTGTACGGGGCCTCGTCGTGCGCGACGGCCGCCGCGCCCAGGCCCGCGACGGCGGGCACGGCCATCGTGTTGTCCTTGGGCGGCAGCACCGAGGTCGTGGCCGCGCCCCCCATGACCGAGGTCGCCCCCATCGCCGCGCCGGGCCCCGCGGCGGCCAGGACGGGCTGGCCCTCGCCGAAGCGGACGAGGTCGGCACGCATCTCGTCGGCGGTCTGGTAGCGGTCCTCGGGCGACTTCGCGAGGGCGCGCATGGTGATGCGCTCGAGCGGCTCGGGGACCGCGGGGCTGAGGTCGCGGAGCAGGGGCGGCTCGTTGCGCACGTGCATCGAGGCGACCGCGACGGGTGAGTCGCCGACGTACGGCGGGCGCCCGGCGAGCATCTCGTAGAGGACGACGCCGAGCGAGTAGAGGTCGCTGCGGCCGTCGACGACGGCGCCCTCGGCCTGCTCGGGAGAGAAGTAGGCGGCGGTGCCCATGACCGAGCCCGCCATCGTCAGGCCCTCCTCGGTGCTCACGGCCTGGGCGATCCCGAAGTCGGTCACCTTCACCTGCCCGTCGTCGGTCAAGAGCACGTTGCCGGGCTTGATGTCGCGGTGCACGACCCCGTGGCGGTGCGCGTAGGCGAGGGCCGAGGCCACCTGGGCCGCGATGGACGCCGCGCGGGTCGCCGGCATCGTCTTCTCCGCGCGCAGCGCGGTCGCGAGGGAGGTGCCCGTGATCAGCTCCATCACGATGAAGTACGTCCCCTCGTCCTCGCCCCAGTCGTAGACCGCGACGATGTTGGGGTGCGAGAGGTTCGCGGCGGCTTGGGCCTCGCGGCGGAACCGCTCGACGAACGTGCGGTCGACGGACAGCTCGGGGAAGAGCACCTTGAGCGCGACGTGGCGGCCGAGCCGCGTGTCGAGCGCCCGGTAGACCTGCGCCATCCCGCCGCGCGCGATGAGGTGGGTCACCTCGTAGCGACCGGAGAACGTGCGCGGCGCGACCACCGGTTCCATCAGCGGCCGAGCCTACGCCGAGCCCCAGGCGGCCCCTCGCGCGTCACGACGAGGCTCACCTCGGACACGTCGTGTACGTCCCGGACGGCGGCTGCTTCGCGTCGAGCGCGAGCGCGCCCTCGATCACGCACTTCATGACGGGGCCGGCCGTCGTCGCGCCCCAGGCGTTGAACGCCTGCTGGGGCAGCACCACGGCGACGGCGATCGCGGGGTTGGAGGCCGGCGCGAACGCGATCATCCACGCGTCGATGTGGTTCTGGGCGTCACCGGTCTGCGCCGTGCCGGTCTTGGCGGCCACGTCGTCCTGCGAGAGGAAGCCGACCTGCGAGGCCGTGCCGCCCGTGACGACCGCTTTCATGAGCGTGGTGATCATGGCGGCCATGCTCGGCCCGATCGGGTGGCGCCACATGTAGGGCCGGTACCGCTCCACGACGCCGCCGTTCTGATCGGTGATGAGCGAGAGGAAGTGCGGGGCCATCTCCTTGCCCCCGTTCGCGACGGCCGCGGCGATGAGCGCGTCCTGCAGGGCGGTCGCGCGCACGTTCTGCTGGCCGATCGCCGAGTACGCGAGGCCCGGCAGGTTCCCGACGAAGAAGCCCGGCGGCGGGAAGTACGAGGGGACGACCCCGGGCAGGTCGAGCGGCGGGATGGCGTTGTAGCCGAACTGGCGCGCCTCGTTGGTCAGGTCCTGTGCGCCGAGGTGGATGCCGAGCCAGCCGTAGCCCGGGTCGCACGACGCGGGCAGCATGTACTGGATCGTCCCGCCGCACGGTGTGAGGCCCGAGTTGCACAGGGGGTGCAGCGGAGAGCCGCCGAAGGGGACCAGGTTGAGACAGGTCGTGGATGGGAACGGCACGTTCGCGAGCCCGGGGAAGTAGCGGTAGATCGCGGCCGTGGTCAGGACCTTGGAGGTGGACCCCGGCGGGAAGGTCTCCTGGGTCGCGACCGAGCCGAGGGGCGGGAAGTGCAGCGGGTCGTTGGTGTTGTACTTGTTCCAGGCCGCGGTCTGGATGCCGTAGTTGGTCGACGTGAGCGGGGCGGGGTTGTAGGTCGGGTTCGAGTACATGGCGAGCACCGCGCCGTTGCGCGGGTCGATGGCCACGACGGCGCCGTCGCGGCCCGCGAGGGCCCTCGCCGCGACCTGCTGGAGCGGGACGCTGAGCGTCAGCTGGACGGTGTCGTTCGCCCGGGTGGGCGCGATGAGCTCGGAGATCGACCGCGCCGGCTGGGTGTGGGTGATGAGGTTGCCGTCGTACTCGTACTCGATGCCGCCGGTCCCGTACTTGACGGAGCTGTAGCCGACGACGTCCGACGTGAGCGCACCGAGCGGGTAGGACCGCCGCCACGGGGAGCTGGCGTCGCCCGTCGGGATGGACCGCGCGAGCACGGTGCCGTTGACCGAGAGGATCTCGCCGCGCGGGTACAGCCGGCCAGCCAGAAGGTTGGTCGGGTTCCTGGTCGAGTGGTTGAGCGCGCTCGCGCGGTGCACCTGGATGAACCAGGCCTGCCCCAGCACGAGCCCGAACAGCAGCACGATGATGACGCTCAGTGCGGTGATGCGGCCCTTCATCTAGGTCCCTCCTGTCGTGACGATCGTGGTCGTGGTGGTCGTGGTCGTCGGCACGTGCCCCGTCGCGAGCTCCCAGCGCAGGTGCCAGGAAGCGACGAAGTGCCGCGCGACGGCGAGCGAGGGCTCCTGCACGCCGTTGCGGAACGCGAGCCGCTCGCTGAGCGGCAGCTGGCGCAGGCCGAAGTGGTACGCGACGACGACCCGCTGGGGCCACCACAGGAAGCCGCCGGGCTGGCCCTGGACCACGACGACGTGGTCCCCGCGGATCGTGACGAGGTAGCTGGACGTGCCGTACCAGCGCAGCACGAGGTAGACGCCGACGAGCACGCCGGCGACGGCGAGCAGGAAGACCGCGCCGCGAAAGCTCACCCACTTGTTGAAGGCGCGGCGGTCGCGGCGGTCCTCCCGGCGGCGACGGCGCCGCTCGCGGGCCGTCAGCACCGAGCGCACCGCGACGGTCGGCTCCGAGGGCACCGCGACCACGCGCGTCGACGCCCCGGCCGCGCCCGTCGCCGCCACCGTCCCCGTCGCGGCGACCATGGAGGTGGCCGCCCGGGCGGACCGGGTCGACGAGGGGGGCGCCGGGGCGCCCGTCGACGCGCCGGGCACGGGAACCGAGGTCGTGGTCGATGGCCCCGCCACGGACGCGACGGCGGCGGCGGCCGACGTGGCCGACGTCGTGGATGTCGTCGTGGTTGTCGTCGTGGATAGCGTCGTGGCCGCAAGCGCCCCGTCGGTTGCCGCAGGGCTGCCGGCGTCCACGACGTCGGCGACCACGGCCGTGACGTTGTCGAGCCCGCCGTGCGCGTTGGCCGCGGCGACGAGCGACCGCGCGGCGTCCGACGGGGTGCCCACGCGCAGGAGGGCGAGGATCTCGTCGTCGTCGAGCTCGTTGCTGAGCCCGTCGCTGCAGAGCAGCAGCCGGTCGCCCTCCTTCGGCTCGACCTCGATCAGGTCGGGCTCGACGTCGCGCTCGACGCCGAGCGCGCGGGTGAGGACGTGGCGCCCGGGGTGCTCGGCGCCCTCGTCCTCCTCGAGCCGGCCCAGGCGGACGAGCTCGGCCGCGACGGAGTGGTCCTCGGTGAGCTGGCGCAGCGTGCCCTCACGCAGCAGGTAGCCGCGCGAGTCCCCGACGTTCGCCACGAGCAGGCGCGGGGTGGGTGCCGAGCTGACCACGGCCGCGGCGACGAGCGTCGTGCCCATCCCCTCCAGCCCCGGCTCGACGCCGCGCTCGAAGATCTGGCGGTTGGCGTCGAGGACGGCGTTCTCGAGACCCGCCGCCGAGCCGTCGGCCGCGAAGTGCGCGCCCACGACCTCGGCCGCGATCGCCGCGGCGACCTCGCCGCCCGCGTACCCCCCCATGCCGTCGGCGATGAGCACGAGGTCGTCCGCGACGTAGAACGTGTCCTGGTTCTCCTTGCGGACCTGCCCGGCGTCGGTGATCCCCGCACCCTTGAGGGCGGTCATCGGACGACCTCGAAGACGAAGCCGCCGATCTGGACCACGTCACCGCGCCGGAGCCGCGTGGGGGCCTCGATCTTCTTCTCGTTCACGAACGTGCCGTTGGTCGAGCCGAGGTCGGCGAGCACGAGGCCGTCGCGCTCGTACTCGACGCTCGCGTGGCGCCCCGAGACGAAGGCGTCCTCGAGGACCAGGTCGCTCGAGGACCCGCGACCGATGTCGAGGTGGGGCGGCAGCTCGACGCGCTCGCCGAACCGCGTGTCGGGCTCGATGAACTCGAGCGCGAACCGCCGGTTCTTGCGTCGCGTGACGCGCGGGGAGCCGGCGTCACGCGGGGCACGGGCCTGGACGGTGACGGCACGGGCGACACGGAGGAAGAAGAGGAAGATGACGACGACGACCAGCCACTGCAGTGGCCTGACGAGCGAAGTGTAATTCGTCCCCGCCCCTTGCAGGGCAGCGCTCATCGGACCTCGACGCGCAGCCTCGACGTCCCGATGGACAGCTCGTCCCCCGGGCGGACCGCTGCCCTCGTGACCCGCCGGCCGTTCACGAACGTCCCATTCGTCGAGCCGAGGTCCGTGACGACGACCTCACCGTCGTCCATCGCGACCTGGGCGTGCCGCCGCGACACGTTCGTGTCGCCGAGGGTGACGTCGCACTCGGGGAGCCGGCCGATGACGATCGGGCCGCGGCCGATCGGCAGCGAGCTGCCGTCCGGCAGCACGAGGCTCGGGCGCACGTCGCCCTCGAAGAACGAGGCGACGATCTCGACGCGCCCCGAGCGCAATCGCTTCGACTCGAACAGCTCCACCTCCACGGGTCCCGTGAAGGTGTACCCCTCGTTGGCCGCGTGCTGGCGGGCGGACTCGGCGAGCTCGTGGACCAGCGCGTCGGTGAACCCCTCGAAGCGGCCGAGGTCGTCCTGGGAGACCGAGACGGCGAAGTGGTTGGGGGCGAGGAGACCCCGGACCCCGACGCGACGGCCCAGGTCCATCTCGCGGAGCATGCGGTGGCTGATCTCGATGGGCTGCATGGGCCCACGGAACGGCATAGTCAGCGATCCTTCCACCAGTCGCTCGAGGCGGTCCTCGATGCCTCGGAGGCCCATATCGGTGGAATCCTACTTTCCGGGGTCCCTTCTCCCTCGCCGTCCTGGGGGCGCGACGGCATCGCGGAGTAGGCTCCCCGCTCCCCGGGGCGAGTGGCGGAATAGGCAGACGCGCAGGCTTCAGGTGCCTGTGTCCGCAAGGACGTGGGGGTTCAAGTCCCCCCTCGCCCACCGAGCGAGCGATCGTGCAGCCGATGGCGCCCTCGGTGCGCGCCGACCCGACGTGCGACGCGCGTCGACGGAACGCCCGAGGCGCGTCGCACGTGCGGCTCGAGGCCCCGGTCGGTGTCGGCCCGTGCCCGTGGCCGCCCCGCCGCGAGGACGGGGAGGCCACGGGGTCGCACGAGCCGCGGGCTCAGCGCCGGACGACGGCGCCCGTCTTCGGGTTCAGGAAGAGCCGCCGGGCGTGGCGGGCGTGCCCTCGGTGCGCGGCGAGGGCCTGGACGTGGCCGTGCGCCTCGAAGTCGAACATCGCGTTCAGGCTCCCCGCGATGGTCGCGGCCGAGCCGGGGATCGAGCCGAGGTCCCAGTTCCACTCGATGAACCGGAGGATCGAGCTCTGGTCGGTGCGGGCGTGGTCGACGAAGTTGACCTTGGCCCACGGCGAGATCACGAGCAGCGGGAGCCGCGGCCCGTAGCCGCAGCGGCCCTGCTCGCCGAGGATCGTCGCCGCGCCGCCCGCGGTGCAGCTGCCGGCCCCGGTGAGGGTGTCCGCCGAGGTCGCCGACGCGTTGGCGACGCCCGAGTAGACGTGGTCGTACCACCCGTCGGAGTCGTCGTAGGCGATGACGATCGCCGTCGAGGACCAGTCGGGGAGCGCCTCGAGCGCGTTGATCTCCTTCACGAGGAACGCCTGTTCGTCGATCGGGTCCGAGTACCCGGCGTGCCCGTCCTCGTAGCCCGGCGCCTTGAGGTAGCTGACGGCCGGGAGCGCGTCGGGCGGCATCGTGCCCGCGTGGATGGCCGCGACGAGCGCGTCGAACCACGACAGGTCGTACTGGTGGTTCGCCGTGTCGAAGTGCCCCGGCGACGCCGTGTCGGTCCCGACGGCCGCGAGCGACGTCGGGGCGAGGTGGTGCGGGTTTGCGGTCGAGGCGTAGTACTGGAAGGGCTCGTGGTGCGCGATGTAGTCCGCCTTGGTCCCCCACTGGCCGGTGCCGCCGAGCGCGGCGCCGATAGGGTGGCTCGCGGCGCACACCGCGCGGCCCGTGACGCTCGTCGGGTCGTAGGTGCCGATGGAGCTGGGTGGCCCCGAGTACGGGGTCGTCGGCGCGAACCCGCCCTCGAACCAGCCCCAGCTGAGGCCGGCCGCGTTGAGCTGGTCCCCGACGTTCTGGCCGGTCATGGACGCCGAGTCGCGGCTCGAGCAGTCGTCGTAGTAGGGCTGGGCGTCGTTGATGAGCGAGTAGCCCCCCTCGCCGTCCGCCACGACGTCGCTCTGCGCGCCCCGGACGAGGGTGGCCGCGCCGTTCGTGTCGCCCGAGACGAGGTTGACCGCCCCCGGCGAGGACGGCCCGAAGGTCGTCCCGAAGGAGTTGTCGCTCATCGCGAAGTGCTGGGCGTAGTTCCACATGGCCGTGACGGTGTTGCCGTCGTAGTAGTTCATGACGTCCGACGCCTGGCAGGGTTGCCCCGTCGCGCTCGTGCCCGCGTGCGTGCCGACGGCCTGGGTGAACTGGTCCATCGCCCCGCCGTCGAACGCCGTCTGCTCGTCGGTGTAGCTGTGGTCCTGGTCGCAGGTGAGCAGGTCGTTGAGGTTCCCCGGGTCGAGCCGCCTCGGGTTCGCCGTGTTCGGGTTCGACGTGAGCAGGGCCGGGGTCAGCCCGTTCACCTTCGGCGTCTGCGGCGCGGCGGTGAACGGCGTGCCGTCGGCGTTGGTCGCGTTCGGGTACGTGCCGAAGTAGTGGTCGAACGACACGTTCTCCTGGAAGATCACGACGACGTGCTTGATCGGCGACTCGGTCCGCCCGAAGTCGCGCTCCTGTGGCGACGCGCCGGCCAGGGCGGCGGAGATGGGCACGCCCATCGCCACCACGGCCGCGCCGGCGGCCACGGCTCTCAGGGTTCGGTTCAATGGTCCTCCATCCGGTGGGTGCTCGAGGCCCTCGCCTCGCGGCGAAGGCTGGCAACCCCCGGTGGCCCGGGCGCGAAGGGCACCGGACGGCACGGCGACAAACCGACGAACCTTTGCGGGACGCCGTCTGACGGTTGGTCGGCGATCGCGTGACGGAACCGTCGCACCCAGCCGTGCGAGCGGTGTCGTCGCGGGACCGCATGGGGACCGACGCACGCCGCTGCCCTCGGCACCGTGCCGGGCGGCGGCGGCGGGCTCAGCCCTCCTCGCGACCCGCCTTCGCCGCGGTCAGGCGGTCGAGGAAGGGCACGGCGCCGAGCTGGGTGAAGACGTCCTCGGCCTCCTTGCCGGCGACCGTGGACGGGTTGGCGTCGCCGAGCAGCAGCACCATGTCGAGGTCGCAGAGGGCGAGGCTCAGCGTGTCGTCGAGCGCCCGCCACACCTCGAGCGCCGCGGCGTAGCGCTCGGCGGCCTCCTCCAAGCGGCCCTCGAGCGCGGCGATGCCCGCCGCGAGCGTCTCGTTCACCGCGGACATCCAGCGGCCCCGCAGGGCCTGCCCGGCGGCGAGGGCCTGCTGGGCGCCCTCGAGGTCACGCCGCCAGAGCGCCGCGCGACCCTGGACGTGCACGGACACCGGGGCGTTGATGCCGAGGGGGTCGAGCGCCACCGACTCCGCGGCGAGGCGCTGGGCGCCCTCGAGGTCGCCGGCCGCGAGGTGCACCACCGCGCTCGCGTGCAGGTCGGTCGTCTGGCCGGCCACGAACTCCGAGGTGTCCGAGGTCCCGGCCAGCGCCGCCAGCCGGTCGATCGCCGTCTGCGTCTCGCCCGTCATCGCCTCGAGCATCGCGCGCAGCTGCTCGGTCCACACGGTGTCGCGGTGCCCTCTCGTCGTGAGCTCCTCCAGCAGGTGTCGAGCAGCGGCCCAGTCCCCGAGGGTGATCGCCGTCTCGGCGGCGTTCAGCAGATTGGTGTTCTCCATCTGTCGGTGGCCGCCGCGCCTCGCGACCTCCGCGGACTCGAGTGAGGCGCGGATCGACTCCCTCGGGTCATCCGGCAGCGCGTACAGGCCGAGGCCCATGAGCGCCACGCCCTGCTCGCGCAACGCACCCGCGTCGCTCGCCAGGGCGACCATGCCGCGTCCCAGCATCACGGCCTCGCGGTGCCGTCCGAGGTTGAACAGCGCGAGGGACCTCGTGCCGAGCGCGCGGGCCAGGGCGGCGACGTCGCCCTGGCGCTCCGCGAGGGTGAGGGCGATCTCGGCCCACTCGAGCGACGTCGCCGGGTCCTTGCCCTGGCTGAGGCACATCGCGATCGTGTTGGCGAGCTGGAGCCGCACCTCGACCTCATCGTCGTCGAGCGCGTCGAGCACGGGCTGGGCGAGCTCGATCGCCTCGGTGTAGCGCCGCTGCTGCCCCAAAACGTCGGCGAGCCGCGCGCTCGCGCGGCGCACCCCGTCGCGGTCACCAGCGCCCTCGTACTCGGCGATCGCGTCACCGAGCAGGGCCTCGGAGCGCACGCCGTCGTTGCTGTCGGCCGCCGCGTCGCCGGCGAGCCGCAGGAGCGCGGCGTGCTCCGAGCCAGGAGGCGTCACGGCGAGCGCCTGGTCGAAGAGGTCCAGCGCCTCCTCGGGCGAGCCGAGCGTGCGCGCCCGCGAGCCCGCGCGGGTCAGCCACTCGATCGCGCGGCGGACGAGCTCCTCGTTGTGGTCGGCGTCGGGCGCGGCGCGCAGCGCGGACGCGTACTGCGCGGCGACGACCGCCGTCAGCTCCTCGTCGCCGAGCGCCTCGAAGTGCCGGGCGGCCGCGAGGTGCTTCGCCGAGCGGTCCCGTCGGGCGAGCATCGAGAGGGCCACGTCGCTGATGACCCCCTGCACGAAGCGGTACTGGCCCCGCTCCGGCGAGCGCGGGTCCGAGTCGAACGCGAGGAACTCCTTGCGGACAAGGTCGCGCAGCATCGACTCGAGCCCGTCGCGGTCGTGGCCGTAGACGGCCGCGAGCGTGGCGGGCGGAAACGTCGCGCCGAGGATCGCCGCGTCCTGGAGGAGCGAGCGCTGCTCGACGGGAAGGGCGTCGAGGCGGGACGCCACGAGCGCGTGGAGGGTCTCGGGGATCTCGAGCGTCGAGAGCTCGCCGTCGACGCGATACGCGCCGCCGTCGGCGACCAGCACGCCGCGGTCGACCAGCATGCGGACCGTCTCCACCGCGTAGAGGGGCACGCCCTCGGCGCGCTCGCGCACCTTGGCCGAGACGCCGGGGGGCAGGCCGTGCACGAAGCCGTCGAGGAGAGCGGCCATCGCCTCGTCGGAGAGCGCGTCGAGGTGCAGCGACGTGAACGAGCGCTGCCCCGCGCCCCAGTCGGGACGGCGGTCGCGCAGCTCTGGCCGCGACAGGGTGACCACCATGATGGGGTGGCTCCGCGACCACTCGAGGATCGACTCGATGTAGTCGATCTGTCCCGGGTCGGCCCACTGGAGGTCCTCGAACACGAGCACGGTCACCCCGAGCTCGGCGATGCGCTCGAAGAATGTGCGCCAGGCGCTGAACAGCTCCTCGCGATCCCCCGTGGGCGCCTCGGCGAGCCCGAGGAGGTGCGCGAGCCTCGGCTCGATCCAGCGGCGCTCGTCGTCGTCGGCGACGTACTCGGCGACGCTGGCCGCGAGCTTGGCCCGCGAGCTGTCGGCGTCCTCGGCCTCGTTGATGCCCGCGCGCATGCGCACCATCTCACCGAGGGCGCCGAACGTCACGCCCTCGCCGTAGTTGGCGGAGTGCCCCTGGTGCCAGTACACCGTCTCGGCCAGCCCGTCGACGTACTTGAGGAACTCCCACGCGAGCCGCGACTTGCCGATCCCCGGGACGCCCGTCACCGACACGAGCCGCGCGCGGCGCTCGCGTGCGGTCGCCGACAGGAGATCCTTCACGAGCCGCAGCTCGTCGTCACGGCCCACGAAGGGCGGCTCCAGGCGCTCGGCGCGCCCGAGCCCCTTTCGCTGGCCGACGACGCGGAGCGCCCGCCACGCCGCGAGCGTCCCGGTCTTGCCCTTGAGCGTGAGCTCGCCCACCTCGGCGTAGGCGATCGCGCCCGAGGACGCGTGCCAGGTCGCCTCGTCGACGAGGACGGTGCCCGGCTCGGCGGCACCCTGGACGCGTGACGCCGCGTTGACCGTGTCGCCGAGCACCATGCCCTCGGCGACCTTCCCGACGGTGACCGCCACCTCGCCGGTCACGACCCCGGCTCGCGCCGCGAGGCCCTCGCGTCCGAGGGCGCGCCCGAGGTCGGTGACGGAGGCGACGACGTCCAGCCCCGCGCGCACCGCGCGCTCGGCGTCGTCCTCGTTCGCGACCGGTGCGCCCCACACCGCCATCACCGCGTCGCCGATGAACTTCTCGATGGTGCCGCCGTAGCTCGAGACGATCGCCTCGGCGCGCTCGAAGTAGTGACTCAGAAGCTCGCGGACCGCCTCGGGATCGGCCTTCTCGGCGAGCGGCGTGAAGCCGACGAGGTCGACGAAGAGGATCGAGCACAGCCGGCGCTCGGCGCCGAGCTCACCGCCGTGGGCGGTGGCGGCACCGTCTGCGACCGGCGTCGAGGCGACCGGCGCGCCGCAGTCCGCACAGAACGGCTTGCCCGCGAGCAGCTCCGCGCCGCAGCTCGCGCACGACGACGTGAGGGAGGCACCGCAGTTCGCGCAGAACGGCTTGTCCGCGGGCGTCTCCCCCCGGCACGTCGGGCACAGCATCTGGGCCTCCTGGTCTCCGACAAGGCTACGACGTCGCTGCACGCCCGGCCGAGGGCCGCGCCGTGCCGCTGGCACACCGCGCGCTCTGCAAGCATGCGGTGGTGGGGCTCGACGCCGCCGACGACGACCTGTTCGACCGCTGGCGAGCACGGCGCGACGCCGAGGGCGTGCGCGTCGACGTCATCGACCTCTACGAGCTCGTCGCGGCCGCCAAGGGCGTCGCCCCCGACGACCTGCCCCTCGAGGAGCGCCGGCACCTCGCCGCCCGCGCGATGGAGGTGATCTGGCCGGGGTTCCAGAAGGTGGCCGAGTCCAAGCGCACCGGCCCGATCGAGCTCGTGGCCTACGACGCGGCGTGGCCGGCCCGGTTCGCCGCCTGGCGGGCGCGGATCGAGGCGACGCTCGGGCCGGTCGCCGAGCGCGTCGAGCACATCGGGTCGACGTCGGTGCCGGGGCTGTGCGCAAAGCCCATCGTCGACGTCATGGTCTCGGTCGCCGACCCCGACGACGAGCCGGCCTACGTGCCCGCCTGCGAGGCGGCGGGCCTCCTGCTCTACAGCCGCGACGACGAGCACCGGTTCTTCGTCGACGCCACCCACGAGCGCCTCGACGTCCAGGTGCACGTCTGCGTGACCGGCGGCGCCTTCGAGCGCGACCACCTGCTGTTCCGGGACTACCTGCGCCGCCACGACGAGGCGCGCGACGCCTACGGCGAGATGAAGCGCGGGGCGGCGGCGCGCTGGCGTGACGACCGCCAGGGCTACACCTA
This sequence comes from Acidimicrobiales bacterium, assembly GCA_035937595.1. Lineage (GTDB taxonomy): Bacteria > Actinomycetota > Acidimicrobiia > Acidimicrobiales > RAAP-2 > Palsa-459. Next base: position 19,640 of record DASZHS010000007.1, read on the forward strand.
CGCGAAGAGCGACCTCATCTTGGAGCTGATGGCGCGCGCCGAGGCCTGGGCGACGGCGACGGGCTGGCCGACGCGCGACGGCGGGCGATGAGCGGGCCCACGCCCGAGCTCGGCCGCGGCCGCCTCCTGCGGCACGTGTACACGTTCCGCGCGGCCGACCAGGCGGTCCATCCCGCGGCGCGGCTCGCCGGGTTCACCGACGCCATCCTCGCGATCGCCGCGACCCTGCTCGTCCTGCAGCTGACCGTCACCGCCGACCGGCCGGGCCAGGGCCTCGCGCACCAGATCTGGGGCCAGCGCGCCGCGCTCGTGAGCGTGCTCCTCGGGTTCATCTGGATCGCCGGCGCCTGGGTGCTCTCGCACCGCTCCTTGCGCCAGCTGCGCGGCGTCGACCACTACATGACGCTGCTCGTCATCGCCTCGACGCTCTCGATCACGCTCATCCCCTTCGCGACCCTGCTCCTCGCCCACGGCTACAACCACGGCGACTTCTGGGTCGGCGTGGAGACCGTGTGCCTCGTCGTGCTCATCGGGACGGTGCTCTCCGCGGTCGGCACGGACTACGCCCACCGCCACCAGCTCCTCGCCGTCGCGGCCAGCCCCGAGCAGCGTCGGGCGGCGCTCGCGATCTGGTACGCCGTGACCACGCTCGTCGTGGTCGCGGTCCTCGTCGCCCCCTGGGTCCCGTGGCTCGCCTTCGTGATCGTCGTCGTCACGCGGCTCTCGGCCCTGCTCCCGCTCTACTCGGACCGCGTCGGCTACGCGAGCGACCAAGTCCCCGAGCGCTGAGGTGGCGCCTCAGCGCGACGCGGCGGCGAGGGTGCCCAGCTCGGCGGCGACGGCCTCGGGCGTCGGCATCGCGTCGATCTCGGCGCGGAGCGCGCGCGCGGCGGCGGCGTAGCGCGGCTCGTCGAGCACCGCGCGCACCGCCGTGCGCACCGCGGCCGGGCCGAGCTCGTCCGGGGCGATCGTGCGCGAGACCCCGGCGGCCTCGAGCAGCGCGGCGTTCCGGAAGTTGTCCGCGCCCTGGGGGAGGACCACCTGCGCCAGCCCGTGGGCGAGCGCGCCGAACGTCGTCCCGCCGCCGCCGTGGTGGACGACGGCCGCGCACCGGGGCAGCAACGCCGCCTGGGGCACGAAGCGCTCGACCGTGGCGTTCGCCGGCGCGTCGCCGAGCGCGGCGGGGTCCCCGTCGGCGCCGAGCGTGACCAGCACGTCGAGCGGCTCGTCGGCGAGCTCGTCGAGGATCGCGCGGACGACGTCGAGGTTGCCGGCGAAGAACGTCCCGAGCGTGACGTAGACGAGGGGTCGGTCACCGCAGCCCTCGGACGGGCCGAGGGGCGGGGGGGCGGGGCGGAGCCAGAGCGTCGTCCCGCGCGGCACGGTGCCACGATCGAGCGACGGCGGGCAGATCCGGATCGTCGGGCCCTCGTAGCACCCCGCGTAGCCAGGGGCGTCGAGGCCGAGGGAGCGCCACAGCGGCGAGACGGCGTCGTTCGCCAGGTCGAGGACGTCGGGGTCGAGCAGCGGGCCGAGGAGGTGCTGGACCGCGGGGATCCCGCGCGTCGCGGCGACCAGCGGGCCGACGAACGCGTAGGTCTCGAAAAGGACGAGCTGGGGGTCGGTGGCCTCGGCGCCGGCCGCCACGTCGTCCAGGAGGTCGTCGGTGCCGATCTCGCCGAAGGCGCGCGGCACGAAGTAGTGGTCGATGCGCGACGCGAGGATCCCGTCGCCCGGACGACCCCTGGTCCGCGCCGCCAGGCGGGTGAACCACGTCGGCTCGTCGCTGCCCGCCGGCCACAGCGCCGCCCCCGTGCGCTCGACGTGGGGTGCGAGCGACGGGTGGGCGGCGACGGTCACCTCGTCGCCGGCCGCCACCATCGCGGTGATGAGCGGCGCCATCGGCAGCACGTGGCCGGTCGCTGGGACCGTGGCCACGAGCACCCGCACGCCGACAGCGTGCCACGTCGCCCGCGACGCGGCGGAGGGTCGGGCCTCAGCGCTGCTCGACGAGGTCGAGGTACTCCTCGCGCCACAGGTCCACGTGCTCTTCCGGCAACAGGACGGCGTGGGTCGGGTCGAGCGCCTCGGCGAAGGCCCGCTCGTGGCTGACGGCGACGACCGTGCCCGGCCACCCGGTGAGCATGCGGGCCACCGCGACGACGCTCGCGGGATCGAGGTTGTTCGTCGGCTCGTCGAGGACGAGGAGGTTCACCCGGCCCGCGGCGAGGAGGGCGAGCGCGAGCTTCGCGCGCTCGCCGCCCGAGAGGTGCCCCGGGGCGCGCAGCACGGTCTCGCCCGTGAGCCCGAACGCACCGAGGAGCTTGCGCCGCTCGACCTCGGTGACGAGCGGGGTGTCCTCCATGTGCTCGAGGGCGCTGCGCGACTCGTCGAGCTGCTCGTGCTCCTGGGCGAAGTAGCCGAGCTCGACGTTCGCGCCGTAGCGCAGCGTACCGGCGTTCGGGGCCTGGACGCCCGCGAGGCAGCGCAGCAGGCTCGACTTGCCCGCGCCGTTGCGGCCGACGACCAGGATCCGGTCGCCGCGCCCGACGAGGAGCGACGTCTTGGACAACACGACGTGGCGCCCGTAGGCGACCCGGAGGTCCCGCAGCGCGAGCACGTCGTCGCCGCTGCGCGGCGGGGCGGGCAGCCGGAACGTGGCGCCCTTCTCCTTCGTGAGCACCTTCGTGCGCGTGGCCTCGAGCCGCTCGACCTTGCGGTCCGCGATCTTCGCCTTGCGGGCCTGCTTCTCGGTCGAGTGGCGCCGCGCGTCGGCGAAGGCCCTGAGCCGCTTGATCTCGGCGTCCTCGCGCTTGGCGAGGAGCTCGGAGCGAGCCCGAGCCTCGGCGGACTGGCGCAGGAACGCCGAGTAGTTGCCCTTGTACTCCGCGACGGTGCCGTCGGCGAGGTGCAGGACCTTGTCGATGGCCTGGTCGAGCAGCGCGATGTCGTGGCTGATGAGCACGAGCGCGCCGGGGAGCGCGGCGAGCTCGTCGAAGAGCCAGCGCTTGGCGCTGCGGTCGAGGTGGTTCGTCGGCTCGTCGAGGACCATCGTGCCCGCGCCCTCGTAGAGCACGCGCATGAGGTCGACGCGGCGGCGCTGGCCGCCGGAGAGCGACGCGAGGTCCTCCAAGAGGAGCTCCTCTCGCAGCCCGAGGCCCGCGGCGAGCCGGGCGACCTCGCCCTCCGCGACGTAGCCCCCCCTCGCGGTGAACGCCGCCTCGAGCTCGGTGAACCGCGTGATGTTCGCCTCGGAGGGGTCCGCGGCCATCAGCGCCCGCGTCGCGTGCACCTCGGCGTCGAGGCGGTCGAGCCCGCGGGCCGAGAGCACGTGGGAGAGGCCGATGGGCTCGACGCCGAGGCCCGTCTCGACCGGCACCTGGGGCAGGTGGGTGAACGAGCCCGTGCGGACGACCTCGCCGCGGAAGGTGAGCTGGGGGGCGGGTCGCCCGAGGAGCACCGAGAGCAGCGAGGTCTTGCCGGCGCCGTTGCGCCCGACGAGCCCCACCTTCTCGCCGTCGGCGACGGTGAAGCCGGCCGCGTCGACGAGCACGCGGCCGGCGACCTCGATCGTGAGCGCGCTGACCTTCAGCATCAGGCGTCCAGTCGGCCCGCGGCCTCGACGAGCTCGTCGCGGTACTCGGGGTGGGCGATCGCAGCGAGGGCGAGGGCGCGCTCGCGCACGGTGCGGCCCGCGAGGTCCGCCGCGCCGAACTCGGTGATGACCGTGCCCGTGTGGTGCCGCGGGGTGGCGACGACCGAGCCCGCCTCGAGCGCCGCCACGATGCGGCTCCGGCGCGTGCCGCCCACCGTCGCGGTCGAGCGCAGGCAGACGAGCGAGCGGTCCTCGGTGTCGAGGTCGGCCCCCGCCACGAAGTCCTCGTGCCCGCCGACGCCCGAGATCTGGCGGCCCCCCACGGCGTCGGCGACGACCTGGCCGTAGAGATCGACCTGGATCGCCCCGTTGACCGAGACGAACCGGCGGTTCCGTCGGATCACCGAGGGGTCGTTGACCACCGAGACGGGCCCGAAGGCGACGTCGGGGTTCTCGTCGAGCCACGCGTACAGCGCGAGGGAGCCGAGGGCGAACGTCGTCACCGAGACGCCGTCGAACTGGCCCTTCTTGGCGTTCGTCACCTTGCCCGCCTCGTGCAGCGCCATGAGCCCGTCGGTGAACATCTCGGAGTGCACCCCGTAGTCGCCGCCGTCGCGGTCCGCGAGGCGGGCCGCCACGATCGACGGGATGGCGCCGATGCCGGTCTGCAGCGTCGTCCCGTCCGACACGTAGCCGAGCGCGAGCTCGGCGATCTGCGCGTCGGCGTCGGTCCGCTCGGGCGCCGGCAGCGCCACCAGCGGCTCGTCGCTCTCGATGACCACGTCGGCGAGCTCGAGCGCGACGGTGTTGTCGAACCCCTCGAGCGCCGTCGTGCGCGGCAGCGCCCCGTTGCACTCGACGACGAGCACCCGGTCGGGGTCGCGTCCCGCGGCGAGGAGCGCGTCGCGCGTCGCGCCGAAGTGCAGCGACAGGCTGCACCGCCCGTCGCGGTCCGGCGGGGTCGCCTGGACGGCCATGATCCTCGGCGCGAAGCGCTCGAGCACCGGGGCGAACTGGCGGAACCCGGCGGGCACGAGCTGCACGTCGGCACCCTGCTGCTTGTAGAGCCGCTCGACGGGGCCGTAGAAGCCGCAGCGGTAGTGCACCCCCGGTCTCGTGACGACGTCGAACAGCCCGAGGAGGAGCGCCCCGCCGACGGTCAGGTCCACGAAGTCCTCGCGCGCCGAGAGCGCACGCAGGAAGGCGTGCGGGTTCGCCGGGCCGAGCCCCAGGCCGATCGTGTCGACGGGGCGGACGAGCGCGGCGGCGTCATCGGCGCTGAGGGTGACCGGGGGCACGCGTCGAGTCTGCCGCAGCCGAGTGCGCGTTCCGGCGCCACCGACCGCGCGGCTCGCGTCGCCCGGTGGGCGCGACGGTCAGCGCCGCGGCGGCGTCAGGGCAGCTTCAAGGTGTGCGACGACCACGCCGCGGCGCCCTTGAGGAACGGGAGGTGGAAGTTCGACTCGATCGAGGCGAGCAGCGACTCGTGCGTCATCGGCGCGGTGACGACCGTGCCGGCCCGCACGCCCGGGGCGATGAGGAGCGTGGCGACGTGCCCGCCACCGCCGTTCGACCGCACCTGGCCGCTCGGGCTGATCTGGCTCGTGTCGCTGTCCGCCGCCTCGTCCCAGGTGACGATCAGCAGCCCGTGCTTCTTCCACGAGGGCGACGTGGTCACCGACTTGACGAAGCCCTGGAGCCACGAGAAGGCCGAGGACGGTGAGCAGTCGTGGCCGTCGTGGCAGAGGTCCGGGGAGACGAACGAGAACCTCGGGAGCGCGCCGTGCTGCTTCAGGTCCTTCATGAACGTCGACAGGGGCTGCAGGTGGTGGCAGAGCGACTTGGAGGCGCGGATGTCGGTGTAGTAGCGGAAGGGGTTGTGCTTCCCGGCGTAGAGGCCGCCGTCGGCGCCCAGGTAGCACGGGCCGAGGACGCCCTCGGAGAAGTCGCCCCAGGTGAGGTGCTTGGCCGACATCTGCGCACCGAGGTTGTCCGCCTTCACCCAGCACGACGTGCAGTCCGACGTGATGCCGAACGTGGACCCGCCCGTGAGGTCGAGGTAGTTGGGCAGCGACGGGTGCGACGCGGCGTAGGAGCTGGTCGCCGCCGCGTACTTGTGCGCGAGCGTCTGGTAGCCCGAGTACGTCGTCGCCGAGGAGTACGACAGGTTCTCCATCACGACCTCGATGATGTGGGAGTAGCCCGACGTGCGCGCCGCGACGGCGCTCGCGGTCGCGGCGGTGCCGGGCAGCGTCGCCGCGGCGGCGAGCCCGCAGGCGAGCCCGAGGGCGAGTGGGAGGCGGCGCCGGCGCACCCGCGACGTCCGACGATCGAGGTGGAGGCGCATCGGCGGAGCGTACCGAGCGAGGTGGCCCGAGCGTCCGGTGCTTAGGCGGAACTTATGTTTGCGCGAGCTGTCCGTCGTCGTCGGGCTCGTCACCAACGGCTGCGACCGCGGCGACGGACTGACCGGCGTCGAGGTTCATCACGCGAACCCCCGTCGCGTCCCGTCCCTGCGAGGCGATCTCGCGCACCGCCGTGCGGATGAGGACCCCACCGGTGGAGGCGAGGATGATGTCGTCGCCGAGGTGCACCATGAACGCCGCGACGACGCTCCCGCGCGCGGCGGTGAGGCGGATCCCGCGCACGCCGAGCCCGCCGCGCCCCTGGCGGTGGAACCGCTCCAGCTTCGTGCGCTTGCCGTAGCCCGCGTCGGTCACGAGGAGGAGGTCGACGTCGTCGCGCGCGACGTCGAGCGAGACGACGCGGTCGTCCGAGCGCAGCTTCACGCCGCGGACGCCGGCCGCGGCGCGGCCCATCTCGCGCACGTCGGTCTCCGAGAACCGGATCGTCATGCCCTTGAGCGTGACCATGAACACGTCGTCGGTGCCGGTCGTCGCCACCACCCGGACGAGCTCGTCGCCGTCGCGGAGGTTGAGCGCGATGAACCCCTCGCGGCGCGACTTGTCGTACTCGCTGAACGCGGTCTTCTTCACCTGCCCCTGCTCGGTCGCGAACACGAGGAACTTGTCGGAGGGGAAGTCCTTGGTCGGCACGATGGCCTGGATCCGCTCGCCGGGCGCGAGGTTGAGCAGGTTGACGACGGCGGTGCCGCGAGCCGTGCGCTCCTTCATCGGGATCTCGTGGCCCCGGAGCCGGTAGACCTTGCCGCGGTTCGAGAACAGCAGCAGGTACGCGTGCGTGGTCGTGTGCAGGACCTGGTCGACGAGGTCCTCCTCGCGCAGCCGCGCACCCTGCACCCCGCGGCCCCCGCGGCCCTGCGTGCGGAACGCGGCGGCGGACACCGACTTCACGTAGCCCGCCTGGGTCATCGTGATGACGACGTCCTCGTCGGCGACGAGGTCCTCGATCCCGAGCTCGCCGGGGTCGTTCACGACCTCGGTGCGCCGCGCGTCGGCGAACCGCTCCCGGACCGCGGACATCTCCTCGGCGATGACCGCCTTCAGCTTGGTGTCGTCGGCGAGGATCGCCTGCAGCTCGGCGATCGTCTCGCGGAGCTTCTGCATCTCCTCGTCGAGCTCGGCGCGGCCGAGCCGCGTGAGGCGTCCGAGCGTCATGTCGAGGATGTGGACGGCCTGCTCCTCGGAGAAGGAGAACGGGTCCGCCATCAGCGCCTCGCGGGCCGCCGCGCGGTCCTCGGAGCCCCGGATCGCCGCGATGACGGCGTCGAGCTGGTCGATCGCCCGCAGCAGCCCCTCGACGATGTGCGCCCTCGCCTCGGCCTTGCGCAGGCGGAATTGGCTGCGGCGCGTGACGACGTCGACCTGGTGGGCGAGGTAGTGGGTGAGCACCTGGACCAGGTCCAGGGTGCGCGGGACGCCGTCGACCAGCGCGAGGCAGTTGACCGCGAACGTCGTCTGCAGCGGCGTGTTCTTGTAGAGCTTGTTGAGCACGACGTTGGCGTTCGCGTCGCGCTTGAGCTTGATCACGAGGCGGTTCTTCTGGGCCGCCGAGTCGTTCTGGACGGCGGCGATCCCGTCGAGCTCACCCGCCTTCACGAGGTCGACGATGCGCACCTCGACGGACTCGGGGGAGACCTCGTAGGGGAACTCGGTGACCACGATCGTCGTGTCGGTGCGACCCTCCTCGATCTCGGCGACCGCGCGCATGCGGATGGACCCTCTGCCCGTGCGGTACGCGTCGAGGATCCCCTGGCGCCCGAGGATCTGGGCGCCCGTCGGGAAGTCGGGGCCCTTCACGAATCCCATCAGGTCGTCGGCGCTGGCCTCGGGGTTGGCGAGCAGGTGCAGCGCGGCGTCGATGACCTCGGCGAGGTTGTGCGGCGGGATCTTCGTCGCCATGCCCACCGCGATGCCCTGGGAGCCGTTGACGAGCAGGTTGGGGAAGCGCGACGGCAGCACGTCCGGCTGCTGGTCGGTGTTGTCGTAGTTGGGCGAGAAGTCGACGGTCTCCTCGTCGATGCCGTCGAGCAGGTCGAGCGCGAGGGGGGCGAGGCGGCACTCGGTGTAGCGCATCGCCGCGGCGCCGTCCTCGGGTCCCATGCCCCCGAAGTTGCCGTGGCCGTCGACGAGGGGGTGCCGCATCGAGAACAGCTGGGCCATGCGCACCAGCGCGTCGTAGATGGCCGTGTCGCTGTGGGGGTGGAACGTACCCATGACCTCACCCACAACCTTCGCGCACTTGGAGTGCGGACGGTCTGGCCGCAGCCCCTGGTCGAACATCGAGTACAGGATCCGCCGGTGCACCGGCTTGAGCCCGTCGCGGACGTCGGGGAGCGCCCGAGAGACGATGACGGACATCGAGTACTCGAGGAACGACCGCTCCATCTCGAGGTTGATCTCGATGGGCTCGACGTAGCCCTGGACCTCGGGCGCGTCCGGCGGTGGTGCGGGCGGGGTGCGGCGTGCCATCGGCTCAGATGTCGAGGAAGCGCACGTCGCGCGCGTTCGTCTGGATGAAGTGGCGTCGCTGGGGGACGTCCTCGCCCATCAGGATCGAACACACGTCGTCGGCGGTCGACGCCTGCTCGACGGTGATCTGCAGGAGCGACCGCTTCACGGGGTCCATCGTCGTGTCGCGCAGCTCGCCGAAGTCCATCTCGCCGAGCCCCTTCAGCCGCTGGAACTCGTGCTTGTGGTCGGGGTTCGCCGCGAGGAAGGCGTTCTTCGCCACCTCGTCCTTCAGGTACACCTTCTCCTTGCCGACGAGCGTCGAGAAGAGCGGCGGCTGGGCCACGTAGACGTGGCCGGCCTCGACGAGCTCCTGCATCTGGCGGAAGAAGAACGTGAGCAGGAGCGTGCGGATGTGCGAGCCGTCGACGTCGGCGTCCGCGAGGATGATCACCTTGTGGTAGCGGATCTTCGAGATGTCGAACTCCGGGAAGATCCCGCCGCCGATCGCGGCGATGAGCGCCTGGATCTCGAGGTTGCGCAGCATCCGGTCCGCGCGCGCCCGCTCGACGTTGAGGATCTTGCCGCGGATGGGCAGGATCGCCTGGCGTCGCGGGTCGCGCGCGTCCTTGGCCGAGCCGCCCGCCGAGTTGCCCTCGACGATGAACAGCTCGGACTCGCGCGGGTCGCGTGACTGGCAGTCCACGAGCTTGCCCGGCAGCCCCGCGCCGTCGAGCGCGCTCTTGCGCCGCGTGAGGTCCCTCGCCTGCTTCGCCGCGGCGCTCGCTCGCGCGGCGAGCTGGGCCTTCTGCACGATCTGTGAGCCCTCCCGGGGGTTCTCCTCGAGCCAGTCGGCGAGCTTCGTATTGGTCGCGCGCTCGACGAGCGAGCGCACCGGCACGTTGCCGAGCTTGCCCTTCGTCTGGCCCTCGAACTGGGGCTCACGCAGGCGCACCGAGATGATCGCGGTGAGCCCCTCGCGGATGTCGACGCCGTCGAGGTTGGGGTCCTTCTCCTTCAGCTTGCCCTGCTTGCGTGCATAGCGGTTGACCACGTTCGTGAGCGCCTTGCGGAACCCCTCCTCGTGCATGCCGCCCTCGATCGTCGCGATGCCGTTCGCAAAGGAGTGGATCGACTCGTGGAACCCCGTGTTCCACTGGAAGGCGATCTCGACCTCCATGTCGGGCTCGACCTGCTCGTAGGCCCCGACCTTGCGGAACAGCGACTCCTTGGAGGCGTTGAGGTGCTTCACGTAGTCGACGATCCCGCCGCTGTACTTGAAGGTCTCGTGCTGCTCGCGGCCCTCGCGCTCGTCGGTGAAGTTGATCTCGAGGCCCTTGTTCAGGTACGCCATCACCTGGAGCCGCTCGACGACGGTCTGGGCGCGGAACTCGATCTCGTCGAAGATCGCGGCATCCGGCCAGAACGTGACGGTCGTGCCCGAGACGCCCTTCTTCGAGGGACCCGTCATCTTGAGCGGTCCGTCGGGGTGTCCGCCGTCGTGGAACGACATCTCGTAGTGGTCGCCGTCGCGGTCGACCTCCAAGATGAGCTGGGTCGACAGGGCATTCACCACCGACGCGCCCACACCGTGGAGGCCGCCCGACACCTTGTAGCCCGCGCCGCCGAACTTCCCGCCGGCGTGCAGCATCGTGTACACGATCTCCGCCGCGGATCGGTCGGGGTACTGGGGGTGCGGCTCGGTCGGGATGCCGCGGCCGTTGTCGACGACGCGGCAGCCGCCGTCCTCGAGCAGGGTGACGTCGATCCGGGTGGCGAAGCCAGCCATCGCCTCGTCCACGGCGTTGTCCACGATCTCTCGGATCAAATGGTGGAGGCCGGCCGGGCCGGTCGAACCGATGTACATCCCCGGACGGATCCGGACCGGGTCGAGCCCCTCGAGCACCGTGATGTCGCCGGCCCCGTAGGTCTCGGACCCCTTTGTCTTCTCCGCCACGAAGGGCCCTCCGCATGTCGCGCTGTGTCGCGTGCACGGGCGTGCGACGATCGCCGTGCAGGTCTCGTTGGACGTCTCCAATCCTACCCGATGGCACTGACTTTCGACGCGTTCCCGACGCCCGCGGACGCCATCGCAGGGCCCGTTCGAGCACCGGTTCGAGCACCTCGTCAGCCCTTCGCAACGGTCGTCCAACTCGGCCGGGTCGCGTCACGTCGTCGACGCGCGGCGACGTGCGCGTGACCGACGACGACGCTGACGTCGGCGTCGCCGTCGCCGCGTTGGATAGCGTCTCGTGATCGACGCGGACCGGCGCCAGGTGCTCGCGAACGAGTTCGCCCGCTTCCTTCCGAGCGAGGATCTCGACCGGTATCCGACGTACCGGGCGATCTGCAGGGGCGCCGTGACGGACTCGGTGGTGCTCGAGCTCGCCGACCTCGTGCCGCCGCCGCAGGCGCCCGTCAACGTCGTGCTGGCCTCGGTGCACCACCTCTTGCTGGAGGGCGCCGACCACCCGCTGGCAGACCACTACCGCTCCGTCTGCGCCCGGCGGGGACGCACCGTCGCAGCGGCGCCCGACGACGAGGTGGCCGCGTCGTTCGGCGCGTTCTGCCGCGAGCACCGCGTAGCCGTCGCCGAGCTGTGCGCGGTGCGCGCGACCCAGACCAACGAGGTCGGACGCTGCGCGGCGCTGCGCGCGGCGATCGCCTCGCTCGGGACGAGCCGGGGCGACGTGGGGCTCCTCGACGCGGGGTGCTCCGCGGGGCTCAACCTGCTGGTCGACGCCTACCGCTACGACTACGGTGCGGCGCAGGTCGGCCCCGCCGGGGCGCTCCCCGTGCTCGGTTGTGAGCTGCGAGGGGCCGTCCCGCCGCTCGAGCTCCCCTTGGTCGTCGCCCGGGTCGGGATCGACCTCGCTCCCGTCGACGTCACCGATGCCGACGCCGTCGCGTGGCTGCTCGCGTGTCTGTGGCCGGACGACCTCGGGCGCTTCGAGCGGCTCGGTCAGGCGATCGCGCTCGCCCTCGCGCGACACGACGAGCTGACGCTGCGTCGAGGGGACATGGTCGAGGATCTCGCCGATGCCGCCGAGGCG
>DASZHS010000008.1:0-46868 GCA_035937595.1 Acidimicrobiales bacterium
TCGGTGAGTTCCGGTCGATCCGCCAGCCCGGTCTCGCGGTCCTCCGGCCGTTTGTCGACCAGATGGAAAAGGTGGACATGCGCGAGTTCCCCCAGGTCGGCGACCAGCAGGCGGTGATCACCAAGGACAACGTGTCGGTCATGGTGTCGGCCACGATCTTCTGCCAGGTCATCGACGTGAAGTCGGCGCTCTTCGAGATCAACGACTTCCTGCTCGCCATCGACCAGCTGTCCAAGACCGCGCTGCGCGCCGTGTTCGGTGAGCTCTCCTTGGACGAGTCGCTCTCGCAGCGCGAGCAGATCAACACCCGGATGCAGGACCACATGGCGGACGCGACGATGAAGTGGGGGGTGCGCCTCAACCGGATCGAGATCCTCGACATCCGGCCCCCGAACAACGTGCTCCAGGCGATGTCCGAGCAGAAGGAGGCCGAGCAGCACAAGCGCGCGGCCATCTTGAAGTCCGAGGGCGACCAGCAGGCGGCCATCAACACGGCCCAGGGCCAGAAGCAGGCCGAGGTGCTGAAGGCCGAGGGCGCCAAGCAGTCCGCGATCCTCGCTGCGGAGGCACAGAAGCAGTCGCTCCAGCTGCGCGCGGAGGGCGAGAAGGTCGCCACCCAGCTCCGCGGCGAGGGCGAGGCGGCGCTCCTCTCGGCGATCGACGCGGTCGGGATCCGGCAGAACACCCTGGCGGTCCTGCAGCTCCGGGCGCTGCAGGACGTGGCCACCGCGCCGACGTCGAAGCTGGTCGTCCCCTACGAGTCCGCCGGTCTCATCGGCGCGGCCTCGGCCCTCCTCGAGGGGCTCTCGACCAAGGACGACCCGACGATCGTCGTCGCCAGGCCTCCGGCGACCGACGGCACCAACGCGAGCGCACCCTCGGCCACGCCGAGCTGACCGCTCGCGCCCACCGGCCCCTCGGGCGGTGGGTCAGCCCGTGACCAGGCCGAAGAGCAGGCCGTCGTGGCCCTTGGCGCCGACGACCTGGAGCACGGTCGCCTCGACGCGCGGCTCGCTGCCCAGGAACTCGATGGCCTCCCTCGCGCCGCGCGCGCTCTCGTCGGGGAGCGGGTCGATCGCGACCGCGCCCGCGCGCACGACGTTGTCGACGACGAGGAGCGTGCCGGGGTGCGCGAACTCGAGCCCGTACCGGAGGTAGTTCGTGTTGTTCACTTTGTCCGCGTCGATGAACACGAGGTCGGCGGGGCCGAAGCCCTGCGTCTTGAGCAGGGCGAGCGTCTCGAGGGCCGGACCCACGAGGACGTCCACGGCCTCGGCGAGCCCCGCGTAGGTGAGGTTGGCGCGCGCGACCTCGGCGTGGTGCTCGTCGAGCTCGAGGGTCGTCACCCTGCCGCCCTCGCGCAGCCCTCGTGCGAGGTGGATCGTCGAGTAGCCGCCGAGCGTCCCGACCTCGAGCACGGTCGTGGCCCCGATCGCCTGGACGAGGATCTGGAGGAGTTTGCCCTGCACCGCGGCGACCTGGATCGGCGGCAGACCGCCCTCCGTGGAGGCGCGCAGCGCGTGGGCGAGGGCGTCGTCGCTCGGCGCGACGAGCGCGCTGAGCATCGTGTCGATCTGCTCGTAGGTCGGCTCCGTCATGTACCTCGCGAGCTGCGTCGCGCCTCCGGGGCGCGAGCATACGAGGCGGACCGCAGCTCCTTCGACGCGCAGGGCCGTCGGTAGATTGCCCGTGTGCCGAGGACGTTCGAGGAGGCGTGGTCGCTCGCCGACGCCGTCGAGGGCTGGCTGACCCCGGCCCAAGGGCGCCGGTTGTACGACGCGGCCCGCCACGTGCCGAGGGGTCAGGCGGTCGTCGAGGTTGGCAGCCACCGCGGCAAGTCGACGATCCTGCTGGCGGCGGGCCTGCCCGACGGCGTCGTGCTCACCGCGATCGATCCCTTCGACGACCCTCGCTGGGGCGGGGGAGCCGCGTCGCTCGAGGTCTTCGAGGAGAACCTGGCCAAGGCGGGCGTCGAGGACCGGGTGCAGCTGCGCCGGGAGCTGTCCGGGGACGTCGCGGCGGTGTGGGCGGGACCGCCCGTGGGATTGGCCTGGATCGACGGCGCCCACGATCGCACCAGCGTGCTGACCGACATCGACGGCTGGGACGCGCACCTCGCCGACGACGGCGTCCTGCTGCTGCACGACGCCTTTAGCGCCGTCGGCACGACCGAGGCCGTGCTCCAGCGCCTGTGGTGGTCGCGCCGCTACCGCTACGTCGGGTGCGTCCGGACCCTCGTCGAGTTCAAGAAGGAGCCCCGCACCCCGTGGCAGGCGCTCCTGGACGCGGCCAGCCTCAGCCGACGGCTCGGGTTCTTCGCGCGCATGGTCGCGATCAAGCTCGCGCGTCGTCGCGGGATGAGCGGCCTCGAGCGCCGGCTCATGCGGGAGTCGAACGAGCCGCTGATCTGATGGCCGACGACGGCCCGCGGCTGCGCGTCCTGCTCACGGTCCACCACGACCTCGTGACCGGGACGGGGGCAGCGGGCAGCACGCTCTCCCTGGCCGAAGAGCTCGAGCGGCGCGGGCACCGCGTCGACGTGGTCGGGCTGGGGCTGCTCGCGCACCGGCGCGGCGCGACCCTCGACGCGCTCGCGTTCCCGCACGCCGCCGCGAGGCTCGTCCGCCGCCGCCTCGCGCGAGACCACGTCGACGTGGTCGACGCCTCGAGCGGCGACCTCGCCTACCTCGCGGGTCGCGACGTGCAGGCCGCCGCCGGTGCCGTGCTCACGCGAAGCCACGGCCTCGAGCACCTCAACGCCGCGCGACGGCGCGAGGGAGCGCGCCGCGGCGAGCTGCGGCTGCGGCGCCGCTTCGCCGTGTACCACGGCGGGCTCCGCCTCTGGGAGGTGACGCGGTCCCTCCGGGTCGCCGACGGCGTGCTCCTGCTCAACGACGCCGAGGCGGCGTTCGCCGTCACCGAGCTCGGCATCGAGGGTGACCGCGTCCACCGTACGTCGGAGCTCCTGCGCGCGCTCCCGGCCGCGGCCACGCCGGCCGAGCGTCGCGACGTCCTGGTCCTCAGCCCGGCAACGTGGCGCAAGGGCGCCGACGTCGCCGTGCGCGTGCTGGACACGGTGCTCCGCGCCGCCCCGACGGCCACGGCGTCCTGGCACGGCCTCGAGGAGCCCGACGCGATCGCCGCGCAGCTCGGGTGCGACGTGCGCGAACGCGTGACGCTGGGCGGTCCGTTCGACGTCGCGACGCTGTCGACGCTGCTCGCGGCCCACCGCGTGCTCCTCTTCCCGTCACGAGCCGAGGGTCTCGGGATGACGGTGCTCGAGGCGCTGACCGCCGGGGTCGCGGTGGTGTCGAGCGACGTGCCCGGGCCGCACGACATCCTCGACGGCGAGGCGGGCGGGGTGCTCGTCCCCGACGGCCACGTCGTGGGCATGGCGACGGCGGTGCAGCGGCTGCTGGCCGACGACGCCTGGCGTGCCGCGATCGCCGAGCGGGGCCGGGCGCGTGCGGCGGCGTACCGCACGGTGCCCGTGGTCGACCGGCTGGAGGCGACCTACCGCGACGTGCTCGCCCGCAAGCGCGCCTGATCCCCCGACCACAGCGGCGCCTCGACCTCGAACCCGGCCGGCGCGCCCCAGCGATTTCGGTGCGTGACGTCCTGGACCGCGCGGCGCGGGGCGATGCCCCAGCGTCCCGTCGGATACCCGAACGAGACGCACGCCGACATCCGCCAGCCCTTGTCCGCGGGCACGCCCAAGAGCTCGAGCACCTCGTCGTGGTGGAACGCCGAGAGCACGGCGGTGAGGCACGACCCGACGCCCTCGGCGCGCGCCGCGAGCATCGCGCTCCACACCGCGGGGTAGATCGACCCGCCCGACGGGTCGAACCGCGAGAACGCGAAGAGGTACAGCGGCACCGTCTCGAAGTGATCGGCGAGCCACTGCGCCGACGTCCGCACCTTGGTGAACGCCACGGACGCCGCGTCCTCGGGCGCCCGCTGGGCGGCCTCGATCCGGTCGCGGTAGACGGTCCGCCACAGCTGGTCCATCGCGTCTCGGTAGAGGGGTCCGACCCTCGCGATGAGTGCCGGGTCGTCGACGAGGAGGAACCGCCACCCCTGCGTGTTGCCGCCCGACGGGGCACGGATGGCGGCGTCCATCATCCGAGCCTGGGCGTCGAGCGGGATCGGTTCGCTGGTGACGCGACGCATCGCGCGCGTCGTGTACAGCGCCTCGTGCAGTTCCACGTCCGTGCTCCTTCGCCGTGTGGCGTGGACTGTACGTCGCGCGCGGCGGTGCGTGGCGAGCCGCGCCGCCGCGGTCCATACGATGAGCGGTCGGGAGGCGTGATGGGCGGATCGATGGCGCACGGCGGCTGGGGGATGATGCGGTCGCTCCGCCGCGACCAGGACCTCAAGAACCACCGGGTCCAGCGCGAGACGCTCCGCCGGATGGTCACCTTCGCTCGGCCCTACCGGGCACAGCTGCTCATCTTCATGGTCGTCGTCGTCCTCGACGCCCTGGTGGTGGTCGTCAACCCGCTCATCCTGCGCCAGATCATCAACCTGGCCCAGGCCTACAAGGACGCGAACACCAT
The DNA here is from genome assembly GCA_035937595.1 of Acidimicrobiales bacterium. Lineage (GTDB taxonomy): Bacteria > Actinomycetota > Acidimicrobiia > Acidimicrobiales > RAAP-2 > Palsa-459. The sequence goes on from DASZHS010000008.1 coordinate 4,557, forward strand.
CGTCGCCCTGGCCTTCCTCGCCGTGCTGCTCGCCTTCGTCGACGCCGGCCTCACCCTCACCGAGCGGCGGATCGCCGCGGCGATCGGGGAGTACCTGATCTACGACATGCGCGCCAAGGTCTTCGCCCACGTCCAGGCGATGCCGATCGCCTTCTTCTCGCGGACCCAGACCGGCGCGCTCATCAGCCGCCTGAACAACGACATCATCGGGGCGCAGCAGGCATTCACCGACCTCCTGAGCAACATCGTCGGCAACGCCGTCATGGTGATCCTGGTGCTCGTGACGATGGCACTCCTGTCCTGGCAGGTCACCCTCGTCGCGCTCCTGCTCGTCCCGATCTTCCTCATCCCGGCGAAGACCCTCAGCCCGCGGCTCGGGCGGCTCTTCCGCCAGGGCATGGGCCTCAACGCCGAGATGAACACGATGATGCAGGAGCGGTTCAACGTCTCGGGCGCCATGCTGGTCAAGCTCTTCGGCCGCCCCGACGAGGAGCGTGCGGCCTTCGACCAGCGCGCCGCCGGGGTCCGCGACATCGGCATCAAGCAGGCGACGTTCCAGCGGATGTTCTTCGTGGGGCTGAGCCTCACCGCCGCGCTCGCGACGGCGTTCGCCTTCGGCTACGGCGGCGTCGAGGTCGTCCACCACGCCCTCTCGCTCGGGACCGTGGTCGCCCTCACGGCCTACCTCTCCCGGCTGTTCGCGCCCCTGCTCCAGCTCTCCAACGCCCAGACCGACCTCACGAGCGCCGTCGTCAGCTTCGAGCGCGTGTTCGAGGTCCTCGACATCGAGCCGATGATCAAAGAGGCGCCGGACGCCGCCCCCATCCCCGCGGGTCCGGCCACCGTCGAGTTCCGCGACGTGCACTTCAGCTACCCGAGCGCCGAGGAGGTCTCCATCGCGTCGCTCGAGGCGGTGGAGACCCTGGAGCGCACGGGCCACGTCGAGGTGCTCCGCGGCGTCACGTTCACCGTCGCGCCCGGCTCGGTCGTGGCCCTCGTCGGCCCCTCCGGGGCGGGCAAGACGACCATCTCCTCGCTCATCCCGCGGCTCTACGACCCGACCGACGGCGAGGTGCGCATCAACGGGCGCGACCTGCGCCACGCGACGACGGCCAGCGTCGTCGAGACGGTGGGCGTCGTCACCCAGGACGCCCACCTCTTCCACGACTCGCTGCGGGCGAACCTGCTCTACGCGCGCCCCGAGGCGACCGAGCGCCAGCTCGAGTCGGCGCTCGCGGCCGCCCAGATCCTCGAGCTCGTGGAGTCCCTGCCGAACGGGCTCGAGACGATCGTCGGGGAGCGCGGCTACCGGCTCTCGGGCGGGGAGAAGCAGCGGATCGCGATCGCGAGGCTCCTGCTCAAGGCGCCGCGGGTCGTCGTCCTCGACGAGGCGACCGCCCACCTCGACGCGGAGAGCGAGGCGGCCGTGCAGCGCGCCCTCGACGCGACGCTCGAGGGCCGCACGTCGATCGTGATCGCGCACCGGCTCTCCACCATCCGCAACGCCGACGTGATCCTGGTCGTGGCCAACGGCCGGATCGTCGACCGCGGCACCCACGCCGAGCTGCTCGCGCGCGGCGGGCTCTACCGCGACCTCTACGAGACCCAGTTCGCGACGCAGTCGCCGGCCACGGACCCCGCGAGCACCGAGGCGCGCGCGTGACGGCGTCCGTCCTCTTCGTCTGCCGGGCCAACCTGTGCCGCTCGCCGTCGGCCGAGGTGATGCTCACGAGGGCGCTCGCCGGTGCGGGCCAGGAGGCGCGCGTGGCCTCGGCGGGCATGGAGGTCGTCGCCGGACAGGTCGCGCCCGACGACTTCGTCGAGATCGCTCTGATCCGCGGCATCGACCTGCGCGCCCACGTGCCCTCGGCGTTCACCCCCGAGCTCGCCGACTCCGCGGACCTGATCCTGACGATGACGAGGTCCCTCCTGCGCACCATGGTCCTGCGCGCGCCGGCGGTCTGGCCGCGGTCCTTCACGCTGCTCGAGGTGGTCCGTCGCGGCGCCGCGATCCCGCCGCTCGAGGCGGGCGACACGCTCTCGGCGTGGCTCGCGCGGGTCCACGCGTCGCGGAACCGCGCCGAGCTCAGCTCGCTCGACCCGGTCGACGACCTGCGCGACCCGATGGTGGACGCGACCGAGAGCAACGAGGAGATGTTCGGCGAGCTCGAGCGCGCGACGCGGCGGCTCGCGCGGCTGCTCGCCTCGGTCAGTGGCTGAGCGCCCAGGAGAACGAGGTCGTCTGCTTCGCGAGCCACAGCCGCGAGGACGGCCCTGACACGTGCCACCCGGGCGCGGTGAAGACGATCTTGCACAGCTGCGGGGTGAGCGAGGACTGGGGGATGAACCGCAGCGTGTAGGCGCCGTTGTGGACGGCGTTGGGGATGGCGGACTCGATGACGATCGTCTCTTTGTGGCCGGGCATCACGTCCACGGTCTGGCGCGCGAGCACGAGGCCCGACTCGTTGACCGGGTGCGCGTCGGTCACCGCGCCGCGGGGCAGCCACAGGTCGAGCCGCGCGACGTACTGCCCGGGGTGCTTTGAGTTGTGGTTGTCGGGACCGCAGACGTAGTGGGGCCGGCAGTGCCTGGGGGCTGTGTTCGCCACGACGACGGTCGCCTTGACGTACGCGGTGCCGAGGGGGTCGATCGTCACGTCGTAGATCGCCGCGGTGTGCACGTACCAGTCCAGCTTGGCGGCGACCGCCGACTCGATGGCGAGGTGCACCGTGTCGGTGCCCTCGTTGGTCAGCGAGCCGCTCGCCCCGAAGTTCGCGACGGCCTGCTCGAGCACGGGGAACCGGCTCCACACGAGGAGGTGGCGGTCCCGGGTGGCCTTCGCGAGCTGGTCGACGAGGTAGGCGAGGTCGAAGGAGTGCGGGTGGCGCTTCATCTTGCGGACGACCGCCGAGGCGACGGCGGCCACCTCGTCGTGGCGCTGGCCCTGCTGGTACCCCTTCGGGTACAGCAGGTACAGCCCGTGCATCAGCACGTAGAGCACGTTGTCGGGCTTGATCGCGCCCGGGACCCCCGCCACGTAGACCCGTCCCGTGGCGTTGAGCATGTGCTCGAGGGTGATCGGGTCGATCCCGATCACGCCATCGACGGCGTGGTGCGTGCGCTGGCGGTACATCGCGGCCATCACCTGGGCGCTCAGCGGGAAGTCGGCGGTCGCGTTCACGGACTGCCAGACCTGGGCGGGCTCGAGCTGGCCGAACGCGGCGAGCGTCCCCGCAGGGAGGCGCACGGGTGCGGGGTGGCGGATCCGGAGCGTGCCCACGGAGTGCGACTTCTTCATCGCGAACGTGCCGTTGTTCGCCGTCAGGATCGCCCAGGAGAGCACCGCCCCCTGGTCGCGCATCTCGGCGTTGTTCTCGCCGGCGACGAAGTAGGTCCTCGGGCCGTCCGCACCGAGGAACGGGAGCGCGTAGTCGAGGAGGTGCCCGCCCGTCGCGAGGAGGGCCGTGATCTTGGTGATCTCCTTGTCGAAGTTGCCCCTCGCGCTCGCGAGGGGCCCGACCAGGAGCCCCGTGCCGCGGTTGAGCGGTCGCAGCGCGACGATCGAGTTGTGGACGTTCTGGTTCAGCTGCTCGAGCGCGAGGAGCGAGACGGTGGTCCCGTGGCTCTGCGAGATGAGCGCGCGCAGCGAGCCGAGCAGCGTGCCGGCCTGCTGGGAGGTCGTGTCGAAGTCGTTGACGAGCGACGTGACCCCGGCGACCTGCTGGCCGACGAAGGGGATCCACGACAGCGCGTGGAGGGGGATGGAGTTGTCCACGAGCGAGGCGGCGGCCGCCGCGCCGCGGTTCATCCCGGCGATCTGCTTGGCCGCGCGGGCGCGGCCCGCCGAGGTGAACAGCTGGGTGCGGTCCTTCGCGAGGGCTGTGGCCTCGGACTGCGCGCCGCGCAGGTCGGTCCGCGCCTGCCAGACCGTGATGAACCCCCACACCGCGAAGACGAGGAACGCGATCCCGACGGCGAGCAGCGTGCCGAGCGCGATCTGGCGGAGCAGCTCGACCGGTCGGCCAACGCGCAGCACCTGCTTGGCGTGCCGGATCGTCTCGACGGGCGAGCGCTGCGGGTCGAGCTTGGCGTGGCGGTGCGAGCGGCGGTGCCCGTGCTTGACCCCCGTGCGGTGCTGCCGGTAGTGGGTCCACCCGAGGCGGAACTGGTGCAGCGGTCGGGAGCGGCGGTGGCGGTAGGGGTCCATCGGGCGTGGCGTGGTCGGCCGTGCGGCCCGGCTGCTCAGCCGGACGGCGTGTCGGTGGGCGTCGGCGCGTCCCCGCCGGCGTCGTCCTGGCGCGCAGCGACGCCGGCAGACTGCCCGACGGGCGCGGCAATGGCGGTCCCCACCGTTGTGGCCGGTGACCGGCTCGTCGAGCCGGATCCGTAGCCGTACCCATATCCATACCCGTAGCCGTACCCGTAGCCGTACCCGTAGCGGTAGTACGCGTAGGAGTCCGAGGCCGGCGCGCGGTTGAGCACCACGCCGATCAGCGCGGCGTCGACCTGGCGGAGGATCTCGATCGCCCGCTGGGTGTCGCGCTTGGTCGAGATCCCCGACGCGGCGACGAGCAGCACGCCGTCGGCCTTCGCGGCGAGCACCGCGGCGTCAGAGACCGGCAGCAGCGGCGTCGAGTCGAGGATCACGAGGTCGCAGCGGCGCTTGAGGGCGTCGATGATCTGCTCGGTGCGCCGACCCGAGAGGAGCTCGGAGGGGTTCGGCGGGATCGGACCGGCCGGGAGGATCTTCAGGTAGGGGCTCCCCGGCACGTCCTGGATCGCGTCGTCGAGCTCGGCCTCGCCGAGGAGCACCGAGGTGAACCCGACGTCGTTGGTCAGTCCGAAGAACTCGTGGATGCGCGGCTTGCGAAGGTCGCAGCCGACGAGGATCACCTCTTGGCCGGCGGCCGCGACCGTGAAGGCCAGGTCCGCGCACACGGTCGTCTTGCCGTCGGCCGCGGCCGGCGACGTGATGAGGAGCGACTTGATCGGCTCGTCGAGCGACATGAACTGCAGGGAGGTCCGCAGGGCCCGGAACGCCTCGGAGGGGGGCGATTTCGGCTGTTCCGCCGCGATGAGGAGTGGGGTCTTGCGGTCCTCCCACTCCGAGATCATGGGGATCAGGCCGATCGCTGGCCGTCCGACGGCGATCTCCTCGAGCTCGGCGCGCGTGCGGAGCTTGTCGTCCATCGTCTCTCGCAGGAGCGCGATGGCGATGCCGATCGCGAGGCCCGCGAGACCGGCCAGCAGCACGTCGGTGGTGGGCTTGGGCGAGACGGGCGTCGAGTTCTTCGTCGCCCACTGCTCGACGGTGAGCGCGTTGGTCGGGTTGAAGATCAGGTACACGAGCTTGCCGATCGCGGCCACGTCCTCGTTGGCGCGCAGGGTGTTCCTCGTGTAGGTCTGCGCGAGGTAGTAGTACCGGACGCTCTTGCGAGGGACGTGCGCGAGCTGGGCCTGCGCGAAGTTCGCGACCTGGAGCTTCGCGGCCTGGTCCGCGTACAGCGCGTGGATCGCCGAGAACGCGTTGGACTGCGACTTCGCCGTCGCGACCTTGTCGTACCCATGGATCAAGGCGTTGACCGCCGCCGCCGCCCCCTTCGGCGTGCTCGCCTGGCAGCTGAGGATGATGACCGCCGTCCCGCTCAGCAGCGCGGTGGAGCAGACCGGGATCTTGTGGTGGAGGAGCTTCTCCGCGGCCCGCCGGACCGGCGGGGCCACGAGCTCGACCTCTTCGGTGTGGGTCTGCGTTGTGTTGACGCCCTTGCCGTTGCCGAAGACGAGCTGGGCGCTCGCGGCGTAGCGGTTGGGCCGCAGCGTGTCGACCACGAGCATGGCGCTGACGGCGATGACCAGGCTCAAGATCACCGCCATCTTGCGACGCCACAGCACATTTATGTACTGGAGCGCGTTCATCTGCGCGCGCGCGCGAGGCGTGGCGACCATCGGAGGCATGCTACTCGTGGACCTAAAAAACTCCATAGGGAGTTGGGTTTGTGGGAGCGTGTGCGACAATCTGTTGCGATGAGTTTGGACGACGGCACCGCCCGAATTGATGCGGTTGTGACCACTGGTCACGAGCCCCAGGGCACCTCGGCGTGGACGCTCGTCATCCTCGGCGCCCTCGCCTGCCTGGGGGTGGCGCTGGCGTCGGGTACCCACATCGGGCTCGTCCTGATCGTGCTCCCCGTCGTGATCGCGCTCACCTGGCAGTCGCCGCGGATGATGCTCGCGGTCCTCCCGGTGTGGATGGTGATGCTCGGGCTTGTCCGACGCCTGACGCCGGGCGGCGGCAACATCACCTTCTCGGGGGACCCGGTGCTGATCATCGGCCCGATCATCATCATCCTGTTGTTCCTCACGGCGGTCGGGCGGGGTGCCTTCGACCGCCGGACGAAGCTCTCGGGGGTCGTGGCGGCCTTCTGCCTCCTCGCCCTCGTCCAGGCGCTGAACCCCTCCCAGCGGCTGCTGACGGGGCTCGGCGGGCTGCTCTTCATCCTGGTGCCGATGCTCGCGTTCTGGATCGGGCGCGCGCTCGTCGACAAGGTGCTCGCCCTCCAGCTCGTCCGCACCGTCGCCGTGCTGAGCTTCTTCGCCGCGATCTACGGGCTCATCCAGCAGTTCCACGGGCTGCCGGGATGGGACCGCGCCTGGATCACCACCAAGGGCTACAACGCCCTGAGCCTCGGCTCGAACGTGATCCGGGCGTTCGGCTCGTTCTCCTCGGCCGAGGAGTACGCCGCCTTCCTCTCGGTCGGGCTGGTCGCCTGGCTGGCGCTCTCGGGCAAGGGCACGAGGATGTTCCCGCCCGTGCACGTCGGCGCGACCATCACCGTCGCCGTCGCTCTGTGGTTCGAGTCCGAGCGCACGGCGGTCTTCCTGACGGTGCTCGCGATCGGCGTGATGGTGGCCGCCCGCATGCACCTGCGCCCCTACGGCGTGCTCGCCGGCGGGGTCGGCGCCGTCCTCCTTCTCATCTTCGTCGGCGGGCACTTCGGCGGTGGCGGCGGGGGCGGTGGGGTCTCCTCGACGCTGAGCGGCCACCAGGTGAGCGGGATCGCCCACCCGTTCGGCGCGAGCTCGTCGCTCTCCGGGCACATCCGTGCGACCAGGATCGGGATCCTCCAGGCCTTCAAGCACCCCTTCGGCCACGGAACCGGGAGCGTCACGATCGCCGCCAACCGCTACGGCCACTCGCGGACCGTCGGCACCGAGTTCGATCCGGGCAACATGGGCATCGCCTTCGGCGTGCTGGGGCTCGCGGTGTACGTGTCGTTCGCGTTCTACGCGATCAAGACGACCTACCGGGCGGCCGTCGTCCGCCGCGACGCGGTGTCGATCTTCGGCCTCGGGATGCTCATGGCGACGCTCTTCCAGTGGACGAACGGCGACCTCTACGCGGTCTGCTGGCTGATCTGGCTCTTCGTCGGCTACCTCGACGTGACCATGGCGAAGGTGGACGCCGAGGCGGCGCTCGTACCGGTCGTCGTCGAGGCACCGCCGGACTGGCGTCGACCGGGACCGCCGCGGCACCGCGCCATGCGCGAGTGAGCCGACCGCGCGTCGCCTACGTCGCGCACTCCGTCGATCCCACGAGCGGCGGCATGGAGCTGGTAAGCGCGCGGCTCCTCGAGCGGCTGTCGTCGGTGGTCGACCTCGAGGTGGTCGCCGGCGACGGCCTCGAGACCCTGCCCCCCGGGGTGCGCCGCACCCGGATCCCGATCCCGGCTCGTCCGAACGTCGCTCGGCTCGTGCTCTTCGACCTGCTCGCGACGTTGCGGCTGCCGGCGGTGCGCCGTCGCAACGACCTCGTGCACACCTGCGGGGCGGTGGCCCACTCGCGCGTCGACCTGCTGACGATGCACCTCAGCCACGCCGCGGTCATCGACGCCCAGGGCGGGGCGCGGCCGCCGGGGCGCGGCGGGCTCCGCGGGGTCGTCGGCGGGTGGCGGCGTCGGCTCGCGGCGCACCTCGAGCGGTGGGCGATGCGGCACGGCCGGACCCGCGAGCTCGCCGCGGTCTCCCGCAGCGAGGCGCGCGACCTCGAGGCCCGCTACCCAGAGGTGCCCCTGACGGTCATCGAGAACGGCGCCGACGTGGCGCGCTTCGCGGGTGCCGGGCGTGCGGAGCGCGCCGCTGGCGAGCCGCTGCGGGTCCTCGTCGTCGCCGGGGACTTCGAGCGCAAGGGCGTCCCGCTCGCCATCCGCGCCGTCGCGCGGACCACGAGCTGCCGGCTGCGCGTCGTCGGTGACGGCGACCGCCGCGCGATGCGCGCACTCGCGGCCGAGCACGGAGCACTCGACCGCATCGAGGTGCTGCCGCCGCGTCGCGACGTCGAGGTCGAGTACGCCCACGCCGACGTCATCCTTTCCTGTTCATTGTACGAGTCGTTCGGCCTCGCGGTGGTCGAGGGCGCGGCGGCGGGGTGCGCCGTCGTCTGCACGGACACCGGCATCGGCCCCGAGCTCGTCGGCGAGGACGGGGACGAGCCGGGGGGCTTCGTCGTGCCGCTCGACGAGGGCCGGATCGGCGACGCGCTCGACGTGCTCGACAAGGACCACGCCCGGTGCCGTGCGATGGGTGCGGTCGCGGCCCGCCGCGCCGCGCGGTTCAGCTGGGACGAGATGACCAAGGCCACGCTCGCGCGCTACGACGAGCTGCGGGCGCCGAGCCCGTGAGGGTCCTGCACGTGGGTCTCGAGACGACCGCGCGGCGACCCGGCGGCCTTAACCGCTACCTCGAGTCGTTGCTCGCCGCGCAGCGGCGCGGCGGGCTCGACGCGACGGCCCTGGTCCTCGGCGACCCGGCCCGCGACGGGGCGAGCCCTGAGGGCGTCGTCGCCGTGGTGACCCCGGGTGGATCGTTGGCCTCCGGGGCTTGGGCGATCGATCGAGCGGCGCGTCGTCTCGCGCGCCCCGACGTGGCCGACCTGCACTTCGCCGGCACGGCGTCGATCGTGGCCACGGTCGGCGCGCTGCGGGCGACACCCACGGTCGTGCACTTCCAGGGCCCCTGGGCCGACGAGTCCGTGCACGCCGGCGCGGGCAACGTGAACGCCGCGACGAAGCGCGTCGTCGAGCGAGCGGTCTACCGGCGCGCCGACCGCTGCATCGTGCTGACCTCGGCGTTCTCCGCGCTCCTGCAGGATCGCTACGGCGTGGCGCCCTGGGCGATCGACGTCGTCGCGCCCGGCGTCGATCTCGAGCGGTTCACACCCGGCAGCCGCGAGGCGGCGCGCGCGAGCGTCGGCGTCGGCGAGGGGCGCGTCGTGCTCGCCGTGCGACGCCTCGTCCCCCGGATGGGCCTCGAGGTCCTGCTCGAGGCCTGGGCCAAGCTCGGAGCACCCGACGGGGACGTCCTGGCGGTCGTGGGGGACGGGCCGGCGGGTCCGCAGCTCGCGCGCCTCGCGGGGTCGCTCGGGATCGCCGACACGGTGCGCTTCTGTGGCCGGGTCGACGACGACGAGCTCGTCGGCTGGTACCGCGCGGCCGACCTCACCGTCGTGCCCACCGTCGCCCTCGAGGGGTTCGGGCTCGTGGTCCTCGAGTCGCTCGCGTGCGGCACGCCGGTCGTCGGCACCGACGCGGGAGGGCTCGCCGAGGCCCTCGCCGTCGCGGGCCAGGGTCCCGCCGTGCCGGCCGGCGACCCGGCCGCGCTCGCCGAGGCGATCCGCCGCGCGCTGGCCGCGCCGCAGGACTTCGCCGCGCGTGCGGTGCGCCGCTCCGTCGCCGAGGAGCACGGCTGGGACACGGTCGCGGCCCGGCACGCCGCGATCTACTCGAGCGTCCTCGGCGGCCACGAGCGCCCGCGCGTCGTGGTGCTCGACCACACCGCGGTGCTCTCCGGTGGCGAGCTCGCGATCGCGCGAGCGATCGGCGGCGTGGGCGATCGCGCCCAGATCCACGTGATCCTGGGGGAGGAGGGCCCGCTGCGGACGCGGCTCGAGCACGCCGGCGCCACCGTCGAGGTGCTCCCGCTCGCCGCCTCGGTCCGCACGATGCACCGCGACGCGGTCGACGCCGGGCGGCTGAGCCCGTCGGGCGCGCTCGCCACGGCGCGCTACGTCGTCACCCTCGCCCGTCGCCTCCGGGCGCTGCGGCCCGACGTCGTGCACACGAACTCGCTCAAGGCCGCGCTCTACGGCGGCGTCGCGGCGAGGCTCGCGCGCGTCCCCTGCGTCTGGCACGTCCGCGATCGGCTCGCCCCGCCGTCGCTGCCGCCGCGCGCGGCCCGGCTCGCGCGGCTCGCGGCGCGGACCCTGCCGACGGTCATCGTCGCCAACAGCGTCTCGACCCTCGAGACCGTGGGCGTCGCGGGCGGCCACGTCCTCGCGAGCCCGCTCGACCCGGCGATCCGACCCTCGACGCGGGCGCACGACCCCGCCGCTGCGACGCGCTTCGCCATCGTCGGGCGGCTGGCGCCGTGGAAGGGCCAGCACCTGGCGATCGAGGCGTTCGCCGACGCCTTCGGCGACGGCGACGAGGTCCTGCACGTCCTCGGCGCGCCACTGTTCGGGGAGGGCGACGTCGCCGCCGCGCTGGCGGCGCTGGCCGAGCGGCGCGGCGTGGGCGAGCGGGTCGTCGTGCGCGGCTTCGTGGACGACGTGGCGGGCGAGCTCGCGGCCACCGACGTGCTCATCCACGCCTCGACGGAGCCGGAGCCGTTCGGCCAGGTCGTCATCGAGGCGATGGGCGCGGGGTGCGCCGTCGTCGTCGCGGACGCCGGCGGCCCGGCCGAGGTCGTGACCGACGGCGTCGACGGCGTCCTGTACCCCATGGGCGATCGCGCGGCGCTCGCCGTCGCGCTGCGCCGGCTCGCCGGCGACGCCGAGCTGCGCGCCCGCCTCGGCGTGGCCGCAGCGCGCACCGCGGCGGCGTACACGCCCGACGCGCTGGCGCCCGGCCTGCTCGCGGTGTGGGCGGAGGCCCGCGGACGGCTCTCGCGCCGGGGCGTCAGCGATCGACGTGGCTAGCGATCCTTCGTCCCCGGCGGTGAGCGTCGTCGTGCCGACGAAGGATCGGCCCGAGCTGCTCGCGCGCTGCGTCGCCCGCCTCCTCGTCGCGTGCGACGCGGCCGGGCGCCGCTGCGAGGTGGTCCTCGTCGACGACGGGTCCGCCACGCCCGTGCGCGACGTCGGCGACGCCCGGGTGCGCGTCGTGCGGACCGAGGGCGTCGGCCCGTCGCGGGCGCGGAACCGCGGCATCGAGGAGGCCCGCGGGGCGATCGTGGCGTTCACCGACGACGACGTCGAGGTCGACGAGGGGTGGCTCGCGGCGGCCTGCGACGTCCTCGACGCGTCGCCGGACGTCGCGGGGGTGACCGGGAGGACCGACGCGCCGCGGTTCGACCCGCTCTACGAGCACGCGGTCTTCGACCACGACGGGGGCAGCTTCCTCACCTGCAACGTGGCCTACCGCGCGACCGCGCTGCGCGCGGTCGGCGGGTTCGACCGCCAGTTCCCGCACGCCGCGCACGAGGACCGCGACCTCGCCTGGCGCGTGCAGGCCGGCGTCGGCGAGGTCCGCTACGTGGCGGCCATGCGCGTCGTGCACCCCGGTCGGCGCTTCGCCGTCCGGCAGTGGGACCGACGGGGGTGGCTCGTCGTCGACGACTGGCTCTTGCTGCGACGGTTCCCCGCCGCCAGGGTGTCGCGCCTCCCCGTGCGCGTCGCCCCGCTCGCCTCCATGGCGCGGCGCTGGGTGGCGACGGCCCGCGGCGAGGACGGCGTCGGAGGGTCGCCCCGCCGCGCGGCGCGGTGGGGACGCCTCGCTGCCGGCCAGCTCGCCGTCGGCGCGTGGGTCACCGCGACCCAGTGGCGCCACCACCGCGACCGCCCCGTCGAGCCGACGCCGGGGCTCGAGCGGCCGGGGCTGCGCCTCGCCTACGTGGGCCCCGTGCCCTCGCCCGTCGCCGACGGCGCGCCGGGGGTGGCGGGCCTGCTCCTCGTCGAGCTCGCCCGGCGCGGCGCCAGCATCGACTGCTACGTCGCCACCTCGCGCGAGACCGGGTCCGCCGACGCGCTCACCGCGGTCCCCGGCATCGAGCTCGTCGCGGCGACGTCGCGCTTCGGGTTCGAGCGGTGGTACTCGCGGCACCGGCTCACGAAGATGGCCTCGCACCAGCTGAGCGCCGCGCTCGCGCGGCGGCGGCTCGCCGCGACGTTGGCCGCGCGGCACCACGCCGTGCCCTACGACGTCATCTACCAGTTCTCGAACCTCGAGTCCTTCGGCGTCCCCTCGCCCGGCCGGGGGAGGCCGCCCGTGGTCGTCCACCCCTCCGTGCACGCCGCGGGCGAGCTGCGCTGGATGCGCGAGGAGCGCGTGCTCGCCGCGGGGCTGGAAGGCGTCTGGCAGCCGGCCGCCGTCCGGGCCTGGCTCGTCCTGCGCGCCCTTCGCCAGCGGCGCGACGCGCGCCGCGCGGACCGCGTCCTCGCCATCTCGGCCGCGTTCCGCCGCGACCTCGTCGCCGACTACGGGCTCGACCCCGACCGCGTCGCGGTCGTCCCGAACTGCATCGACCTCGAGCGTTTCGCCGCGGCGGCGCGCCCCGCCGACGTGCCGGCGCGGATCGTGAGCGTCGGGCGCCTCACCGTGCGCAAGGGCCTGGAGGACGTGATCGCGCTCTCGTCCTCGCTGCGGGACCTCGCCGGGCGCGCCGAGCTCGACGTCGTGGGCGCGCCGTCGCTGTGGAGCGACTACTAAGGGCTCCTGGCGGAGCTCGACCCGGCCGTCGGCCGCGCGCTCGGCCGCCTCGACCGCGACGAGGTCGCGACGCTCCTCGCCGGCGCGCGGTGCCTGCTGCAGCTCTCGCGCTACGAGCCGTTCGGGCTGACCGTCGCCGAGGCGCTCGCCTGCGGCGTGCCGGTCGTCGTCACCCCGGCCGTCGGGGCGGCCGAGTCGCTCCCCGCCGACGTCGCCCGCGTCGTCGAGGTCGGCGACGTGGCCGCGGCGGACGCCGCCGTGCGCGCGCTGCTCGCCCTCGAGGACGACGAGCGCGCGCTCCTCGCCGCGCGGTGCCGCACCGAGGCGGCCCGGTTCGCCCCCGAGGTCGTGGCGAGCGCCCTCGAGGCCGAGCTGCGCGCCGTCGCTCAGGCGAAGGTCTCGTAGGTCACGCCGCGGCCGCGCACGAGCGCCCAGCCGCCCGCGAGCGAGCCGCGCACGGACGGTCCGAGCCGCCGCGCGGTCGCGCGGTCGCCGCGGAGCACGGCGAGGAGCGCGCGGCCGAGCCCGGGCGCGCCGCGGTCGCCGACGAGCGTCGCGTAGGCGACGCGCGCGAGCCCCCGGAACCCGCCGACGGCGACCACCAGGTTGTAGGACGCGTCGCTGATCGCCGCGGGGCTCGGGGCGCTGCGCTGGTCGCCGCCGCGCCGAGGGGCGGGGTGGTGCTCGACGGTGATGGCGGGGTCGTAGACGAGCCGGTACCCCTGCGAGCGCGCGTAGCGGCCGACGGCGATCTCGTAGTGCGCCTCGGCGCCGGCGCCGCGCAGCCCGTGGGGCAGCCCGAGGGCGCGACGCCGGTAGGCGGCGTTCACCCCCTTGAGGAACGCGACGTCCCGGGCGCCCCCCGCGCCGAGGTGGTGCCGCCCGACGTGGCGCCCGTACCAGGTGACGCGGCCGACGCCGCTCGTGTGCGACTGGGCGGCGGTCGCGGTGCCGTTGACGACGATGGCGTCGCGGCCGCCCGCCCCGCCGACGCGCGCGTCGCCGTCGAGCGCGGCGTCGAGGCGCTCGAGCCAGTCCGGCGGTGCGACCGCGTCGTCGTCGGTGAAGCAGACGACGTCGGCCGACGAGGCCCGCGCCCCGGCGGCCATGGCCGCGAGCACGCCTTTGTCCTCGAGCTCGAGCACCGTGCAGCGCGTCTCGCTGGCCTTGGCGACGGACGCCGACACCGGGTCGTCGGTGCGGGTCGCGACCACGATCTCGTCGAACGGGCGCCGCTGCGCGCCCAGGGCGTCGAGGCAGCGCGTGAGGTCGTCGGGCCGCCCGAAGGTCGGCACCACGATCGCGTAGCGCGTCACGCGGGTACGCCCACGAGGCGCCGCGTGACGCGGCTCGCCGCCAGCCTCGCGAGCGGTGCCGGGAGGATCTGCTCGAACCACCGCAGGTCGTCGTCGCCGAAGTAGCGCGTCGCGCGGATCACCGCGGCGAACGCGGTGGTGTAGAGGGCGCCGAGCACGAGGAACGCCACGAGGGCGGGGCCGCGCTGGTGGACCACGGCGTCGGGCATCCCGAGGAGCGCGAGGCGCGCGACGCCGGCGCCCACCCCGACGGCGAGGACGAGCCGGCCCATCCAGCCGAACAGCAGCTCTCTCGCGGTGCCGTCGACGAGCCGGTGGAAGCGCACGAGCAGGTAGCCCGTCGCCACCCCCTTGGCGACGACGGTCGCGAGCATGACGCCGAACATACCGAGCGGCGCGACCAGCACGATCGTGAGCACCAGGTTGATCGCGAAGGCCGCCGCCTGGGCGCGCACCCCGATGCCGACCTTGCCCATCGCCATGATCACCGCGGCCGCCGCGGGACGGGGGAGCCCGAGCATGAGGGCCGCGACGGCGAGGCAGGTCGCGCCGTCGGTGACCGCGATCCCGCCCTGGTAGTGGCCGAGCCAGGCGGCGAGGAAGACGGGGGCGGTCCCCAAGAAGAGCCCGCCGATGAGGCAGCCCAAGAGGACCGAGAGCCGGTTCGCCCGCGTGTACATGCGGCGCATCGATGAGAGCCCCTCGCGGGCGGCGTGCGCGGCCGAGAGCGCGGCGAGCGCGGAGGTCTGCGCGATGCCGGAGAAGTAGGTGGTCATCCCGGCGGGCTTCTGGGCGATCGTGAAGGTGCCGTTGCGCCGCACGGAGACGAACGTCGAGATGACGAAGGCGTCGGTCTCGTAGGTGAGCAGCTCGAGGACGCCGCCCAGCTGCAGCCAGCCGCCGAAGCGGGTCGCCTCGCGCACCATCGCGCCGTGCAGGCGCAGCGGGTTGCCGTAGGGGGCGCCCGCGCGTCGCCACACGAACCCGAGAGTGACGACGAAGGTGACGAGGAGCTGGACCGAGGACGCGACGACGAGCGCGCTCAGCCGGCTCCCGGTGAGCAGCATGGACAGCAGGACCACGGCGTAGAGGAGCCGGGTGAACCCGTCGATGACGGTGACCAGCCACTGGTCGCCGATGGCCGTGAGCCTGGACGACATGATCGCGGTCACGCAGCCGGCGACCGTGTAGGCGTAGCCCCACTCGAAGAACTCGATGGCCACGTGGTCGAGCCCGTGGTGCAGCCCGAGGTGGGGGATCCACGCGGGGACCGCCCAGAGCAGGAGCGGCAGGCCGAGGACCCCGAGCCCGAGCCACAGCAGCGAGGCGAGCGAGCACAGCCGCGCGCCGAGCGCGCGGTTCCCCTCGAGGTGCGCCCGCGCGCCGTACCGCGTGATGAGGTCGCCGAAGCCCGGGTCGACGACGGTGATGTAGCCGACGGCCGTCATGATGAGCCCCCACAGGCCGAACTCGACGAGCCCGATGTGCGTGAGCACGATCGGTGTCGTGACGAAGCCGATCGCCGTGAAGAGGACCTGCCCGGCGAGCAGGGTCATGGAGTTCATCGCGACGCGTCGCCCGCGGAACTCCGTGCCACGCTGGGCGAGCGGAGCGGCGTCAGCGACGTGTTCGTCGGACACGTCCTTAGTGTTCCAGACGCCGCGTGGCACGACGGCGGAGGGCTCGGGCGCACCTCGCGTGCGCATCCGGTCGCGCGCCGAGGCGGCCTGCGACGATACGGGCATGGTCGCGAAACCTCGGAGCGTCGTCGTCGTGAGCCACGCCGGCGTCCTCGCGACGAACCGTGGCGTCTACGAAGCGCTCGCCGGCGGTGGCACCGACGTCGAGCTTGTCGTGCCCGCGCGGTGGCGCAACGAGTACCGTCCCGGCGGGTTTGTCGCCGACCCACCCGGGGCGCTCGACGGCCACCTGCACCCGACCCGGGTCCTCGCCGTGGGCCGTCCGCAGCGCCACGGCTACCTCGCGCGCACCGGGGCGGTGCTGCGCCGTCTCGGCGCCGAGGTGCTCCTCGTCGAAGAGGAGCCCTTCTCGGTGGCCGCCCGGCAGTGGAGCCGCGCCGCGAGGCGCGCCTCGGTGCCCTACGGCGTCCAGGTCGCAGAGACGCTCGACCTCGACCTGCCCGCCCCCGTCGCGCGCTGGCGCCACGGCGTGCTCGCCCACGCCGCGTTCGTGCTCGCCCGGTCCCCCGGCGCGGCCGAGCTCGCGCGACGCTGGGGGGCGCGCATCGAGCCCGACGTCGTCCCCCACGACGTGGCCGACGTCGACGAGGTCGCGGCGCCGACGGGTCCGTTCACGGTCGCCTACGTGGGACGCCTCGTCGCCGAGAAGGGGCTGGATGACCTGCTGGCCGCGGTCGCCTCGCTCGACGACGTGCACCTCCTGGTCGCGGGCGCGGGGCCCCTCGAGGGCGACGTCCGCCGCGCCGGGGCGCTCGTGGAGCTGCTGGGTGCGGTCGACCACGATCGCGTGGGCGACGTGTACGCGCGGGCCCACGTCACCTGCGTCCCCAGTCGCGCGACGCGCGGCTGGGTCGAGCAGTTCGGACGGGTCGTGGTCGAGTCGCTCGTCCGCGGCGTCCCCGTCGTCGCAAGCGCCACGGGGGAGCTGCCGTGGGTGCTGTCGGTCACGGGCGGCGGCGTGCTCGTCGCCGAGCGGGACCCGGCCGCCCTCGCGGCCGCGCTCGCCGCCCTGCGCGACGACCCGTCGGGCGCCCGCGCCCTCGGCCGCGCCGGGCGCGAGGGCGTGCGCGGGTCGTTCACGACGCCCGTCGTGGCCGGTGCCCTCCGCGCCGTGCTCGATCGGGTCAGGTCGAGGTCGCGCTGACGACGGCGCGCAGGCGCTCGGCGAACCGCTCACGGCCGAAGCGCTGCGCGTGCGCGACGACGGCCGCGCGCGGTGGCGGGGCGTCGACGAGGGTCCGGATCGCCTCGCGCAGCCTCGCCGGGTCGACGTCCTCGTCGGCGAGGAGCCGTCCGGTGCCGCCGTCGATCACGGTGTCGAGCGCGCCGCCGAACCTGCGGGCGACGGTCGGGGTACCGAAGGCCGCGGCCTCGAGCGGGGTGAGGCCGAAGTCCTCGTAGCCCACCGAGACGAGGACGGCGGCGCGCGCGTAGCACCAGCGCAGCGTCGCGTCGTCGACGACGCCGAGGAACCGCGTGCCCGCTGTCGCCTCGGCCTCGAGCGCGCGGCGCTCCGGGCCGTCGCCGACGACGACGAGCGGGCGGTCGAGCCGCGCGGCGGCGCGCACGACCACGTCGACGTGCTTGTAGGCGAGCAGCCGCGCGACGCAGAGCACGAAGCCGGGCTCGACGCCGTCGACCGGACGCTGCTCGCCGTCGGGGTCGAGGGCCGGCGGCGGGCAGAGCACCTCGGCGTCGCGGCCGTAGAGCTCGCGGACGAGCGCCGCCGTCGCCGTCGAGTTCGCGAGGTACGTCGAGGCCCGGCGCGCCGCGACGCGGTCGACGCGGCGCAGCGGCGGCCCGAGCACGGAGAGCGCCGCGCCCGCGACCCGCTTGGCCGCCGCGGAGCCACCGGTCGTGCGCAGGTAGCGGTCCGGCTGGTACAGCCAGCGCGCGGGCGCGTGGCAGTAGACGACGAGCCGACCCGTCGTGCGCACCTCGTGGGCCCACCCCGAGCTGGAGGCGAGCACGACGTCGGCGTCGACCCGCTGACTCGCGAACCACGGCGCGAGGAGCGGGAGGGCGAGGCGGTGGTGGTGCCGCAGCACGCCGATGCGGTCGAGCGCGCCCGTGTGCACGTCGACACCCCGAAACGAGGGGAACGTCGCGTCGGGGTCGTAGAGCGAGGTGCGCACCGGGGCGCCCGGGAACAGCTCGCAGAACAGCTCGACGACGCGCTCGGCACCGCCTCGCTGGGTCAGGTAGTCGTGGACGATGGCAAGGGGCAGGCGGCGGTGCTCAGTAGGCACCGAGCCCCCGGATCATCGCCCGAGGGGTGTCCACGCAGATCTTGATGTCCCACCACAGCGCCCAGCTCGTCACGTAGAGGTAGTCCAGCTGGCGGAGCTCCTCGGCCGTCAGCTCGTTGCGGCCCGACACCTGCCAGAGCCCGGTGATGCCGGGGCGGAAGTCGAAGCGCCGGGACGACCACCCCGACGGTGGCTCGGACTCCGAGGTCACGAACGGTCGCGGCCCCACGATCGACATGGACCCGGTGAGGACGTTGAAGAACTGCGGCAGCTCGTCGAGCCCGGTGCGGCGCAGGAAGCCGCCGATCGGCGTGATCTGCTCGGCCTCGCTGTGCTTGCCGCGAACCTCGTGCAGCGGGACGTCCGAGAAGGTCCGGGGGGCGTCGTCGGCGGTGCCGCTGCCCGGGCGCTCGGCAGGCTCGACGCGCATGGTGCGGAACTTGAGGATCGTGAAGCTCCGTCGGTGCCGACCGAGCCGGGGCTGTCGGAAGAGCACCGGGCCTGGCGACGTCACCTTGATGGCGAGGGCGATGAGCAGGGCGAGCGGCAGGGTGAGGACGAACAGCGCCGTGCCGACGAGGAGGTCGAACGTTCGCTTCGTGAGCCGGTCCCAGCTGGTCATCTGGGGCGGCACGGTCTCGAGCATCGGGAGGCCGGACAGCTCGGTGAGCCGCGAGCGCCACGAGACGAGCTCGTAGACGCGGGGGACCAGGGCGACGTCGGCCAGCTCCATCGCGCGGCGGTACTCGGCGAGGTGGTCGCCCTCGAAATCGCCCGTCGAGCCCACGACGATGCGATCGACGCGGTTGCCCACGATGATCCGCTCGAGGTCGGGCAGCCGCCCGAGCGCGCCCTGGGGCAGCGACTCGGTCGTCGCCACCCAGCCCACGACCTGGACCCCGTGGTTCAGGCGCAGGTGCGTCGTGAACCGCGCGACGCCGTCACCGCCGTCGACGATGAGGACGCGGAGGGGCGTCTGGCGCAGGACCTCGCGCCGGAGCAGCGCGTGGCCGAGCGGCAGGAGCAGGACCGAGATCACCATGGCGGAGAGGATCTGGGTCGTGTGCTGGACCGTGTAGTAGGCGAAGTGGTGCGCGACGTAGGAGAGGCCGAGCGTGAGCACCCCGCCGAATGCGATGCCCGTCGTGTAGTTCTGCAGCTCGGAGAACGTGGACTGCGTGGGGCTGCGCCGCGAGAGCCGGTAGGCCCCCGAGATCGCCATCCCGAGGACGATGCCGATCGGGTAGGCCGTGCCGTGGGGGTAGTTGTGCCAGAAGTAGGAGAGGTGGTTGTCCGCCTTGCGCGAGACGAAGCTGAGGACCACGAGCCCGATGGCGAGCGAGATCCAGGCGAGCAAAAAGTCGCTGCACATCAGGCCGATCGTGTAGGACGCGGTGTTCATCCCGCGACGCGGGCGCACGGCGGCGTGCGCGCGCGCGGCCACGAGGGTGGGCGCGCTCGCGGCGCTCGCCTCGCGCTCGACCTTCAGAGCCACGCCGACACCTCCTTGGGCACGCGCACCTAGGTTCACATACCGAGCGCGTGAACGCCACCGTCGACGTGGAGCACGTGCCCGGTCGTCGAGGCGAGGAGGTCGGAGAGCAGCGCCACCGCGGCATTGGCGGCCGGTGTGGCATCGTGCACGTCCCAGCCGAGCGGCGCGCGGTCGCCCCACGCGTCCTCGAAGGCGGCGAACCCCGGGATGGACTTGGCCGCGACCGTGCGCACCGGGCCCGAGGCGACGAGGTTCACCCGGATCCCGCTCGGCCCGAGCTCCTTGGCGAGGTAGCGGGTGAGCGACTCGAGGCCCGCCTTGGCGACCCCCATCCAGTCGTAGACGGGCCAGGCGCGCGTGCCGTCGAAGTCGAGCCCCACGACCGAGGCGCCGCCGTCGCGCCCGGCGACCTCCAGGAGCGGCAGCATCGCGCGGGTGAGGCCGGCGAGGGAGTAGGTCGAGACCTGCAGCGCGATCCCGACGTCCTCTGCGCTGGCCTTCAACATCCCGTGGCCGAGGCAGTCGGGCGGCGCGTACCCGATCGCGTGCAGCACGCCGTCGAGGCGCCCGAAGCGGTGGGCGAGCGACGCCCGCGCCGCGTCGAGCTCCGCCGGCACCGTCACGTCCATCTCGAGGACCTCGCCGACGTCGCCGAGGCGTCGCGCCGAGCGCTGCGTGAGCGAGAGCCCGCGTCCGAACCCACTGAGCGCGACGTCCGCACCCTCCTCGATCGCGCGACGCGCCACCGCGAACGCGAGCGAGTCCGACGTGAGGACGCCGGTGATGAGGAGACGCTTGCCCTCGAGGAGTGGCACGCGGTCACGCTACTTCGCACCTCCGCGAACGACTGTGGGAAAGTGAGGCGGTGCGAGTGGGCATCGTCGGTGGCACCGGTCCCGCGGGACGGGGCGTCGCGGTCCGGGTCGCCGCGGCGGGCCACGACGTCCTGGTCGGCTCGCGTGACGAGGCCCGCGCACGGGAGGTCGTCGCGGGGCTGAAGGTGGGTGGAGAGGGCTCGATCACGGGGTGCACGAACGAGGCCGCGGCGACCGGCGAGCTCGTCGTGGTCGCCACCCCCTGGGACGCGGTCGTGGCGACCGTGCGCCCGCTGGCACCGCTGCTCGACGGGAAGGTCGTGGTCTCGATGGTGAACGCCCTCGTCAAGCAGGGCCGCGAGATGGTCGCCCTCATCCCCCCGCGCGGCTCGATGGCCGCCGAGCTCCAGGCCGCCCTCCCGGGCGCGACGGTGACCGCTGCCATGCACCACCTCCCGGCCGCGCTCCTCGAGGACACCGAGAGCGGCCTCTTGGCCGACGTCCTCGTGTGCGGGGACGACGCGGGCGCCCGGCGGGTCACCTGCGAGCTGGTCGACGCGATGGACGGGCTGCGGGCGATCGAGGTGGGCAGCCTCGCGCAGGCGGGGCCGATCGAGTCGTTCACCGCTGCCTGCATCACCATCAACATCCGTCACAAGGTGCACTCGACGGTGCGGATCGCAGGGATCTGAGCCGTGCGGATCTACGACACCTTGCAGCGCGAGGTCGTGGCGCTCGAGGTCGGGCCGATCGTCACCATGTACACCTGCGGCATCACCCCGTACGACTCGGCGCACCTCGGCCACGCCGCGACGTACCTGACCTACGACGTGCTCCAGCGCCGGCTCCGCGACGCCGGCCATGAGACGAGGTGCGTACGCAACGTCACCGACGTCGACGACGACATCCTCCGCAAGGCACGGGAGCTCGGCGTGCACTACCTCGACCTCGCCGCCCAGGAGATCGCCCGATTCGACCGCGACATGGCCAGCCTGTGCATGCTGCCCGTCGCCGCCGAGCCGCGGGCGACGTCGGCGATCCCGCAGATCCTCTCGATGATCGGGCGCGCCCTCGACGAGGGCGCCGCCTACGAGTCGGGCGGCGCGATCTACTTCCGCGTCGGCGCCGCGCCCGGGTTCGGGTCGATCAGCCACCTCGGCCGCGACGAGATGCTCGTCCTCGCCAAGGAGAACGGCGGGCATCCCGAGGACCCGAACAAGCGCGACCCGCTGGACTTCGTCCTCTGGCAGCCGTCGCTCCCCGACGAGCCGTCCTGGGAGTCGCGCTGGGGCCCCGGTCGGCCGGGCTGGCACATCGAGTGCTCCGCGCTCGCGCTCCGCGAGCTCGGCGAGACCGTGGACGTCCACGGCGGCGGCCGCGACCTCGTCTTCCCGCACCACGAGTGCGAGGCGGCCCAGTCGGCGGCGGTGAACCATCACCCGCTCGCGCGGTACTGGGTCCACGTCGGCCTCGTCGGCCTCGACGGCGCGAAGATGTCGAAGTCCCTGGGCAACCTCGTCTTCGTCTCGGACCTGCTCGCCGAGGCGCCCGCCGGCGCGGTGCGGCTGGCGCTCCTGTCGCACCACTACCGCCACGACTGGACCTGGACGGCCGCGGACCTCGACGGCGGTCGGCGCCGGCTCGAGGCGTACGCCGCGCGCACCGGGTCGCGCGACGGGTCGGGGCTGCTCGACGAGGTGCGCGCCGCCCTCGACGAGGACCTGGACGCGCCCCGCGCCCTCGCCGCGATCGACGGGGCCCCTCCAGGGACCGACCTGTCACCGTCGCTCGCGCTGCTCGGCGTTACCCTGTGACGCCCGCGACGAGGAAGAGGCGATGCCCGCCACGGTGACCATCACACTGCCCGACGGCAGCACCGTGGCGCTCCCCGGCGGCGCCACCCACGCCGAGCTCGCCGCGTCGATCGGGCCGCGGCTGGCGAAGGCCGTCGTCGCCGCCGAGGTCGACGGCGAGCCGGTCGACCTCGCTGCCCCCCTAGTTGACGGCTCGACGGTGCGCCTGGTGACCCCCGAGGTCCCCGCCGGCCGCGAGGTGCTCCGGCACTCGACCGCCCACGTGCTGGCCCAGGCCGTCCTGCGGCTCTGGCCGGGCGCGCACTTCGCGATCGGCCCGGTGATCCAGGACGGCTTCTACTACGACTTCGCGCTGCCGGGCGGGGCGCACTTCAGCGACGACGACCTCGAGCGCATCGAGGTCACGATGCGCGAGATCATCGCCGAGGACCAGCCCTTCGACCGCCACGAGCACACCGTCGCCGAGGGGCTCGCGCTCTTCGCCGACCAGCCCTTCAAGACCGAGATCATCGAGGCCGTCGCCGCCGGCGCCACCGAGGTCGACGCGGCGAGCGGCGAGGGCGTGGTGACGAGCTACCGCAACACCGAGGTCTTCACCGACCTGTGCCGCGGCCCCCACGTGCCGTCGACCGGGCGGCTCGGGCACTTCAAGCTCCAGCGCGTCGCCGGCGCGTACTGGCGCGGCGACGAGCACCGTCCCCAGCTGCAGCGCATCTACGGCACGGCGTTCGAGTCCGACGCCGCGCTGCGCGAGCACCTCGAGCGCCTCGAGGAGGCCGAGCGACGGGACCACCGCAAGCTCGGCCAGGAGCTCGACCTGTTCAGCTTCCCCGAGGAGCTCGGCCCCGGACTCGCGGTGTTCCACCCGAAGGGCGGGCTCCTGCGCAAGCTGATCGAGGACTACTCGCGAGAGCGCCACCTCGAAGCGGGGTACCAGTTCGTGACGAGCCCGCACATCACCAAGCGCGAGCTCTTCGACATCTCGGGGCACCTCGAGTGGTTCGCGGAGGCGATGTACCCCCCGATGGAGCTCGACGGGGGCCAGGAGTACTACCTCAAGCCGATGAACTGCCCGTTCCACCTGCTCATCTACGGCTCGCGCCAGCGCAGCTACCGCGAGCTGCCCATGCGGCTCTTCGAGTTCGGCACGGTCTACCGCTACGAGCGCTCCGGCGTCGTCCACGGCCTCACGCGCGTCCGCGGCATGACCCAGGACGACGCCCACCTGCTCTGCCGGCGCGACCAGCTGCAGGACGAGCTCACCGTCACGCTGGGGTTCGTGCTCGACATGCTGCGGGCGTTCGGGCTGCAGGACTTCTACCTCGAGCTGTCGAGCAAGCCGGAGGGCAAGGCCGTCGGCACGGACGAGGAGTGGTCCGAGGCGGAGGCCATCCTTCGCGACGTCGCCATCGCGGAGGGGCTCGAGCTGGTCGATGACCCGGGCGGCGGCGCCTTCTACGGCCCGAAGATCTCGGTCCAGGCGCGCGACGCGATCGGGCGGACCCACCAGCTGTCGACGATCCAGCTCGACTTCCAGACCCCGCAGCGCTTCGACGCGACCTACGTCGGCGCGGACAACCAGCGGCACCGGCCGGTCATGATCCACCGCGCGCTGCTCGGGTCCGTCGAGCGGTTCCTGGCCATCCTCCTCGAGCACTACGCGGGCGCGCTGCCGACCTGGCTCATGCCCGAGCAGTTCCGCGTCCTGCCCGTCCGCGACGCGCACGGGGCGTACGCCGAGGAGGTCGCCGGCACCCTCCGCGAGCACGGGCTGCGCGGTCAGGCCGACGACGCCACCGAGCCGCTCGGGGCGCGGATCCGCCGCGCCAAGCTCGAGAAGCTCCCCTACGTGCTCGTCGTCGGCGACGACGACGCCGCGGCCGGCACGGTGGGCGTGAACCGGCGCGGGAGCGACGCGCCCGAGCGGGGCGTGGCGGTCGAGGACCTGGTCGACGAGATCGTGCGCCAGGTCGCCGCCCACGGGTCGCCGGAGCCGTCGCCGGCCTGATGCCGCTCGATCGGCTCTACGCAGGATGGCGGCGGCGCTACGTCGAGCTCGCGTCTGCGGGCGCCCACGACGACGACGCGGCCGAGTGCCTCTTCTGCGACCTCGCCGACGGGCCCGTCGACGCGTCGACGGGCGTCGTGGCGCTGGCCGAGCTGACCTTCGTCGTGCTCAACGCCTTCCCCTACGGCTCGGGGCACGTCCTCGTCCTGCCGCGGCGCCACGTCGCCACCATCGGGGCGCTGTCCGAGGCCGAGTCCGCCGCCCTGTGGGCCGCCACGACGCGGTCGATCCAGGCGATCGAGGCGGCGTACCACCCCGACGGTGCCAACCTGGGGGCGAACCTCGGGCGCGCGGGCGGGGCCGGGATCCCCGGCCACCTCCACCTGCACGTCCTGCCGAGGTGGGGCGGCGACACCAACTTCATGACCGCGATCGCCGAGACCCGGGTCCTACCCGAGGACCTCGACGACACCTTCCACAAGCTCCGCGACGCGTTCGCCGCGCTCGGCTGACCGTGCCGATGGGTGCGCCATCTCTCCCCGCCGTGGCGATCCTCCGGTACGCTGTGCCAACCGCACACGCCGGACCGCCCGCGGAGGCGAACGCCCCGCGCGCAGGGAGGTCAGATGTTTGACGGACGGTTCCGAGAGGCCGTCGACAGGGGCACCAAGCCAGTGGGCCTGGCGCTCAAGCGTGCAGGGATCACCGCGGACATGCTCACCGCGACCGGCGTGCTGTGCGCCGGGGGGGCGGCCGTGGCCATCGCGACGGGCTGGTTCGGCCTCGCCATCGGCCTCCTGATCCTCACGGGCGCCCAGGACCTCCTCGACGGGGCCGTCGCCAAGGCCACCGGCTCGGCCTCGGTCCGCGGCGCGTTCTTCGACTCGGTGACCGACCGGGTGGCCGACGCGCTCCTGTTCGGCGGGTGCGCCTGGTACCTCGCGTCCCACGGCGGCGGCCACGTCGTCGTGCTGCCCCTGGCGATCCTCGGCGTCGCCTTCCTCGTCTCGTACCAGCGCGCGAAGGCCGAGTCCCTCGGCATCGCGGCCAAGGGCGGGCTCATGGAGCGCGCCGAGCGCCTGATCGTGCTCGGCGTCGCGCTCCTGTCGGCGTCGATCTTCGTCCCGGTGCTCTGGGTGCTGTTCGGCCTCACGACCCTCACCGCGCTCGGACGCTTCCAGCGGATCTGGGTCGCGGCGGGCCGTCCCGCCGGCGTCGCGACGTCGCGCCGGCGTGCCTTCGTGCGGCGCCCCGGCTTCGTCGGTGTGCGGGCCCAGGACCGCACCGTCGCCGCCGTGGCGCGCTGGCGCTCCGTGCGCATCGAGGCGAGGACCCGCGCCCGAGGCCGCCGTGCGGCCCGCGCGCACCAACGGGCGAACCGGACGCACCGCTCCGACGCGTGAGCCCACGGGCTCGGCTCTGGCTCTTCCGGCTGCTGGGCGGGCTGCTCGAGCGGCTCCCCGAGCGCCTGGACGTGCGCGTCGGCGAGGTGGTCGCCGGCACGATGGGGCGCGCCCCGCGGTGGCGGCACCAGCCGCTCGCGACGAACCTCGCGCGCGCGCTCGCCGGCGGCACCGGAGAGCCACCCGACCCCGGCGTCCTCGACCGGTACGTGACCCGGGCGATGCACACCTACGGGCGGTACTGGACCGAGGGGGCGAAGCTCCCCGCGCTCCCGCGCTCGACGGTGACCGAGCGGATCCGCTTCTCGGAGGGCGAGCACCACCTGCGCGACGCCGTGCACGCCGGCCGGGGGGCGCTGCTGGCGCTACCGCACGTCGGGAGCTGGGAGTGGGGCGGCACCGTCCTCGCCGACCTCGGCTGGCCGATGACCGCGGTCGCCGAGCGCCTCGAGCCGCCGGCGCTGTTCGACTGGTTCGCCGCCAAGCGGGTGCAGATGGGCCTCGGCATCATCCCCCTCGACGACGCGGCGGGCGGCGCGGTCGCCAGGGTGCTGCGCGCGGGCGGCGTGGTCGGGCTCTTGAGCGACCGCGACCTGCAGCAGACCGGCCTCGACGTCCAGCTGTTCGGGGCACCCACGACCGTGCCGGCCGGTCCCGCCATGCTCGCCCTGCGGACCGGGGCGACGCTCCTGTGCGCCGCGGTCTACAGCGGGCCGGGCCGCGACCACCACATCGTGATCACGCCACCGGTCGACACGACGCGACGCGGCCGCTTGCGCGACGACGTCGCGCGGATCACCCAGTGCGTGACCGACGAGCTCGGCTGGCTCATCCGCCGCGCGCCCGAGCAGTGGCACGTGCTCCAGGCGAACTGGCCCGACGCGGCGTGACCGCTCCGATCGAGCGCGTCGCGCTCGTGAGCCCCTACGCCCTCAGCGTGCCGGGTGGCGTCCAGACCCAGGTGCGCGCGATGGCCCGCGACCTCTCGCACCGCGGCATCGACGTGGTCGTGTGCTCGCCGGGCGAGCCCGACGAGCCGCTCGCCGCCGCCGGCATCGCCCACGCCGCGGCGGGTGCGGTGCGCTCCGTCCGCGCGAACGGCTCGCGCGCGCCGGTGACCCTGTCGCGCGCCGCGTCGCGCGCGTTCGCCTCCGTGGCGGCAACGCTGCGCGACGGGGTCGTCCACGTCCACGAGCCGTTCGCGCCGATCGCGGCCTACGACCTGCTCCGCGAGCACCGCCGCCCGACCGTCGGGACGTTCCACCGCGGCGGGGGCGGGCCGGCGTACGTGGTCGGCGCCCCCGTCATCCGGCGCCTCCGTCGCGGCCTCGACGTGACCGCCGCGGTGAGCCGGCTCGCCGTCGAGACGATCGGCGACGCCGCCGGGGCTCGCCCCGAGCTGCTCTTCAACGGCGTCGAGCTCGACCTGGTCGACGCCGCGACGCCGTGGCCCACCACGGGCCCGACGGTGCTGTTCGTCGGTCGCCACGAGGCGCGCAAGGGCCTGGACGTCCTGCTCGACGCGATCGGCCGGATCGAGCTGCCGATCGCGTGCTGGGTGCTCGGGGACGGCCCGCAGACCGCTTCGCTGCGCGAGCGCCACCGCGCCGACGCGCGCATCGAGTGGCTGGGCGCAACCGACGACGACGAGAAGCTCGCGCGGCTGCGCGGGGCCGACGTGCTCTGCGTGCCGTCGCTCGGCGGCGAGAGCTTCGGCCTCGTGCCGCTCGAGGGGATGGCCGCGCGCACTGCGGTCGTCGCCTCGGACATCGACGGGTACCGCGAGTCGACGGGCGGGCACGCCACGCTGGTCGCCCCCGGCGACGCGGGCGTCCTCGCGGTCGCGCTGCGGACCGCGATCGAGCGCCCCGCGACGGATCGCGCGCTCGACGCGGCGAGGGCGCACGCCGAGCGATGGTCCGTCCACGCGCTCGTCGAGCGCTACCTGGAGCTCTACGCGCGTGCCGCGGCGTCGTTCGCCTCGTCGTCCGCGGTCTCCACCCCACGCGGCCGACGCGCGCGCCGAGAGCCGCCAGGTCCGAGCACTAGCCTCGCGTGATGGCCACCGCGAGCCACGCCGACGCGACGGCGTGGGCCTCCGAGTACGGGGTCACCCACGCCGAGCGCGTGCAGAACCGGCGCGTGGCGCGACTGGTGCCGCTGCTGCCGCTCGCGGCCATCGTCGTGTTCGGCGCGCTCGCCTGCGCGGGCCTCGTGATCGCGGGCGCGGCCCGGCTGGGCGTCGTGATCCTCATCGCCTCGGTCATCCTCGGCGCGCTGATCGTCGTGGCCGGGCTGCTCGCCGCCCCCCTGCACGTCGAACGGCAGTGGGGGGCGCACCGTGTGCCGGACGGCACGGCACCGCGGGTCGAGAACCTGGTCGAGGGGCTCTGTGCGACGTTCGGCGTGGCGCACCCGCCGCTCTTCGTCGTCGAGGAGCCGAGCGTCAACCTCGCCATGGTCACGACCACCATCGGCGTGGTCATGGTGGTCACCCGCGGCCTCCTCGACTCGCTCAGCCTGGTCGAGCTCGAGGGCGTCGTCGCCCACGGCCTCGCCCACCTGCGCCTGGACGACGTGCGGCGGGGGACGATCGCCGCGACGCTGCCGAGCGTCCTCGGCAAGGACGCGATGCGGCACCGGCTGGCGGGCAGGGGACGGCTGCTGCGTGCCGACGAGGTCGCGGCCGCGACCGTGCGCTACCCCGTCGCGATCGCCGCGGTGCTCGAGCGCTGCGTCGCCCAGCCGCAACCCGTGCCGCCGTCGCTGTTCGCGACCGAGCGGTTCGCACGGACGCGGTGGCTCTGGTTCGACCCGACCCCGGGTGATCGCGCACCGCAGCTGGACTCGCTCGACGCACCGTCGGTGCGCGCCCAGGCGCTCGCGGAGTGGTGAGAGGGCGCCGGTAGGATCGACCCGATGGCACCGGTCTCTGACGCGCGACGCACGGGCACGACGAACGTGAAGCGGGGGCTCGCCGACATGCTGCGCGGCGGCGTGATCATGGACGTGGTCACCCCCGAGCAGGCCAAGGTCGCCGAGGACGCCGGCGCGGTCGCCGTGATGGCGCTCGAGCGGGTGCCCGCCGACATCCGCCGTGACGGCGGCGTCGCGCGGATGAGCGACCCAGAGATGATCAAGGGGATCCAGGACACCGTCACGATCCCCGTCATGGCGAAGGCCAGGATCGGCCACTTCGCCGAGGCCCAGGTCCTGCAGGCGCTGGGCGTCGACTACGTGGACGAGTCCGAGGTGCTCACGCCCGCCGACGAGGCGCACCACATCGACAAGTGGGCCTTCACCGTGCCGTTCGTCTGCGGGGCCACGAACCTCGGCGAGGCGCTGCGTCGCATCGGCGAGGGCGCCTGCATGATCCGCTCCAAGGGCGAGGCCGGCACCGGCAACATCGTGGAGGCCGTCCGGCACCTCCGCGACATCCTTGGGGCGATCCGGCGGCTCGGGACCCTCGACGCCGCGGAGCGCTTCGCCGCGGCGAAGGACCTCCAGGCGCCCCTCGCCCTGGTCGAGGAGGTCGCGGCGGCGGGCGCCCTTCCGGTCCCGTTGTTCTGCGCCGGCGGCATCGCCACGCCGGCCGACGCCGCCCTCGTGCGCCAGCTGGGGGCCGAGGCCGTGTTCGTCGGCTCGGGCATCTTCAAGAGCGCGGACCCCGAGCGGATGGCCCGCGCGGTCGTCGAGGCGACGACGCACTTCGACGACGCCGACCTCGTGGCCAAGGTCTCGACCGGGCTCGGGGCGGCGATGCGCGGCGAGGAGCTCGGCGCGCTCTCCGAGCGGCTCGCCACACGCGGCTGGTAGCCGTGCGCGTCGGCGTCCTCGCCTTGCAGGGCGACGTCCGCGAGCACCGCGCCGCCCTGTCGGACCTCGGCTGCGACGCCGTCCCCGTCCGCTCCTCGTCGGACCTCGATGAGGTCGACGCGCTCGTCCTGCCGGGCGGGGAGTCGACGGCGATCTCCCACCTGCTCGTGACCTCGGGGCTCGAGGGCCCGCTCCGCGACCGGCTCGACGGCGGCATGCCCGCGTTCGGCACGTGCGCGGGGCTCGTCCTGCTCGCGAGCTCGATCACCGACGGGCGCGGCGACGAGGTGGCGTTCGGGCTGCTCGACGTCGCGGTGCGACGCAACGGCTACGGCCGCCAGGTCGCCTCCTTCGAGGGCAGCTGCGACGTCGCGGGCGTCGGCGAGGTGCCGACGGTGTTCATCCGCGCGCCGCGGATCACGCAGGTGGGCGCCGGCGTCGAGGTCCTGGCCTCGATCGACGTGGGCGACGGCGCACACCCGGTCCTCGTCCGACAGGGCCACGTCCTCGGCGCGGCGTTCCACCCCGAGCTCACCGCGGATCGCCGTGTGCACGGGCTGTTCTTGGAGCTCGCGGCGAGCCGCGCCGCGGTCGCGTCCAACTAGCATCGTCCGCCGCAGCGGCGAGGAGGATCGATGTCGGGCCACTCCAAGTGGGCGACGACCAAGCACCGCAAGGGCGCGCAGGACAAGGCGCGAGCGAAGCTGTTCGCCAAGCTCATCCGCCAGGTCGAGGTGGCGGCGCGCGAGGGCGGCGGTGACGTGAACGCCAACGCGACGTTGCGCACGATGTACCAGAAGGCGCGCGACGGCTCCGTGCCGCTCGACACGATCGAGCGTGCGATCAAGCGGGGGACCGGCGAGCTCGACGGCGTGCGCTACGAGCAGGTGACCTACGAGGGCTACGGCCCCGGCGGCGTGGCGATCCTCGTCGAGTGCCTGACCGCAAACCGCAACCGCACGGGTGCCGAGATGCGCTCCATCTTCTCGCGCCACGGGGGCTCCATGGCCGAGCCAGGAGCGGTCGCCTGGCAGTTCGAGCGCAAGGGGTCGATCGAGGTGGCACCCGAGGTCGACGAGGACACGCTGATGGAGCTCGCGACCGACGCCGGCGCGGAGGACCTCGAGCCCGAGGCCGACGGGTTCAACGTCACGACGGGGCCGGGGGACCTCGCCGCGGTGCGCGAGTCGCTCGAGGCGAAGGGCGTCCACGTCCGCAGCGCCGAGCTCACGATGGTCCCGACCTCGTCCGTCCTGGTGGCCGACGAGGCCGAGGCGAAGAAGGTGCTGCGCCTGCTCGACGCGATCGACGACCACGACGACGTCCAGACCGTCTACTCGAACTTCGACATCCCCGAGGCCGTGCTCGCCGCCTACGACGGGTAGGTCCACCCTCCGCGAGGGACCCGTCGGGTACAGTCGAACACATGTTCGTCCTGGGGATCGATCCAGGCCTGACGCGCTGCGGCTACGGGCTCGTCACGCGGGGCGGGGCGCCCGCCACGTTCGTCGCCAGGGCCGCCGGCACGATCGCGACGGACCCCGAGGACCCGGTCGAGCGCCGGCTCTTCGAGCTGACCGTGGCCCTGCGCGAGCTGCTGGTCGAGCACCGGCCCGACGCCGTCGTCGTCGAGCGCCTCTTCTTCCAGACGAACGCGCGGACGGCGACAGGGGTCGCCCAGGCGAGCGGGGTCGCCCTCGCGTGCGCCGTCGAGCACGGCTGCGCCGTGGCGCAGTACACGTCGAACGAGGTGAAGCTCGCCGTCGTCGGATACGGGGCGGCCACCAAGCACCAGGTCCAGACCATGGTGGCGCGTCAGGTCGGGCTCGCGAGCCCGCCCTCGCCGGACGCCGCGGACGCCCTGGCCCTCGCGGTCTGCCACCTCGTGGGCGCCTCGCTGCGGGCCGCGGTGAGCGCGGCGGAGGCGCGGTCGTGATCGGCGCGCTCCGCGGCCAGCTCACCGCGCGGCTGGCGGACGGCACGACCATTGTGGACGTCCATGGCGTCGGGTACCGCGTGTCGCTGAGCGGGCGCGGCAGCGCCGCGATCGCCTCCGGGAGCGAGGTCGACCTCGCCGTGCACACCCACGTCCGCGACGACGCGATCGTGCTCTACGCGTTCCTCACCGCGAGGGAGCGGGACTGCTTCGAGGCGCTGGTCGCCGCCCCGGGGGTCGGGCCTGCCCTCGCCCAGTCGATCCTCGCCACGCTCGGCCCCGACGCGCTGTCGGCCGCCCTCGCCGCCGACGACGTGGACGCGCTCATCGCCGTCCCGGGCGTCGGGCGCAAGACGGCGGCACGCCTCCTCTTGGAGCTGCGGGGCCGGCTGCTGGCCGCGGAGACCGTCACCCCCGACACCGCGGACCCGACCGTGCGCGTGGAGGTGCGCGGCGCGCTGAGCGAGCTCGGCTACACCTCCGACGAGGTGCGCCGCGCCGTCGAGCAGCTCGACGAGACCGACAGCGTGGAGGACGCGCTGCGTCAGGCGCTGCGCGTGCTCTCCCGGCGATGAGCGCCGCGCGGCGCGAGCCCGTCGATGTCGCGGCGTCGGCCCCGCGCCCGGTCGACCCCGTGGCCGTGGTCCGCGAGGAGGCCGACGAGGCGAGCCTGCGGCCGAGGACCCTCGCCGAGTTCGTGGGCCAGCCCGAGCTCGTCGGGCACCTCTCCATCGTCCTCGAGGCCGCGCGACGCCGCGGTCAGCCCTCGGACCACCTGCTCTTCGCCGGGCCGCCGGGCCTTGGGAAGACCACGCTCGCGGGCATCGTCGCCCAGGAGATGGGCGTCGGGCTCCGCGTGACCTCGGGCCCGGTGCTCGCCCGCGCCGGCGACCTCGCGGCGACGCTGACGGACCTGCAAGAAGGCGACGTGCTGTTCATCGACGAGATCCACCGGCTCGCTCGGGCCGTCGAAGAGGTGCTCTACCCCGCGATGGAGGAGGGCCAGCTCGACGTCATGCTCGGCAAGGGGCCGACGGCGCGCTCGCTGCGGCTCGACCTGCCGCGCTTCACGCTCGTCGGCGCGACGACGAGGACGGGGCTCGTGGCCGGTCCCCTGCGCGACCGCTTCGGGTTCCTCGGGCGCCTCGACCTCTACGAGCCGTCCGACCTCGAGCGCATCGTCACGCGGTCCGCGGGGCTGCTCGGGATCCCGATCACCGACGGCGGGGCGGCGGAGATCGCGCTGCGGAGCCGCGGCACGCCGCGGATCGCCAACCGGCTGCTCCGCCGCGTGCGCGACGTCGCCGAGGTCCACGAGCACCACAAGATCACCCAGGAGGTCGCCGAGGAGGGGCTCGCGCTCTTCGGCGTCGACGCGCTCGGGCTGGACAAGCTCGACCGTGCGATCCTCGAGGTCCTCGCCGTGCGCTTCGACGGCAACCCGGTCGGGCTCACGACGCTCGCGCACGCCGTCGGCGAGGAGACCGAGACCGTCGAGGAGGCCTACGAGCCCTACCTCATCCGCCAGGGGCTCCTGCACCGCACCCCGCGCGGGCGCGTCGCGACCGATCGCGCGTTCGCGCACCTCGGCGTCGCGCGGAGCAACGGCCGCCTCGTCTAGTCCTGCACCGGGCCGCGACGCGGGGCTCGGCTAGGGTTCACGAGGTCCATCTGGGAGGGATTGTGTCGAGTCTGCTGGCCACTGGCTTGGTCCTGGCCGCCTCCGGCTCCAAGGCCAAGGGCAGCAGCCCGATCTTCTACATCCTGCTCCTGGCGCTCGCCGTCGGCGTCTACTACTTCTTCCTGCGGCCGCGGAACCAGCGCGCCCGGCAGGCCCGCGAGCAGATCAAGCAGGCCGCCGTGGGCGACGAGATCGCGACGATCGGCGGGCTGGTCGGGACGATCGTCTCCGAGGACGGCGATCGGGTGACGGTGTCCACGGGCAGCGGCACCGAGCTCGTCTTCCTGCGCCAGGCGATCGGTCGCAAGCTGACCCCGCCGGCGGAGCCGACCGACCCCGCGGACCACGAGCAGTTCGAGGGCACGCCGCCCGGCTTCGACGGCCCCGCCGGGAGCGACACGACGCCCACCGGCGAGGAGCCCGACACTAAGTGAGCGTCCCGTGACCGCCGTGTCGGGTGGGTCGTCGCGCCGACGCCGGGGACTGATCGTCAGCCTGGTGGCGATGCTGGTCATCTCCTTCGGGTCGCTGTTCCTCACGCTGGCCGCGGGATGGTCGCCCAAGCTCGGCCTCGACCTCGCCGGCGGCACCCAGGTCGTGCTGACGCCGGCGAAGGGCCACTCGCTCAGCGCCGGCCAGCTGGCCGTCACCGAGCAGATCATCCGGAACCGCGTGGCGGGCATCGGCGTGTCGGGCGCCACCGTCCAGACGTCGGGGAACCCGCCGCAGGTGATCATCCAGGTGCCCGGCATCAAGAACGCCCAGAAGGTCCTGGGCGAGCTCGTGACGACCGCGCAGCTGCTGTTCCGACCGGTCGAGTGCTTCGCGCTGCCCTACCAGCGTGCCGCGCCCGTGCACGGCAAGCCGGTGAAGCCGCCCAGCCCGATCAATCTTCCGCCGTGCCAGCGGCAGCTCACGGCGTCGGTGACCCAGAACCCGAGCTTCCAGGTGGTCCCGAACGCCAACAACATCAACGGCTACACGGTCACGCAACTCGCGCCGGACCCGACGTTCACCAACATCCGCTCGGTCACCCCGCTCACCGACTCGATCCCGGGCGTCGAGAAGAAGTCCGTCATCGAGCCGGGCCTGCCCGGGCAGCCGGCGATCTCGACCATCCCCAACTCGAGGTACGTGCTGTACGGGGCGGTCATGAACGGGACCGCCATCTCGTCGGCGTCGGCCCAGCAGACGACGACGGGGCAGTGGGTCGTGAACTGCGGGCTGACGGCGAAGGGCTCCGTCCAGTGGGACCACTGGACCCAGGTGTACTTCCACGGCTACATGGCCGTCGACCTCGACGGCGTCGTGCAGTCCGCACCGCTCATCCAGCCCCAGTCCGCCACCTGGTCCTCGTTCCAGGGGCAGGTCCAGATCTCGGGATCGTTCACCCAGGGCCAGGCGAACGCGCTCGCGATCGTGCTGCAGTACGGCTCGCTGCCCGTCCCGCTGCAGGTGCTCACGTACTCGACGGTCTCCCCGACGCTCGGGCACGACGCCCTCGTCGCGGGGCTCGGGGCGGGCCTCGCCGGCCTCGCCGTCGTCATGCTCTACGTGCTGCTCTACTACCGGCTCCTCGGCCTCGTCGTGCTCCTCGGCCTCGCCGTGACCGCGGCGCTGCTCTGGGCGATCATCTCGGCGCTCGGCCAGACCTCGGTCGCCCCGGCCTTCGACCTCGCCGGGGTCACCGGGCTGATCGTCTCGATCGGCATCACCGTCGACAGCTACATCGTCTACTTCGAACGATTAAAGGACGAGACCCGCTCGGGCCGCAGCGTCCGCACGTCCCTCGACCGCGGCTTCGCCTCGGCCTGGCGCACGGTGCTGGCCGCCGACACCGTGTCGCTGCTCGCCGCGGTCCTCCTGTACTTCCTGGCCGCCGGCTCGGTGCAGGGCTTCGCGTTCTTCCTCGGCCTCTCGACGCTGCTTGACATCATCGTCACCTGGTTCTTCACGCGCCCCGCGGTCTCGCTCCTCGGGCGCAACGAGCGCCTGACCTCGCTGCGCGGCGTCGGCGTCGCGCGCGGGCTCGCGGTCCGCCCGGGGGCACCTGCGTGAGCGACGACGAGCTGCTGGACGAGTCCGAGCTGATCGAAGAGGTCGGCCTCGAGACCGCGACGACGGCGCGCGACCGCGCGAAGCTCGGGCCGTTCCGCCGCCTCTACGCCGGGCTCACGACGTTCGACTTCGTCGGGCGCAAGCGCGTCTGGTTCACCATCTCGGCCGTCATCATCCTCTCGGGGATGCTCGCGCTCGGGTTCAAGGGCCTCAACCTCGGCATCGACTTCAAGGGCGGCTCCACCTGGACCGTCAGCGCGCCCGGCGCCACCCAGCAGGGCGCCGTGAACGCCGTGACGCCCCCGCTCACGGTCCCGACCGTCGAGATCCTCACGGGCATCAACGGCAAGGTGACCGTGCAGGTGCAGGCCGACCTCAACGGCCTGCCGCAGGCGCAGCGCACCAAGGTCACCAACCAGGTGACCAACAAGCTCGCCCGCTACGCCACCCAGGTGACCGGGAAGAAGGTGTTCCCGAGGGACGTCTCGCTCTCGTTCATCGGGCCGAGCTGGGGCGGGCAGGTGACCCAGAAGGCTATCGAGGCGCTCATCGCGTTCTTCATCGCCGTCGTCGCCTACATCTCGATCCGCTTCGAGCCGAAGATGGCCATCGCGGCGTTCCTGGCGATGCTCCACGACCTGGCCGTGACCGTCGGGATCTACGCCCTGTTCGGGTTCCAGGTGACCCCGGACACGGTGATCGCCGTCCTCACGATCCTCGGCTACTCGCTCTACGACACGGTGGTGGTCTTCGACCGGATACGCGACAACACGAAGCCGTTCGCGGCCTCGGGCCGCATGACGTACTCGGCCATGGTCAACCTCTCGATGAACCAGACGCTGGCGCGCTCGATCAACACGTCCATGGTGGCGATCCTGCCCGTGCTCTCGGTCCTGCTCGTCGGCGCCCAGCTGCTCGGCGCGATCACCCTGCAGAGCTACGGCGTGGCGCTCACCGTCGGCCTCCTCTCGGGGGCGTACTCGTCGATCTTCATCGCGTCACCGCTGCTCGCGATCATGAAGGAGCGCGAGCACCGCTACGTCGCGGTCCGCCAGCGGCTGGCCTCGAAGGGCGACCGCACGATCTCGATGAGCGCCCTCGACGCGGCGCGGATCCGGATCGCCGCGCCCGCGGCGCGCACCGGCAGCAGCGGGCCGCGCGCGTCGACGCCGGCCAAGCCGTCGACGCCCTCGACGTCGCCCAAGCCCGCCGCACCGGTGTCGACCGACGCGCGCGCCGCGACGTCGATCCCGCAGCAGACCGCACCCGCGATCGCGCCGAGGGCCCGCAAGCAGAAGAAGCGCTGACCTGCGTCACTAGGCTGTGCTGATGGCGAGCCTGGCGACGACGAGCCGGTCGCGCCCCTCGGCCGACCCCGCCCTCGACGAGCTGCTGGGACCCGTCCTCGAGGCCTTCGAGCGCCACCGCAGCGGGGAGGACGACGCCCCGATCGTGGAGGCGGCGCGGGCCTCCGAGCTCGCCCACCGCGGCCAGGTGCGCCGCTCGGGCGAGGACTACGTCACGCACCCCGTCGCGGTGGCCCTGACGGTCGCCGAGCTCGGCCTCGACGCCGCGACGGTGGCGGCCGCGCTCCTGCACGACGCCGTCGAGGACACCGGGATGAGCCTCGCCAACGTCCGGGCCCAGTTCGGCGAGGTGGTCGCCCGCGTCGTCGACGGCGTGACCAAGCTCGACCGCCTGGAGTTCGACTCCAAGGAGGCCCAGCAGGCGGCCACGATCCGCAAGATGTTCCTCGCCATGGCGACGGACTGGCGGGTGCTGCTCATCAAGCTCGCCGACCGCCTCCACAACATGCGGACGATCGCCGTCATGCCCGAGGTGAACCAGCGCGCGACCGCCCAGGAGACCCTCGACGTCTACGCGCCGCTCGCGCACCGCCTCGGGGTCCAGCAGGTGAAGTGGCAGCTCGAGGACCTCGCGTTCGCCACGCTGCAGCCGAAGCGCTACGCCGAGATCGAGCAGATGGTCGCCTCGCGGACCCCCGAGCGCGAGCAGTACGTCGCCGAGGTCTGCGCACAGCTGCGCGACAAGCTCTCGACGGAGGGGATCGCCGCGGAGCTGTCGGGGCGCCCGAAGCACCTCTGGAGCATCTACGAGAAGATGGTCGTCAACGGCAAGGAGTTCGACGAGATCTTCGACCTCGTCGGGCTGCGGGCGATCACCGAGAACGAGCACGACTGCTGGGCGACGCTCGGCCTCCTGCACGCCCTGTGGCACCCCGTCCAGGGACGGTTCAAGGACTTCATCAACCAGCCCAAGTTCAACCTCTACCAGTCGCTGCACACGACGGTGATCGGGCTCAACGGCAAGCCGATCGAGGTCCAGATCCGCACCCAGGAGATGCACCGGCGCGCCGAGTACGGGATCGCGGCGCACTGGGGCTACAAGGAGCACGCGACGCCGTCCGAGATGGCCTGGATGCGCCGGCTCACCGACACCGAGCAGGAGTCGACGGACGCCATCGACTTCCTCGAGGCGCTCAAGCTCGACCTGGAGCAAGACGAGGTCTACGTCTTCACGCCGAAGGGCCGGGTCATCGCGCTCGTGGCGAACTCCACCCCGGTCGACTTCGCCTACGCCGTGCACACCGAGGTCGGCCACCACTGCGTCGGCGCCAAGGTCAACGGGCGCCTCGTCCCGCTCGACACGCGGCTGAGCTCCGCGGACGTCGTCGAGGTCCTCACGTCCAAGGCCGAGACCGCCGGCCCGTCGCGGGACTGGATGGGTTTCGTCCAGTCGACCCGCGCGCGCTCCAAGATCCGCCAGTGGTTCTCGCGGGAGCGGCGCGAGGACTCGATCGAGTCGGGCCGCGACGAGCTCGTCCGCGCGCTGCGGCGCGCGGGGCTGCCCATCCAGACCTCGATCGCCTCGGGCGCCCTGCAGGTGGTCGGCGCACAGATGAACCTCCAGGACCTCGACGGCCTGCTCGCCGCGATCGGCGAGAGCCAGGTCTCCGCCCAGTCCGTCGTCCAGCGCCTCCAGCGCGAGCTGCGCGGCGGCGACGAGGAGTCCCTGCCCACGACCGTCGCGCGCGGGCCGAGGGTCGGGACCGGCCCCCGGCGCAGCGCGGGGGTCTACGTCGAGGGCCTCGACGACGTGATGGTGCACCTCGCCAAGTGCTGCTCGCCCGTCCCGGGCGACCAGATCCTCGGCTTCGTGACCCAGGGGCGCGGGGTCTCGGTGCACCGCACCGACTGCTCCAACGCGACCGCGCTCGCGAGCGAGTCGCGCCACCGCCTCGTCGACGTCGAGTGGGACGCCTCGTCGAACAACTCGTTCCGCGTCTCGCTCGACGTGCGCGCCTTCGACCGCGCCGGGCTGCTCGCCGACGTGAGTTCGGCGATGGCCGAGAGCCACCTCAACATCCTCGCGGCGCACACGACGACGTCGCCGGACCGCGTGGTGAAGATGACCTTCGAGGTCGAGCTCGCCGACCCGTCGCACCTCTCGAGCGTGCTGACCCAGCTCCAGCACGTCGACGGGGTCTTCGACGCGTACCGCCAGCTCCCGGGCCGCGGGCGGTGAGCGAGGAGGAGGGCCGCGACGCCGACGCCGCGCCGCGCAGCCCGAGGGGGACCCACGACGTGCTGCCGCCGGCGTCGTCGCGCTGGGAGGCGCTCATCGCGCGGTACGCGACCCTCGCCGAGCGCGCCGGGTTCGGCCTCGCGCACACGCCGGCGTTCGAGGACGCGCGCGTCTTCCGCCGCGGCATCGGAGAGGACTCCGAGGTCGTCGGCAAGGAGATGTACGAGTTCGACGATCGCTCCGGCCGGCACCTCGCGCTGCGCCCCGAGGGCACCGCGCCCATCGTGCGCGCGTTCGTCCAGCACCGCCCGCCGGTGCCCTGGCGCGTCTGGTACGTGACGCCGGCGTTCCGCTACGAGCAGGCCCAGGCCGGGCGGTACCGCCAGCACCACCAGCTGGGCGCCGAGGTCCTCGGCACCGAGGACCCCGACGTGGACGTCGAGGTGATCGCGCTGCTCCACGACCTTTTGCGCGGCCTCGGGCTGACGGCGTTCGCGCTGCGGATCACCTCGCTGGGCGACACGACGTGCCGCCCGGGCTACCTGGTCGAGCTCACCCGGTACCTCGAGGGCGTCGAGCACGCCCTGTGCGACGAGCACGCCACCACCTGGCGGCGCAACCCCCTGCGCGTCCTCGACTGCAAGCGGCCGGCGTGCCTCGCGGCGACCGAGAAGGCGCCGCGGCTCCGCGCGCACCTGTGCGAGCCGTGCGAGGCGCACCTCCTGCGCGTCTATGCGGGCCTCGACGCCGTCGGGGTCGCCTACCGCGAGGACGACCGCCTCGTGCGCGGGCTCGACTACTACACCCGGACGACCTTCGAGTTCACCGGGGCCGCGCTCGACGCGGCGAGCGACGCGCTCGGCGGCGGCGGGCGCTACGACCTCCTCGCCGAGGCGCTCGGCGGGCCGCCCACCCCCGGCATCGGGTTCGGCTCGGGGATCGAGCGCCTCCTGCTCGCCTGCGACGCCGAGGGCGTCTTCCCGATCGACGCGCCGCACGCCGAGGTCTTCGTCGTCGACGTGACGGGCGGCGCGCTGGCGCGCGACCTCGTGGTCTCGCTGCGCCGCGCGGGCGTCCGGGCCGAGCGCGCCTACGACGGCCGATCGATGAAGGCCCAGCTGAAGGCCGCGGACCGCTCCGGCGCGCCGCTCGCGCTCATCGTCGGCGACGCCGAGCTCGCCGCGGGCACCGTCGTCGTGCGCGACCTCGTGGCCGGGACCCAGGGGACCGAACCGCTCGACGTCCTCCTCGCCCGGGTCGCCGCGACCGGCGCGCTGCGCGGAGCCGACGCGTGAGCCGCGACCTCGAGCGCACGGCGCTTCGCGACCGGTTCTGCGGGACGCTCGACGTCAGCGACGTGGGGGAGCGGGTCGCGCTCTGCGGGTGGGTGGCGAGGCGCCGCGAGCACGGCGAGCACCTCGCCTTCGTCGACCTCCGCGACCACACGGGGCTCGTCCAGTGCGTGATCGACAACACCGTCGACGTGCGCAGCGAGTTCGTGCTGCGCGTGACGGGCACGGTGCGGCGCCGCCCCGAGGACAAGGTCAACGAGGAGCTGCCGACCGGTGCGGTCGAGCTCGGGGAGTGCGACGTCGAGGTGCTCGCGACCGCCGAGACGCCCCCGTTCCCGATCGGCGGGCGCACCGAGCCCGACGAGCAGGTCCGCTACCAGTGGCGGTACCTCGACCTGCGCCAGGAGCGGCTGCAGCGCAACCTCCGGCTCCGGGCGCGGCTCAACGCCGCGATCCGCGCGGCGTTCGACCGCCAGGGGTTCTGCGAGGTCGAGACGCCGCTGCTGTGGGCGCCCACGCCGGAGGGCGCGAGGGAGTTCGTGATCCCCTCGCGGCTGCGCCACGGCACGTTCTACGTCCTGCCCCAGAGCCCGCAGCTCGCCAAGCAGCTCCTGATGGTGGGCGGGTTCGACCGCTACTACCAGATCGCGCGCTGCATGCGCGACGAGGACTCGCGGGCCGACCGCCAGTTCGAGTTCACCCAGCTCGACGTCGAGGCGAGCTTCGTCGACCAAGAGGACGTCTTCGCGTTCGT
Source organism: Acidimicrobiales bacterium (assembly GCA_035937595.1). GTDB lineage: Bacteria > Actinomycetota > Acidimicrobiia > Acidimicrobiales > RAAP-2 > Palsa-459. The sequence goes on from DASZHS010000008.1 coordinate 45,141, forward strand.
CACCGAGGCCGTGCTCGACGCCGCCGAGGCCGCCACCGGCGAGCGGCCCGGCCCCATCGCGCGCCTCACCTGGACCGAGTGCCGGGACCGCTACGGGACCGACAAGCCCGACCTGCGCTTCGGCATGGAGCTCGTCTCGCTCACCGACGCCTTCGCCCACACCGAGGTGAAGGCGCTGCAGGCCGCCTCCGTCCAGGCGCTCCGCCTCCCCGGCGGCGCCGCGCTCACCCGGGCCCGCCTCGACGAGCTGACCGAGCGCGCCAAGCGCGAGGGCGCCGCGGGGCTCGCCTGGTTCCGCGTGACCACCGAGGGGCTCGACGCGCCCCTCGCACGGTTCCTCGCAGCCCCCGAGGCCGCCGCGATCACCGCGGTCGACGGGGCGGGCGTCGGCGACCTCGTGCTCGTCGTCGCGTCCGACCACGCGACGGCGTGCGCGGTGCTCGGCGCGCTGCGCGTCCACCTCGGCGCCCCACCCGTCGGCGACGGGCCGCACCGGTACTGCTGGGTGACCGAGTTCCCCCTCTTCGAGGGCGTCACCAGCGACGGCACGGTGATCCCCGCGCACCACCCCTTCACGATGCCGCACCTCGACGACCTCGACCGCCTGGAGTCCGACCCGCTCTCGGTCCGGTCGCAGTCCTACGACCTCGTGCTCAACGGCTGGGAGCTCGGCAGCGGCTCGATCCGGATCCACCGCGCCGACGTCCAGCGCCGCATCTTCGCCGTGCTCAAGATGACCGACGAGGAGGTCGAGAGCCGGTTCGGCTTCCTGCTCGACGCCTTCCGCTACGGCGCGCCCCCCCACGGCGGCTTCGCCTTCGGGATCGACCGCCTCGCCGCGATCTTCGCGGGCGAGGAGAACATCCGAGAGGTCGTCGCGTTCCCGAAGACCCAGTCCGGCGCGGACCTCATGACCGGCGCGCCCGCGCCGATCGCACCGTCCCAGCTCCGCGACCTCGGCCTGGAGCTCCGACCGACGACGTGACCGCCGACGGCCTCTTCGAGTCCGCGGCGCGCGAGCGCCTCGTGAACCAGGCGCCGCTCGCGGCGAGGATCCGCCCGCGGTCCCTCGACGACGTCGTCGGCCAGGACCACCTGGTCGGCCCCAACGGGACCCTGCGGGTCCTGTGCGAGCAGGACCGCCTCGTCTCGCTGCTCCTGTGGGGCCCCGCCGGCACCGGCAAGACGACGATCGCGCGGCTCCTCGCCGAGGCGACGGCCACCGACTTCGCGGCGCTCAGCGCGACGAGCGCCGGGGTGCGCGACGCGCGCGAGGCGATCGAGGCGGCCGCCCGCGCGCTCGGCGAGCGCGGCGTGCGCACGATCCTGTTCGTCGACGAGGTGCACCGCTTCTCCAAGTCCCAGCAGGACGTGCTGCTCCCCGCCGTCGAGGACGGCACGGTGGTGTTCGTCGGGGCGACGACGGAGAACCCCTACTTCGAGGTGAACGCCCCGCTGCTCAGCCGGATGACGATGTTCCGGTTGCGCCCGCTCGACGAGGCGGCGCTGCGGACGCTGCTCGCGCGCGGGACGGCCGCCGAGGACGTGACGGTCGACGACGCGGCCGGCGAGCTCCTCTTGGCCGCGGCCGACGGCGACGCGCGCGGGCTGCTCGGGACCCTCGAGGTGGCGGCCGCGCTCGCGCGCTCGCGGCTCGCGACGAAGGACCACGTCGAGCTGACCGTCGTCGACGTGGTCCGTGCGCGGGACGGCCGGGTGCTGCACCAG